>JAPYTD010000005.1:0-35171 GCA_029936315.1 Planctomycetota bacterium | reverse complement strand
CCGAGCCATTGTCGGTCTCGTTGTTTGCTGGTTGGTTGTCGGGAGTGTTCTCCGGTTCCTTGGCGCTGCAGGCAACTATCATCAGGAGGGGGAGGGACAGCAGTACTTGCTTGATCATTCGAGTGCTTCGAGGGGTTCGGAAGGTGTCGGCAGAGGCCGGTTACGGAAGAGTAGATAGAACCCGGCCGGAACAACCACCAGATTCAGGAATGTTGACGACAGCAGGCCGCCAAGCACGACGACCGACAGTGGCGCCAGGATCTCGCTGCCGGGTTGGCCAGCGGCGAACACGATCGGGAGTAAGCCAAGCGCGGCGGTTAGCGCCGTCATCAGGATGGGCACCAGTCGCCCGAGCGACCCGTCTATTACGGTTTCTTCGAGCGAACGTCCTTCGGCCAGCAGGTCGAAGTAGTGGCGCACCAGCAGGATGCCGTTGCGCACCGCGATGCCGAATAGGGTGATGAACCCGACCATGCTCGCGATCGAGATGACCGGAGCCTCGTAGCGTTCGCCGCTGATGCCAGTCAGTGCGAGGGTGTTGGTAATCACGCCTGGCCCTTCGGTCACGTAGATCGCCAGGATGCCGCCGATCAGCGACAGCGGCAAGTTGACCATCACCAGGATCGATGCGCGCAGCGATCCGATGGCGGCGTGCACGAGCATCAGCATGATCATGATGACGAATGCACCCATCACCAGAATGGTGCGGCTAGCCGACTGCTGGGCTTCGAACTGGCCGCCGACCGAAAGAGAGCAACCGGCTTCGGTGACAATGGGTTCGGCTACGATCCGCACGGCTTCGGCGACTTGGCCGAGGTTGTAGCCATCGGCAACGTTGCACGAGATCACGGCTTTGCGGCGACCGTCTTCACGCGCGATCAGGTTGGAGGATCGCTCCAGCGAGATGTCGGCGACGTCGCGCAGTCGCACCATGGCACCGTTCATGCCGCGCAGGATCAGGCGTCCGACGCTCTTGAGATCCCGGCGTTCGTCGGGGTGCAAGCGAACGGTTAGTGCGAGCCTCTTTTGGCCATCGAGTACGTCGGTGATGTGCGCGCCAGCGAGTGCCGTCTGCACTTGCTCGGCGGCGTCGGCTGGCGACAATCCTGCTGCCGCGAGTGCTTGCTGGTCGTAGCGGATCGGCAACGACGTGATCATCACCTCGCGGTTGGCGTTGACGTCGCGCGTGCCGGGCACGTCGCCCAAGGCGCTCTCGAGGCGTTTGGCCAAATTGCGCAGTACTGCGAGGTCGTCGCCCTTGGCGATGACGGCGATCGCGGCCGGCGTGCCCGACAGAACGTGTGACAGGCGGTGCTCAATCGGTTGCCCAACGCTTGTGCTGATGCCTGGCACGCTCGCCAGGACCCCATCGATGGCGCGCCGCACTTCGGAGCGATCGTGACCAGGCAGCACAGATACTTCGATCTCCGAACTGCTGACTGGTTCGGCGTGTTCATCGCGCTCGGCACGTCCCGTGCGCCGAACGACCGCACGCACCCCGGGCAACATCGTCATCTGTTTCTCGACGCCGATCGCCATGCGGTTGCTCTCTTCGAGCGACGTTCCCGGTGGCGCCATCAAGAACACGGTGAACGTGCCTTCATTGAAGGTTGGTAGGAAGCTGGATCCGAACGTCGAGGCGAGACTGAGCGATAAAACCGTCAGCAGTGCGGATACCGCGAGCAACGAGCGGCCGCGGCGCATAGCCCACTGCAGAGTCGGCCGGTAGCGCGCCTTGATCCAGCGCACCAGGAAGCCGTCTTGATGGGCTCCGCCAGCTTTGACATTGCCCAGAAGGTAGCGACACATGACTGGCGTCACGGTCAGCGCCGTAACCAGGGAGGCCAGCGTTGCGACGATGTAGGCGATGCCTAACGGCCGGAAGAAGCGGCCTTCGAGTCCTTGTAGGAACAGCAGCGGCACGAACACCATCACGATGATGGCGGTCGCGAAGACCACCGAGCTGCGGATTTCGTTGCTGGCGTCAAACACGACCGACACCACTGGCCGACGTTCGTCAACCGGCAGGCCGGCGTTCTCACGCAACCTGCGGAAGACGTTCTCGACGTCGATGATCGCGTCGTCAACCAGTTCGCCGATCGCAACCGCGAGACCGCCGAGTGTCATCACGTTGATTGACAGGCCTGCAGCCCACAAGACGACGAATGCGACCGCGAGGCTGAGCGGCAATGCTGTCAGCGTGATCAGTGTCGTGCGCACATCGAGCAGGAACAAGATCAGGATGATGGCCACGAAGATCGCAGCATCGAGTAGTACGGATAGCAGGTTCTTGATCGAGATGCGGATGAAGTCCGCCTGCCGCATGACGTGTGGGTTGATCGTCATGCCAGCAGGCATGGTCTTCTTGGCCTCGAGCAGCTGGGCATCAATCGCGTCCGTCAGCGCCAGCGTGTTGGTGCCTGGCGACTTCTGCACCGCCAACACGACGGCACTGCCGCCACCTTCGGCAGCGGTGCCGCGCGGCGGAGTTGCGCCTAACTGCACCTCGGCGACGTGGCCGATCGTCACTGTATGACCATCGACTTGCTTCAGGACCGTGCCGCGAATGTCCTCGACCGAACGCACGCGCCCGCTTTGGCGAATGGGGATCTCGAAACCATTGACGTTGGTGAGGTAGCCAGCACCTGCCGTTGTGTGCGAACGCTTGGCGGCGGCGACGACGTCTGCCAACGACAGGCCGTAGAGTTGCAAATCGTCTTGGCGAACGTGCACCTGGTACTCGGCGAGTTCGCCGCCGATCGGTACGACCTGCGCGACACCAGGCACGGCCATCAACTGGTTGCGCAGGTCGAATTCCGCGTAGCTGCGCAGTTCCATTGGTGTGTTGGTCTCGTCCGGTGACGCGACCGACAGCAACATGATCTCGCCCGTGATCGACGTGATCGGGGTGATCTCCGAGTGCACGCCCGGAGGCAGCAATTCGCGGATAGCTGTTAGCTTCTCGTTGACGAGCGTGCGCGCTCGGTAGATGTCCTGATCCCATTCGAACTCGACCCACACCAAGGACAAACCGATGGCGCTCGCACTGCGCACGCGTCGCACCCCTGGCAGGCCGCGAACCGAAGTTTCCAATGGTAGGGTGACGTTCTGCTCGACTTCGTCCGCGGCGAGGCCGGGGCTCTCGGTCAGCACGACCACCGTCGGTGCATTGAGCTCGGGGAACACATCGACAGGCATGTGCGGCACCAGGTAAGCGCCGGTGGCGATGATCAGTACCGACATGGCAACGACCACGAATGGTCGCGCTAGCGAGAATCGAATCAGGCTGCGAAACACTATTCGTTGTCCTTGCCAGCGTGCCAGGTGCCATCCGCGTGGAAGTGGCCGCCCTTTGGAACTTGGTTCGAGCTGGCGAGCACGAGTTCGAACGCGCCCGCGGCAACGATCTCGTCGCCGTCCGTGATGCCGCTCATGACCTCAACCCACTTGCCGTCGTCCTGGCCGAAGTCACCGACGATGCGAATGACCAGATCCTGGTTGTTCGGGTCACGGCGGAAGAACACGCGATCCAGCCCGTCGGGTAGCACGCACGACTTTGGGATCGCCAGCTCGCTGGCCCCCGAGGTCTTCGTGATGATCTCGACGAACACCGCGAGGCCGGGCCGCACGAAACGCAGATCTTTGTCGGTTGGCGTTACGAACACGTCGAATGTGCGCGTGTTTGGATTGCCGGTTGGGCCGATCTGTACGGTGGCGGCGACGCGGTGTTGCGGATTGACTGCGCCGACCGGCACGATCGTGGCCTGCAGGCCGTCGCGGAGCGAATCGATGTCGCTCTGCAGCACGCGCGCATGGCAGCGCACGCGGCCCGGTTCGACCGTTGTTACCACTGCGCCATAGGCCTCAACAAGATTGCCGTTGGCGACGGCGATCTCGTTGACCACGCCAGTTTGTGCTGCGCGCACCTCGATGGTTGCCAGCGTGCGCCATCCTGCTTTACCCGATTCCGTAGCTGCAAGTCTTGCCTTGTCGATGCCGATGGTCGCGGCTGCTCCCGACAACAACAAGTCGATCTGTTCGCGTTGCGACGCGAGCATGGCGGTCAATTCCGTGATGCGCGTCTGCGTTTCGGTGTGCTTCTCGGATGCCTCGGCGATCTGCGCCGACAACCGCGACTGGTCGACGCGGGCCGTGGCGAGTTTGGCGCCTTGGCCTCCAACGCTTGCCTGGGCGCGTTCGAGGCTCTCGACGTAGTCTGCCGAGACCTTGAGCGCATCGCGAAGGCTGGACTCGTGCGCTGCGCACGCGCGAGCCAGCGGACTCATCCCATCGAGCCGCGCTTCGGTGACGGTCAGCTTATTCGTGACGCTGCCGAGCTCTCGTTGCAGTGCGCGCCACTCGTGCGAGTCGATCGTGTAGAGCAGATCGCCGGGCTTGACCTTCTGCAGGGGCTCGACGTTGAGCGATATGCGGCCCCCGAGCGGCGCACGATAGTGCTGCGTGGCTGATGGCAGCAACTCGATTCGCCCAGGCAGGCGTAGGGTCGAAGTGATCTGGCGGCGCTCGACCTTGATGAACTCAATGCCGAGGTTTTGCCGCACCGCTTGCGGAATGTCGATGCGATTGCTTGGTGGGGGATCCTGTGCGGCACTGCCACCGGTGTTGCTCTGGTCGGGCGAGCCGCAGGATGACAGGAAGATGCACGCCAGCACACCCCACAAGAGGGCCGAGAGGGATCGCAGTTCGTTGTCGCGGTTCATCGTTCTTCTCCAGCACTCATTGCGGGTGCTTGGGATTGTGGGTCTGTCAGCAAGGTGTTGATCGTGATTGCGGCAAGCGCAGCTGCTTCGTCGGCACCGATCGCCGTTATTTGCACGTTGTGCACTCGCAGCAAGGCATCGAGGATCAGCATGGGGTCGAGTTGTCCGGCTGCAGCGAGCTGCCGCCCGTCTTCGACCTGCTGTTTTGCGATCACCAGTAGTTCGGCAAAGCGGTCGGCTTGATCATTCGCCGCGGTGCGACGCACCTCGGCGATCGCGAGTTCCTGAGTCAGTTGCTCGAGCGCTACGCGCAGGCCAGCCGCTGCAAGTTCTCGATCGGCATTCGCCTTGGCAATCGCCGGATCGTTGCCGGTGAAGATCGGCAGGTTGAGGTTGAAGCCGAGTGAGGCGCGAGGCTGGCCTTCTTCTTCCTGCCAGCCGGGGGCAAGTTGCAGGTCCGGCCATTGCTTGCGGACTTGTAGCAACAGGTTGGCTTCGGCTGCTGCGTACTCGTTCTGCTCGAGCAACAACCGTGGGCTGTTGCGTATGGCGGTTCGCCTGGCCGATGCCTCGGCAACGAACGGCTTCACCTCAAGGTCCGCCTGCAGGTCCAGCTTGGCACCCGGGTGCAACCCGATACGGCGCAGTACTTCGAGCCGGGTGGCTTGCACGGTCGCCAGCGCCATCGCCTGTGCTGCCTGCTTTTGGCTGCGTTCGAGGGTGAATACCCGAGCACCGGGTTTGCTCAAGCTGCCGGCATCGACCAGCGCGTTGGCAACCAGTTCGAGTTGTTCAAGGCTGTCGCAGGTCGCGGCGAATACGACCGAGCGCTTGCTCGCCGCGGTCCAGGCAGCCCACGCCGCGTCCAGGTCGTTGGCCACGCGTTGCTCGATAGCCCAAGCTGCCACGAGTGCGACATCGCGGCGTCGGTCGGCGAGATCACGCTGCTTCTGCAGGCGGCCGTTGATCGGCAAGGTGAAGCCAAGCTGCGCGCTCGTGATCCATTGGTAGGGCACGCTCTCCAGGATGCGCTGCAGATTGCCTTGCAGTTGCGGGTCGGCCCAGGCGCCGGCGTGATCGCGCTGGGCCGTGGCCACCCCGGCGCGCCGCCTGGCGAGGCGTGCATCCGGATGGAACATCTTCGCCATCTCTCGGGCATCGGCGCGCGGCAGGCCACCTTCGGGAGAAGTTGACGGCGTGCGGTGCTGGAACGCGGCGAGATGCTCGTCGAGATCGACGGGCATTGGCGTGTACGAGTGGCAGCCCACAAGGCTGACGATTGCCAAAGACAGGTAGCTGATTCGGAAGTACATGAACAAGTCGACTGGTGTTCGCTACAGCAACGCCCATAGGCGCCGCGCGGAGCGCACGGAGGCGCAACGACGAACCAGTCGACTTAGATCAGCAGGACCTGAGTTGCATGAACCGCGAGGAATCTTCGAGGTCGAGGGGGTCCAGTTGCCGGTGGCGGCAGTGAGTGCTTGGTCGCGGTGCCCAAGGGTGTGACCCTGGAGTTGCTCGGCAACTCAAAGGCGAGCAATAGCGGCAGCTCAAGCGAGTCGGGCTCTTGCTCGGGACCGACTTCTACCAGCAGGTCGATGTGGCTGCAGGTGTCGTGGGGGTTCCCACTGTCGTGCGGGGTCTCACTGTCGTGCGGGGTCTCTGGGTGCTCACCGTCACAATCGCGCTCGCCGTCATCTTCGCGATGACAGTCGCATGCGACATGCTGATGAGGATCGCCTTGCGCGTGGTTGATCTCAAGGTGCGCATCCCCGTCATCATGCGTGCAGATGACCCAGTGGTGCGACATCGTCAGCGCGATAGCCAGCAGGCCACACAGCCACAGCAGCAGTCGCCGCGGAACGTTGGTCAGCTGGTGCGTGTTGGTAATGCGCTGCACGATTGGGACTGTGGCGATTCGGACCGTAGTGGTCAAGGGCCTGGGGCCCCCATGCTATCGACTATCGGCCGCGTCGGGGTGGAGGCGGCGTGCGACGAGCTCCGGGCTCACTCGGCTTCATGCGGATCATGTCGTAGAACAGCGCCGCCTCCCGCTTGTCGATCCGGTCATCGTGGTTGCGGTCGTAGTGCAGCAAGATGATCTGGGCACGCTCCTTAGGAAGTTCGTCCCGCGACGCAAAGCCATCCTCGTTGCTGTCGTACGACAACGGGTCACCGACCAGTCGCAGCATCCACTCACCGGCTCGCTGACCAGCGTCACGGTCCATGGTCATCTCCAGGGAGTAGTGCTGCTCCACGGGCAGGCAGAACTTGCCGTTGTCGTCGCAGATCGTGTAGCGCACGGTCACACGGAACTTCTGCCCGCGCTCCGCATCGAAGTCGATCACGAACTCGCGTGGGTCGACGTCTGTCTCGTGCTCGTATTTTGGGGTCTGCCCGACGATCGGTTCGAAATCCGGATCCTCGGGGTCTTCGATCGAGAACGACAAGCCACCGGCTGGGTTGTTCCAGTGCACCTGGTACACGGGGTCAAGGTAGAAGCCGAGGTAGAGCTTGCCGTTGCCGCCGCGCGTGCCCTCGGCGCGCAGCTTGGCGAAGAACGGCGTCGCGCCCTCTTTGGCTTCCTGGTCGCTCGGCAACTCAGGCGTTGTCTTCAGGGCGGAAAAACGGCCTGGAAGTTTGGGCGGCTTGACGAGGCCGCGCGGCGCGCCTTGCTTTGGAAAGACCAACTTCATGTCGAGGTCTTCGACGCGGGTTGGCTTGTCAACTTTGCCGAAACGTTCTTCGAGGAACGTGCGCAGCGCGGCAGGATCATGCCAGAATTTGCGGTGGATCATCTTGCCGTCTTTGTCGATGACAAACTCGGCGTTGGGCGCGGACTTCAGTGCCCTGACGATCGCGCCATCGAGCGAGTCACTGACGATCGGCACGGTGGTGCCGAGTCGCTTCTTTGCCATTGCCAGCTGCAAGAGCCGTTCTTGCTTCGTGAACGCCTCGACGATGCCGTTCGTGCCGGGGTGCACGATCGACTTGTAGATGATGACGAAGTTGACGCCTTTGCTTCGGAAGTCGCGGTAGACCGTCTCCAGACCGGGGACGTTGCGTAAGAACGGTACTCAAGTGAGGCAGCCGGTGACTAGCACGGTCAGCTTGCCGCGCGTGTCTTTCAACGCGAACGGCGAGCCGTCGCCGTGGCAGCCTTCAGCATCTGGCAGCATGTCTCCAGCGGCAGGTGAGCGGCCCGCAAACCTCTTGTTCATGCTGTCAACGAAGGACTGCTGGGCGCAAATCGAGGTGGCTACCGCGAGCGCGACCAGCAAGAAGGACAGACGGGACAAATAGATCATCGTGATTGACTGGTCGCGATGATAACGACCGCGTAAAGGTGGGTTCCCCAATTGGAGGTCCCATGCGCGTCCCGATGCTGCCGTTTGTCGTTAGTTCTCTCGCTTCCGTTGTCCTAGCGCATGCTGTCTTAGCACAAGATGCGCCGCAACAGGCGCCACCTGGTATCCCTGGTGCGGACGGTTCGGTTGATGCCGAAGCCGTTGCGTTCTTCCTCGAAGAGGGGCTGGAACGTTCGCAGGTCATGGAGCACCTGAGTTGGCTGTGTGATGTCTATGGACCTCGCCTGACTGGCTCGCCGAATCTGCGTAAGGCGCAGCGTTGGTCGATGGCTCGCTTCACCAAGTTGAGGATGGCGGCCGAACTCGAAGAGTGGGGGCCCTTTGGTCGCGGTTGGCGTTGCGAGCACGTCAGCATGTCGGTCGTCGGTCAAAACGCGTGGCCGGTGATCGCCTACGCCAAGGCGTGGTCGTCGGGCGTCAACGGTCGGGTCAAGGCAGATATTGTGCACGTCGCCGCGATGACCGCTGAGCAACTCAAGGCCGCCGATCTCAACGGTAAGATCGTTCTGATCGATTCCATGCGCGACGTGCGCGAGCCATTCGATGGCTTGAGCAAGCGCCACGACGAAGTCAGCTTGCTGAGACTCGCCGACCAACAGCGTGTCGAAGCCATGGGTTCCAATACTCGTGCCAGTCGTGCCCGCAGTCGCGACGGCTTCCGTTCCGGCTTCCAGAAGCGCGCGCAGATGATGGCGATTGTGCAAAAGAAGAGCCCACTCGTGATCATCGATCGCGGCCGGAAGGGCATCTATGGCACCGTATTCACGACTAGCGCCAGCGCGGTCAATCCACCCAACACCCCACGCCGCGAACGCAAGGGCGCGCGAGACCCGGAGGCGGTGGTCATTCCTCAGATGACGATTGCCGTCGAGCACTACAACCGCATGTGCCGCGTATTGGCGAAGGGCATTCGGGTCCAGGCCGAGATCGAGTTGCGCGTGCAGTACGTCGAGAACGAGAGTGACTTCAACGTCGTTGCGGATCTCAAAGGCTCGGACAAGGCTGACGAGTTGGCCATGATGGGAGCGCACCTCGACAGTTGGCAGTCGGGCACTGGTGCAACGGACAACGGTGCTGGCAGCGCGGTGGTCATCGAGGCCGCGCGCTTGATCGCGACCTACTGCCAAAAGAAGGGCATTCGCCCGCGCCGCACGGTGCGTGCGTGCCTTTGGAGCGGCGAAGAACAGGGCTTGCTCGGTTCGCGCGCCTACGTGCGCCAGCACCTCGGCAGTCGTGATGACCACAAGCCCGGGGCGTCGCGCGTCTCTGGCTACTTCAATCTCGACAACGGCACTGGCCGCATTCGTGGCGTTTACCTGCAGGGCAACCAAGAGGTTGCGAAGGTCTTCCGCCCTTGGTTGCGTCCATTTCACGTGCACGCTGCCTCGACGCTGACGTTGGACAACACCGGGGGCACAGACCACCAGGCATTCCACGGCGTTGGCGTGCCGGGCTTCCAGTTCATCCAGGATGCGGTCAGCTACAGCACCATGACGCACCATTCGAGCATGGACAACTGGGACCACGCGGTTGCCGATGACCTCAAACAGGCCGCGGTGATCATGGCGACGTTCGTCTGGCAGACTGCTCAGCGCGAAGCGAAGCTTCCCCGTATCGCGGCCCAAGGGCGCTGAGTCGATGCGGTTGCCGTGTCTGTTATTGCTGGCGACATTGCTGGCGACAACGTTGGGCGCTTGCCGAATTGGTGGCGTCGAACCACTGCCAATCTCCGGTGTAGTACCGGAGGTAGTTGCGGTCTGGCCCGTCGCGATTGGCGCCGTCCCTCCCGAAAGCGCAGTGTGGTTTGCCGGGCTCAGCAGCGCGTTGGGGCGGCGGGGTTACCGGGTCCTGACATCTGGCATTACGCGCGAGTTGCTGGGCGGTTCGGAGTTGGCGCTGAATGCAACCGACACGGACATCGGCCGCGCCTTGCGGGCGGATGCGCTACTGAGGTTTGAGGTGCGCGAGTTCGAGGCGGATGGCGGCACCGCGCTGCAACACGCGCAATGGGACCTCGTGTGGCGGCTCGAGTCGACGCGCGGCCACGGGGTGCAGTGGTCGTATCATCACCACGGCAGCTACCAGCAAACAGCGCGCGGCACCTACGACCCGGGCCGTAGCCTCGATGCGCACCACGCGCCGCCAGAGATCGTTCCGATCGGTGGGCGCGGCCCGCGTGGTTTCCGCGATGCGGCAGAGCTGCTAGCCCAGCTCCACAATTCTGCGATGGAGCGCCTGCCGAAAAAGAAGGAGTAGCAGCAGCTCGGCCCTACAGCCTCATCCCTAGAGGGCCATCCAGTTCGCTTGCTTCTCCGCGCCCGTCGATTGGTAGTCGTCGTGCAGCCGTTCCTTCAAGAAGAGGCGGTAGAGGGCTTGCACGATCTCGTGCAGGGCGAGCCAGTTGGCGGCGCGGTCGGCGGTGCGATCCATTTCGGATTCGCACTCTTCGGCGTCATCGGGGAGCTTCACTCCGGACAGGCTCAGGGTGGGGGCGTCGATCGTCGCCGTCCACTGCCGTTCGCCTTCGGCGATCAGCACGCGAGCCTTGCGCAGGCGATGTCCCTGGCGCAGCGCAGTGCGCGCCTCGGCTGTGCGCGTGGGCAGGCCACGGCGCAGCGTCTGTTCGGTTTCGTCTTCGGTCAGCGCGGCGAACGACAGGAAGTCATCGAGGGCGATGCCGACGATGCGGCCGCCGCTCAGAGTGAACTCCCCGCCATCGGTCTCCCACTTGAACCACAACCACGTCAGAAACTCCTCGCCGAGGAACCCATGGGTTTCGGCGCCTTGATTGGCCTGACTCATGCTTCGTGCTCCGTCGACTCTGTGGCAGTGGCCGTCTCAGGCGACGCTTGTGGTTGCGGCGATTGTGCTTCGCCTGGGTTCTGCTCGACTGGTCTTTCTGTGTTTGGCGGTGCCGCAGCTGCAACCGGAACCGGTCGCCACTGGCCCTGCTCCAGCGCGGTGTTTGGCCAGCGGATTGGGTTGACGCGTTCGAGGGTGCGCTTGTCCTCCTCACTCAAGTCCGAGCGCAGACCACTCTGCAGTGGATCGGCCGGCTCGAGTTGCAGCGAGAAGGTCTCGAAGAACAGCTTGCCGAACGCTTCCTTCGCTGACTTGCTGGTCGCAAACAGCAGCACAGTCTTGCGCTCCTCAAACAGCAACGCGTCGACGAGCGTGATGGTAGGCAACACGCGCGGTAGCAGCTGATCCATCAGATCATCTTTCAGTTCGCGCCGTTCTTTGGCGGACAGCTTCTTGCCGCGCGCCTTCTCGGCTGCGTCGCGATGGATCTGCAGCCACTTCATCGGCATCGACTTCTTGTCGATGCGAAAGCGCAGCCAGGTGCCGATGCCGCCGTCGAGCTCTTCGGGGCTGAAGTTGTCGCCGGTCGGATCGGCTGGGGTTACCCAGCCAATCGAGACCTCTTCGCTGGCCGCGTTCTCAATGGTGCGGAAGCGCTGCAAGGACAGGTGTTCGGCAAACTCGTCGTTGCGTGGATCAACAATCTTGCCCTGCCAGAAGAACGGTACCACGCCGCCACTCTTACGAATTGCTGCCATGGAGGGCTTACTTGCCGCCCTTCTTCTTCTTCACCGGTACGACTTTGGCCTTCTTCACTGGTACGACCTTGGCCTTCTTGATTGCGTCGTTGTCAGTGGCGTCCGACGTGCTTTGGGCGTCGAGCGTCGCGCGGACCATTTCGGTCAGTTTCGCGCGGATCGCTTCGATCTGCACGTTGAGGGCGGCGGCCTTCTTGGGGTTGCTCTGCAGAGCTAGCTTATACTCCTTCATCAGGTCGGACATCTGCTTGGTCAGCAGTTGCCGTGGCGTCGTGCGCGGTGCCGGCCGCTTGAACAGCGCGGGCATCAACTTCAGGACCTCTTGGTCGCGAACGAGCACGGTGGTCTGGCCTAAGTTTACCTGGGAATGCGCCGTCGACATCGTCTGCGGATCGGCCGTGTAGGCGAACTGCACGACGTGCGCGGTGACCTTGTCGAGTTGCGGCTTGGCGCCCTTCTCAAACTCCTTGACCATCAGCATCGCGTAGCCGTTCATTGTGCGGAACGGGCGCGAGATCTTGCCGGCCGGCGTCGAGAACGCGATGTGCTCAAAGTAAGGGCCGTGGATCGAATTGCGGGTGACGATCACCATGCCGTTGGTCGCACCTTGCACGCTGCCAAACTCGCGGGCCGCTTGCTTTAGCGGCATCTTGCCGCTGGCGATCTTCTCTTGGTTTTCCGAAAGCTTGACCTCGCCTTCGTTCTCGATGAATTGGCTGGCGATTGCCTCGATCCGGATCATGTCATACAGCACGCGTTGCGCGAGCAGCGCTTCGTTGCCACCGATTGCAGATTCGCGCAGGTAGTTCATGACGCCGTCGTAGCTGGCCTGTGAGATCGCGCGGTCGTTGACCTTGATCATCACGGTCTGGCCGCCGTAGTCCATTTCTTCCTTCGAGCCGATGCGGGCGAACTTGCGTTGCACGCGCTTGGGCGCGAGCGGCTTTGCGCTCGCGGGCTTGCCGGCATCGATCGACCTGAAGTTGGGCTTCTTGCGGCTCATCTTGACCGCCAGCAGTTGCTTGGCGTCTAGCACTCGCTGCGTCGCGTACTTGATTTCCTTTTCGAGCAGCGCCTTCTCTTTGGTGAGCTTGGCGGCTTGCTCTGCTGGGGTCAGTTCCTTGACCGGGGCAACGGCCACCGGCTTGCCCTGCAAGATTGGCGACGGCACGGGCTTCAATTGGGCAGGGAGAACGGCGGCCAGCGCGAGTGGCGCCACGACGGCAATGCGAAGGAACATTGGTTGGATCAGGGAGTGCACGGAAAACTGGGCTAGAGATCAAAGAGGGACGCCCCACAACGCGCAAGGGTTGTGGATGCTCCGGGTTGGATCGGCTTCGTTCCGTATCGACCCGACCCTACCGGCAATGTGCGCGAAAATGCGTTGCTGCGGCACTGATTACGCGGTCGACGGCAATCGCCGCCGAGTAGTGCCCAAATGGCATGTCCAGCCTCTCAGGCCGCCCAAGACCCTCCCAGAGCAGACTTTGGTTGCGGCGGGGGACCACCGTGTCCCACATTGCGCTGACGAACAGCACCTTCTCGGTCGGCACGAACGGCGCGTAGTGCGACGGTTCGTAGTTGAGAAACTGGCTCAGCTCCCAGTGCAGGCTGTCGATGCCGATGCCATCGATCTTTTGGCGCCATTCCAGCCAGTCATGCACCCGATCTTCGCTGGTTGCCAGGACCAGGCTCGCCAGGTCTGACCCCGCCAGGCAGATCGCGACGCTCCTGACCTCATGATCGACGGCCGCCAGTACGGTCGAAATGATTCCGCCCATCGATAGGCCCAGCACATGGATCGAAGGTGGCGGGTCGTCAGCCGCTCGCAGCCACGTCAGCAGCAGGCGCTGGTGCAGTACCGTTCGACGGAAGAGGTCGTCGAGGTCGGCGCTGCGTTGTGGCGGCGAAAGGGCTCGGCCGGCCCGTTCGCAGAAGGCGACGTCAAAGTCGTGGCCGACGAGTCTCTGCGCGATCAGGCCCATCAGTTCGCGGCCGCCGGCGAGAATCGGCACGAGTAGCACCAGCGGGCGGGTTGCCGCGTCCGCGCCAGGATCGGCGCGCCGGATTTCGAAGCGCACCTGTTCGCCTTCGCCGATCAGGATACCGGTGCTACGGCCATGGTCGTGATGCGCCAGTTCAAGCAGTTCTGCTGCTTTGATCGCCGGCGGTGTGCGCATCAGGGCAGGACGCGGATGGTTCGGGCCAGGATCCAGCGCGCATGCCGAAGCCAAGCAACCTAGAGCCAGAATCAGAAGTGGGGCGGGATGCCGCCGCACCGCGTCATGTTGTCGGCTATTCAGGTTGCCGATGGCTGGCATCACGTGCGGACTAAAAAGTGTGCACGGCGTAGAGCACCAGGCCGGGCGAACCGTCCATTGGTGACTCGAACAACGAGTAGATCGAGGACGTCGACAAGAAGTCCATGTTGTCTCCAGCTGCCAGATGCACGCTCATGTTCTGTTTCGGCCGGTAGATCAGGTCGCTGCGGATGTTTGACGTGCCGTCATCATAGTTGGTACGGCCGCGCAATTGGAACCGGATGGTATCGGTCAGGCCGAAGTCGAGCGACAGCTTGCCGTATTCTTGGCTTGAACCAACCCGAACACCGGACGGGTGGATGTAGACCAGTTCGGTCGGGTCCTTGAGGTCGCTGAGGTGCAGACGCACGGACAAGCGGCCGAACTTCTTGCGGTCGCCGTGGGCTTGTCGGTAGGGCTCGGACAGCGGCACATGATCAGAACGGAAGTCCTCGACTATGATGTCGAAGTCGCGGGCCACTGGTAGACGCTTGGCGAGTTGTTGCAGCGGACGTCGCAGCAGGCGCGGGCCGCGTTGTTGACTCCATTGCGCGTGCTCTTCCAAGAGTCTGCGTTCACTCGTCAGCAGCGGGCTGAAGTCGAACTCGTCGTAGCGGAAGCCAAAGATCGGAATGCCGACTTCACGCTTCACGCGTTGACGGTCAGCTGCGATCAGGTCACTGCAAAAGCGCATGGCTTCGCGCTCGATCGGGTCGTCGATCGATGCGAAATCAATTTCGTTGAGCTGCAGCGATAGAGACGGTTCGTTGCGTAATGCAACAGTGCTCATGGCTCGCTCGCTGGCCGATGGTGGTCGGTTGTTGGGGATGCGTGTCTCGGAGCGCAGTGGCTCGGCGCGTAGAGGCTCAGCGTTGGCGAAGCGTTCGTCCGGCGGTAGGAACTCGAGGCCGATGCGCAGCACGTGCTGGTTGGCGGCGGCGGCGAGCGGCAGACTCGGCGAGGCTTGGGAGGTGGGCGTGGTCGGCTGTGTAACACAGCCGGCCATCAAGCATGCCCCGAGCAGGCATGAGCGGATGCCGGGCCCTAACCTCACGAATGAACTACCTCAGTTTGTAAAGCACGCGGAACGACACAGGATTGATCGACTCAGCGCAGTACCGCCATATATGTCGTTCTTGTGCGCGTAACTAATTGTATGCCAACGATTCGATACGGTTTCGCATTTATTTTTGAGGGCAATCGGGGGCATCTGGAACAGTCTGCGTAGATCGCGATGGCAAGGAGCAAAGCGTGCTCCTCAGCTACTCAGCGCGCGGCGTCGCAAACCGTCACAAGGGTTAAATCTAGACGCTAGACTGCGGCTCAACTCGTCCAGCTTTGAGACAATCGTTGCCAACCCCTCTTGGGTAGCGAAGCGCGTGATGCCTCCGGTGAACGGCGGGAAGCCGATGCCCATGACCAGACCGAGGTCGAGATCGAGCTCGTCTTCGACCAAGCCTTCGTCGAGACATCGGTAGGCTTCGTCGACCAACGGGTAGATCAGGCGGTGCAACAGTTCGGAACGTGTTGCTTCGCGCGCCGGTAGACCACGTTGCTGTTGCAGCGTTGCGATGACGGCACGACCAGGTCCCTTGCCGGTGCCGTTTTTGTCGTAGATGCCTCCGCCTGTCTTCTGACCAAGTGCCTTGGCTTCGACCATTGCGGCGAACAACTCGCACGGTTGCATGCGATCGGAGAACGCCTCGTGCATGACCTCGCTGACCTTGGTGGCAACGTCGAACCCGACTTCGTCGAGCAGGCGACACGGCCCCATCGGCATACCGAAGTCGAGCATGGCGCTGTCGATTGCTTCTGGGCTAGTGCCTTCGAGCAGCATGCGCGCGGCTTCATTGATGTATGGCGACAGGCATCGGTTGACCAGGAAGCCCGGTGAGTCCTGCACGATGATCGGGAACTTGCCGAGTCGCACGGCCAGTCGGCATGCGGTTGCGATGGCTGCCTCGTTGGTGTGCTTGCCGCGAATGACCTCGACTAGCGGCATCTTCTCCGGTGGATTGAAGAAGTGGATGCCGACCACGCGCTCCGGGTGGGCGACCTGCTCCTGCATGGCCGTAACCGGTAGCGAACTGGTGTTGGTGGCGAGGATCGCGTCGTCTGGAAGTCCGTGTGCGATCGCGTCGCCCATCAGCTTCTGCTTGACCTCGAGGTTCTCGACGACTGCTTCGATCCACAGATCGGTGTTGCGCAGGTTGCCCGGCGAGATGGACACCGCGAGGCGATCCTGAATGGCCGTCGCCTCGTGTGACTTGATGCGGCGCCGCTTGAGCAACTTGTCGAGGCCCTTTTGCAGGCGTGCCTTGGCACCGGCCAGCGGTTCGAGGGCGACGTCGCAGAGTCGGGTCGCCACGCCATTGCTCGCGAACTGACCCGCGATGCCGGCACCCATGACGCCGCCACCGATGACGAGCGCACGGTCGACTTGCTTCGCTTGCTTGTGCTTGCCAAGGCGCTTTTGGCGCTCGGTCAGGAAGAACAGGTGCACCAGGCCTTTGCTTTCGCTGGTGACGATCATGTCGCCGAGGGCTTTGGCTTCGCGCGCAAAGCCGTCAACCGGTTGCAGGCGCAGCGCGTCGACGCAGCACTGCAGTGCCCGCTTGGGCGCCGGGTAGAAGCGTGCCTGCCCCTTGTTGAGCGACTTGTTTGCGGCGCGCACCGCGAGCGCGCGCAGTGGCGTACGGCTCAGCCACCACGCCATGCCGCGCAGCTTGCGCACTTTGCTCTTCTTCTTCTGCTTGTTGAGCTTTTCGATCTCTTGCCGCGCAGCGGTGAGCAGCTTCGCGGCTGGCACCAGACGGTCGATGATGCGGGCGCGCACTGCTTGCGGGCCGCGCAGCAGCTTGCCGGCGAGGATCAGTTCGAGCGCCTTCGGCAGGCCGACCAGACGCGTCAGATTCTGGGTGCCACCGAAGCCCGGCACGATGCCAAGCTTGACCTCGGGCAGGCCAACTTGCGTCGACTTGGCATCGCTGGCGACGCGTACGTCACAAAACAGCGCCAACTCAAAGCCGCCACCGAGGCATGGGCCTTCGATTGCGGCGACGACCGGAATCTTGAGGTCGCGCAGCTTGCCGAAGACCGAGCGACCGCGAACGGCGGCTGCTTCACCGTCCGCGGCGGCCGTGATGTCCCGGATCAGATTGACGTCGGCACCGGCGCAGAACATGCCAGGACCTGGGCCGGTGATGATGACACCGTGTAGGTCTGGCGTTGTGGCCAGCTGGGCAATGGCGGCTTCGATGTCCGCGATGCGCGCTTCGGTCAGCGTCACCATTGTCTCTTGGGCTTGGCCAAGACGCAGCGTTGCCACACCTTGTTCGAACGTGAGAACGACTTCGCGAAGTCCGGACGTAGGCATTGCGGGAGCCGCCTCGACGGCGCCTTCGGTCTGCTTGTCGACGGTGCTCATGCTGCCTCCAACACGATGGCTTGGCCTTGGCCGCCACCGATGCAGAGGGTCGCGAGGCCGTAGCGCGCACCTTGCTGGCGCAGTTCGTGCGCAAGCGTCAATACGAGGCGAGCGCCGGTGGCGGCGATTGGGTGGCCGAGTGCGATGGCGCCACCATTGACGTTGACCTTGCTGGCATCGAGTTGGCCAAGGGCCGCTTCGAGGCCGACCACGTTGCGGCAGTAGTCGTCATCCGCGAAGGCTTCAATACAGCCGAGCACTTGCGCAGCAAACGCTTCGTTCAGTTCGACGACGTCGAGGTCGTGCATGGTGATGCCGGCGCGATCGAGCGCGAGCGGAGTTGCGTGCACTGGGCCTAGTCCCATGGTTGCCGGCGGCAGTGCCGCGGTTGCCGTGGATCGCACGATCGCGAGTGGCTCAAGGCCGAGATTCTTGGCCTTGGCGAGCGAGGTGACGAGCAGCGCCGAGGCGCCGTCGGTCACTTGACAGCTGTTGCCGACGGTGATGTCGCCTTCTCGCTTGTCGAAGATCGGTCGCAGCTTTTGCAGGGCTTCGATGGTCTGCTCGGTGCGGATGCCGTCATCGGCGGCGATTGCCGATCGGAATGTCGGTGGTGCGATGACCGGCGCGATCTCGCGTGAGAAACGGTTGGCGGCGTTGGCGGCGGCAGCGCGTTGATGGCTCTGCAGCGCGTAGGCATCCATCGCTGCGCGGTCGATGCCAAATCGCTGCGCCACGAGTTCAGCCGTGTTGCCCATCATCAACCCCGTGGTCGGATCAGTGAGGCCTTCCATGATCGCGATGCGCGGTTTCAGCGCACTCGGGCGGAAACTCATCAGCGCACTCAGTCGTTGCGGTAGCGAGCGAGCTTTGTTGAGCCGTGTGAAGAAGCGCACCAGTTGCGGGCCCATCATCAGCGGGAAGTTGCTCATCGACTCGGCACCGCCGACTAGAAACACCTCGCCTTCGTCCGCGCACAGCTTCTGCTTGGCGGTCGCGATGGCTTCCATGCCGGACGCGCAATTGCGCATGATGGTCACGGCTGGAGTCGATTCGGGCAGTCCAGCGCGCAGGGCCGCGACGCGTGCCACGTTGGCTTCGCGGGCATCCGGGCCGGCGCAGCCAAGGATGACCTCGTCGATGTCCTCGCGGCGGATCTTGGTCTGGTCGAGTAGTTCGCGGAATGCGTGGGTGGCGAGATCCGCGGCAGCAGCACCCTTGAGCGCGCCACCGACCTTGCAGAACGGGGTGCGCACACCGGCGATGATCGCCATGCTGCGGTTGCGACTATTGCTCATACCTGCGGCCTCGCGTCGAGGAACCGCTTCTCCTTCATCTCCGTTTCCATGCCAATCTTGTTCAGCATGGATTCGAGCCCGTAGAACTCGACTCGGTTTGGTGAGATCTCCAGGCGACTCTTGAACAGTTCCTGCACGCGTTTAGCCGCGACGTCTTCGCAGGCGCCGGACTTGACCGACAGGTGCACGACCATCTCGTCGACTTCATGCGGGTCGTCATCCTTCTTGCGAAGCTCGATCTGCCACTCTTCGACTTCGTCCATGCCGCCGAGCAGCATCGCTGCGTCTTCGAGGTTGACCAGGGTGCCCTTGACCTTCAGCAATTGCAGGTCCTTGAGGCTCGACTCACGCGTCAGGTCACTGCTGATGCGTGGCACCGTCCGGCCGCAGTGTGGGCACGGCTCGTATTGCAAGCCACCGCGGACACGATCACCGGTGCGGTAGCGGAACACGGTGCTGGCGCGCGCTTGCAGGGGCGTGAACACCAGTTCGCCATCTTCGCCATCTGGCAGCACTTCGCCCGTCTTGGGGTCGATGACTTCGAAGATTGCGAGGTCCGGGTACAGGTGGTAGCCGGTGTATTCGTTGTCCTTGGTCGGGCACTCGGCAAATGCCATGCGTGCTTCGGTGAACCCATAGGTGCCAAAAACGCGCACGTCGTTGGCGCCGGCTGCGGCGAGCAATTGCACGATCTTGCCCTTCAAACTGGGCGGTACGCGTTCGGCGCCGAGCACGACGCAGCGGATCGAGGACAGGTCAAGGCCTTCGCTGACGGCGCGACGAAGCAGGTGGTAGACGTAACCGGGGACGCCGATCAATGCATCTGCCCGCAGTCGCGAGATTGCGCGCAGGTCGCCGCTTGAGCCCATGACTTTGCCACCGCCGGTCGACAGGGCCATCATGCCGGTGGCCTGGCCTGCGAAGAACACCTGCCAGAACGCTAGGTGCGGTGCATACGGGAAGACGTTGGCGATCCGGTAATCGGGGTCGAGGCCCATTACATCCACCAGCCGCGCTCCGGTGTCGTGAAGGTTTTGGATGTCGTGTGGCGAGTAGAAGAACGGCACGGGCTCGGCCGAGCGGCCGGTCGTGAAGGTCATGAAGCACGGCGCAAATTCGCTGCGCACGCGCTGCCTGACGGCATTCGCACCTTGTGTCCACTTTTGCCACAGCAGCGGCAGCTTCTTCTTGAGCGGCCACGCTTTTTTGATCGAGGCGGGATCGGGCTGCAGGATGAACTGCTTGAACCGCTGCGGATCGTCGTCCGTCGGCAGCAGGTCCTGCTTGCTCGACAGAGGGATCCTGCGCAGGTCGTCGGCCGTCTTGATCTGTTCTGGCCTGATACCGTTGTCGTCGAACAACGCCCGGTAGTAAGGCGAGAAGGGGTAGAGATATTCGCGCACGTAGCGCTGTAAGAGCGCGTCCTGTGCCGCGCGTTGTTCGCTGCGCGGCAGGCGCTGCATTCGTTGCCAAGCGGTCATCGGAACTAGTTATCCTCCCTGTTGTCTGTACTAGTCTTCGACCGGCGCGGGTTGCGCCCTTCAGGCAACCTCTTGCAAGAACCGATCTAGATAATGGGCGGAGCACTACCTGTCCGTCGCATGGCGCCCTCAGCACACTCGTGAGCAAAATAGATCCACGTCCGGAAAGCCCCCGAAACGACTCGTCGAACGGCGAGGTGGGGGATCATGGCTTGAACCCCAGTTCGGTAGGGTCCATAGCAACCGGTTCTGCCCGCCAAAAACCACGTCGAACCGTGCTTGTGCTCGGTGGTGGCGGGATGCGTGGCTTTTGCCACATCGGCATCGTGCGCGCGATCGAGCGCCTTGGTTTGCACATCGACGAGATCGTCGGCACGAGCATGGGAGCGGTGATGGGCGGCTTGCTGGCCGGTGGCGCTGATAGCTACCGCATGGAAGAGGCTGCCGAAGAGGTGTCGTTGAAGGACTACTTCCGGCTCAACCTCGTCAAGTTCTTCACGCGCGGCTACCGCCACGCATCGGTCTACAAAGGAAAGGCGTTCAAAGCACTGCTGCGTGAGTGGATCCCGCAGGCCACCTTTGAAGAACTGGCGAAGCCGTTCTACTGCAACGCGCTGTCATTGACGGATGGCACGACCAGGTTCTTCGGGCTGCCCGGTTCGAAGTCGATGAACGTCGCCGACGCCGTTTACGCGAGTGCCTGCCTGCCGACGATCTTTGAACCTGCTGAGATCGATGGTGACCACTACATCGATGGCGGCATGACCGAGACGTTGGCGCTGCGCATCGCGAGGGCGCGCGAAGCGGATTTGGTAATTGCTGTCGACCTGTCGCACCGCGACCTGCACAAAGCGACGCCATACCGCGCGACGTTGCCGCACATTCTGTTCCAGACCTACGAGGTCATGGGGTTGGCTCTCAACGAGAACAACCTGCACCGCTTCGTTGATGATAAGACCGTGTTGATCAAGCCGAAGGTTTCGCACCTGCCGCTGCTCGACATGCCGAACGTCAACGAAGTCGTGGGCATTGGCGAGCGCGAAGCCATCGAGGCTCTGACGACGCATCCGCTGACGCGCTATCTGTGCGATCCTGAAGTCGTCGCCGAAGAAGACCGCATGGTGTCAGCGCCGCGCGACCACGTGCAACTGGATGTCGACATGAACGCCTGCATCCACTGCGGCATCTGCGCTGCGACCTGTGCGACGCAAGGCTACGCTTCGGTGCCGCTCGGCGACGTCGTGCGCAAACTGCACAACTACGAATGCACTCGCGACATGGCTTGCGAACGCAACTGCCCGACTGGCGCGATCACGTTGCGCAACCTGTAGCTGAGGCCAGCTGCCAAACCGCTAGGCGGCTTTGCCACGCTCGGGCGGGTTCGTGGCCTCAGCGATACTATTCGGATCCGTTCGTTCGCTGAGCGATCTCACGCGATGTGAGCATTGCATCCGGTCACCTCGGAGAAGACCCATGGATCAGGGCTGGGCGGCGGGCTGCCCCATTGCAAGGGGATCTGGGCGTAGTTGGCTTGTGGCCGCTGGCTAAATCCGGTTGCTGCGGCGGAATAGCACCCGACCAGGCCACTGGAGCGCGTCGATTCCCCCCTTGCGGTTGGCCGCTGCGGCCCGCAACCTGTGCTTCGCCCCGCATGAAACGCTCGTCCCAAGTTGTTCTCGTTCTCCTTGTCGCCGCTGTCGGTGGTGGCGTTTGGAAGTCCATGCAGCCGGAAGATCCGACCGAGGTGTTTGTCGCCAAGGTCGTGAGATTGCCGATGCTGCGCTCGGTCGTGAAGGCGACTGGTGAGATCAAGGCGAAGGAGTTCGTCGACATCCAGGCTGAGGTCGCGGGTGTCATCATCGAAGTCCATGTCAAGGAAGGCGATGAGGTCAAAGAGGGTGACGTGCTCCTCCGGCTGGAAGACTTGCAGTTGCAGGCTGAGGTTGATTCGGCGAGCGCCCAGGTCGGTGCGAGTGAAGCCGATGCACGCAGCGCCGAAGTCGGAGTGGCGACGGCCGAGGCCAATCAAGCCGCGGAAGAGACTGCGCTCGCCAACGCCAAGGTCGAATCGCTGCAGTCGCAGACATCCAAAGAGCGATCGGCGTCCTCGTTTAGGCGCAAGCAGGAGATGTTCGACAGTGGCCTGATCGGTCGCGAGGCATACGAGGTCTCAGCGGCTGAGGCGCGCCTTGGCGAGCAGCGCTGGGAGTTCGCCAAGGCGCGCATCAAGCAGGCGGCGGCCAACCTGCGGGCGGCAGTCACGCGAGTCGATGCAGCAAAAGCCGTGAAGGACGCGTCCGACCGAAGACTCGAAGCACAAAGGGCCTTGCTGGCGCGCACCAGAGACATCGCGAGCAAGACCATATTGCGGTCGCCACTGTCCGGCTTGGTTACCGCATGCAACGTCGAAAAGGGCGAGCGAGCTGTTCCCGGTATCCAGAGCAGCCCGGTTGCGACCTTGATGACGATTGCCGACATGTCGGTGATCGAAGCCCAAATCGAAGTCGACGAAGCGGACATCGTGTCCGTCAAGATCGGCGCGACGGCCGTCGTCGAGGTGGACGCGATCCGCGGCCTTGAGATGATTGGCGTCGTTACCGAGATAGGTCAGAGTCCGATTCTGAGCAGCGACGCGCAGAAGGGCAAAGAGTTCAAGGTCGTCGTGCGGTTGCACGCACCGCCCGAAGAACTGCGTCCAGGCTTCACGGCAACCGCCGAAATCGAAACTGCCACGCGCTCGGATTGTCTGGTGTTGCCGTTGCAGGCGCTGACGATGCGTGATCGCGAGCGCGATGACGCCGGCAAGGTCAAGGTGCCCGACAAGCCGGTCGAAGGCGAGGCGGTCTACGCCGCTGAAACGACAATCTCGCGCACGAAGATGCACGAAATTGAAGGCGTGTTCCTGCTCGTCAATGGCTATGCGCGCTTCCGTCCGGTCAAGACTGGCATCACCGGCGACATGGACATCGAAGTGTTGCACGGACTCAAGGATGGCGAAGAGGTCATCATCGGACCGTACAAAGAGCTGAGGAGACTCAGTGAGTGGGATCGGGTCGAGATCGACGAGAAGAAGCAGGCTTCTGCTATCGCCGTTCGTCGTTTGTAGGAGCTACTCCATGACCGAACCTGTCATTCGCACCAAGGGTCTGACCCGTTCGTTCTCGATGGGCCAGACGATTGTGCGGGCCTTACGCGGCATCGACCTGACCATCGAGCGCGGCGAATACGTGGCGATCATGGGGCCGTCGGGTTCGGGCAAGTCGACCCTGATGAACCTGATTGGTTGCCTCGATACACCGACCGAAGGCGAGTACGAACTCAACGGCACGTCGGTCGCGAAGCTGCCGGAGCACGAATTGGCGCGCATCCGCAACAAGGACATTGGCTTCGTGTTCCAGTCGTTCAACTTGTTGGCGCGCGCGACAGCCTTGCGCAATGTCGAACTGCCGTTGATCTACGGCGGGATCAAACCGCGTGATCGCAAGGAGCGCGCCGCGGTTGCTCTGCGTGAAGTCGACCTGGAAGACCGCATGGATCACAGGCCGAATCAGCTGTCGGGTGGTCAGATGCAACGCGTCAGCATCGCCCGCGCGTTGGTGACACGGCCCGCGCTATTGCTTGCCGATGAGCCGACCGGCAACCTCGACAGCACGACGTCCAAGGAGATCATGGCGCTGTTCCAGCGGTTGTCCGAAGCGGGCAATACGATCATCGTCGTTACGCACGAACGCGAGATTGCCGATCACGCCCAGCGCATCGTGACGATCCGCGACGGTGTGGTAGCCAGCGATGGTCCCAATACAGTGGCAACCACGGAGACCAGCGCGACGTGAACGTCATCGAGGCGACACGGCTCGCGGTCGAATCGATTTGGGCGAACCGCCTGCGCTCGTTCTTGACGCTGCTCGGGGTCATCATCGGGATCGCGTCGATTGTTTCGACGGCCGCGGTGATCCAGGGGCTCAATAAGTACGTCGAAGAGAAGCTCTCCGATCTTGGCCAGGGCGTCTTCACCGTGCAGCGCTTTGGCATCATCACCAACCGGCAGGACTTCCTCGACGCCATTCGCCGCAATCGTCGACTGCGGCGCGAAGACGCCCATGCGATCCGTGACCGCTGCAGCAGCGCCAAGACAGTCGCGTGGCAGGTGCGTTCGACGGCGGACTTGAAGCGCCGTGGCAACGAACTGCTCGGTGTCGAAGTCAGTGGCGTGACGCCGGCCATCCTCGAGATCGAGCCGTTCGATGTCGCCGACGGACGCATCCTGTTGCCGTTCGAAGATGAGCGTGCGGTGCCGGTTGCCTTCATCGGCAATGACGTCGCCGAGCAACTGTTCGCCGGCGTCGATCCGATTGGCAAAGAACTCCGCATCAAGGGCACGCCGGTGCGCGTGGTGGGGGTCGCCGAGAAGAAGGGCGCCTTCATGGGCTTCTCGCAGGACAACTTCGTCAAGATCCCCTACAGCCTGCATCGCAAGCTGTATGGCACGACCCGTTCGCTGCGCATCAGCGTGCAAACGGCGGATTCGTCGAATATGGACTACACGATGGACGAAGTGCGCGCCGTGTTGCGCGCCCGCCATCACCTACGTCCGGGCCAAGAAGATGACTTCGACATCTTGACCTCCGAGGGCATCAACAACCTGTGGAAGAGCATGACGCAGACGATCTTCAGCATCGCGCTGTTCGTCGTCGGAATCTCACTGGTCGTCGGTGGCGTGGTGATCATGAACATCATGTTGGTGTCGGTGATCGAACGCACTCGCGAGATCGGCGTGCGCAAGGCTGTCGGCGCTCGTCAGCGGGACATCGTGCAGCAGTTCTTGATTGAGGCGGTGCTGCTGTCGTGCATCGGTGGTGCGATCGGCATTGCGATCGCGTTCGGTGCGGCCGAGTTGTTGGCGACCTACACGCCACTGCCGGCACAGTTCCCTGCTTGGGCACCGTGGGTGGCGTTCTTGGTGTGCACCAGCATCGGCGTGTTCTTTGGTATTCATCCGGCCAAGCGCGCAGCGAGGCTGGATCCAATTGAGGCGTTGCGAACCGAATAGCCATGCCACGCGCGCTACAATCAGCCTGGGAAAACACGCGGCTCGCCTTCGAGACCCTGATGAGCAACCGCTTCCGGTCATGCTTGACCGTGTTGGGCATCTTCATCGGCGTGCTGCTGGTGGTGATGGTGGCGTCAATCCTCAATGGCTTTCGGCAATCCGTTGTCGACCAGGTTGAGCAGTTCGGTACCAACAACATCTATGTGCACCATCGGCCGTTCGTGAACCTCGGTCGGCTGTCGCGCGAGATGCGGCTGCGCAAACCGATCGTCGTCGACGACGCGTGGGCCGTGCGCGACCTGTGTCCCTCCGTAGAGATCCTGACCCCGGTTCTGGACGCACCAACCTTCCTTACCCGTGCGAGCTTCCGCGACCAGGAGATCGACACGCCCGATTTGAAGGGGGTCTATCCCGAGGATCTCGAGGTGGCCAACCGAGTGCTGAAGGAAGGCCGCTTCTTCACCAGCCAGGAGAACCGTCACAACACGGCGGTGGTGGTGATCGGCAGTTCGGTGGACGAAGCGCTGTTTCCGAACGGCGGCGCCGTCGGTAAGGATGTGCTCATCGACGGTCGCGTCTACAAGGTCATTGGCACGCTCGAGAAGCGCAAGGAAGGGCCGTTTGGCGGCGAGAACGAGGATGACAAAGCATTCCTGGCACCCTACGAAACCGTGCAGCGCTTCTACCCGACGGCCGATGACGTGTTCCTCGCAGTGCGCTGCAAGTCTGGCTTGATTGAGGAGGCGAAGGGCGAGATCACGCAGGTTCTACGGCGCCGGCGTCGCGTGCGGTGGAACGAGGAGAACAACTTTGAGATGGCGACGGCGGACAGCCTGATCAAGTCCTTTGACGACATCGTGTTTGCCGTCATGGCAGTGATGTTCTTGTTGTCGACCGTCGGGTTCATGGTCGGTGGCGTAGGTGTCATGAACATCATGTTGGTGTCGGTTCGCGAACGAACCCGCGAGATCGGATTGCGCAAGGCGGTCGGAGCCAGGCGGCGTGACATCCTCGGTCAGTTCCTGGTCGAAGCTGTCGTGCTTTGCACGATCGGTGGTTTGCTTGGTTTGCTGGTCGCCGAAGGCCTGCTTAGTCTGACGGCGCTACTGTTGCCCGACCTGTCATCGGCGACGCCATGGTGGGCGCGCGCATTTGCCTTCGCGGGGTCCGGTGGCGTTGGCTTGTTCTTCGGATTGTGGCCGGCATGGAAAGCCGCGAGCCTCGATCCGGTCGAAGCCCTGCGCTACGAATAGCCCGGCACTTGCCACCGGTCGTGTTCGAACTACAGCTCGCGAGCCTTTGCGGCTCGGCTTGTACTGCGCTCGATGCCTATCGCATCAAGGTCGAGCTGATTGGCCGCTAGCAGGGCGGTTCCGGTGCCGCAGAACGGCGCCACGATAGTCCTCGCACCAGCGTAGTCGCGCAGCCAGCGCACCGCGGTTGTTGCAATGTCGAGCCCCATGGCCCGCGGCCATGCCATCTTGCCGAGTTGCGGCAGGATGTCTGGCGTGGCGTTGTGTTCGGTGAGGCGCAGCGTCGGTGCCAAACACAGTAGATGCGCGTAGCCGGGCCGTGAGTTGGTGGTGGTTCCAACTGGCGCTCGCAGCGCGATCTTGTGCCAGATCAGCGGCGTGCCAGTAAGCGCTGCCGCCTGCTGTACGAGGAATGACTTGTCGATCCAGATGCCGTCCTGCTGGATGTCCGTCTGGAAAAACACGGCGGCACTGTTGGTCGGCGTCTTCTGCAAGATCAGCGCGACTGCGTCACAGAACCAGTTGCGCCAGCGCTCGAAGTTTTGGTGCCGGAACTCATCGACATTCGGCAGCGACGTGACGATCGCAGCATCGCTCGCGAGTTCGTTTTCTTGTAGCCACGCGATTGCGTCGGCTTCGTGAACTACGCGAGTCGGGGTCACGATTCGAGTGCGCGGGGATGATCGTCGTGATTCTGCGCAATGCCCTGGTAGGTCGCGCGCTTGGTTAGCTGCACGGCATGGGTTGGCAATGCCGCCATCTTGTTGGCGCGCTCGCGAGTGACTTCGAGCAGGCCGACGGTCTCTTGGACCTGGTCTTCGCGGACTTCTAACTCTCGTGCGATGCGCGTTTCGATTGTGGCAGTCACGTAGGCTCTCTTGTTGCTCTCTTGGATGCGCCGGTTGACCCCGGCGAACCAGCAACGTTAGCTCGGTGCAGCTTCGCTGCCAGTCTGTGTCAGGTGCCCTTGGATCCGCATGTGTCGGCGTCGCCGAAACAGTGCGGTAAGGATCCCAGCAACCGCGCCCGCCAGACCACCAATCAGCAAGTTGCTGACGCGGGTGTCGGGTTCTTTGGCGCCGTCATAGGTGCGCAGCACCGCGTCGATGTTCGCAATCGCCTGCGCGTCATCCGCCAGGTACTGGCTCTCAAAATACTGCAACCGGTCGCCGCTAGGCACGACGAGAACGTCCATGCGCCATGCCGAGGCAGGTTCTGTCATGGCGAAGTGCATCAACAGCGACTTGATCGCGAACATCTCACTGACTTCATGCCCGGTGCACGTGATCGCCAGGTCTTGCCCGCCGATCTCCGTTGCCAGCACCTGGCTCATCTTGCTCGCAGCTTCTTCCGCGACCAGTTCTTCGCTGCTGGGTACCTCATCCATCGAGTAGCAATTGATCATCTGCAACTGCTCTGGGTTCAGGCCGCTGCGGTGCAGAATGAGATGTTGGTCCGTGCGGTTCTTGGCGCGCAGATCAGCAACCAGCCCGAGCAGTTGCACCTTCGCCGTGCCGGCAACCGGATCGCTATCGCGCGCCTCCTCGGCCAGCTCTTTGGCACCCAGAACCGTCCAATCCGCCGCCACCGTGATCTTGCCACTAGCAAACGGCAACGCAATCTCTTGCGCAGCAACCGAGCCACCAACAACCAGTGCAGCCAGCGCCAACAAGCCCAGCGGAAAACGATCCATCATCCCGAGGATGTTAGTACGGTGCCGGGGCAAAAACTCACTCATCTCCGAGATTCCCGATTTCGCAACACCCCCTGAGCAACGTGATCCCAAGAGTGCCAGTACGGTGCCGGGACAAGAATAATCTCCTTCGCGGCCACACCCTCGCCGAGGTCGTGGCTACTACTTTTTCTTGAACGGAGCCACCGCGATGCGCAGGCGGCCATTGTCGGGATCGTCTGGCAGGATCACGATCTGCTTTGAGACAAGAGTCTCGCCGTTCACCTTGCCGAAGCACTGCACCGAAAACGGCACGTCATCGAGCGGTAGCGTCAGCGAGAACGATCCATCCGGCCCGGTTTTGTTGCTCGTGGCTCGCGCCAAGAACGACAGTTCGCGGATCTGGCGATCGTCGGTCTTGCCGCGACCCCCTTGGTAGACCTTGACGCCCTGCACCGGCTTGCCGGCCGCGTCGACGATGACGCCGCGAACGGTTTGCGTCGCCGACAGTTTGATGACCAGCGGATCAATTTCCGGGGCGCCGTCCGCTAGCGGGCTGCTCACCAACATCGTTGCAACGCCGCCGCCGGGAAACCACGCGCCAATGCGGATCGTACCGTTCGGTAGCGGGAACTGCAGGCGGCCAACGCGGTCGCAGACGTAATGGATCGGCGAGTTGTAGAGGTCCTGGGTTGTCACCGTCAGTCGCGCACCGGGCACGGGTGTGCCGGTGTCCGTGGTCACGCGAATTTGCGCAATGGCAATTCGATCGAGGCGGATGCCGTCGAGTTTGTGCGGCGTTTGGAACGGTGGTGCACCAACCGCCAGCCACACAACCGGGGCGACGGCGATGTCGTTTCGCAATCGCATGCCCTGCGCGATGGCCGCCTTTGGCTCGATCAGCGCAAGCAGGCGAAAGTCATGCTGAGGGTGAAGGCTTGAGAACCGGAAGCCCCCGTCCTGGGCCAGTGTCAGTACCCGTGGTGGAACGCCATTGCCGCTCAATGCGTTGTCGGCGCCCATCGCGTAGCAATCGGGCAGTAACGTGATGCCAGTGGCGGGGGAGCCATTTTTGGCGAGCACTCGGCCGATCAGGTCGCTGCCTGCTGGCATGGTCAGGGTTAGAACGTCTCCGACCTTGTCGAGATGCGTCCACGAGAACATGCGTTGTCTTCCGGGCGCGCTAATCTGGAACGAGCAAAGGTCCTTGTCCGGTTTGACATACATAGGATTGACCGAAGGCAGGGTGGCTTGCAGCACGCCGCCTTCGTCGGTCTTTCCAATAACGGTCGTGAGATCACGCTTGTGGTAACCAAATGCGTGGCGAATGGTCGCTCCGGAAACGGGTTTGCCCTGCTTGTCGACGATCACAATGCGCAGTTCGCGTGGTTCGGATAGCTCGATCGTGAGTTCTGGCTTGTCCTTCTGCGCGAGTGCAAGTGAGGCCGCCATGCCCAGTATCAGGCCGTCCTTGCCGCGAACTTCCAAACTGCAGTGACCGCCCGGCAGGGTCGGTAGCTTTGCGACCAGGTTGGCGTCGAGTCGCACCGGGATCTCGGCGACGTTTTCGCTGGCGGTGATGGCAGTGAGGTGAAGTGGTGCGCGCGCTCGCCACTTGTCTGCGCCTTTGATGCGAACGGTTCTTATGGTTTGCAGGTCTGCCGCTTTGATGGCGCGCGGTGGACCGGGGAAGGCGCCTTCGAGGATCTCGGTGCGGCGCTGCACGTTGTCTTCGTCGCGCCAGACTGCCCATGCGCTGTACGAACGGCCGTGCAGCAGTTTCGTTCGGAACATGCCATCGGCTTCCGTGCACACGTGCAGTTCGTCGGCGATTCCGATGTCGGGTCGGGATGGGAACGGGCGCGAGATCAGGGTGACGTCGGCTCCGATGACGCGTTTGCCGTTGTCATCGGCAACCCAGCCAGCGAAGCGGCCGCGTTCTTGTGCTCGCAATCCGCAACTCAGAAGCAACGCGATGCACGCGGCAAGCAGCTGGCGAGTCGTCGTCATGGCATGATCCGAAGAGGTTACTTCTGTGCTTGGCACCGTACTAACTTCTTGGGTTATTGGAGGGGCATGAGGATGGGAAGCACGATGGTGGTTACCAGCCAGGTGATGATGGCGAAGGGGGCGCCGAGGATGACGTAGTCGCGGAAGCGGTAGCGGCCGGGGCCCATGACCAGGATGGTGGATTCGTGGGCGAAGGGGGTGACGAAGGCTGAGGAGACGCAGATGGCGACGCCTAGCAGGAACGGGGCGGGGTGGCAGTTGCCGGCCTTGGCCACGGCGAAGGCGATGGGGGCCAGGAGCACGGCTACGGCGGCGTTCTCGATGAGTTGCGTCATCACGACGGCCAGCAGGAGCAATACGGCTAGTAGGGTTTGCGGCGAGGAACCTGCGAATAAGCTGGCCATGCCTTCGGCGAACCACTGCGCGGTGCCGGTTATTTGCAGGGCCGCGCCGAATGGGATCATGGCGCCGACGATGACGAGCGCGGGCATGTCGATCGATTCGTAGGCGTGACGCATCCCGACCGTGCCGGTCAGGATGGCGGCCATCGCGGCGAACGGAATCGCGACGGTGGGGGAGATGATGCCGGTGGCGCTGGTGATGACCATCAAGGCCATGATTGCGATGACCACGAATGCGTGCTGCTTGCTCGCAGTTGGCAGTAGCTGCGACTCGAGTAGCAACAGGTTGGGGTTGCGGCGCAGGCGTTGCAGTTCGGCTTCGTGGCCGACGAGCAGTAGCGAGTCGCCGCTCTTTAGCGGTTCGGCCAGTGGGCGATCGCGCAACGAACGGCCACGGCGACTGATTGCCAACGGACTGACGCCGTAGCGGTGGTGGAAGTCGAGGTCGCGCAAACTGTGATTCACAAGTTCGCTGTCGGGCGGCAGGATCGCTTCGACCATGCGCAGATCGGCAGAGCGCAGCGTCTTGTCGTCGATCTTCAGTTCTTCTTTGACGCTGAGCCCCTGTTGCAAGGCGTCGGTGATCGCGGTGATGCGACCCTGGATGACCAGCACGTCTTTGGCGTGAACTGTGAGCCATGGATTGGGGGGCAAGAACTCTTTGCCGCGGATGATCTGCAGCACCGTGACGTCATTGCCCGGCAGGTCGAGTTCGCCGAGCGTCTTGCCGACGATGTCGGAGCCCGGTTCGGCCATCGTCTCGGTCAGAAACTCGGCGACCTCGTAGCGGCTCTCGAGCGATGGGCTTGCTTCCGCTTTCGGCAGGAAGCGGCGGCCGACGAGAAAGAACCACGCCATGCACGCGACGAACACGGCGGCGCCGATCGGCGCGAAGGCAAAGAACGCGAGGCCTTCGCCGGTGTTCTCCAGCAAGTAGTCGGACAGGATGACGTTGCTGCGGGTGCCGATCAGCGTCCACTTGCCGCCGAGCAGCGAAGCGAATGCGAGCAGCATCAGGATACGCGACGGCGCGTAGCCGCGTTCGCGGCAGATCGCCATGACCGGCGGCATCCAGACGAGCACGGTCGTCGTGTCGTTGACGATGGCGCTGAAACCGGTGACCAGCGTCAGCACGGTCAGTTGGAACCGCAGTTCGCTGGTTGCGCCTGCTGCGAGCAAGCGGCCGCCGAGCATCATTGCCGCGCCTGTGCGAACCATGGCCGCGGACAACACGAACATCGACGCGACCATCAGCAGCGCCGGACTACCGAAGCCCTTGAACGCTTGGCTCGGCGTCAGGATTGCCGTCAGGCCATCGTCGCCGGGCTGCCACGGCACGAGCAGCGAGAGCATGACAAGTAGCGCCGTCACGTCGGGTCGCAGTCGTTGCGTATAGAACGACACGAGCGCCAGCAGCAGCACGACGGCTAGGTAGATGGAGGCGGCAGTCATCGAGTGGAGGCAATGGCATAACCGAATGCACCCGCGCGGGCATCTTGGAATGGTCTTCCGCCTCGATCCGGAGTCATCTTCGTGGGTTGCCTTGACCGCAGTCGCTGCGGCTTCGATGATCCACAGTGCGGATGTGACCCCCCTTCCGCCCCAATCACGAGGTGCCTGAAATGTTCGTGCGAACTGTGTTGTTGTCCATCATGCTCCTGGCGGGCACGCTTGCGGCGCAAGGTGACGTCCAGAAGCTGATCCGAAAGCTGCACAACGAGCGTGACGACGCCGAGTTGGCGCTGGTTGAGCAGATCGGCAAGGTGCGCACGCGTGAGGCTGCGGAGGGGCTGATCAAGGGCTACGACAGGTGCGTCACGCTGTTGTTCCGTCGCCAAATTGTCAAGACGTTGGGCTGGTTCGCCAACCTGGCGGATAGCCAGCAACCGGCACTCGACAAGTTGGCGGAGATCGCCGGCATGACCGAGGAAGCGGAGTTGCGCCTCTTGGCGTTGAAGGGTTTGGGGGAATCGCGCACGGTAGGCAAGCAGTTGCTGCGCGGCATTCTGGAGTCCCAGGCTTCGGACGACATCCGCGAGCCAGCCATGCAGGCGTTCGTGCGCTTGGTCGCGGCGGCCGACGAGGATTGGTTGCGCTTGGTCTGGAACCTCGAGAAGAAGCAGCGCAAGAACAAGGACGGCGACATCATGCCGCCGGAGCACAATTCGATTCGGCTGTTGGCGTTCGGCGCGTTGCTGCCGTTCATGCGGGAGGCCGACCTGGTCCTGACCTTGAAGCGCGAAGCCGATCCGAAGATTCGGCGTAGGGCGCTTGAGTGGATGGCCAAGCAGCGCATGTCGAAGACCGACGCGATGGCGACGATGGTCCTGCAGCGCGTGATGTTTCAGGGGCCGGAGCGCTGCGTGGCGGCCGGCCTGATCGCCGAATCGAAGGGCACCAAGGCGTTCTCGACGTTCGTCAAGTTGGCCAAGAAGGGCGAGGTCACGCAGGAGGATTTGCGCATCGAAATGGCGCGCATCATCTCTACCTGGACGGATGCGAAAACACAAAAGCGCGCGGTCGCACTGCTCGGCAAGGGGCAGTCGCACCAGAAGGTGTTTGCGTTGCGGGCGACTATCAAGATCAAGTCCGACAAGGTGCTGAAGCTGGTGCGCAAAGGCCTCAAGGACAAGGATATCAACGTGCGCCGGGCTGCCGCCGAATCGCTTGCCATTCGTTTGGACGAGGATTCGGTGCCATTGCTGCGTGTACTGCTCGAGAAGCCGAAGGTGCCCGAGGATATTCGCATCGCGCTCGAAGCGATCAACCAGATCAAGGGCCCGATGAGCAAGTGGCTCCGGGAAATCGCCGGCTACGCCACGCACGAAGACCGCGACGTTCGCAATGCAGCGGTCGCGGTGCTCGCCGAAGCGCGCGAGAAGCGGCACTTGCCGGCGTTAATGACGGCTTTGGAGCACGAAGACTGGTCGACGCGATTCCTGGCGATCATCGGCATTGCCAAGCTGCGCAAGGAAACGCCGGTTGCCAAGCTCATCGAGCGCATGGCAATCGAGAAGGGCCGCATGAAGAAGCACCTGGCCGATGCCCTGTGGCAACTGACGGCACAGTCGTTCGGCGAGGATGAGCAGAAGTGGGCGGCTTGGTGGAAGGTCGCCAAGAGTGAGTTCAAGGTCGCCTCAGAGAAGGAACGCGATAAGGCCGAGGTCGGGCGTGAGAAGCGACGCTTGACGCAACGCACCGTCAGCAAGGCGAAGTTCTTCGGCATCAAGGTCGAATCGCACCGCGTGCTCTTCATCCTCGATGTCTCTGGCTCGATGATGGAGGCGATGTACGGTCGCGAAATCAATGGTCGTGGTGCCGCTCGTATCGACATCGCCAAGAAGGAACTCGCGCAAGCGGTCAAGAACCTCGACCCCGGCGCGCTGTTCAACATCTATGCGTTCTCCAATGGCGTGGCGCGCTGGGACCCGAAGGGCATTGGCGCCAACAGCTCGACGACCCGTCAGGAAGCGTTGACGTGGATCGAGCGACTCGGCGCCAGTGGCGGCACCAACCTCTACGATGCGGTGCGCGAGGGCTTCGAGGACAAGGACGTCGACACGATCTTCATCCTGTCAGACGGTGAGCCAACGGTCGGCGATGAGATTGACCCGTTCCGCATCCGCGAAGACGTGGCGAAGTGGAACAAATACCGCAAGATCAAGATCAACACGATCGCGATCGGCGGCAACCTGGAAGTGCTTGAGTGGCTGGCCAAGGACGCCGGCGGCACCTACCGACAGATGCGCTGAGCTGCCGGGCGGCGCAGGCTGTGGACCCCGCTCGCGCCGTTGGGATCCCGCGGGCGTCGTTGGCATGGCCGGCATCCCGCTGACGGCAACAGAGGTTTGCGCAGTACCGTAGTGGGACAGAGTCATGCACGTTTGTCCCATGTCTGGTACACTTCGGAGGCTCGTCTGTCCCCCGAAGACCGAGCTTGACACTTTCCACCTCCACGATTCCATGCTGATTACTCTTTCCAGAGCAGCGGTGCTCGCGTGCGCCGTCGCTGTTTCCGTTTCTGCCCAGGCTCCCCGAGCGGGCCTGATTGATCTGCGTTTTGGCGCGTTCGATCCACTCGCAAGCCAGTTGGAAGTGCCCGAAGCACTCCGTCTTCAAGAGCAGCGACAACTGCGCATCGTGCAGTTTGCCTCGGTGCCAACGCAAGCAGATCGCGATGCGATCGCAGCGGCTGGCGGCAAGGTGATCGGCTACCTGCCGGTCAATGCGTACGTCGTGCGCATGAACGCCAACCAGGCGAACGCGCTGCAGGCGCACAAAACCGTGCGTTGGATTGGTGGCTACCACCCGGCGTTCCGCCTCGAGCCGGAACTGATCAAGATGCAGGCGTGGGGCAATAACCAGCCGGTTCGCTTCAACATCGTCGTCGCCGACAAGCACACCGACAAGCCGTCGCTCGCCAACAAGATCACGGCGATCGGCGGGGTCATCGACAACGAGCAGACCGGCAGTCTGCTGTTCACGGTCACGCTGACCGGTCCGCAGTTGCTCGAAGCCGCTGGCTTCGATGAAGTGCTGTGGATCGACCGCTGGTCGGCGCCGGAAGAGGATGTTGACAACGCCCGCATCCAGGGCGGCGCGAACTACGTCGAGTCACAGGGTGGCTACA
>JAPYTD010000141.1 GCA_029936315.1 Planctomycetota bacterium | reverse complement strand
GACCAGCCGCCACTTGATGGCGGAGCGGTCGCGGGAGAACACGAAGCAAATCGCCAGCATCACGGCGATTCCGCATAGGGAGACGAGCTGCAGCATCGCTAGCGATGGTAATGCCCCCGCCTGCAATCCCCCAAAGCCGAATCGTGCCCGAGCGGCGCCCCCCCCGCTTGTGCTGGCGCGTGGATCCAGCGACGATGGCACCCGCTCGCTCGTTACCGCCTACCCATCACAATCACATGCTCGCACGCACCCTCGCCCAGCTAGCCGTCCTTTTCGCGCTAAGTCCAAGTGCTTCGCTGGTCGCCCAAGGCTGCACCAGCGGCACGTTCTGGCAACGCGATACGCTGCCGGCCATTCCGACCGCGCTGCCAACCGGGGTCAGCATCATCCAGGGCATGTGCGAAGGCGAAAGCGCCGGCATCGTGTTCGAGATGCCGGCCAACATGCCGGTGCAAAAGATCACCAAGGTCGTCGCTCCGTGGGGCGCCGCGTTCGGCGCCAACGGCTTCTTCGCCGCACTCGACTTTGAGGTCTACGACGGCGTCAGCTTCAGCGGTCAGAACGTCAACATGGGCCAACTCGTGTTCAGCCTGACGCAGAACGCCAACCAGAACATCCAGGTGTCGAGCCACGCGCTCAACGAGTTCGACACGTCGGTCTACAACATCGTAGTCGGCACGCAGCCGCCGATCGGCGGCGTGCGACGGTTTGCGATCTGTTTCCGCATGGACCTGAACTTCCATCCGAGCGGTTCGTGCGCGACCGGTTGGCCGGCGAACTTCTTCACCGACAACAGCCAGCCGGTGTCGTTCCCGTTCACGTGCAACCCCAACATCACGCCGACGCAGACGAGCATCATCCAGATTCTCGGCCAAGGCTGGCGTGATGCGGCGCTTGCCACGGTGACCGGCATCCAACTGTGCCCGCTCTACTACAGCGGCGTCTGGGCGATCCGCTGCTGCTCAGAAGATGCGTTCCCGGCGACCTACACGAGCTACGGCCCAGGCTGCCCGACGTCGATCGGTACTCCGCAGCTCATCAACGCCGTGCTGCCCAGACTCGGGGTGGCGATGATCACCAACGTGACCAACATGCCGATCGGCCTCGGCTTGATGATCACCGGGGTCAGCAACCAATCGTCGACGCTCGGCTTCTTGCCGCTCGACCTGACCGGCTTAGGCCTGCCCGGTTGCTTCTTGCGCACCAGCCTCGAGCTAACCGACGGCATCCTAACCTTCGGCACCACAGGATCGTGGTCGCTAAACATCCCCAACCAAGTGGCGTTGTTAGGATCACAATTCTACCAACAGGCATTCGTGTTCGATCCGGGCCTCAACGCCTTTGGTGGCGCGATGTCTGATGCCGCAGAGTGGCAGATCGGCAATTGAGCCAAGCTAACCACGACAAACCCATCGGCGCCGCCGTGCGCCGATTGGCGAGCGGCAGGGACGACCTGCTGATTGAAGAAGCGCCCCTGTTGCTCGATGTGCATGGTCAGCAACTGGTGACGATGCGCACGCCGGGGCGCGATGCCGAACTCGCGCTCGGCTTCCTGCTTGGCGAAGGCATCATCACCGATGCCAAGGACGTGGTCTCGCTGACGGCCACCACCGGCGATGCGGATGCGGCACAGCCTGACTCCGTCAAGATCCGGCTGGCCGCCAAACCGCAAGGCCTCGCCAAGGCCCGCCTGGCCCGCACCCACGAGATCCGCAGTTCGTGCGGCGCCTGCGGCATCACCGATCCGCAAGCGTTGCTCGACGACGCGCCAGCGCTGTTGCCTGGCGTGCCGCGCGTGGCGACAGCAGTACTCACCAAACTCGTTGCCCAACTCACCGAACGACAGCAGCTGTTCTCGCTAACTGGCGGTAGTCATGCCGCGGTTCTCGCCAACAACAAGGGCATCGTGCTCGCCGCCGCCGAGGATGTGGGCCGCCACAATGCGCTCGACAAGGCGATCGGCCAAGCTGCGAACAAGGGCGTAGACCTGAGCTCCGTGATCGCCGTGCTGTCTGGGCGCATGGGCTTCGACCTGGTCGTAAAGTGCCTGCGAGTGCGAATCCCGGTCATGGTCTCCGTATCTGCCCCTAGCGCGCTCGCCTTCGATCTGTGCCAGGCCGCGGGCGCCACACTGCTCGGCTTTGTGCGGGGGAACCGGCACGAAGTCTACTGCGGCGCCGATCGCCTGCGCACCGAGTAGACGGCGGGTCGCGGCCAACCAGAACCCGGACAAGGGCATGGCGGCTGGCTAGTCGAAGTACTCGACAAGACGCGAGCCGCCAGCAAGGCCAGGATCCCCCAGCGCGGCGACGACCACCACGGCACAATCACCGACTAGTGCGTGGCGACAATCGTCCCGACCGTCAACATCGCCGTCGCGACCAACAGCATCATCGCCCGCGCTGCCCCGTCTTGCTGGGAGCAGGTGCATCCGCCACGCAGCGGAAACCCGTGTGGCACAGCGATGTATCCGGCGTCGACTTCATGCGCGTTCCTGGCAAGTAGCCGAGGCAATAGACGTCGCTGCACAAGAACGAGCCGCCGCGCATGACCCGCTTCTGCGCGCCGGGTTCATCGGGATCGTAGCTGATCGATGGCCCCAATGGATCCACTGCGAGTTGGCTCGGGTCGCCGTAGCCTCGCGGGTGGTACCAATCCTGACACCACTCCCACACGTTGCCCGACATCCCGTAGATGCCGAGACCATTGGCAGAAAACGCGCGCACTGGCGCCGTCTTGGCAAAGCCATCCTCTTCGCTGTTGGCCTGTGGGAACTCACCCTGCCAGATGTTGGCAGGCCAACGACCTTGCACGCGCTGCTGGTCGCCCCAGACATAGCGCTGTCGATCGAGATGGGCGCGCGCCGCGAACTCCCACTCGGCTTCCGTCGGTAAGCGCTTGTTGGCCCACGCAGCATAGCTCCGCGCATCGCGCCAACTGACGTGCACGACGGGGTGGTCTTCGCAGCCCAGCGTCGACGAGCCGGGTCCATCCGGGTGCTGCCAACTCGCACCATGCACGTAGCTCCACCAACTCCAGAACTCACGCAAATCCACCGCACTGGGCGGCGGCACAAACACCAGCGAACCCGCCACGAGCTTGTCCTTGGGAACGCCAGGCAGGTCTTGGGCAGTAGGAGTCTTCTCCGCGTCCGTCACGAACCCCGTCGCTTTCACGAAGGCGGCGAACTGCGCGTTGGTGACTTCGGTCTGATCGATCCAAAAGCCCGAGACCTGCACGCCGTGGATCGGAGCATCTGGATCGCCCTCCTGGCTTCCTAACTGAGCCTCACCACCCGGAACCCACACCATGCCGGCGGTGGCCGGCAAATTCTTCGGCGGCTGCCGCTTGGCGGCCTTGACCATGTCCGGGTACTGCCCCATCGATGGCGTGGTGCCAAGTTCTCCAGCCGCTGCGCTGCCTTGCGCCGAATCAGCACATCCTGCGAAGGCCGCAGGCAGCAGCACCAAACTACATACGACAAGACGGTTCGACTGGGGGCGCAGGCGCATGCCACGATCGTCGCGTTCTTGGTCGGTCACGGCAACCTGTGCGCTCGGTTCTTCTGTTCGCTACTGCTCGGTTCGGTTCTCGAACAACGCCGCGTTGGCGCCGCGGTAGTCGAGCCACCCCAGCCAAACTCGCGCTTCATCGGTCATCATGCGCGGCTGATCCTGCGCCGCTGAGGCATCCCCTAAGCCACTCGGCGCGGTGAAGTTGATCCCGAGATCGACCGAGGTCGAGTAGCGGATGCGCGCCGTGCCGGTGCCACCACCAATCGTGCCGCTGCTGTAGGCGACGTAGACGTAGTTGCCGCGCACGGACAGTTGCGGTTCGCGCACGCTCTCGACCACGTCACTGACGGTAAGGTGCTCAGGCGCGGCGCCGAGCCCGCCGATGCGCGAGAAGGCAGCGTTGTTGCCACCGGCCACGTAGGCCGCAAACAGTCGGTCGCCCTCGCAGGCAATCATCGGGGCCGTGATGCCACCAAGGTCGTTGGTGCGGAACAAGGTCGCCTGCGTCGGCCAGCCGAAGCCGGTGTTCTGCGAGGCCATGTATTCGAGTTCGCCATCGCGAACCCAGACGAGGTAGCTCGAGGCACCATCGGTGCAGGCCCGAATCGCCGTGATGCCGGGGCTTGCCTGGCTGCGCCGCGTGCCGGCGGACCAGATCAAACCGGTGTCAGCGGTGTAGGACGTGTAGACGCCGGCGCCAAGGCCTACCGGCGTATCCGTGTACGCGACCCAGCAGACCGCACCATCGCAGACGAGTTCGTTCAAGAACTGGTTGGCGGCTTGATCGCTCACCGGCATCGCCGGGCGCCAGACTTCACTGCCGTTGCTGGTGGCAACATGCACGCGTTGCTGGGTGAGGCCTACGTCGCCTTGCAACCAAACGCAGTACTTGCGACCGCCGGCAGCAGCGAGGCGCGGCCGCGAAACGGGCACACCTCCAGGTATTGGATTGAGGGTCGTCGGCACTACGAAGGTCATGCCGCCATCGCTCGACGAGCGGGCCATGATACACTGAGTGCCGCCCTGCCAGACCACGGTGACTTCCTGATCATCGACGGCGATCTGCGGATCGCTCGGCACTTCGGCACCACTGAGCGGCATCGGCGTCGACCACGTCGCACCGGCGTCTTCTGAATGGCGGTATTGCAGCATGCCGCCTTCGACCCAGGCCATGTGCATCGAAGCACCTTGGTTTGCTACCGCCAGTTGCCCGCCGGTTCCGCCATCGCTGGCGACATCCGCCGCAAACAAGTTGAGCGGGTAGTCATACATCGTGAATGAGCCCGCCGGCGCGAGCGCGCTGCCGTAGGCATTCGTGACCCCGACCGTGCTCGGGCCAACGACCCCGCCCTGCGGCGTGGCGCACGTAATCGTAGTATCATCGACGACCACAATGTCGTCGGCGAGCACGCCGCCAAAGCTGACGAGGTTGGTGACGGTGTTGCCCAGCGAGAACGCCGAACCGGTGATCGTGACGGTTTGTGGCTCCGAAGCAAACGAACTGGTGCGACTGATGGCAATCACCGTCGGACCACCACTGCGGATGAGCAAGATGTCGATCGCGGCCGCCGCGCCGCCTGCGTCCTCGACGAGCACGTTGATTGCCGCGGTCGTCGGTGTCGTAACTGCTGCCAGGTCAATCGTAAAGGTCGAGCCAAAGGCCGGCGACGCGAACGACAAGCCAGCGCTGGTGGCGCCTGCGGCGGAGACAGCGACCTGCCACAACAGAGCATCCCCGTCCGCATCTGTCGCGGTAAACGTCAGTGACTGCGAGCTAGCGATCGGCAGCGCGAGGGTGAACTGGACCGGACCGCCCGACAGTTCGGGCGCGGCCGTGAGCACCGGCGCCTCATTGGGCTCGGCGGTTGGGCTTGGATCGCCACCGCCGCCCCCGCCGCCGCTACAGGCCGCAAGAGCCAATCCAAGGAGTAGAAACAGCCGGGTCGCAGGATATTCGAGGCGCATTGCATTGGCAC
>JAPYTD010000050.1:23249-35412 GCA_029936315.1 Planctomycetota bacterium | reverse complement strand
CATCGCAACCAACCGCAAATCCGTGCCGAGCGATTGCAACCGCTGCTGGATTTGTTCGGCGTACTCGCGCTGGCGTTTGTTCAACGCTGCGAGATCGCGGGCGTACGTCTCATCAGCCAGCGTGTCATCAGGCAGAACGGTCGACGCATCCTTTACCGGCACGGAATTAGACTTGGATTTGCTTGGACCCTGCGCAACTGCCTGCGTCAGCACGCAAATGGCAAATAGAGCAGCTCTGGTTATGGGGGCGTGCACACCGTCAACCTAGCAGGTCAGGCACCATAAGTTGCGGACACCAGCAACCATTCCTCAACTGCTTCTTCCGATGGAGCGGAGGCGTATGCTGCGGCGCTGCATGTTCGATCGATTCTCCGAGAACGCCAAGAAGCTGATGTCGCGCGCTCGCGCGCTCGCGACTCGGCACCGCACCGGGCACATCGACGTAGAACACATACTGATCGGCATTCTCGAATTGCCTGCCAGCAACGCCAAGGTGATGCTGGAACAACAAGGCATCGACACAGAGATGTTGCGTAGTGCTCTTGAGACCATGCTGCCACGCGGCACATCGACCGACGAGGGGCCATTGCCCTTCACGACCGACGCCAAGCGAACGCTCGAACAGGCAATGCGGGCCGCAGCCGAGCTGCATGACACTTACATCGACAGCCAACACCTCTTGCTTGGCATCCTTCGGGACCCCGACAACGATGCGCGCAACGTGCTCATCCGAGTCGGTGCCGATCCAGAAGTCATCAGCAAGGCCATGACGGCTCACTCCTCCATGACTGAACAAGCCAACGTCAACCTCCTCCTGATCAGTAACTCGACCATGCACGGCGGCGGTTATCTGCAGCACTGCAAGGCCAACATGGAAGAGTTCTTAGGCGAGAAGAAACGCGTGATGTTCGTACCGTTCGCGCTGGCGAACCACGACGGTTACGCAGAGAAGGCGCGGGAGTCGTTCACGGCAATGGGGCACGAACTCGATTCGATCCACACCTATCCGAACAAGGTGGCGGCGCTGGCCGAGGCCGATGCCGTATTCATCGGGGGCGGCAATACCTTTCGATTGCTCGCTGCGCTCAGCCACCACGGGCTGCTGACGGCGATCCGCGACCGCGTGCGGAACGGCATGCCCTACATCGGCAGCAGCGCCGGCACCAATGTCGCGACCCTGTCGATCCGCACGACCAACGACATGCCGATCGTGCAGCCGCCGTCGTTTGACGCGCTCCAGCTGGTGCCGTTCCAGATCAACCCGCACTACCTCGACCCGAATCCCAGTAGCTCGCACATGGGCGAGACTCGCGAAGAACGAATCCTGCAGTTCCATGAGGAACACGAAGTGCCGGTACTTGGTCTGCGCGAAGGCTGCATGCTGCACGTGCAAGGTGCCAAGATGCAGCTGCTCGGCACCACCGACGCCCGCTTGTTCCGGCGCGCACAGCCAGCCGAAGAGTTTCACCCACCGTGCGACCTGTCGTTCTTGCTCGGCGCCTAACTCCCCCACCGACTGACGTCTCCTTGGCCCCCTACCTGCAAATGAAAGCCCTCGCCTCCCTGACCCTTGCCGCCGTTGCCGCGGCATCATGCGCGCCCGTTGTGACGGATCACGCCATGTCCTTCTGTGAGTCGCAGATCAACGAGGGCGTGTTGCGCGCCCACGTTGAGTTCTTGAGCAGCGACGAACTCGGCGGCCGCGGCGTTGGCACCAAGGGGGACGTGCTCGCCCGCAACTACATCGCAGCGCAACTGCGCGCGGCTGGCTGCGAACCGGGCGCCGCAGATGGCGGCTGGATGCAGCCAGTGCCAATCCTCGGCATCAAGTCGACCGTGACCCAATCGCTCGCGGCTAGTGGACCCCAGGGCACGTCTTCGTTTGAAGCGCCAACTGACTACACCGCCGTGGCTGGCAACCCCGCAGCCAGCGCCGCCTGGAGCAATGCCGAAGTCGTCTTTGTCGGCTACGGCATCGACGCTCCCGAGCAGAACTGGGACGACTACCAAGGCGTCGACTTGAACGGCAAGGTGCTGCTGGTCATGAACAACGACCCGGCCGACGACCCCGATCGCTTCGCCGGCAATACCCGCCTCTACTACGGCCGCTGGAGCTACAAGTTTGAAGAGGCGGCACGGCGCGGAGCAATCGGCGTGATGGTCATTCACACCAATGAATCGGCCGGCTACCCGTTCCAGGTCATCCAGACCAGTCACGGTCGCGAGAATTTCTGGCTGCCGTTCGCCAAGGACAAGCCAACCCTCGCCGTGCGCTCATGGTGCTCGGAGCTCGCCGCCGAGACCATGTGCAAACTAGGCGGCCACGACTTGGACGAGCTGCGCGCTCGCGCCGAAAAGGGCAACCAGGCGCCGGTGCCACTCGGTGTGACCGTCAACCTGGCGATCACGAACGAAGTGCGTGAGATGGAATCGGCCAACGTCATCGGTGTTCTGCCGGGCACCGATCCGCAGCTGAAGCACGAGCACGTCGTGCTGACGGCACACTTCGATCACCTCGGCATCGGCAAGCCGCGGCGCGGCGACAACATTTACAACGGTGCCGTCGACAACGCTTCAGGCTGCGCCGGCATGCTGGCGCTCGCCCGCGCCGCCGCACTGCTGCCCGAACGTCGTCGCAGCATACTGTTCTTGGCAGTGACGGCCGAAGAGTCGGGTTTGCTTGGCTCGAAGTACTACGCCGAGCATCCGACCGTCAACAAGAAGCTACTGGTCGCCAACGTCAACGTCGACGGCCTCAACGTCTGGGGACCGACCAAGGACATTGAGTTTGTTGGCTACGGCAAGAACAGCCTCAGTGACCTGGCGTCGAAAATCGCCGCGGCGCGCGGCCGTGAGATCCGCCCCGACAGCCAACCCGATCGGGGCTACTTCTACCGCAGCGACCACTTCAACTTCGCACGGATCGGCGTGCCGGCCGCCTACTTCAAGGCGGGCAAGGAGTTCTTGGACCAACCCGCCGGCCGCAAGCGCATGAAGGCGAGCTACACTGCAGTGCACTACCACCAACCGACAGACCAGCTCGCGAAGTGGTGGAACTTCGAAGGAGCGGTCGCGGACATGCAGGTGCTGTTCCAACTCCTCGTGCAGACAGCAAACGGCGACACGGCACCCACCTGGACGCCGGGCGACGAGTTCGAGAAGCTGCGGTAACTACGCCCGCTAGCCAAGAAGTAGGACCGCTACTTGCGGCCCTGTGTACTGGCGGTCCTGGTGTACTGGCAGCCAATTGCTACGAGCTGCTACTGGCCGCCACTGCCGCCCGGCCGTTTGACCGGCGGGCGGGCACGACGCGGCCGACGCCGCGGCGCGGCGTAGGCATCCAGTTCATCGCCCACGAGCTTGAGTTCGCCGTCCGTGATCTTGCCACCGCCCGAGCGCTTCAGCATCTCGACGAACCAGGCGCACTCCTCGAGAGTCACCGGACCGCCGATGTTGCCACCCTTGGGCTCAGCGTTCGAGCTGACGATCTCCTTGCCGTCTGCATCGAGAATGACCGACCAAGGCAGGCCACCACCGCGCTTGCCCTTGAGGCGTTCGTTCAGTGCCTTGCCGTTGGTATCACGATCGACATCCACCATGACATCGACCCAGCCCTTGTTGTAGATCGAAGCAACACCATCTCGCCCGAGGAACTCCTCGAGCACTTTGCACCAGCCTCACCAAGGGGCGTCGAAGCGAATGAAGATGTTGCGACCCGTCTTCTTGGCTTCGACCATGGCCGCCGCAAGCTTCTTGTTAGCGTCGACCGGCTTGCAAAAATGCGGCTCAAGCGAGGCCAACGCCTTCTTTGCCGTCAACTCCGCAGCAGGGAAACGAGCCAGCTCGTCGCCGTTCGCCGCCAACACGAGTGCGCCGCTGCCGTCATGCTGCCAATGCCACTTCTTGGCTGCCTTGGCGCCAGCATATGCGACGGTCTCAAACTCATAGAGCAGCTTGCGCGACAAGGCGCGATTGCTCTTGAGGGTCTTGGCGAAATCTTCGCCCTCGGCACTGAGCACGACAAGCACTCGCTTGTTGTGCATCATGGCGCGCGCTTGCGCCTTCGCTAGATCGGGGACAGGCGCCACCTTCTTCGCCTGTGCGGACGCCACTCCAGTAGCGAACAACAGGGTCAGTGGCAGCAGCGAGAGTGTTTTGTTCATGGCAGTCTCCAAGAGACTCATGCTATCCAACACGTGCTGCAAAGCTGCTGCTTGCCGTCGTCGCTTTGTCAGGATCCCGCAACAGGATCACGCTTCTCGGCTCAAGCAACTGGCAGATCGAGCACAAAGCACGCACCACCGCCCGGGTTGTCCTCGAGGCGCAGATCACCCTTCAGATCCCGAGCCAGACCGCGCGCGAGTGGTAGCCCAAGGCCAACACCAGGCACATCGTTGCTACTGCCAGGAACGGAACCGCGGTCAAACGGCACAAAGATGCTCCTACGGTGCTGTCGGTCAATCCCGGGACCGCCGTCGCACATCGTCAGGCGCACGCGGCCATCTTTGCAAGTCACACGCAGATGCACCTGCGAGTCCTCGGCTGCCGCTGCGTACTTCGCGGCGTTGTCCGCGATGTTAAACAGGATCTGGCCGATGGCCTCCTCGTCGGTCTCGACCACAGCATCGCACGCCGCGTCATCCATCTGCAGATCCAACGTCATCTCCACCTCACCGAGCCTCTGGCCAAGGGCGGGGATCACCTTCGCCACGAGATCCTTCACGTTGACGCGTTGGCAACGCGCGGTGAATCGCCCTTCTTCGAGACGCGACCAGGCGAGCACATTCTCGACGACGCGCGCCAGGCGATCCGATTCCCGCTGCAGCGTCCTTAGGTAGTGCTGTTGATCCTTGGGATCCTTGACCATGCCGTCCGCCAGCATCTCGCTGTACATCCGGAACGTCGTCAGCGGCGTGCGCAGCTCATGCGTCACGGCTGAGGCAAAGCGTGCCCGCCGCTCGCCAAAGCCGAGCGCGGCTCGCAACGTGAAGCCGAGCACCAACAGCCCGAGCAGCGTGACGCTCCATGTCGTCCACAGGATCGTAGTCACCGGCAAGTCGGCGCTGAGCACCGAGCCATGAAACTCTGCCACCAGACGTGCCGGCACGGTCGCCATCATCGACGGTTGCTCTTCAGGCGTCGGCCCTTCACAACGCACGATGCTGGCGCAACCCGGTTCAAACAGGTCCGGAAGCAGCCCCAACAACTCCGCTTGCAACCGCTGCCAATCGACGAGCACACCCTGGATGCGGGTTTCGCCGGCAATCGTCACCCGCCGCGCAAACACGAGCGACGCTTCGTTGCCGTCGACCCACACGGGGACCATAGGGCCAACCGTTTCGCCGTCCGTGAGCGTCCAACTGCCGGGGTTACCGTTGCGGTTGGCATCATTCGCAAAGTTGAGGTAGTTGCGTTGGCGATTGTCCAACTCGACGACGCTCTGCTGCAACTGGGCGACTTCCTGTGGTTTGAAGCGTTGCGGTGTTGGCGCCGGCGGCAGTGCGGCGTTGGTAATCACGTTGCAGCCAAACAGCGGTAACTGGGCAACCGCGCCGCCGATCTTCTCTCGCAACACTTGAATCGGCAGCCCTGTTTGCAACCAGCGAAGCTGCGACTGCGCGCGATTGAGCACGTCGGGAGTGATGCCGTTGGCTTCGGCGAAGTCCCGCTCGTTGCCTACCGGCGCCTGTGGGCTGTAGATCCCGTTGCTGCGCACTTCGAAGTGCAGACGAAACAACGGCGACTCGGCACCGAGCAGCGGCGACTGCATCACGACCAGGTCCTTGCCAATCTTGTTGAAGCCCTTGGTCCAGGCGTTACCCGGCGAAGGAAACGCGCTGTAGTCGCTCGCGGGCCGTAGCGTTTCGCGGGCGAGCTGCGGCGACAACCAACTGTCCATGCGCCACAGAGCGAGGCGCAACCGTTCTTGCACAGCGGCCTGACGCCTGGCGTCGCGTTCGTCGCCGTCGAGCTGCAGCAGCGCCACCGTCAACCACGACAGCACCGCCAACATCACGCCAGCCACGACTACGAACCACAACGACGCCCGCCCGCGAGGCGAACTCATTCGGGCTCTCCCAGTGCAGTCGCCTGTGCCAGCATGTAGCCCTTGCCACGCACGGTCAGAACAACCTGTGGTGCATCGGAAGGATCTGCCAACTTGCCGCGCAAGTTGACGATGTGCATGTCGACGGCCCGCGTCTGCGAATCGCCGCCGGGCAAGCCCCAAACACGTTCGAGTATCTCGGTGCGCCCAATCGCGCGACCACGGTTTTGCACGAGGTATCGCAGCAACTCGGTCTCACGTTCCGATAGCTGCACACGGCTGTGGTCTGAACGTTCGATCTCGCGACGCTCGAAGTCGATCGTGCGACCCGCAACTTCCACCCGAGTAACGTCAGACGGGCGCTCCGCACTGCGCCGCAGCACCGCGCCAACGCGAGCAAGCAGTTCCTTGCTGGAGAACGGTTTGACGACGTAGTCATCGGCGCCGATCTCCAAGCCATGAATGCGATCCTGTTCGGCACCGCGCGCGGTCACCAGAATGACCGGCAAGTGCGGTCGCGACTTGCGCACCTCGGCCAGGATCTCAAATCCATCCTTGCCCGGCAGCATCACGTCGAGCACAGCGAGGTCCAGTTCGGCGGACAATGCCGTCTGCAAGCCATCGTCACCGTGCTCGCAGGCGATCACCTGGTAACCGGCAAACTGCAATGCATCGGTCAGCCCGCGAAGGATCGCGGGATCATCTTCGACGACAAGCACAGTCTTCGACATAGTCACTCTATTGTAGACCGAAGCGACGGTCGTTGCCTTGGTGCTCCTTGGCAGCGTGCTTGAGGACCTTCTGGAACCGCATCTGCATGGCAGTCGGCTTCAAATCCTTCCCCTTGGCCTTCTGCTTCGGGGCCTTCTGCTTCGGGGCCTTCTGCCGCTGCTTGGCGGGAGTCGTTTGAGGCACGACCGGCGGCTTGACGATTGGCGTTTCGAGCTTGGGCGTCTCGAGCTTGGGTTGGGGACGCCGCGCAAAGCCACGCGATGCAGCTTGCGCGCGAACCGTCTCGAGGATCGCTTCTTCGAACATCTTCTCACCAGCCCCCGCCTTCTTCTTCCGCTCAGCCAGGACATAGGCATCACGCTTGCGGCCCATTTCGGCGACCTTCTTCTGGATGCCTTGGCGCTTCTTCGAAGTCAGCTCAACGTGCGCCTTTAGCTGCACGATGGTCAACACCTGCAAGTCCTTCGGGAGCAGCTCCTTCTTGACCGACGCCAGCTTGAACTCGGGGTTCTTGATGGCATCACACAAGTCGAATGTCGGGTTGTAGTAGAGGCTACTCCCCTTCGTCACGCAGCGCTCAGCAGCAGCCGCAGAGTTCAGACTCAGTGCGTTGCGATCTTGTGCAATCTGGTTCTGCGACCAACGAAGGCCGTTGCGACCAAAGGTCAGGTAGGTCTTGTTGAGTTGCGCACTGAGGTCCAGCAGTTGCTTGTCGAACGGCGTCTCGATGACGACAACCTGGTTATGCTCGATCGCTGCGAACTTGCCGTCGGCCATGCGCGCGACCTGACGCCAACCATCCGCCTCGGGCTTCTGCTGGCTGCCGCAGTAGATCGTATTGACCAAGACCCCCTTGCCGATCGCCGTGCTGGCCATCTGCATCGCGTTGAACTCGGGGTCCTGGGTCGCGGCCTCGTTGCCGCAAACGAAGATCAGCTTGAGCGCGTGCGAGTCGCTCGACCACTTGAGGTCGTCGAGCGAACGCTTGACGACACGGGCAACGTATTCCTTGCCACCGTTGGTCTTCAGCGCAAACAGCTTCTGTGAGACCAGGTCGAGGTCGGTCGTCAACTCAGTCTGGATCGAAACGAAGCCGGTGTCGGCACCGTAGACCGGGCTGCCATAGGTCAGCAGCGCGACCCGCAACTCCGGCTGGGGCTGCAACGTCGCCATGTCGTTGACGATCGACCAGAGGTTCTGGCGAGCCGCGTTGATCAGGCCACTCATGCTGCCGCTGACATCAAGACAGATGACCAGGTCGATGGCGCGCGAGGACTTCATCGCGGCAACCACGGGACCGACTGAGTCGGTCGGCTGCGGGCGCAGTGGCGCAATCGCGGTCGGGGCCTGGGCCAGCGCAATGCCGGCGAAGGCGAACAGGGAACAACAGGCGGTACGAATCATCGGACAATCTCCTTCTGCTTGGCTTTCTGGGTTTGAAGTTTCTTGGTCTTGGGGGTCGGTTTCTTCTGTGGGCTCTTCTTGGTCGTTTGTGGCACGGGCAAAGCCGGCGCCGTCAGCGGTGGCGCGGCACCGAACAGCACGTTCTTGCCGTCCAACGCCAGCAGGATCTCGCCCTTCAGCGAGATCACGCCGCTCCTGCCTTCACTGGCAAGCCGGCGCGTCAGTTCGAAGTAGCGCACGCTGGCAAACTCGACCAACTCGTCAGGTTTTAGGCTTTGCGCAATCACACTGTTGCCATCGATCCAACGGTTGCCGCGTTTGAAGAACGCGCGATCGCAAACTTGCAATGTCTGGCTGAGTTCCACGCGATTCAGATTGTGGTCGATATAGCCGTTGCGCGGGTTCGCGAACGTCTGGCCCTTCTGGTTCCAGATGTTCTGAGCCTGGTTGACGGCAGCCTTACCACTGCGGGTAACAACCGCGCGGCCATGCAGACTGTTCGCGCACGCAAGCGAGAGATACTGCCAGTCGTCCAACTTGCTGCCTTCGGTCGCTAGAAACGCGGTGTATTCGCCAAGCACGCCATAGCGCGCCGACAACCGCAGGATCTCGTCGCGCAGTTCGCGCAGGCGTGGATTTGCGAACGGGTCGGGGCGAACGGCACCAAACGGTGCCCCGAGGTCGCCGCCCTGTTGCCGCAGTTCGTCAACCAAGAACGCGATCTGCCGACTCGCCCACAAGCGCGCCACGAAGGCGTGCTGCGTCGACGCGGACGACACGGGCAACGTGAACTGGTAGCGCTTCTCGCCGGATGGTGTGCGACCGCGTAGTTCGAACTGCAGGTCTGCTTCGCCGCGGTACTGGCCGAGCACGACCAGTTGGTCGCCGTGGAAAATGTCATTGATGCGCCGCGGCAGGACTTCGATCGTGCGCGCCACCGGCTGGCCATTGCCGTCGATCGTCGTCAACGTTGGCTCGGCCAGTACCGGGTGGTCAAGTCGTGCAAACGTGCGCGCGACCTTCACCTCGACATCTTCATCGGGCAAGACGTAGGTTGTGATCGCGCGCGTCGCATCGGCAATTCGATCGAGCAGCGGCACGTTGACGTCGTGGCCGACTCCAAAGCAAAAGACGCGGCGGTTGTGTGGGTTGCCAGTTTGGATCAGCTTGAACAGGTCGCGCTCGCTGGTCGGCCCGACTGTGGGTAAACCATCCGTCAGAAACAGGACGAGCGGCAACGTGCCCGCCATCGTGGGCGCGCGCAGTGTCTCAAGTAAGGCATCGTGGATGTTGGTGCCGCCGTGCGGACGAATGCTCGCAACGAACTCGCGCGCGACCTTCATCGACTCTTTGTTCTTGGCGGTCGGCTTCGGGAACGCCATACCAACGTCGTTGCCGTAGTGGATGATCTGGATGCCTTCACCATCGGCGAGGCCTTCGAGTACCTGCAACGCGGCGACCTTGGCCTGCTGCAACTTGCGCCCGGCCATGCTGCCAGAACGGTCCAACACCAAGGTCACTTCGCGACGCAGAGCATTGGTCCGCGCCATCTTTGGCGCGCTGGCAAGCAACAGGAAGTAGCCGCCGCCGATCTTTGGATCGGGGTACGCAAACATCGCCGCCGTCGGTTGGTCGCTCTCCTGCTCGGTCGTGTAGCACAAGCGGAACGCACCCGGATCACGCCGACTCGCCTTACTGACGCGCAGCGTCATCTTCTCCGGCGAGCGTCGTTGGGTGATCAATTCATGGCTCGACGAATAACAAACGCCAATCGCCGCGCGAGCAGTCAAGTCTACGGTGATGGTCCACGGGATGTCTGCAGCCAGCATTTCACTGCGCGGCAGCAGGTAGTCGACGCGATCGCCATCGACCTCAAGAACGTGGTCATAGGTGAGACGAATTCTCTGGCGACCGTTGGCAGGCACCGGAAAGACACTGCTACGCAGACAGCAGTAACCCGAGAACTCAAGCAAGGCCGGGTCCTTCAGGCGCGACGTGATCTGATCATAGAGACGACGAGCCTCTTCGCGCGGCAGGATCCTCGCGGTCGGCTCACTCGCCGGACCATCGAACGTGAAGTTCGAAACTGCCGCGCCATCGGGCACAGGCAGCAGCAACACAGCTTCCTGCACGCGACCGATCGGATTCCTCAATTCGAACTCGAGGGTGGTCGTCGCGGCGCGATCCGAAATGTGAATGTGCGCCGTCGCCGACTCGACCCGAACGGGCGGCGCCCCGTATGGCGCCATCACCGCCCGGCTCGGCACGACCCATTGGTGCGACCACGGGGCCGTAGCATGGGGGGACTGAGCCGTCAGCAGGGTTGAAAGAACGGTCAGCAGGATCACCAGTCTTGCCGGCCAGGTAAGGGAATATAGGTCGCGCACCAGGGCACCTCTTTGTGGAATCAGGTCGTCGTTCGGAAGCGGCAAGCACAGCTTTGGCGGGGTCCGCAAGTGTCTTGTCGACTCAATAGACGTGCTGGCGGCCCCTGATTGGGTAAGGGCTCAGTAAGGCGGCTTGACGAACTGGCGATCCCGCTTACTTTCTTTCGCAAAGCCCAACCCCCGGATATCGATGGAACTCCGCGACGCGATCGACCAGATCACGACAATCCGCAGCCAACTGGCTGCTACCGAACACCTCAAGAGCCTGCGGGCCATTCCGGTTGCGCTGTCAGGCGTGCTGGCAGTGGTCGCCGCGGTCGTGCAGACTTATTGGCTGGAAGCACCGCTCGACGACCCAAAGCGCTACTTGATGCTGTGGTGTGGCGCCGCCCTTATCAGTGGCGTGCTCGCCAGCGCGGTCGTTGCGCGTCGCACGTTTCGTTGCCCCGGCGAACTCAGCGCCGCAAACGCGTGGCTTGCCGTCCGTCAGTTTGCGCCGAGTCTGGTCGTTGGCGCGATCGTGACCTGGTTCATCGTCGATCGCCTGCCACACCTTCTCTGGGTGTTGCCCGGCCTTTGGCAACTCTTGTTTGGCCTCGGCAACCTCGCGGCCCATCGACTACTGCCGGCACCGGCGTTCTTCGTCGGCGTCACGTTTGTGGCAACCGGTACCTGCTGCCTTTGGTTTGGCGAAGCTGCGTTGCATCCATGGGCAATGGGCTTGCCGTTCGCAGCGGGCCAACTGGCACTCGCGGCCATCCTTTGGTGGCATCACGAACGACCCGAAACCGTTCGTTCCCTGAGCGCGGAGGGAAACCGATGAGCACCGAATCCAAAGACGACGGCCGCTACGCCTACGAAGGCCTCGATCGCGTGCTGCATGAGAAGGCGCGCCTGGGCATCGTCACGTCGCTCGCCGCTCGCGCCGATGGCCTTCTATTCACGGACCTGAAGGCGCTGTGCAATCTGACCGACGGCAACCTGTCGCGTCACCTCACCGTGCTGCAAGAAGCCGACATCGTCGAGATCCACAAAGGCTACAAGGGCAAGCGTCCGCAGACTCTGTGCCGCTTGAGCGAAGTTGGCCGCAAGCGCTACATCGACTACATCACGGTGCTTGGCGCCGTCTTGGATGATGCGGTCGAAGCGTCGAAGGCAGCCCGCCGGGTCAGCAAGATCCTGCCGAAAGGCTTCAGCCCGGCGTAGCCAGCGAGGATGGATTCCCTTAACGCACCAAAGCGTGCAGCCTTTTCGAGCGACTACCTCTCGCAGGAGAGAGTGCGCAAGCGGTAGTGAGAGTATCTGGCCGTTGGCATCGGCCCAGTTGCAGCAGTCGGCTTACTTGCGCTTGGCAGCTTCGCCGCTGGCATGCATCGCAGCGAGGATGCTATCGACGTCAGTCTTGTCAGAGTCGTAGCTGACGCTGAAGTTCTGGTTGTCGACTTCGTATGTCGACGCCGGCAACTCCCGGGACCTTATCGAGGGCGTCACGCACGGTGGCAACACAGCCCATTCAAGGAACCCTGCCAAGCACCAACTCGACGTCGGTCACGCTGGCCGGAGGGGCGCCCGCACAGCTGGCGAGCGCAGTGCC
>JAPYTD010000050.1:0-23239 GCA_029936315.1 Planctomycetota bacterium | reverse complement strand
GCACGGCACTGCGACGCATCATGACTTGATCTTGGCTCCTTCCTCGCCGCCCTTCTTCAGGCAGTCGACGATCGTCTCAGCCTTGGTCTTCTCGCTGTCGAAGTGGACCGTGAAGTCCTTGTCGCCAGCCTTGATGTCGATGTTGCCAACACCTTCGACGCCTTCCAATGCACTGCGCACGGCAGTGACACAAGCGCCTCAAATGTCTTTGCCGAGTTCGAACTTGGCAGAGGTGGCGTTGGTGGCTTCGTTGGTGGTCGGGGTGCCGCCACCTTCTTCACCGGACTTGGGCTCGGCGCTACAGCCGGCCAGGAGCAGGGCGCAAACGCCCACAGTGATCAATCGGAACATGGTTTCTCTCGGAGAATGGGGGACCCCCGCAGGACATCCGCGAGGGCCCGACATACTACGCCAGAGTCACCAATCGACTCACGAAGGTTGCTTGGCCGCGCGCGGATCGCCGAAAGTGGCGCCGGTCGGAAAAGCCCGCAAGGTGGAGTGCAGCACCTGGAAGTGGGGACGTCCTTGGGCGTCGGGGCCGCGGAAGACCAGCGTCGCAGCCGCGGAAGACGGCACAACTCGCGCCAGCATAACGGCTAACGGCGTCGACCGCCGAACCGGAGCATCGACGCCACCGGCCTGTTGCACGAGCAGCACCGCGCGCCCACGAAAACGTGGCAAGTGCGCCTGAAGCTCAGCTTCGACCGCCGCCAAATGTGCATCGTCGTCGCCAGCAGCGACTCCAACGATGACGAGCGGCGGGATGCCTTCATCCTGGCGACCGAGCATGGTCACCAACGCGCCTTGCGCAGCGGGGATCGGCGGAGCCGCCGGGGCTTTGCTCGCAGGTGCCGCCCCAGTGGTGGCATCCGTGGTGGCCTTTGGCGCAGCTGCGGCTTGTGGCTTGGGCTCCGGGTGAAGCTGCTCGGCATCGCCGTCACCGTTCTCAAGTTTGATCGTAGATACGTTCTTACTGCGCAGGGCTTCGACCATCTTGACGATCGAAGCGCTGTCGGCAGCTGCACCGGGCCAGACGATCGTCGCCGTCGCACCAACGAGCAAACCAATGCCCTCGATGCGCGCCGGCAACTCGCGCTCGAGCATGCGCTGGTCCATGGCATCGTCATCGGTCGGCTCCATCACGAAGCGCGCATTCTTGCCGGCCTTCTCGGCGGACTCGAACAGCGGTGGATACAGCTGCATCGGCTCGGCGCCATCAAGCACGACGCGCGACGCACCTTGCTCAAGCACGTAGTCGGCTACGACCTGGGCAGCGGACGAACTGGCAATCGTTACCGCTTGCAGCGCGACTTCGACACCTTCGAGCTCGCGGATCACGGCCCGACGTTGCTGCTGCTCGTCGCGGCCATCGATCACGATAGAGATCGAAAGACCGCCGCCACTCTCTGCGACTGCCAACATTGGCGGCAACAGAACGTCGATCTCGCCACCTTCGGAAAGCTCCAAACGCATGGCGCCAGCCTCGGCGACGGCCGTGCAGACAGCTTGCTTCAGCGTACGAGACACAGCGACATCACCGACGAACTCAATGCGAACGGCCTGACCGTGCAGACTGGCAGCGCGATCAGGCATGCAGCGATCAAGTGCGCGTTGCAGCTCCTTCGGCTTGCCGGCCTCGGTATCGATGCGCATCATGTGCATGGCGTCATCGGTGCTAAACGTCACGGGAGCCGGGTAGAACGGCTCGCGGACGTCGCCGGCCACGGTGCAGCACAACCGCTTTGGCGACAGCTTGGCCATCACCGAGCTCAAGGTGTCGAACGCTTCGGCATCGATCGCAAAATCCTGCGGCCAGTCGACGACGACATGCTTGCCGTGCGTGTCTTCGTGATGCGAAGCGCACTCGCTAACGAACGCGGTGAGCACTGCAGCACGCGAACGGCCATTCGGCGACAGGCGCAATTCGACTTCCTTGGCGGCACGCACGCTGATCAACGGTGGCCACACGATGTCGGTGTCATCCTGACCACCGACCTCGATCAGGGTCGCACCGGCGTCGCGAGCGAAATCGACGCAAGACGCCTGCACAGCGGCGGACTCGCGGGCGAACTGGAAGCGCACGTTCTTGCCGTCGACCGACGCTGCGTACGTCGGCAACACCAACATCAAAGCATCAATGATGGTCGCGTCGTCGTCGGTCAACGAAACCGCAACCGCGACCTTGCTGCCCGAGACCGAGCACTTGATGCGCTCTTCGATGTCACGATCGAACAAGACGCGGGCACCGATCGCGGCGCTCTTGGCACCGGCATCACGCAGCGCCATCGCCATCGCGTCACGCATCGTGGCGTCCGGCTTGGCACCACCACGGAACTGGAAGACGAAGCGGGCATCGCGGCAAGAGTCGGTCAACTCACCCATGTGCGGCGCCATCGCCATCGGCAGGTCTTGCAGTTCGCACTCGCCAACCACGATCTGGACCTTGGTCACACCATCGACGACGTCGCGCGACATCTCGACAGTCGGCAGACTGCCTTCGTGAACCGTCTCGTCGCCGAAGCCACGCTTCACGACCACCATCAATGGCTTCTGCGCGCTGAGCTTGTCGGCGACGAGGCTCTTGATGGCACTGCCAATCAAGCCGTCACCACCAAAGCGTACTAGCACCTTCTTATGGCGCAACTTGTCGCCGAACGATCCCACGATGCGAGTCAACGGGCCTTCAACGGCATCCGCGACTTCCTTCTTGGGCATCTCGGGGACTTCGACCGACACCAGCGTGTCGTAGGCATCGTCATCGCTCGCTACGCAAGTCGCCTTGACCGGCCCCTCGTCGACTTCTTCGATCGCTTCGAGAGCGGGAAGGTCGTCTACCGACTCAAGAACTGGCAGGTCCTCAAGTGGATCGAGTTGCGGCAATTCAGCTTCAATTTCGTTCTGTGCAGAGCGATCTGGTCGCTTGCGGGGCAGCCCGTGGCCGTGCTTGGTCATTCGTTAGATTCGCGGGTGTCGAGAGGGGAGGGCTCCCCAAAGTAGCGGGCCAATCTTCCGCGCCAAGTGTGGGTTCAGATCAGAGGCCAAAACGCCGTGGCGGGACGCTGCCGACCAGGCGGAACGTTGCATCGTCGGGCTGCCAGTCGTCGGGAGCAATGTGGGCGACATCTTCTTCGGACGGCGGCAACAGCCAGGTGCCATTGGCGATCGGGCCATTTCTGCAGGCCCAGGACAGGCGGTAGAGCCCAGCCCAAAACCTGAGTTCAACTGAGGGCAAGCGGCCCTCGATATGCGGTCTTCCGGGGCCTAAAACGTGGGCATGTCGCAACCGACCCTCGCGTTCCGCAATCCCCCTGACTGGCGCAAGCTAAAGGTGCTGTTGTGGATCGTCCCCGCAATCTTGCTGATCGCGCTCGCCCTGACCATGTACTACACCGTGCCGCCAGACTCCCAGGGAGTCGTGCTGCGGTTCGGCCGCTTCAACTCCGTCGAAGAGCCGGGGCTTCACTTCAAGATTCCGTTTGGAGTCGACCGCGTCGAAACAGTACCGGTCAGAAGGCAGCTCAAGCTCGAGTTCGGGTTCGCGACTCCCGGCGCCACCAACCGCGTGCAACACACGTCGCGCACGCAACACCAGCAAGAGAAAAGCATGGTGACAGGCGACCTCAACGCTGCGCTCATCGAGTGGATCGTGCAATACCGGATCGACGACCCGCGCGCGTACTTGTTCAAGGTGCGCGCGCCCGAGTCGACGTTGCGAGACCTCAGCGAAGCCGTGATGAGAGAAGTGATCGGCGACCGGACCGTGGATGAAGTCATCACGATTGGCCGCCAGGAGATTGAGGATCGGTCGCTCGCTCGCCTGCGCGAAATGGCCACCGACTACCAGCTAGGGGTCAAGATCGACCAACTGCAACTCAAGAACGTCAACCCGCCGCGAGACGTGCAGGGCTCGTTCAACGAAGTCAACAAGGCACAGCAAGACCGCGAAAACATGATCAACGTAGCCAACGGTGAGTACAATAAGGTCATCCCGCGCGCCAAGGGGGAAGCCGAGCAGACCGTCAGTGAAGCGCAGGGCTACAAGCTCAAGCGCATCAACGAAGCACAAGGCGACGCAACCGCGTTCAACGCAGTGTTGGTCGAATACCTGAAGGCGCCCGAAGTGACGCGAATGCGTCTCTACCTGGAAGCAATGTCGGAGGTCATTCCAACCCTGGCCAGCACCTGGATCGTGGATGACTCGGTAACGCAGCTCCTGCCGATGGTGCAGGGCAAGAGCATTGGAGGTGGCAAGTGAAGCGCCTTCCGATCCTGTTGGGCATCGTAGCCCTGCTTATCGTCCTCACGATCGTTAGCGATCCGCTATTCACCGTACACGAGACCGAAACGGTCATCTTGACGCGATTCGGCGCCCCTGTCGGCGACCCGATCACAGAGCCAGGACTGCACTGGAAGACCCCCTTCGTCATGACCGTGAACCGTCTGGAAAAGCGCATCCTCGAGTGGGATGGGCTGCCGGCGGAAATGCCAACCAAGGACAAGACGTACATCAGCGTCGATACGTTCGCGAGATGGCGCATCGGCGACCCAAGCCAGTTCTTCGTCAAGCTACGCGACGAGCGCAGTGCCCAGTCGCGCATCGAAGACATCATCGGCAGTGAAGTGCGCACTGCGGTTGCTGGCCACGACTTGATCGAAGTTGTGCGCAGCGACAAAGACCGCGTCTTGCCACCGAACCTGACCGCCGAAGGCACGACGTCATCCGTTCTGCCGGTCGCAACTCGCGGCCGCCTGGAACTGCAAAAAGACATCCTCAAGGCTGCAGCACCGAAGTTGGCATCGATTGGCATCGAGTTGCTCGACCTGCGCATCAAGCGCGTCAACTACAACCAAGGCGTCGTCACCAACATCTACCAACGCATGATCAGTGAGCGCCAACAGATCGCGCAGCGCTTCCGCAGTGAAGGGGAAGGCGAAGCGGCCCGCATCAATGGCCGCCGTGGCCGCGACTTGCTCGAGGTCGAGTCGGAGGCTTACAAGAAAGTCCAGGAGCTGCGCGGCGCCGCGGATGCAGAAGCAAGTCGCATCTACGCCGAGGCCTACGACAAGAGCCCCGAATCTCGAGCCTTCTACGGCTTCTTGAAGACACTCGATACGTATCGAACGATCCTAGGGAAGCAAACAAACCTGATCCTGTCGACCGACAGCGAGCTGTTCCGGTTGCTCGAACGCAGCAAGCAATAGCCCAACCAGACCTATGGACCGACGTAGCTTCCTAGTATCCGGTGCAGCAGCCGTTGCCGCCGGCAGCCTTGGGCAGGACCCAAAGCCTGCCCCCAAACCAACTGATGGCCCGCAAGATCCGGCGAGTAAGCCGGATCCTAAGAAGAAGGCCGACAGCAACCAGTTTCAGCTGCGGTACGCGCCGCACTTCGGGATGTTCTCCAACCACGCAAAGTCGCTCGAGGACCAGCTGCAGTTCGCAGCTGACAACGGCTTCCGCGCGTGGGAAGACAACGGCATGGCCGGCAAAGACGAAGCGACACAACGCAAGCTCGCGGCCAGAATGGAGAAGTGCGGCATCCAGATGGGTGTATTCGTCGCGCACGGCGAGTTTGGCCGGCCGACGTTCGCTTCCGGCAGGAAGGACCATCAGGATCGTGTGCTTGCCGATATCGACAAGGCATGCACGGTCGCGGGCCGCGTCAACGCCCAGTGGTGCACGGTCGTGCCGGGCTCGCTGGATACGCGCAAGGACGCCGGCTACCAGTTCGCCAACACGGTCGACCTGCTAAAGCGCTGCTGCGACAAGATCGAGAAGAACAAGAGTGAGCTGATCATGGTGCTTGAGCCGCTCAACTTCCTGAACCACCCAGGTCTCTACCTGACCAAGATGGCGCAAGGATTCGCGCTCTGCAAAGCAGTCGACAGTCCGCACTGCAAGATCCTCGACGACCTGTACCACCAACAGATCACCGAGGGCAACCTGATCCACAACGTCGACAAGTCGTGGTCAGAGATCGCCTACTTCCAGGTCGGCGACAACCCCGGTCGTAAAGAGCCCTACACCGGCGAGATCAACTACAAGAACGTCTTCAGCCACATCCACAGAAAGGGCTTCAAGGGCATCGTCGGCATGGAGCACGGCAAATCCCAAGGCGGCAAGGATGGCGAGCTGAAGTTGATCAAGGCCTACCGTGACGCGGATTCGTTCTAACGCGCGCCTTCCTGACACACTGCCTGCCTAGCGCACGGCCCTCCTAACGCACAGTCTTCGCCGCCAGATACTGCAGTGGGAAGCTGTGTTGCGCGACGTCTCGACGAACGGCTTCACGCTGCACCATGTATGGATCCGCGAGGAACCCCCGCGCGATCGCACAGAGATCTGCGCGACCTGCGGCAATGATCGTGTGCGCGTGATCCAACCCTTGGATCGCCCCAACCGCCATCACCGGCATGCCACTCTCGTAGCGAATGCGCTCGGCAAACGGCAGCTGATACATGCGGCCATACTGCGGCTTGGACTCCGGCACGTTGCCGGCTGACGAAACATCGATCACATCGACGCCGGCCTCGCCCAACCACTTCGAGACCTGCACCGCTTCCTCAACTGTGAAGCCGCGCTGCTCGTCATCGAACCAATCCGTTGCGGAAATGCGCACGAACAACGGGTTACCCACGGGCCAGACCGCACGAACGGCACGCGCAACTTCGAGCGGATAGCGGGCGCGGTTCTCGAGCGATCCACCGTAAGAATCGGCACGCTGATTGCTGAGGGGCGACAGGAAGCTCGACAGCAAGTAGCCGTGCGCCATATGCAATTCAATGATGTCGAAGCCCGCCCGCAAGCAGCGCTCGGCACTCTGCACGAAGCCATCACGGACACGGGCCATGTCAGCTTCATCCATCGCTTTGGGAGTCGGCCAGTGCGCCCCAAATGGCGTCGCCGATGGACCGATCGTCGGCCAGGCACCCGTAGTCAAAGGCGCGTCGCCTTGCCACGGCAAACTGCACGAGGCCTTGCGTCCCGCGTGCGCCAACTGCATGCCGATCTTGGCCGCGGAATGCTTGTGCACGAAGTCGACGACCTTCTGCCACGCGGCCCCTTGCTCGTCATTCCACATGCCGGCGCAGCCTGATGTGATGCAGCCATCGGCGCTGATGTTGGTCATCTCGGTGAACACGAGGCCGGCGCCCCCAACAGCTCTGCTGCCGAGATGCACGAGGTGCCAATCATCTGGGATACCATCCGCCGCGGAGTACTGACACATCGGCGAGACGACCACGCGGTTGGGTAGCTTCAGGTCGGCAATCTGGAGCGGCAAGAATGCTGGTGGCGGCGCGGTGTCCTCCGACTGTCCATTCTCCTTCGCAACCATGCGGTCAACGCTCGCCACCAACGCAGGGTCGCGAAGTTCGAGGTTGTCGTGCGTGATGCGCTTACTGCGCGTCATCAGGTTGAACACGAAGCGCTCAGGGCTCTGCCCGAGGTAGCGACTGCTGTTTTCAAACCACTCAAGGCTGGTCTGCGCGGCGCGCTGGGTCTTGAGCACATCGATGCGGCGCGCGTCTTCGTAGTCCTTGAGCGCGCGTGGCACAGAGTCGAGATTGGCGCAGACAGCATCCGCCAGCGCGATCGAATCCTCCATCGCCAGCTTGGTGCCCGAGCCAATCGAGAAGTGCGCTGTGTGCGCAGAGTCACCGAGCAAGACGACGTTCTTGTGCCGCCAAGACCCGCAGCGAATCGTCGGGAACGTGCGCCACAACGAGCGGTTGATCAGCAACTCTTCGCCTTCGAGGTGATCCGCGAACAATCGATGACAGAACGCCGCAGACTCTTCTTCGGTCAACTTGTCCAGCCCGGCGTTGCGCCAGGTTTCCTCGCGGCATTCCACGATCCACGTGCCTCGTCCTTCCTCAAACGGATAGGCGTGCACCTGAAACAAACCCCACTCCGTCTCCTTGAAGACAAACGTGAACGCCGACATCTGCTTGGTCGTGCCAAACCAGGCGAACTTGCACTTGCGCCAATCGAGTTCGGGCTGGAAGGAGTCCGCGTACAAATCGCGCACCTTCGAATTGACGCCATCGGCGGCGACCACCAGATCGTAGCTCGCCGCCAACTCATCGAAGTTCTCGACCAGGTGCTCGAACTGCATGTTCACACCGAGTTCGCGACACCGTTCCTGCAGGATCAACAGCAGCTTCTTCCGAGCGAGGCCGCAAAAGCCGTGGCCGGTGCTCGTAACCTTCGCGCCGCCATAGAACGTGTCGATGTCGGTCCAGTAGGTGAAGTTCTCGCGGATGCTGTGGAAGCTCAAGGGATCCGAGGCTTCGAAGTTGCCGAGAGTCTCGTCGGAGAACACCACGCCCCATCCGAAGGTGTCGTCAGCCTTGTTCTGCTCGAAGACATCAATCTGCGCGTCGGGCAGTCGCTTCTTGAGCAGGATGGCAAAGTAGAGCGAGGCCGGGCCACCACCGATGCAGACGATCTTCATGGAGCGACCATGCTAGGGCGAGCGCCGACTACAGACCAACCGCAACGAAGCCCCAGTTGCGGGGAGAATGTCGACCAACGATGCCCGCAGCCAGGCCGACTGCTGCTCGGGCGGGGCCTTGGCGGTCAATTCACGACCCGTGAGGCGGCCAATGAACAACGTCGTATCTGCGGCGTTCATGCAAGCGATCGAATTGCGTTCGCGGACCGCGCGGCGCGCAATCGCCCCATGATGGAAGCGCTCGGTTGCCTACACACAGGCACTGGCAAACCGGTGTGACACCCATTCCTGGAGCCAAATCGGCCAGATGCCGGGGTGACGGATGCTGGTCTTGAACTTGCTGCAATACACCTCCGGCATCAGGTCGTGCACGCCGAGCACAACCTTGCGGTCGAACGGATACGGCAGCAGCTTTCTTGGGCTGCAGAACACATTCTGAAACTGCCTCGAAATTGTGGCGGCTACAGCGTCTTGCGAACGTCTACTATTTGGCTAGCTCCCATGGCACCGCGACGTCCGGTGACGGCTGTGAGAGCATTTCTTGCAGAAAGCCTGTGACGGGTGCCGCGGTAAAACACTTCAACCGTTGCCCCACAACTGCGCTGGCGGTCGATTGATTCCGATGCCAACTTGCGGAACACGAGCCCCACTAAAGAACTAGATCCGCACTCTCTCGGCTCCACCACCCATGCCTCGCCCCCCTAGCCGTCTGGCCAACACCATGGCCGAACTGCTCTGCATCCTTGCCGCGCTCAGTTGCGCTGGGGTATGGACTGCGGATGCACGGCCGACGGAACACATGATCGTCGAGGCCATTGGCCTCTGGACTGTGTTTGGCGTCATCTGGCTGCTGATTGGTCGGCGACTCGGGGTCAACCTGATCCCGCCCAACCGCAACCTCGCGCTTTCACTTAAGCGCACCGCCGAGTCGTGGGCCGCAACGTGGGGAATCGCGGGAGTGCTGACGATCTCGACAGTCGACCTGCCCAACCTGAGCATCTGGCTCGTGCTTCTGAGCGGCCTCGCTCTGCTGAGTCTCGTGCGGCTGGTAGCGTCATTCTCGTCCATAGGACAAGCAACTGGACGCATGCGCGCCATCGTGGTCGGAGCCTGCCCAAGTGCCCGCGCCCTATCGTCGACACGTGACGTGACAGAGGCTGTTGACTTCATTGGCTTCGTTCCATTCACCCACGAAAACGCGCAGACGATGCCGCACCTGACCAAGCTCGGTCCGGTTGCGGACTTGACCGAGACACTGCGGAACAACGGAATCGACATCGCATTCGTAAGCCCGTCGAACGACGCAATCACCGGCGAAGTGCACCAGGCGATCAACACCTGCGAAGGACTGGGGCTGCAAACCCAGTACTTCCCATCGTTCCTTGATGTCGACGACATGCGCGTCGGCATGACCTGGAGCGCCAAACGACCGGGCCTAAAGGTTCAGGCCATGTCGGCGACTTCGCTGGCTAGCCTCAGCAAACGCGCGCTCGACGTCGTCGGGGCAACCGTTGGCATCATCGTGTTGTTACCGGTGCTCATCGCCTGCGCGCTGGCCGTCAAGCTGACGAGCCCCGGACCAATCCTGTATCGCCAACTACGGGTCGGCAAGTTGGGGCGACCCTTCAGCTGCCTGAAGTTCCGAACCATGCGGGTCGGCACCCATACTCAACAGAAGCTCCTGCGCGCAACCAGTTCGCAGGATGGCCCTGCATTCAAGATTCCGAACGACCCGCGCATCACTACGATTGGCGGCCTGCTGCGCAAGTTCAGCCTCGATGAGCTACCGCAGATGCTCAACGTCTTGATTGGCGATATGAGCCTGGTTGGACCACGGCCGCCGATTCCGAGCGAAGTCAACAACTACACGTGGTGGCAACGTCGCCGCATTTCGATCAAGCCCGGCCTGACGTGCGTCTGGCAGGTCTATGGCCGCAACCGCGTATCGTTCAAGCGATGGGTCGAAATGGACCTGTACTACATCGACAACTGGTCGATGTGGATGGACCTCAAGCTGATCCTGCACACAGTGCGGGTCGTCGTGCGCGGCACCGGTATGTAGGTAACCGGACCGTAGGTGAGCACACCCCCGAGTGGCTGCTAGCGCTTCATCAGCCGCTCGATAGCCGCAATGGATTTGGGCGCAGCTTGGGTCAACACCTCGGGTCCATGCTTGGTAACCAGGACGTCGTCCTCAATACGAATGCCAATGCCGCGCAGGGCCTCCGGCACGCTCTTGTCGCGCTTGCCAAAGTAGAGACCGGGTTCCACCGTCAGTACCGATGCAACCGGCAAGGTCGCGACAACACCTTCCATCGACTGGTAGCCACCGACATCGTGCACATCGCGACCCAACCAATGGCTCGTGCCATGCATGTACCACGGCTTGAAGGCCGCTTGCTTGACCAACCGGGTCACGTTGCCGCGCAGCACGCCGAGATCAACTAACCCCTTCGTAAGCGAACGCAGACAGGCGCGGTGAGCGCTGTCCCAACGAGCTCCTGCCTTGCAGGCGCGGATACCCGCAGCCTGAGCACTCAGCACAACACGATAGACCGCGGCCTGGGCCTCGGTGAACTTGCCGCTCACCGGGAACGTGCGAGTCACGTCGGCCGTACAGCCAAGCACTTCCGCGCCGGCATCGATCAACAACAGATCGCCCGATCGCATGCGGCGGCTGTTCTCGTGGTAGTGCAGAACACACGCGTTCGGGCCGCTGGCAACGATCGATTGGTAACCGTTACGCGGGCTGCCGCCACTGCGAAAGGTCGCCTCGAGAGCGGCCTGGGCCTCGTACTCAAACATCCCTGGCCTGGTCACACGCATCGCCTCCATGTGGCCGTTGGCGGTCAAGGCCGCAGCCTTGCGCAACGACACCAACTCGGCACGATCCTTGGTCAGCCGTTCGTGAGCTAGCGCCGGGCCAGGATCGCAGATGATCGGATGTGCCGGCAACAAGGTGCGGCGATGGCGCAAGCGAGCCCGCGCAAACGCAGCCATCAGCTTCTGATCCAACGCGGCATCTGCCGACAGCGTGTGGAAGAGCCGCCCGTGCAACGGAACCAACTCGATCAAGTTCTTCGATAGATCGCCGATCGCTCGCCCCTCGTCGACCCCAAACGCCGTTTTTACGCCACGCGTGCCGTATCGAGGCCCATCCCAGACTTCGCGCTCTCGATCCCGTTCGCGAACGAACAGAATAGAATGGTGCGAGCGCTGGTTGATGCGCCAGGCCACCAGAACCGACTCGGGCTCGGGGAAGCCAGTCAGGTAATGAAAGTCCGACCCCGGCCGATACTCGTGCTGCACGTCACCATTGCGGGCGGCTGCAGTTGCCGTGGGTAGTAGCAAGACTCCCTCACCCAGAGCGTTCAACAGCCGCTGCCGGCGGGAACGATGCAGGGCGGGATCGCATTGGGCGTCGCGGCTCACGCCGCGAGTTTGCCGCCCACGCGCGCGTAGGCCAAGCTTGATCAGACCTTCTCGAGACTGTCCACGATCCCTTAGGTTATTCGACCACCCTAGAAGAACGGGACCTCGACGAAGACGTCGGGATCAAGCCAGGATATTGGGACTTCCACTATGACCGGGGCGAAACCAACCGCATCGATCTCCAAAACGACAGTCGCTTCGTCGCGGTCGAAATCCGGGTCAAGAACTGCCGCACCCGTGCCGTCTTCAAGGAAGCCAACTCCCGAGTCCGCCAGGAGATACTCATCCAGCAGAACGCGACCCGAACCATCAGTCAGAAACCAATCGTCCGAGACCGGGTTCACACACGTGCAGCCGGACCATTCGTGATCCACCTCGACGATGCGAACCGAGATGTTCTCCCAGGCGAGGTTGCTCACAGGGTCGTAGACCTCAACCAGGACGGACACGAGCCGCGGCTGCTCGACCACAACGCGACGGCTGCCCCTGCCACAAGAAGCCAGGGTCAGAGAAGCTAGAAACAGGATCGGTAGTTGGAAGCGCATGGGTCGTCTCCGGATGTCAGCGTCTAAAGCAACCGCCGTGCCATCCGCTATGTGGCCCGGCAGGTGTCCTGGAGCGGCCCCACAGGGCCTCACGAGCAAATAGTGTCGCGCTCGTGAGACACTCCAGGAGCATCTCGATGACACATTGGCTACCAGCGCAATTGACGCCCAAACGTGGCACCAGTGTCAGGGGCCCGTCTCAGGCCCCAGTGTCACTTCCCGCCCCGCGCCTTCGCGGCCCCTATTCCGCAGCTTGCTGAGTGGGTTGACGGTAGTAGTCCAGCGTGAAGTCCTGCGGCAACTTGGCCGTGAAGACCGTGCCAAGATCCTCTGTGCGACTCACCCACGAACTACAATTCTTCGCGGAAGGCACTGCGTAGAACGTGCTGTTGATCTCAACCATCGAAACGCGCTCGGCAACGGCACGCAGTGTGTCCTTGCAATCACGCGGGTAGACAACGCCTTTCCAATCAGCGTAGGACCAGCCAGCGACCCCAAACAAGACGTCGTCAACCACGGCGCCCCTCACGATGCTGGTCGTTGTCGCGCATGCGGTCGCTAATACGCTGCTCGAAGCCACGCTCACCGGGTCGATAGAACCGTTGCCCAACAAGCCCATCGGGCAAACACTGCATGGCCGCAACACCTGCCTCGGTATCGTGAGCATAGATGTAGCCCAAGCCGTGGCCAAGTTCGCGTGCGACGCCACCCTGCGCGTTACGCAGGTGCAGCGGAATCGCGTGCTGCTTGCCGTTGCGCACCGCCTCTGTGGCCGCCGTGATCGCAGTGATCACCGAGTTGCTCTTTGGGGCAGCCGCGAGATAGATTACCGCCTCCGTCAACGGCAGCCGACCTTCGGGCAAACCCAGGAATTGCACGGCGCTGACTGCGGCCATCGCGACTTGAAGCGCCATCGGGTCGGCCAAACCAACGTCTTCGGCAGCCACCGCAACCAGTCGTCGAGCGGCATGCTGCGGATCCGCACCTGCTTCGAGCGAACGTGCCAGCCAATAGACCGCCGCCTGCACATCTGAGTTGCGCAAGCTCTTATGCAAAGCCGAGAGCAGGTCGTAGTGCTGAGCCCCAGACTTGTCGTGGAGTAGCGTCCGGTGCTGGAACGCTTCGACGATCATCGCTTCATCGATCGCATCGCCATCCACACACGTCGCCGCGCACGCCTCCAGGCAGACCAACGCCCTGCGCGCATCACCACCGGCCAACGCCGCCAGCCTCGCAACCGCGTCGTCGTGGATCGTCAGTTCTCGCACCCCGAGCCCACGTTCCTTGTCGATCAATGCGGCGCGAACCAAGTCGACCAACTGCTCGGACACCAGCGGGTGCAACGGCACGACCCGGCACCGCGACAGCAGGGCGGCGTTGATCGAAAACGACGGGTTCTCCGTCGTAGCGCCAACCAACACAATGTCGCCCTTCTCCACATGCGGCAAGAACGCGTCCTGCTGGGCTTTGTTGAAGCGGTGGATCTCGTCGACGAACAGCAGTGTGCCGCGACCGTCGCTCTGCTGCCGCTTGACGGCATCGGCGACGGCTGCTCGAACGTGGGCGACGCCAGACAACACTGCGGAAAACGGTTCGAAGTGCAAGTCAGCGTGCTTGGCAATCAACAACCCGAGCGTCGTCTTGCCAACGCCCGGCGGGCCAAACAACACCAACGAACCAGCCACTCCCTGTTCGATCGCGGCGCGAAGAGAACGTCCCGGCCCAAGCAGTTCTTCTTGCCCCAGATACTCATCCAACGATGCGGGGCGCATGCGCTCGGCCAACGGCGGCAACGGCCCGCGCCGCTTGGCACCTGGTTCTTCGCTTGGTTCGCCGAACAACGTCATCGTATTCGGCCCTAATGACGCTGACGGCGCGCCTCAAACAACAGCACCCCAGCAGCCACCGCGACGTTGAGGCTGTCGACCGGCGGACACAACGGGACATGGACGTGCTGATCCGCAGCCTGCAACCACTGCGGCGATACGCCAGCGGCCTCCGCGCCAACGACCAGCATCATCGGCTTGCGCAGATCCGCCTCGGAATGCGTGCACGCACCGCCGCCGTCCGCGACAACAATCTGCAAGCGATGATGCCTCGCAAACGCGATGGCCTCCGCGTCGTCGAGCCCATGACGCACCGGCAGGCGAAAGGCGGATCCCATCGAACCACGCACCGCTTTGTCACGGAACGGATCCGCACCACCTCGAATCGTCAGACAACCGGTAGCACCTGCCGCTTCCGCCGTGCGTACGACGGCACCCAGATTGCCCGGGTCACGAAGTCCAGCCGCAGCCACAACCAACGGTACCAATTCCTCGCCCAACAGATCCCCGTCCTCGTAATGCGGCCGTGCCAGGCGCACCGCGACACTCTGCGGTGTGTCCAGTGCACTCAAGCGCGCCAGCATCGCGTCAGAACATTCCAGGAATGAATCTGCTCGTTCTGCCAAAGCATCCCGCAAGCGCGGATCCGCTAGACGCGGCGAGAGAGCCGCCTCGATCACTTGTAGCCCGGCGTCAATCGCCTCCCAGACGAGACGCACGCCTTCGGCGAGCATCGTCTCTCCTGCACCCGAAGCCGCATCGCGAAAGCGCTGCACGGCGGGGTTCTTGGCGGAGCTGACAGAACGAGGAGGGCGCGGCATTGCTTCATGATGTCGCTGGGGCCGCTCGGATGCACGTGCTCGCAAAGATGTCCCGGCTTCGCTGCCCCAAAGCCCGGCTACGATGGTGGCATGAAGTTCTGCGGTGAATGCGGCAATGCACTCGAACGGCGCGTGCCAGAGGGCGATGACCGTGAACGCCTCGCCTGCACGTCCTGCACCTGGGTGCACTACCAAAACCCTGTAGTCGTCGTTGGCTGCCTCGTCGAACGGGATGGCGACATACTGCTCTGCCGCAGGGCCATCGAGCCAGCGCACGGCAAGTGGACCATCCCGGCCGGCTTTCTCGAGTTGGGTGAGACCATGGCGGAAGGCGCCTGCCGCGAGACCCGTGAGGAGGCCGGTGCCGACGTCGAGATTCTCGCGCCTCACAGCCAACTCGAGCTCACCCACATTGCCCAACTGCACATGACGTTTCGAGCCCACATGCGCACGGATGCACTTGCTCCCGGACACGAGAGCCTTGAGTGCGCGTTCTTTGCGCCGGACGCAATCCCGTGGCATGACATGGCCTTTCCGGCTGGCATCTTCACCCTACGCCTGCGATTCGAAGATCGACAAGCAGAGCAACCGCAGCTGCATCGCGGACAACTGCGCTGGAACGGGGAAGGGTCGCGGTTTGACGCCCGCAACTACATCATTGTCGGCCACGAGAAGTTGCCGCTAGCGTGAGAGGGAACGTCTCCTACCCTTGCGCAAATGATGCGCAGAGCGAATGCCAAGAGGAGTCCGTGCGGCTCAGTCCTGTTTGCTGGCCTTACCCTGATCGCAGTGACCGCCTGTGGGGGCGGAATCGACCCCGCCATCGCAGCCGCGGATGCCCAGATCGCCAAGCTGTTGCCGAACGCCACCGCTGCCGTCGTGCGCATCGCGTCGCTCGACACGATCAACAGTCACATTGCCAGCATCGCGGCAGCAACCGGCGAAGCAGACCAAGCCGTTGACGTGCGCGACCTGCTCCAAATGGCTCCCCTACCGCTTGGCGACACGCGGTTGATTGATGGCAGCCTGCCGATCGCGCTGGCGGTCACCTCGAAACGCGCCACGCCTCCGTCGGTTGCGTTGCTCGTGCCGGCCACCGATGCTGACAAGTATCTGGAGTCGCTCAACGCGGCCAATGTCACCGCGACGGTAGCGGGCAACTACATCGCCATCCCGATCTTCGGCAAGTACGAACCGTCGACCACACCTTCGACCATCATGGCCAACATGCAGCCGGGAGCCGTTGCCATTCATGGCGACCTCGGCACACTTGCCAAGAACTACAAGGTGATGATCGACTCGGGCCTGGAACTGTTCGTCAAGAGCATCGCGGATGAGATGGACACCAGCAATCCGGGCATCGATGGCGAGGCAATTGCCGAAATGTATGCCGATGCTGCGCGCGCCATCACGCAGTCCGCAACTGCGGTCGATATCAGCCTAGATTACAAGGACGGCACGATCGAGTTCTACTCGACCCTCGACGTAAGGCCCGGCAGCAGCATGTCTGGATGGAGCTCGCCGGCGATCGACCTGAAGCCACTCGCCAAGGGCATGACCGGGAACGGCGCATTGGAAGTCCTGTTCCAAATGGACATGGAGAAGCTTGCACCGCGCTACGACGCCCTCGTCGCAACAGCCATCGACATCTATCCCGAGCAGTTCAAGGCTCCCATGCGTGAGCTGATGGCCGCGTACCGGGACATCTACTCTTTGATGAGTGGCGGCATGGCTTTGGAAGGCGACATGTTTGGCGAAGACGGCATTCGCATGACAGCCCAGATGGCACCATCCAGCCCATCGAAATTTGTTGAGAAGATGACGGCGATGCTGAGCAGCGACGCCATGAAGAAAATTGGCCTGGTCGTCAAAGACGCCAAAGCGTCCGAGACGGGCGCGACCAAGACCTCCGACATGACGCTCGGCTTCGATCTCGCCAAGATCGCGGCACTGGTCGGGGGAGAAACGCCGCAAGCCAACGCCGAGTCCGACGCCGCGATGAAGGCCCTCTTTGGCGATGGCCTCACGCTCCACACGGCGGTCCGCGATGGCAGGTTGATCATGACATCAGGCAAGGATCGCGCCGAAACAGCGACCAAGACTCTCGATGCAACAACTGGCTCCTGGTCCGCAGCCGTGCAACCGGCTCTCGACCGCGTGGTCGACTGCAACCCTATGGTCGTCGAGCGCCTCGACTTCGGAGCACTGATGTCAGGCATTGCGACGGCGATGGGCGCTCCCAAACCACCGAAGGCAAATAGTGCCAACATGATCTTCTACGGCGGCATCAAGGGCGAGCAATGGCGCGCCGGCTTCTCGATGGATGTAGCCGGGATCGCGAAGATGGTGCAGCAAATGGCACCGCGTTAGTAGCGCAACGGCCGCTGCGGGGGCCCGCCAACCCTGGCCCGCCTAAAGGCAGGCCTTCAGCGCCCTCGCGACGTAGATCGGGGCGACCTTCTTGCGCCAGTAGACGTCAAGGTCGGTGTTGTCCATCGTGCGCGCCGGCTTCATCGCGGCCGCACCAGCATCGGCGATCAACTCGTCGGTGAGCTTCTTGCCAACCAGTAGCTTCTCGGTCGCTGTGGCAGGCATCGCATACGAGCCAATACCACCAAGGCGCACGTTGGCCTTCTCGATGGTGCCATCTTCGGCGAACCACAGACACGCGCCGACACCGAGCACCGGGAAGTCATACGTGTCGCGACGGCGAAGCTTCAGGTAGCTCGCCTTCCAGTTGCCAGGAGCCGGCAGCGTGATCTTGGTCAGGAGCTCTTCCGGCTTCTTGGTCAGGTACTGGATGCCATCGTCCTGATAGAGGTCATCAGCTTTGAGCGTGCGCAAACCGCCTTCGTCGGCGAACTCGATTTCCGCTTCCATGGCGCAGACAACCGGCACCGTATCACTCGACTGCACAGCCCAACAACGCGGACTACCCGGCGCCACCCAGCAGATCGCGCCGTCCTTCTTCATGCAGTAGTCAATCGACTCACGCCATTCGTGCGACTGGTCGTAGTAGGTGCAGCGCGTATCGAGCAGCAGGTTACCGCCGATCGTGCCCATGTTTCGCAATAGCGGCGTCGAGATCTCACGCACGGCGTGCGCGAAGCCCTTGTAGTGCGCCAACAGATGCGGGTAGTGCTCAAGCGTGGTCAGCGTGACCATCGCACCGATTTGCAGGCGGCCGTCCGGCAGCACCTCCATCGAGTGCAGTTCGGGAACGTCGCGCAGCGAGATCACTTGCTGTGGCGTCTGGTGGCGACGCTTCATGTTGGGATATAGATCCGTCCCGCCAGCGACATACATCGCTTCCTTGCCGTACTGCTTCGCAATGCGAACGGCTTCAACGGCGTCCTTGGGCGTGTGGTAGGCGAACTTTGGCAAGCGCAGCATGTTTCGTTCTCCTACTTCTTGGCCTTCTTGGTTCGCGACGGCGCATTGCTGGCGGTGCCATCGCCTCCCTGCCACGGCGTCTTGATCCTGAGCGACTCCCCGAAGTCCACATCGGGGATGCCTGTCGCGTCCAGCGCGGGACCGAAGCGCGCATCCTTGCCTTCGTTCTTCGCCTGGATCGCAGCGAAGACCTTCTCGCACGAAATCGGGTTCTCGTCGACACGCACATCAACCGCGTCAAACACGGCATTGGCGACGGCCGGCATGATCGGCAGTAGCGGCCCCTGGCCAACTTCCTTGGCGCCGAACGGGCCGTTCTTGTCAGGGTCTTCGATCATGTAGGTGACGCAGTCCGGCATCTCGAGCGTGCTCGGGCTCTTGTATTCGAGCATCGACGGGATCTTGTGCAGGAAGATGCGCTGGCCCTTGTGCGAGCGATCGCGGTAGGCCATCTCTTCCATCATCGCCTCGCCAAGGCCCATATAGATCGAACCTTCGATCTGTCCCATCGCAATCGCGGGGTTGAGCGCGCGGCCGATATCGTGCGCCATCCAGACCTTCGGTACGCGATAGATGCCGGTCTCGGGATCGACCTCGACCTCGACAACCGTCGCCGAGTAGCTGTAGCTCGGACTCGGACCAACGCCGCCGCCGCGGAACTTGGCCGCGGATTTCGGCGGGGTGTAGCTGCCGACCGTGCCAATCGTGCCAAGCTGTGCCTCAGCAATGCCGACGGCTTCCATGAAGGTCATGCCCGTCTCCGGGTCCTCCGCGTCGAACACGCGGCCTTCGGCGAACACGAGGCGCGACGCCGGCACTTCGATCTTCTTGGCCACGCCCTTCGCGACAATCTCGCGCGCGCGCTCCGCAGCTTGCATGGCCGCGTTGCCCGTCATGACTGTAACGCGCGAACTGTAGCTACCGAGGTCGACTGGCGTCAGGTCGGTGTCGCCGGTGACCACCTTGATGTCGAGCGGGTTTATGCCGAGCACTTCCCCGACGATCCAACCAAGCACACTGTCACTGCCTTGACCAATGTCGGTGCTACCACAGAACACCGTGCATAGACCCGAACGGTCGAGCTGCAACTGCACACCCGAGTGCGGCATACCATTCCAGTAAATCGGCAAGCCCGCGCCAGACAGGTAACTGCTGCACGCGAGACCAAGACCGCGAATGCGACCATCCTTGGTCACTTCCTTCTTGCCGCGGCGCTCGTGCCAACCAGAGCCTTCGACGACCTTCTCGATGCAAGCGCCGAGGCCCATCGAGCCAATGCGCAGGTAGTTCGCCGTCACCGACTCTCGCGGTGCGAGGTTGTCGAGACGAAGCTTGGCCGGATCGATGCCGAGGTCGCAAGCGACCTTGTCGAGCTGCACTTCGAGGGCGAAGCGAGGCTGCACCGTGCCGTGACCACGCTTGGGCCCACACGGCGCCTTGTTGGTGAAGAAGCGCGCGCCGCGGAAGTGGTAGTTCTCAACCGCGTAGGTCACCGTCTGCAGAGCACCTGTATAGAACGTGCTCGCCGTGCCATAGCTACCATAGGCGCCGCCATCCAAGAAACTGTGGAAGTCGAGCGCAGTGATGCGGCCAGTCTTGCTGACGCCGATCTTGCTGCGCATCAGCACCGGGTGGCGTCCGCGGTGGCACCAGAACACCTCTTCGCGCGTCAACACGACCTTGACCGGACGACCAGTCAACATGCTCATCTTGGCGGCGCAGATCTCGTGGTTGAACGGATCACTCTTGCCACCGAAGCCGCCGCCGTGGGGGGTGGCAATCACGCGAATGCGGTTGGCGGGCAGCGGATGCAAGACCCGCGCCAACGCGCGGTGCAGGTAGTGCGGCGTCTGCGTCGACGACCATATCGTCAGCTTGCCGTCCTTGTCGAAGTGTGCGAGGCTCGCGTGCTGCTCCAATGGCAAGTGGGTGTTGCCCTCAAACCAAAACGTGTCTTCACGAATGTGGTCAGCACGCTCGAAGCCATCAGCCAGGTCACCGAACTCGAGGTTCTCTAGTCGGTGGATGTTGCCACGCACGCCATAGTCGTGCAGACGTGGCTCCTCGTTGGCCGCGGCCTCATGCACTCCGCCAATCGTGCGCAGCTCGCGGTAGTCGACTTCGACCAATCGGCACGCGTCCCACGCGATCTCTTCTTCGGTCGCCGCAATCGCAACGATAGGGTCGCCGACAAAGCGAACATGGTCGGGACACAGCGCATGCTCATCCTGGCTGACCGGCAGGATCCCGAACGGCATCGGCATGTCCTTACCCGTCAGGATGCCCTTCACACCGGGCACCTCGGCGGCCTTCGATGTATCGATGTGGGCAAGCTCAGCGTGCGCCATGGTGCTGCGCAAGAGCTTCATGTGCAGCATGCGCGGCATCGTCAGGTCGTCGGCATACTGCGTCAGGCCGCTTACCTTGCTGCGCGCATCGACCTTGCGAATCGGCTTGCCGATGTGCTCGAGCTCGTCCTTGTTCTTGTCGTGCTGCCACGGCGCGTCCGAGCGCGCTTGTGGACTAGCAGCACCGTGCTTGAGGCCTGGATCATCAAGAACCATAGATCGACTCCTTGCTCGGCTCGGCGTCTTCCCCGCGCATGCGTGCCGCAGCCAACTCAATCGCCTCGAAGATCTTGATGTAGCCAGTGCACCGACACAGGTTGCCAGCGAGCGCTTCCTTGATCTCGTCGCGCGTCGGCCGCGTGTTGTCCTTGAGCAGGGCATCCGCCGCCATCAGCACACCCGGCGTGCAGTAGCCACACTGAGCCCCCCCGAGATCGGCCATGCAGTCTTGCAGCGGTGCGAGGTCACTGCCGATGGCGAGCCCTTCGACGGTGCGAACGTCCTTGCCAACTGCATCTACAGCCAACACCAGGCAACTGAGTACAGGCATGCCGCCGATCTGGACCGTGCACGTGCCGCACTCCCCGAGTTCGCAGCCGTGTTTGGTGCCGGTCAAGGCCATCTCCTCTCGGAGGACCTCCAGCAGGGTCTTGTGTGGCACAAATGCCACTTCGTGCGGCTCGCCGTTCACTTGGAACGTCGCCAGCACCTTGTTGAGTTCACTCATGGGGGCAAGCACGATAGCCACCCCCACACTCCAGATGAAGCGCAGATCCAGCCAGTCGCGAGAACACCCGCGGAGCCAACAGCGCTACTGGATCGTGACCGGCACGGCGCTCGGGAAGACCGTGCGCAGGACCGGGAACGACGGCGTATCCGCGGTGATGCCAGTGGCGTAGAAGGTCAGGCCAACCAACCACGGCAGCGGCGGAATCGTCAGCGGCGACGAGGCCTGGCCAGCCGAGTCAATCACGCCAGCAGCACCGGGCAGGATCGGGTTGCCCGGGATGATCGTCAGGCTGGTCAGCCCATCAATCGAAACAGGAAGGATCACGCCACTACCGAGGTTCTGCGGAATGTTCGACAGCGACAGCACCAACAGGTACGGGAGGCCTTCATCACCGGGAACTGACATGTTGAGCGTAGTCGTGCCACCAACGGTCGCGGGCCCGGCCAGATCGATCTTGGGCTCTACGACCTCGATGATCTGGTTGGCCGCCAGATTGGTCAGGTACTGAACGTGGCCGGACGGCCACGTGACCTTGACCTGGTCTACCTGCGTTGCCGTGCCCAAGCCGAAGTGGAGGCGTGGATCGGAGTTCGACTGGTAACCGACACCACTGCGCACCCACTGGCGCTGCAGGTGCGTGCCAGTCCGAACTTCGAAGGCAGCGCCAAAGCCATCGCGGTTGCTCACGGTACCACGCGTCTTGAACTTGATCCAATTGCCCGCGGTCACCTGGTTGTGGTAGATCGACGCACCTTGCGGGGACAACACCGGCGCCGGCCCGGCCGCGAAGCGCTGAAGCATGTCGATGCGGCCATCGTTGTCGAAGTCGGCCATCGCGGCAGTGAACTGCCGATACATCAGGCCGACCCCGAGGTTGAACGACTCGTTGCTCCACGGAACCATCGCGGCGGCCGGAGCGGCCGGGTTGCGGTACAGCAAGTTCGGGAAGTCAGCCTGCACGACGTGCAGGTCTTGCCACCCATCGTTGTCGTAGTCGAGCCAGTTGACTGCCCAGCCGACCCCACCGCCCTGAAGCCCGTAGGTTGCGGTCGCGTTCAGGTATGCGTTCGTGATCGGATCCCACACCTGGAAAAGGTGGTCGACGGGCAAGTCACTGCAATAGAAGTCCACGCCGCCGTCGTTGAACACATCGAGGAAGTCGAGGCCCATGCCATCGACCATGATGTTCGTACCCGTTTGCGGCCCAACCGCGGAGAACGTGCCATCGCCGTTGTTCTTGAACAGCTCGTTTGGACCATAGGTATTGCCCTTGTCGTTCGCACAGAGGATGTCGGGCCAACCGTCCTCGTTGTAGTCCATGAAGATCGCGACCAATGCCGGCCGCACGTCGTCGACGCCAGCGGCGGCACCGACCTCTAGAAAATGGCCGCCGAGATTGTGGTAGAGCAGATTCGGAGAGAGCAGGCCCTCATCCGAGCGCACGCCGAGATACAGGTCGAGAAGGCCATCGCGATCGTAGTCGCCGAAACACGCGCTGTAGTTTGACACCGAGTGGAACAGGCCCCATGCAACGGCCATATCAGTGAACGTGCCGTTGCCGTTGTTGATAAACAGGTTGGGCACCGCCTCGTCATTGCCGACGTACAAGTCCGTGTCGCCGTCGTTGTCGATGTCGGCCGCCTGCAGGCATCGCACGTCGCTACTGTTGCCGAGGCCGCTCGCGGCCG
>JAPYTD010000049.1:21264-35651 GCA_029936315.1 Planctomycetota bacterium | reverse complement strand
GACACTGACAACGAAGCGGGCTGCCAAGACGGCGCTTCGCACGAAGCGACGCAATACGAAGACGCCGAGTCGGAACAGGCCTGCGACGACGAATACGACGAAAACGACTACGAAGAGCACGCCGTAGAGCATGATGCTCGGACCTCTTCGCCGCCCACGCGACCGACGGTTCGCAGTATACGCCAGCGCCACCGCGCGGCAGCCGGGTCACCGGCGGGCGGCATGTTGCTTTTGGTCGGAGTGCTCGTTGCAGTCGGTGGCGCCGCCACGGCCTTCATGCCGGCTGCCGCGGCCGCCATGGCAAAAATAATCGAACCACAGATTGTCGTCATTCTCGGCGTCGCGTTGGTCGCCATCGCCACCGGGATGCGCAGGACGTCGCGGCTACAACAGCGCCTCGACCAGATAGAAGCGCAGCGCCACGACTTCGATGACGAACTTCGCGACACGCTGGCGCAAATCGTCGAGAACCCCAACCAGGCCAGCGGCGAGGCTCCGGACGTGCAGCACCTGATGCTGTCGCTGCAACGCCAGGACCAGAAGATCAACAACCTGACCAAAGCCATCAAGATGTATGGCAAGCCTCTGATGGAGATCGCGGGCCAGGGAACCGAACTCACCGGCAGCATCGCGCAGGTCAAAACACTCGTTGAAGGCGCCACCGAGAGCACGCGCCAGGCAGTCAACCGCGTCGAACAACAAGTGCGTTCGGGCGGCGACGCGACCGGCCTCGGCGAACTGCAAAAGCAGATCAGCAAGCTCGACGTCTCGATCGCAGCCGTCGCACAGCGACTCGATGACTCCGAGGCACACAAGAGCCTCGTGCGCGTCGAAGACGCCTGCATGGAAATGGGCGCGCAGCTTGAGACGCTTGGTCGTGGCGACACCGTCAAGGCCGCAACCGCCGACCTGCAACAGGGCCTCGCCGACGCGACGCAAGGCCTGACAAAGTGCCTCGAGCAGATGCGTGGCGGCAACCTGTCCGATCTCGAGACTTCGGTTCGGGACATGCAACGCGAGTTGGCCGGAGTAGCAACCGCCATGTCTCAGGTTCAGGCAGCCGTGAAGAACGGCGCTGCTCCGACCGCCAATGCACCCACAGCGCGAACGGCACCAGCGGCGCCGGCAAGACCGACGACCAGCACCTCGACGGGCAACACCACTGCCAGCATGAGCGACGCCAAGCAAGGCGACGGCTACGCAACCGGCAAGCGCAACGTCGCCAGCGAGAACGTGCTCGACGCAATTGCCAAACTGAAGCAGATGAAGGGCTAGGCTGCCACGGGCCCGCCCCTGGTATGGTGCGGCCCATGAGCCAGGCCGACTCGATCCCAACCCGTGCGGGGCAGTATCCGAACGATCACTGCCCGCTCTGCGGCGGCGACAACCAGTGCGCCAATTCTGCTGCCGGCGATGCCGCGGCTGGGCCCCCGTGCTGGTGCAAGAGCGTGCAAATTCCTGAAGCCGTGCTCGACTGCCTGCCAGAACAGGCGCGCGGCGTCGCCTGCATCTGCGCAACGTGCGCCAAGCAAGCAGCGCCGACAACCGTGCCCGGAGTGCATCAGATTGTCGATCAAGGGCAACGTCCAGCACTACAGCTCGCAGCCAACGGCCAACGCGTGCTGATCTCACTCACCGGAGCCCAGGTGCTGAGCTGGCACACCGAGCACGGCGATGTGCTGTGGACTGCCAGCGAACCGAAGTATGAGGCCGGAAAACCAGTGCGCGGTGGCGTACCCCTGGTGTTCCCGTGGTTTGGCGACCATCGGAGCAACCAAGAACTTCCGGCGCACGGCTTCGCGCGCAGCGTCGATTGGCAGCGTGTTGACCAACAGGTGTCACAGGTCACGCTGCAAACCTCCGACACGGAAGCGACGCGCAAGCTATGGAACCACGCGTTCCGCGCCGAGTTGACGGTCGCGCTGGGCGAGACCCTGGGCATCACGATGACGGTCACTAACACGGGCGACGACACGTTCTCGTTTGAGCAAGCCTTGCACACTTACTTCGCCGCCGGCGATGTCCATGAGGCCTCGGTGCACGGCCTGGAGAACGTCACCTTCCTAGAGCACGCCCGCGAACCCGAAGGCGAATGGGACCACACTGCGGCGCTGCGATTCCGAGCCGAAACCGATCGCGTCTTTCAGGATGTGCCAGACGAGTTGTCGCTGCACGCCAAGACTCTGGGCCGCACCGTCACGCTGCATACCAGCAACTCACGATCGACGATCGTGTGGAACCCATGGCCCACCAAGACCGCGCGCCTGTCCCAGATGCAGGCGGACGACTGGCGCAGCTTCTGCTGCATCGAATCTGCCAACGTAGGCGACCACGCGATCACGCTGGCACCGGGCACGAGCCACGAAATGAGCCTGACGTTGCGCTCCTCGCAAGACGACCCGTAGCCCTCTGCCCGAAGCTTACGTGCTGTTCCTGACACAGCATTATCCCCTTCACTGGCGGAAGGGTCTGCGGGGGGCTATTCGATCTCGGCGAGAAGGGCGCCACTGGCGACGGCATCGCCAGCTTTGACGAGCAAACGCGTCACCTTGCCAGACGCTTCGGCCGCAAGCGGGTTCTGCATCTTCATCGCCTCGAGAACGACCAAGGTCTGGCCTTCTTCGACCGCGTCGCCGACTGCGACCTGCACCTCGACGACAATGCCCGGCATCGACGCCCGCAGTTCGCGCTTGCCGCCCTGCTTCTTACCGGCGACTTCGGCAGCGGCACGTTCGCGCTCGTCCTCGACATGCACTTCATAGCGTTCGCCACGCACCTGCACCGAAACGTCGCGGCCCGAAATGTCGGCGACGACGTCAAAGCTCTCGCCGTCGATGAGCAACGACAACGCCTCGCCTTCGCCGACCTGAGCGAGACCAATCTCAAGCACGCGGTCGCCACAGGTTGCTATCAACAGGTCTCCGCGCCGCTCGAACGTGTATTCGCGTTCGTCGTCGCCCATGCGAGCCAGGTACTTCATCGCGTCCTCCACAGACGCTTTTGGCGGCCAAGTACGGCCCAGGCTGGCGCCGCCGGCGCAGTGCCGGTCGCGGCGGCCGTTGCCGCACCGACCTTTTCCGCCGCCAGGAAGCGCGAGGCCGCCGCCGACAACATGGCAACCTCCTTGTGGGCGAAGCTCGTGGTGTCGATGCGTTCCAGGATGCTTGTGTCGTAGTTGCCCGAAACGAACTCTTTCGATTGCAGCGTGCGCATCGCCACCGGCAGCGACGTCATGACGCCAACGATGCGCAGTTCACGCAGCGCGCGAATGCAGCGAGCGATTGCTTGCTCGCGATCCGCCGCAAACACGATCAGCTTGCCGAGCATGCTATCGTAGTAGGGCGTCACCTCGAGACCGCGATAGAGCGCCGCGTCGAGCCGCACGCCAGGTCCACCGGGGAAGCCCAGTCGCTCGATGCGGCCCAGCGACGGAAAGTAGGTCGCGGGATCTTCGGCGTTGATGCGCACTTCGATCGCGTGGCCGCGCGGTGTCCCAGGTTGCGACACCTTCTCGCCAGCGCCAATGCGGATCATCTCACGCACGAGGTCGACGCCGTAGCGTTCCTCCGTGATCGCATGCTCCACTTGCAGGCGCGTGTTCATTTCCAAGAAGTAGAACTGGTCGTTGGAGTAGAGAAACTCAACCGTGCCGGCGCCGACGTAGCCGACTGCGCGCGCCAGGGCGCAGGCCGATTCGCCCATCCGCTCGCGCATCTCATCGGTCAACACCGAGCAGGGAGACTCTTCGACCAGCTTCTGATGGCGACGCTGCACCGAGCACTCGCGCTCGCCGTAGTGCACGACGTTGCCGTGCTTGTCGGCCATGATCTGGATCTCGACGTGGCGCGGCTCAATCACGCACTTCTCAAGATAGATGCGGTCGTCCCCAAACGCACCGCGCGCTTCGGCACTCGCCATGCGGAAGGCCTCGAGCAAGTCACCTTCTTGCTCGACGATGCGGATGCCCTTGCCACCGCCACCGCTCGCAGCCTTGAGCATGACCGGGTAGCCAACTTGCTTGGCAGCCGCGACGAGACGTTCCTCACTGACGTCTTCCTCCAGGCCCGGCACCAACGGCACACCAGCCTTCAAGGCGATGTTGCGCGCGGCAACCTTGTCCCCCATCGAACGGATCGCTTCCGGCCCAGGGCCCAAGAACGTGATGCCGGCCGCCTCACACGCCTCGGAAAACGCAGCGTTCTCACTGAGGAAGCCGTAGCCCGGGTGCAGAGCATCGCAACCGGTGCGCTTGGCAACTTCGAGCACGCGCTTGGCGTTGAGGTAACTCTCCGCCGGCTTGCTACCACCGATGTATTCGGCCCGCGAAGCCTTGCGAACATGCAACGCAGTGCGATCGGCGTCGGAATAAACGGCAACCGTTTCGATGCCCATCTCCTGGGCGGTACGGATCACGCGCAGCGCGATCTCGCCCCGGTTGGCGATCAGGATGCGGCGGAAAAGAGGCATCGGCGGTGGGCTGGAGACACTGGGGACATCACGGGGGCAAAGACGGTAACGATCCACTGGCCGGCTTGGAACCTACGATCCGGTCTGGGCAGCAAAAGGCAAGGCGGCCCCGCAAGGACGAATCCGCAAGCTGGGTTGCGCGCCGCCCCCACGGTATGAACGGGGGCATGGCAGCACTGACCGTTCTCGTCGTCGGCTGCGGCAACATGGGTTCTTCCCATGCCCGCGCATACCAGCAACTCGATGACTTCGAGGTCGTCGGCCTCGTCGCGCGCGGCAAAGCGTCCCGGGACAAGCTGTCGCAAGAACTCGGCGGCATCGCCACGTTCTCGGACTTCGAAGCCGCCTACAAGGCGACCTTGCCGGATGTAGTGTCGATCAATACGTATCCCGACACGCACGCGGCAATGGCGCGCACGGCAATAGAAGGTGGTAGCCACATCTTCATCGAGAAGCCGCTCGCCGAAACTGTCGCCGAGGCGGAGGAGATCGCCGCGCTCGCGAAGAAGCACAACCGCAAGGTCGTCGTCGGCTACATCCTGCGCGTGCACCCCGCTTGGCAGAAGTTCATCGAAGTCGCACAGACTCTGGGCAAGCCGCTGGTCATGCGCATGAACCTCAACCAGCAGAGTTGCGGCAAGGACTGGGCAACACACAAGGCGTTGATGGACTCCATGTCACCGATCGTCGACTGCGGTGTGCACTACGTCGACGTCATGTGCCAGATGACCCGCAGCCGCCCGATCCGTGTCAGTGCCGTGCAAGCGCGCCTGTCGGACGAATTGAAGCCAGGCATGTACAACTACGGCCAACTGCAGGTCACCTTCGAAGACGGGTCCGTCGGCTGGTACGAAGCTGGCTGGGGTCCAATGATGAGCGAGGTCGCCTACTTCGTGAAGGACGTCATCGGACCAAAGGGCTGCGTCTCGATCGTCGACCGCGAAGGCGAACGCGGCAGCGACAGCTCAGACGTCGACTCGCATACTGCGACCAACTCGCTGCGGGTGCACTACCAGGACCGTGACGCAAACGACGAGTTCACCCGCAAGGACGAGTGGATCGACACAACCGATGAGCCGGACCACGATGGTCTTTGCCTGCGCGAGCAGGAGTTCTTGCTCGAAGCCATCAAGAACGACACCGACCTGAGCGACCACATCACCGATGCGGTTTCGAGTCTGCGCATCGTGCTCGCAGCGGACCAATCCGCTCGCGAGGGTCGCACGATCGACCTCTAGCAGCAGCGCGGGCACAATTCGCCCGCTGCCGCTCGCTTCTGTTGCGGCAATCTCGCGTACCAGGCCTTGGTTTGAGCCAAGGCAGAGCCTTGGTTCGATAACCAAGGCCGACGAGTCGCCGGCCACGCGCCGAGCTAGTGAGAGCTCTCCTGCCCTTCGATCTCGACCGGCTTGTAGCCACCGCGTCCGCGGAAGTAGAGGATCAAGCCGAGGTAGCAGCCCAGCATGATCAACGGGAAGATCGTCATCGATGCGAGAGCACCTTGCTTGGCTGCCGTCACGACCTTGTTCACCTTGGCACCCTCCTCCGCGGGCAGCGCATCGACCTTGCTTTGGTCTACCGCGGTATAGTCACCCAAGAAGTATTTGTTGGGCGTAGAAACGGTCGCGTACACGTCTGGCATCTCCTGCTCGATTGCTGCCTTGGCGCCATTCTCCTGCATCTCACCGATCAACGGCCCGCCGATGATACCAACGGTCAGCATGCCAATGCCGGCGATCGCGTTGAGAGTCAGCGCACCACCCTTGGGAAACTGCTCCGATACCACGCCCAGTGTCGTCGGCCAGAAGAAGGTCTTGCCAAGGCCGTAGAGCGTTGCAGCTGCGAAGATCCAGAACACCGACACGGTTTGCGACAAAGCAAACAATCCGAGGGTGGCAAGGACCGCGCTCGTTGCCAACAGCCCCAGCGGCGTCAGGCGCTTCACGATCGGACCAGCGAAGAACCGCAACACACACATGATCGCCGACGTGTAGATGAGAACCCACAACGGGTTCTGTCCCAATTCCTTGAGCGGCTGTTCCATGATCCCGGTGATTGCTCCATCTGTGCCCAACTCCGTTGTGGCAAGCGGCATCATCACGATGCATAGGAAGACCATGAGGGGTCGACCCGGTGATCGGCAGTAGGCGCCGTAGGCCACCACCAGTGCCACGAGCACGCCATAGATGACGCCATCGGACCACTCGAACACCAAGCCAAGCTGCTTGACGATCAAGAAGCCCGCGATGGCCGCGCCAATGACTCCAAACTCCCCGAGCATCTCGCGATAGGACGTCCCTGAAGCAACGCGTTCATTGACCGGGAAGCGCACAAACAGAAGGATCAGCAAGTAGACGATCGCCGGCAAGGCGATCAGATAGATCAAGACGCGCCAGTCTTCGGAGACCTGCGTGCCAAGCAAGATCGTAAGGATGCCACCGAGCACCAGGCCGCCAGGCCAACCCGCGTGCAGGATATTGAGCCACTTCGTCTTCTCCCGGCGGAACATCGTTGCCACCACCGGATTGATGAAGGCTTCGACGGTGCCGTTACCAAGCCCCAGAACAACCGACCCCCAGTAGAGATAGTTGTAGGCATCACCCTGAGCCACGACGAGACCAGCCTCATCAAGCCCTTCGGCGTTGACGATTCCGTAAGCCTGCAATGCCATGTACGCGTAGACCACGTAGCACACGAAGCTGAAGACCATCGCCGCGCGGTAGCCAATGCGATCGATGATCAGGCTGAACAAGATGATGCTGATCGCAAACGGCCAGATGCCGGCACCAAACAACTCCTGCCCCTGGACATTGTCCAAGCCGAACTGTGCGGGCCACAGGTCCGGTATGTTGACGAGAAACGCACGGGTAATGAATGCGAATGCAGTCGTGATGAGTGCAATGAAGCAGCCCCAGAAAACTAGCCTGTCGTTCGAAGTGGACATCAATTACGTGCGCAGTTGAGATGAGGGTGAGGGTGAGGGCGCACTGTATCTGCAGGGCCGTATCTGACGCCAGGATTGGCTTTGCGTTCTGACTGCTCCGAAGCAATCTCATGCCGTTGTCGGGCAGGAACCAACCCAGCTGGAGCATGCATGCACGCCACAGGATGTCATCACCCCCATGAACTGACGGGTTGAGGCCGCGCTGGCGAGAAGGCGTGTTCTCGGCGTAGCGCGAGTTGCTCAGTGGCGGCTACGGCTACTACAGCGGTATGTTGCCGTGCTTCTTCGTCGGGTTGGTGTCGCGCTTGCTGCGCAGCAACTCGAGCGCCTGAATCAACACCGGACGGGTACGGTGGGGATCGATGACATCATCAATGTAGCCACGCGCCGCTGCCTGGTAAGGGTTGGCAAACTTGTCCTTGTAGCTAACGCCCAGACGCTTCTCTTCCGCGGCGGGATCATCTGCCGCCTTGATATCGTTGCGGAACACGATCTTTGCGGCGCCCTCGGCACCCATGACGGCAATCTCCGCCTGCGGCCACGCGACCACCAAGTCGGCGCGGATGTGACGGTTGTTCATGACGGTGTAAGCGCCGCCGTAAGCCTTGCGCGTGATCACGGTCATGCGCGGCACCGTCGCCTCGCAGAACGCGTATAGCAACTTCGCGCCGTGCGTGATGATGCCGCCCCACTCCTGCTCGGTTCCCGGCAGGAAGCCGGGCACGTCCTCGAAGCAAAGCAGCGGGATGTTGAACGCATCGCAGAAGCGCACGAAACGCGCGCCCTTGATGCTCGCCTTGATGTCGAGCACGCCAGCAAGGTGCGCCGGCTGGTTGCCGATGATGCCAACGACACGGCCACCGAGGCGACTGAAGCCGACCAGGATGTTCTTGGCGTAGCGGGCGTGCACTTCGAAGAATTTGCCATCATCGACGACATGCTTGACGACGCCCTTCATGTCGTAGGGCTGGTCGCTGGACTCGGGCACGATCGTGTCGAGCTCTTCGTCCATGCGGTTGGGGTCGTCGCTGGTGGCACAGAACGGCGGGTCTTCGCCGTTGTTGAGCGGCAGAAACGACAACAGCTCACGCAGCTGCATCAAACATGCCGCATCATCCGGCGCGGTGAAGTGCGCCACGCCGGAGACCTCGCTGTGCACGCGCGCGCCGCCGAGTTCTTCGCTGGTGGTGTCCTCGTGCGTCACCGTCTTGACCACGTCGGGTCCGGTGATGTGCATGAAGCTTGTGCCTTCGACCATCATGATGAAGTCGGTGATCGACGGCGAATACACCGCGCCACCGGCACACGGCCCCATGATCGCGCTGATCTGCGGGATCACTCCGCTGGCGAGGGTGTTGCGCAGGAAGATGTCGGCGTAGCCGGCAAGCGACACGACTCCTTCTTGGATGCGGGCACCGCCCGAATCGCACAGGCCAATCATCGGCACCCCCATCTTCATGGCGGCGTCCATGACCTTGACGATCTTCTGGGCTTGGGTCTCCGACAGACTGCCACCAAAGACCGTGAAGTCTTGCGCAAACAGGTAGACCGGTCGGCCATCGATGCGGGCGCTGCCGGTGACGACGCCATCGCCGAGGATTGTGTTCTTGTCCGAGTCCATGCCGAAGTCACGGCACCGGTGCGCAACAAAGCGATCGATCTCAACGAACGTACCCGCGTCGACCAGCAGATCTATGCGTTCGCGTGCCGTCAGTTTGCCACGCTCGTGTTGCGCGGCGATCCGCTTCTCGCCACCGCCGAGCAGCGAACGATCGCGCAGCTCTTGCAGCTTCTTGTTTGGGTCAGTCATGGAGGTTTGTCTTCTGGCCGGGATTCATTCTGCACGTCTGCATTCTGCCGAGTCAAGCTACTTCGATGCGTGCGGGTCTTCGACGAGTTCGGCGAGCACACCGCCGAGATGCTTGGGGTGCACAAACGCAACCTTGCAATCGTGCGCGCCCGGGTCGGGCGTAGTGTTGAGCATCGGGGCCCCAGCAGCAGCCAACGCATTGATCTTCTTCAAGCAGTCCCCGACCTGGAAGGCGAGGTGATGAATACCGGGGCCGCGTTTGTCGAGGAACTTTGCGACCGGCGAGTCCTCGCTGGTCGGCTCAAGCAACTCGATGCGCGTTTGCCCAGCCATCAGCACCGCGACCTTGACCATCTCGCTTGGGACTTCGTTTATCGACTGCAACTTCAGGCCGAAACCATCGGTCCACTTCGGCAGAGCCTCGTCGAGCGAGCGAACGGCGACCCCGATGTGATGCAGGGCTTCAATTGGCGGGTCGGTTTCCATAGTGGGCGTTGTCGGCGAAGGATGTTAGGGATTCCCTGCGCGGTAGGCGAGGATGAACAGGCGTTGCCTGAGCTACCCGAAGTCGAGACCGTTCGCCGCGGCGCCGAACCGCACCTGGTCGGCCGGCGCCTACGCACCCTGGAGTTGCGGCGCGACGACCTCCGCTGGCCCATGCCCAAGAAGGCTCTGCAGAGCCTCGTCGGCCGCAAATGCACCAGCGTCAAACGCCGCTCCAAGTACCTGCTCGTGCAATTCGACGGCCCCAAGGCCCCGACCGCGCTGATCCATCTGGGCATGACCGGCAACCTGATCGTCGACCCGATTGGGCCGCGCGCGATGCGCCCCGAATACCGCAAGCACGAACACTGGCGCATGGACTTCGGCGACCGCCTGATGCGCTTCATCGACCCCCGCCGGTTCGGCGCGCTAGACGTCGCCGAGTTCGACGCGCTCGCCGAGCACCCACGCCTCAAGGACCTCGGCCAAGAACCACTCGAGCCCGCGTTCGACGGCGCCTTCTTGCACCGCATCACTCGCAACCGCAAGGTCGCGATCAAGCAGCTGCTGATGAACGGTCATCTGCTCGTCGGCGTCGGCAACATCTACGCCAGCGAATCCTGTTGGTACGCCGGCGTGCGACCAAGAAGGGCCGCCAAGTCGCTGACCAAATTGCAGTGCACCGCGCTGGCCAAAGCCGTGCGCCATGTTCTATCCGCCGCCATCAAAGCCGGCGGCACCACCATCCGCAACTACGTCGGCGTCGCCGAAGACGCCGGCTACTTCGCCCGAGAACTCTGCGTCTACGAACGCAAAGACCTGCCGTGCCCACGCTGCAAGACCCCAATCAAACACGCCACCCAGCAAGGCCGCAGCACCTACTGGTGCCCGACCTGCCAAGGGTGACGGTGCCGTGCCAGGTACTCCTAGGGCGGATCAGCTCCTTGGGGCCGGTTCGCGCACGCCGATCCGGATCGCGATGTAGGACAAGAACTGGCAGCCGGCGGCCAAGGTCAACACGGCCTGGAAGTCGAGCTGTTGGGCTACTTGCGCCGCCCCCATCGCGAACAGGAAGACGCCAAGCTGCATGCAGAAACCGCGCAACCCCATCAGGGCACCAAGCTGTTCACTCGGCACGAGGCCCGAAACTAGCGCTTGCAGCGGTCCGGTTCGCGCCGCCGCGGCAATCGCCAGCAGGCAACCGATCGCGAGCAACCACGGTGGCGACGGCGCGAGGCTCAACGCCAGGAAGCACACGACCAGGATCGCTGACATGACCAACACGAAGGTTCGTTTGCCGACGCGATCGGAGATGCGGCCAAACCCGGCGCTGCCGACGACCGATAGCAAACCGAGCCCGATCCACACCCAGATCTGGTCTTCCTTGGCGACGATGCCGGACGAATCCAACCACGTCGTCGCCATCTGCACGACCGTGAAGAACGAGCCGACGTGCAGCATCGTCGCGATCAGCACTGCCACCACACCACCGTTCTTGAGCAGCTGCCAGCGGCGGGCGGCCTTGGTTGGCGGCAGGGGGGGCACGAATCGCAACGACATCACCACGCCAATCGCGCCAATCGCTGCCTGCACCAGGAACGTCGTCGCCCAGTAGCCCTCGGCCGCCAGCCACACTGCGAGCGGCAACCCGAGCGGGATCGCGAGGAACATACCCGCGTTGAACCGCCCCATGATCGCGCCGCGGCGCTCGTAAGGCGCCATGTCGGCCGCGGCAGCCGACGCAGTCGCGTAAGCCAGACCCGTTGCGAAGCCGCCCAGCACGCGCATTGCCAGCAGCGGCCAGTAATCGGTCACCAGGGCGTGCAGCAGGCTGGCCACCACAAACAGTGTCAGGCTGCCGGCCAGCACGGCCCGCCGACCTAAGCTGCGCGCCACGTCGGCGACGAAGAACGCGCCCCCAGCAGAACCGATGCCAGCGGCGGCCAGCAACCACACGCCGCCCCTGCTGTCGAACCCGAACTCGCCCTGCAAGAACGGCAACAGCGCGCCCATGACATTCGAGTTGAGGTTGAGCACAAACGCCGACATCGCCAGCGCCAACACCGCCATGCTCTCGCGCCTGCGATCTAGTGGAACCGAATCGGGACTTGTGGATTCCTGCGTCACCAAGGGCGCGACACTATCAAGCAAGCCCGCGACGAAGTCTCGTGCGCTTTCATCTCGTCTGTCGGCGCTTGCTCGCGGTAGTATCCTTGCCCGAATGCCTCGCTTGAGAATGGAGTCCCTGTCGTGAAGATCGCCATCCTAGGTGGCGGCATCTCCGGTTGCGCCCTCGCCCGCATGCTCGCTGCAGATGGTCACAATGTGACGGTGATCGAGAAGACGGAGCGGGCCGGCGGCCTGTGCAAGAGCCGCAAGTACGGCGACTTCACGTTCGACGAAGCTGGCGGCCACATCTTGTTCTCAAAAGACAAGGAAGTGCTCCAGTGGCAAATCGACCGCGCCGGCGGCGAGGCGGGCACCCAGAAGACCGTGCGCAACACCAAGATTCGCTGGCACGACCGCTGGGTACCCTACCCGTTCGAAAATGGCGTCGGGCACCTGACCAAAGAAGCGAACGTCGAGTGCATGACGGGCTACATCGAAGCCTACGTCGAGCGCCGCATGGGCAAGCCGTGCCCGGAGAGCTTCGGCGACTGGATCCAATGGCGCATGGGCGACGGCTTCGCGCGCCAATTCATGGTTCCGTACAACGAGAAAGTCTGGGAGCGCGACCTCAACACGATGGCGAGTGACTGGGTCGCGGGCCGCGTGCCCGAAGCGCCGATTGAAGACATCCTGCGCTCGTCGATCGGCGTCGACACCGAGGGCTACACCCACCAATCGGTGTTCTGGTTCCCGCTGCACGGCGGCTTTGAAGCCATGGTCAAGGGCACCGTTCAAGATGGTGGCTTCGACCTGCAGTGCAATATCGAAGTGCAGCGCGTCGAGAAGACCGCGGGCGGCTTCAAGGTCAACGGCAACGATTACGACCTGGTGGTCAACACCGTGCCGCTGCCGCAGATCGAAGGCGCCATCCAGGACATCCCCGAGAACATCCGCAAGGACATCCAGGCTCTGAAGCCGATCTCGCTGATCAATGTGATGATCGGAGTGAAGCTCGACGAGCCGATGCCGGACCTCAGTTGGATCTACCTGCCGTTCGAAGAGCAGGGCCCAACCAATCGCGTCACCTACTACAGCAATTACTCCAAGTTCAACGCGCCCGAAGGCCACGGCTGTTTCCTGGCCGAAGTGACCCACCGAGGCCAACATCGCCACGATGACAAAGCGTGGCTGCAATCGGTAGCCGCCGGCCTCGAGAACGCGGGCATCCTGCGCCAAGAACAGATCGTGCTGCTGGAAGCCTGCAACAACGAGTTTGCCTACATCGACCAGGACCTCGAGTTCGCCGCGCGCGTCGCCAGGGTGCGCAAGTGGTTTGATGAGAGTGGTTACCTGACGTTCGGACGCTTTGGTCGCTACGAGTACCACAACAGCGACCAGTGCATAAAGCGCGCGAAGCAGGTGCACGCGCACATCCAGCAGCTGGCCAAGACTGGCGACCAAACGCCACTGCAGCTGCCGTAACTCGAGCCGCCGGGCACGGCCCAAGAACGCCCTGATTCTCATACCACCGGCGTAACTGCGCTGGTGCGAGCGAGATCGCTCGACGACGACGTGCAGCGATCTCGGACTTTTTTGACTACGGCAACGGAACCTGCAGCTGCCTCTCGTGCGTCTCATGGGTGTTCCGTTGGGACCATGCCTCCCTACGGGGTTCTTTCCCGTCCTTTGGATCCTGCGCGAGCATCTCGGACGCCGAGACGGCATCGCGAATCAGAGGGGTCTGTTCCGGAGCGAAAGCTCTTGGTGCTGCTGGCCGGTCAGCGAGCTGACCAGCACGTCTCGCGCTTGCGCGGGATCCGGAGGTCGGAACTATTATGGGTGGTGCCCCATGCCCCACCTGCAATATTCGTCGAGACTGGCTTGTCCAGTCTCGGCCTCTGTACGGACCCCACTTCAACCCGCCAATTGGCTTGGGGGTTCGACCCCACGGCTGCAAACCAGCTTGCCAACGATCGAAACCCTGGTTGGCACCAGCGTTTGCGACAAGGGAACAACACCCATCCTGGAGCAGGCTGGAGTTACCTTCCTAGCACGGAGGTTAGAAACACACCCGTCGGCAACACCACGGCCGGCCTAGACCCCACCCCTGTCGCCAGGAGATTCGAGCTCTTGCACCGCGCAACACCACCCCGCCGTCTGACCGGGCAAGCGCTTCCTATACGGAACACAGGATGCTATCCTTCGGCCGACCGCAGTCGACGGCCACCAATCCACCACTACGCGTCAGACGTTCGGGAGGCGTCACGATGCAATCCACCACACCACACCTCGACTCCGTACAAGCCGACTGGAAGAGCCGCGGCTTCACTTGCGAACTTTGGATCGATGCACCAGGCCAGGTCTGGAACGACTTCGAACACGACGTGGACGAGATGATCTTCCTGCTGGCAGGCGCCTGCCAAATCGAACTCGATGGCGACGCCGTGCGCATGCAGGCGGGCGACGAGTTGATGATCCCGGCCCGCACGCGCCACACCGTGCGCAACACTGGCGACGGCCCGGCGCGCTGGCTGCACGGTTACCCGATTCGATAGCGCGGGTCGATAGCGCGGG
>JAPYTD010000049.1:0-21164 GCA_029936315.1 Planctomycetota bacterium | reverse complement strand
TCGATAGCGCGGGTCGATAGCGCGGGATTGGGCGGCTGCCACCAACAGCCAAGCCACCAAGTGTGATCAGTCTCGAACGGTCCAGACACCGCGTTGGCCGGGCGTCTCCTCCACGCCGACCGACATCTGACTCATGGACAGCTTGGGCCACTTCTCCTGGATGCGGTCACGCAGCGCGCGGCCAAACCAGGCCGCCAGGTTCTCGGCGCTAGAGTTGCTGATCGGTAGCACGATGACCTCGTCCTTCGGGATCAGGTAGTAGCGCTCCTGGTAGCGAATCTCGTAGTGCTGCTCCTTGAGCTCCGCGGTCAACACGGGGTGTTGGCCGGGAATCAGCAGGTGCTCGTCGAGTTCGTCGCATAGAGCACGCACCAGCGGCTTGATCTCCTGGAAGTTGAGCACCAGGCCGTGCTCATCCAACTCGGTATGCAGGTCGACGTAGACCTTGTAGTTGTGCCCGTGCAGACGCTCGGCAGTGCCGTCGGGGAAGATCAGGAAGTGCGCGGCACTGAACTTCAGGTAGTCCTTCTCGATCGAGATCGACCAGCTCTCTTGACGGTTGGGCATCGGTTGCAATCACGATACCCTGGTTGGCCATGGAGCTCGACACGATCCCGTGGCAGTCGACGCGCTATCCCGGCATCGCGGTGCACTTCTATGCCAGTGACAAGCGCAGCAAGCGCGTTTTGGCGCTGATCCGCATGGAGCCGGACTGCGGCTACCCGCCCCATCGTCACACCAACACCGAAGAAGTGCTGGTCGTTCGAGGCGGTTACGAAGACGAACTCGGCACCTACGAGCAGGGGCAGATTGTCACCTACGAGGCCGGAACGGAACACGGCCCGCGCGCCACGGGGGTTCCGGGCGGCGAGCCGTGTGTGCTGCTCGCCCTCGCGCACGAGGGCATCAAGCTGCTGGGCTAGCCCAGCGCGACAGCGGGAGACTAGTCTTTGCTGAGGTCCTCGAGCACCTTCTCGGCGATGTTCGGCGGCACCGCTTCGTAGCTCGCAGGCTCCATCGAGTAGGTGCCGCGGCCCTGCGTCAGCGAACGCAGCATCGTCGAGTACTGGAACATCTCGCTCAGCGGAACCTTGCCGGTCACGTAGGAGATGCCACCAGGCTTGGTGACCATCTCTTCGATCACACCGCGACGACTCGAAAGGTCACCGATGACGTCACCGGTCTTGTCTTCCGGCGCCTCGACCTCGATCTTCATGATCGGCTCCAGCAGCAGCGAGTTGCCTTCCGACGCCTTGCGGAATGCGAGCACGCCGGCCGCTTCAAACGCCATGACGCTCGAGTCAACGTCGTGCGACTGGCCATCGTAGAGTTCGGCGACGACCTTGCAGAACGGGAAGCCCATCCGACCACCGCCCTTGACCGCGGAGGTAATGCCATTGCCAACCGCCGGGATGTATTCGCGCGGCACTGAGCCACCCTTGATCTTGTCGACGAACTCGCAGAACTCCACGTCGTCCCTCACACTGAAGTTGACGCGTGCAACGGCGAACTGGCCCGAACCACCGGACTGCTTGATGTGGCGCGCTTCGACGCTCTTCGGACCCTTCAGGGTCATCTTGTAGGCAACCTTCGGCCGGCCGACGCTGACGCCGATCTTGTGCTCGTTCTTGATGGTGTTGCACTTCACTTCGAGGTGCAACTCACCCATGCCGGAGATGACCATCTGGCCCGTTTGCTCGTCGGTGACCGCCTTGAAGGTCGGGTCCTCGCGAACCATTTTTCCGATGATCGACGACAGCTTATCGCGGTCGCCGGCGGACTGCGGCTCGATGGCCATGCTGATGACCGTGTCGGGGAACGTCATCGCTTCGTAGACAACTGGGTTGTCCCGCGTCGACAGCGTATCGCCGGTGATCGCATCCTTGACGCCGACCACAGCAACGATGTCACCAGCTTTGGCGATGTCCATCGGCTCACGCTGCTCGGCGTGCATGCGCATCAGACGACCGACGCGCTCATAGCGACGGGTACGACCGTTGTAGTATCTCTCGCCTTGCTTCATCTCGCCCGAGTAGATGCGGATAAAGGTCAGGTCGCCATTCGGATCGCTGATCGTCTTGAAGACGAGCGACGCGAACGGCTGATCCGAACGGAGTGCGTAGGTGACGGATTCGTCGGTCTCAGGGTTAATGCCTACGATCGGCGGCACGTCGAGCGGGCTGGGCAGGAAGTCGATGATCGCATCGAGCACGTTCTGCACACCCTTGTCCTTAAACGCTGAGCCACAGAACACCGGCGTAACCTTGAGGTCGAGGGTGCCCTTGCGGATCGCCATCTTGATCTCATCATTGGTGACTTCCTCACCTTCGATGAACTTTTCAAGCACGTCGTCATGACACTCGGCAACCGCCTCGATCATGATCTCGCGCTGCTTCGCCGCCTCCTCCTTGAGTTCGTCCGGGATGTCGCTAACCGTCATCTCACGGGCGTCGTTATCCGCCCAGATGCAGGCCCTCATCTCGATCAAGTCGACGAGACCGATGAAGTCCTTCTCCTTGCCGATCGGCATCACAACGGGAACGGCATTGGCACCCAAGCGCGTCTTCATCGACTCAACCGCCTTGTAGAAGTCGGCGCCGGTGCGGTCCATCTTGTTGACGAACGCAATGCGTGGAACCTTGTAGCGGTTGCCCTGACGCCAGACTGTTTCCGACTGCGGTTGCACACCGGCAACAGCACAGAAGACACCGACAGCACCATCAAGCACGCGCAACGAACGCTCGACCTCGACCGTGAAGTCGACGTGTCCGGGCGTGTCGATCAGACTCATCTTGTACTTACCCCAGTCACAGGACGTCGCCGCCGACGTGATCGTGATACCGCGCTCACGTTCTTCCTGCATGTAGTCCATCGTGGCGCCGCCGTCGTGCACCTCACCGATCTTATGGCTCTTTCCGGTGATGTACAGAACGCGCTCGCTGAAGGTCGTCTTGCCTGCGTCAATGTGGGCGATGACACCGAAGTTGCGGGTGTGGCGAATGCGCGTAACTTCGGCGGACTCCTTCTTGTCAGACATGGCAGGCTTGGAGATAGGGGTGGACATCGGAATGGAAACAGTTAGGTGCAAGCAGCGGCGGGGTCCGATTGGACCCGATGTCGCCGCGGACGCCCGGGGTGGCCGGTATTGGCACCGGGAATGAGGGCAAGAAGATTAGCGCCGGCCGCGATGCCGTCAACGGGCCGGACCGCCTGGCACGAGATATAGGCACTAAGCCGTGATTCCAGCACGCCTCGCCCATCCGTCTGGCAGCGTCTCCATATCGGCCGGAAGCATCGCCAAGCTGGACTGTCTCGACAGCCCCGTGCCAAGGTCCGCAGGCGACCAGCGACCAGTTTTCCGACATTCCGGTTGCTCAGTCGAGTGCCAGCAGACCAGCCATCGCACTGGTGACCAACAGCGGATCCAGCACCGGTAGGGTGGCGCGCCGGGTGATCATGAAGCCGGTCGGGACGGCTTCGAAGCGCTAGCGGAACGTCGCCTTATTCGCCGAAGCCAACAGTTTGCCGTGCTGCAGCAGATGCCATGCCCCGGAGAACAGGCCCTGAGAGCTCACGTCGAAGTCGTTGCCACAGACGATGATCGAACCGCCGCGCCCCATCCAGGCGAACTCCATCTCGCCACAAACGCGATCCCCCATGCGCAGCGAGCAGTTCCAGCTAAACAGCGACTTGCGGTGCGCTTCGACTCTCACCGCAGGAAGGCCTCGATCTTGCCGAGGCGGTCCGGGTCCTTGTTGTGGTTGAAGTAGTAGCGGCGGAACTTGGCTAGGTCCTTCTGCACTTCGGGCTTCTGCTTTTTGGGCAGGTCCGCGATGTAGGTGTCGAGGAACTCCTCGAAGTCGTCGACTTTGATGCTGGGGTCGCGCTCCCGTAGTTCGCGCATCAGCTCGCGGTCCCAGGTGACGAGCTGACATGGCAGCGGCACGATGAAGTCGGGCAGGTCTTGGTGATGCGCTAGAAGGGTCACCGTGCGCCACTTGTCCTCGGTGAGGTAGTTGGGCTCCATGTGGAAGTGCACGCCACGACCCTCAAGATACTCCGGATCACGCGGCTTGCCGTGACCAGGCTTGAGGCGGTGCTTCGTGGGCAATCGGGCGATGTATGCATCGGTCAGGCCACCTGCAACCTCAACCGCGACGGGCACTCTCGATCGATACGCGAGATTCGCGTGGCTGCCCGCAATGGCGATCCTCACGTCGAGGCCGTCACAGAGATTCTGCAGGTAGTCCCCGCAAATCTTGAAGGCCTGTTCCCATGTGTACTCCGACGATGGGAACTGACTGACCGCCATGTGGCGCGTGTCGGAAACAGGGTTGAGGAAGTTGCCAAGGTCTTTGGGCTCAGCGCGCAACGAAAGACCAACGACCAGTGCACTGGCGAGCGTCGGCTGCAACCAAACCGGCCGCCAACGCTGGCAGGCAAGGTCCCACGCGAACAACAGCGCCGGCAGTACGGGCAACAAGAAGCGCCCAAACATGAAGTCGCCGCCAACCCAGATCACGAAGCCGACGTACGGCACCGTGAAAGCGAGCACCACAAGCCACGGACGCCTACCTAGCGACGGGTCTACTGGCGCCAAGAGATCCGGCTTGCGGCAGGCAAACCAGACGAGCGGAATGACGGCCGGGATCAGCGCGTAGTAGCAGGCCAAGAAGCCACTGACGTAAGCCCAACCCTGGCTGACGAACGGTTCGCTCGCCGACTTCGCAAACGCCGTGTTCGGCACCCAGTAGCCGTAGTAGCTGTAGCGCCACAGCAGGTACGGCACGAATACGAGAACAAACGGCGCGGCGTAGGCGATCAGCATGCGCGGCGCCCGTCGCTTGATCGCGTCATAGAGCACGAACAGGCCGCCCATGCCAACGAACAACGCCCCATCGGGCCGCGTCATCGCACAGATCACGCCAACGAAACCCATCAACCACGCCTCGCGCACGCAGCGCATCGACATCGCAAAGCGCAGCATCACCGTGCCGAGCAACACGAACAACGCCGTCTCGAGGCCAGCGGGAGCCAGCGACGACGCATGGTGCACCGCGGCATACGCACAAGCCGCGATCGGCACAACCGCGCGGCCGTTACTCACCCGCCACGCCATCATCGCCAGCAACAGGACCGTTCCCGCGTGGCAGACAACACCCCAAAACATCGACCAGGTCGTCAAGCCTTCGTGGCCAAAGCCGAGCATCGAGCCGAGTGCCAGCCACATCGTCCAACTGAAGTTGGTGTAGCCCTCGACTGGCGCTTCTTTCGGGTCGAGGTTGAACACGAGGCCGTGGCCATCGACGAAGTGCTGCGCGTAGCGGAACGAAATGAACGCGTCATCGCAGGTCCATCGCAGCATCCACGCGTGGATGGCGGCGGCTGCCACCGCGAGGGCGGCGACAGTCCAAAACACGTAGCGGCGCGGCATCGCTGGCGAAGCGTAGCTCAAAGCACCGCCAGCGGAAGGGGCGCGGTAGGCAATCAGCGTTGAGATTGCGGCAGCGCTGCCAGTGCCTCGGTCGCGAAGGTACGCGGGTTGACGCGATCCCAGGCCTTGACGACCTTGCCCTCTTCATCGATCAGGACCGCGATGCGACGAGCATACGAGGACTTTTGATCGTCGGCGGCCCCGTAGGCAACCGCCATTAAACGGCTCGTGTCGCACAGCAGCGGGAACGGGAAGTTGTTCTTGGCGCGGAAGGCTGTGTTGGCGCGCGCATCGTCAAATGACACGCCGAGCACCGCGACGCCCTGCTGCTCGAACTGCGCGAACTCGTCCCGCAGGCCACAGCCTTGTGCCGTGCAGCCAGGCGTATCGGCCTTGGGGTAGAACCAGATCAACAGCTTCTGGCCCCGGTAGTCAGCGAGCTGGTGCTCCACGTCCGCTTCATCGAGCAACGCGAACGATGGTGCGTCCTTGCCTTCGATCAGCACGGAGCCGGCACTACTGGCAGCCTTTGCGGGAGCCGCGGCCTCCTCCGGTTTCGCATTCACGAAGCCATTCGCTTCGGCGGCCGCCCCCAAGAGGCGCTCCTTCTCTCGATCTTCGGCGCGCTTCTTTGCCTTCGATTCGTCAGCAGCTTCCGCGGCGAGCAACTTTTCCGACGGGTTCACATGCGCCTCGATGTAGCTCTTGGCATACGGGAGCTTCTCGGCGGCGCGCTCGCGGTATGGCACACCTTCCGTCATCCAATCGGGCACCTTGGCACCGCGCAGGTGATGATCGAAGTATTCCGCCATGCGTCGCGTCCAGTCACGCTTGTTCGCAGCCTTGCGCAAGCCGTGCGGCTCGCCGTTGTAGTTGAACAAGTAGGCTTCCTTGCCGAGGCGCTTCAAGGCCACGAAGTACTCGATGCCCTGCGTCCACGGGACCGCACCGTCCTTGTCGTTGTGCAGGATCAGCACCGGCGTCTGAACCCTGTCGGCGAAGTGGATCGGCGAGTTCTCGGTGTAGCGCAGCGGGTATTCCCAAGGCGTGCCACCGATTCGCGACTGCGTCTGCTCGTATTGGAACTGACGCGACATGCCGCTGTCGTAGCGAATGCCGCCGTAGGCCGACAACATGTTGCTCACCGGTGCACCGCTCTCGACGGCCTTGAAGATGTTGGTGCGCGTCACCAAGAACGCCGTCTGGTAGCCGCCCCAACTGTGGCCGGCCGCCCCCACCGCATCCTTGTCGACAAAGCCCTGCTGGATCAGATGCTGCACACCCGACACGACACACTTCACACACGACGGACCGGGGTAACCGATTTCGTAGACGATGTCGGGCATGAACCACAGGTAGCCGTTGCTGACGTAGTAGGCAGCGTTCGGCGAGGTGCCGGGCGTCGGCGCAACGTAGCGATGCAGGTTCTGCGACAGCTTCTCGTAGAAGTAGACCATCATCGGGTACTTCTTCTGCGGGTCGAAACCGTCAGGCTTGACCAACACGCCGGTGCGCTTATCGCCGTTGCCGTCGGTCCAGTTGACCAATTCGGCATTGCCCCAGCGGTACTCGTCCTGCTGCGGGTTGACGTCGGTCAGCTTCTTATGGCCCGTAAAGTCTGCCTTCGCGGTCCAAAGGTCGCCGTATTCACGGAACGTCGACAGGTTGAAGAACAGTCGCGTGCTCTTCGGAGGGCGCGTCAAACCGGAGATCGCCTTATCGACCATCCACAGCTTGGCAGGCTTCTGCGAGCGATGTAGCGAGTCGGCGTAGAAGCCGGTCGCCATCGACTCAACGTCGCGCGCCGACAGCATCATCTCGTCGGCGACCCAGATCGAATCGTCAGGCCCCGGCAGGCGCTGCAAACGCAGTTGCAGGCGATGCTCACGGCCATAGCCATCGGTCACACAGACCGCACGACCACTCTTCGGCGAGACCTTCCAGACGTCGTATTCGTCGTAGATCAAGACAGCCGAGTCGTTCTCGGCCCAACCAGCGACGCCATACGCGGAATCCGGCGACGGGTGGTCGTCGTCCCAACGGTGGAACGGCACGTGTAAGTTGCCGGTCAGGTCGCGCCGTTCGCCAGTCGCAACGTTCATGCTGATCCAGTGATAGTCCTTGTCGAACCACATCAGGTACTTGCCACCCGGCGAACTGCTGACTCTGCCGCGATGCTTCTCGAGCACCTGGGTGCGCTCCCCCGTGCGTGCGTTGATGAGCCACTGGTCCGAGTAGCGACCATCCCATTGCACTTCGGCCTCGTACGGCTTGCTGTAGCTACCGGTCATGTATGCACCATTGGTGCCCATGAATTGCAACGACGGCATGCGCTCATCACCGACCACAACGATCTTGTTGTCGTTGCACCAATACACAGCTGTCAGCGCCGAGCTGCCACCACGGCCACGGCCGGACGCTTGCATCGTCTGCAGCAGGCCATCGCGGTAGCTCCACAAGTCGAGGTCGACTTTGTCTTCGTCGAGAATCGGCAGCGCCGCCGGCTTCGGCGGACTGGTGACCGAGAACGACAACGCGTTGCCTTCCCGCGTGAATGCCGGGGAGCCCGAGACACGCATTGTTGGTGGCATGCCGGCGGCACCGACGTAGGCGATGCGCTTGGCGGTGCCGTCTTCATCGTGCGACAGGTCGCGTGACATCGACCACAGGTAGAGGTCGTTCTTCGCCTTGCTGTCGCCGAACTCGACCTTGTCGCTGAGGAATGCGATCTGCTTCTCGTCGCGAGAGAACGTCACGCTCGAAACGTTGGCGATGCCCTTGAGCAACTGTCGGTTGTTGTCGCCGTTGGGCAACTGCACGAACAAGCCGTGCCCCGCATCCTCGCTCTTGTCCTTCTTGTCCTTGGCCACTTCGCGAACCGACGTGTGGTACCAAAGCACCGCCGCCTTGCGCGAATAGCCGTAGCTGACAACGTCCTTGAGCTTGCGCTCCTTGGCTGTTGCAAGATCGCGGATCACCAATTCCGAACCGCTTGGACGTCGAGGAGCAGAACTGCCACCACGTCCCGCTGGACCAGCACGACCCGCACCTCGACCGCCCGAGCGGCCGCCCGCACCAGGAGCACCCCGGCGACCGCCGCCACGCCGACCACCGGCCGCGCCTTCAGGGGCACCGGCACCACGGTCACCGTTGTCTGTGCCCTCATCTCCGTCAGTAGAACCCATCTGGTAGAGCAGATAATTGGCGTCACCAGGCATCGTCCAGCGCGACACTTTGCCGATCGACTCCACCTTGCCGGTTTGCAGATCAAGCACGAACAGGTCACCACTGCCGCTTGAGCCGTTGTTGTTGCCACCGCCGCCGCCACCTCGTCCAAAGCGACCACCGCGGCCGCCACGGCGACGCCCGCGCGACGTAGCTGCAGGAGGCGTCGCACTACTGGCCCGACGGCCAGTCCCGCGGCGAGCAAAGCCGCCGGTTCGACCAGATCCGGCTTCGCTTTTCTCCTGGTTCTTGCCGCGCTTGCGAAGATCCGCGATTTCCTTATCGCGCGCTTCAATTTTCGATTTGCCGACCGTGAACGCCAGGTAGCGACTGTCCGCAGAGAATCGTGCGCCGCTAGCCAACGCCCGGCGGTGCTCCACGTCACCTGTCGTTTGTCGGACGATCAACTCGCCGTCACCGAATACCGGCTCGATCTGGTAGGCGACCCACTCACCGTTTTGGCTGTAGGCAACGCCACGCAACGAGTTCCACTTATCGTAGTCGTCGTGCGTCAGGGCGCGTCCGTATGGGGCAACTGCCGGCTGCTGCGCCATCGCAGATGCAACCAACAGGAGGGAGAACAACAGGGGAGCAGAGTGCTTCATGGTTCGCAGCCGGTATCGGGAGGGCTCCCTATGCTACGCGCCCAGGCCAAAGACACCGTTCTGGAGGTGCCTTCACATGTCGCGGCCTTGTGAAAGTTGCCCTATCTTAGATTCGGCCAACCCAACCAGCACCGTTGCCCAAGTCTGCCGCGATCTCGACGAGCTCCGACGGATCGATCGACCACGCCGCAGCCAACGCCAAGACGATCCGGCGATCTGGCCACCACTTGATCTGGTCGTCGGACTGGTCGCGCGGATCGTCGACAAAGCAGCCGAGTTCGCGTTCGGCGTCCAGAATATCACCGTGCCAGTAGGTGTGGCCGTTTTCCGAGTCGTAGGCGTAGCCGCGCCGCAACTCGCCCCGTTCGGCGACCGCCCACCCGTGCACGTCGCGCACTTCGTCGGTCGAGAACCACATTGCCGTGCCGAACTCCTCACTAAGCGGCGGTAGCAGCACCTCCACCTCCGATGGATCGTGCGTCGCCGCGGCGAGGTCGCGGCCTACAACCAAAACCCAACCGGCAATGCTCGGAGTCGCAAACACGCCCTCGCGGACCACGTCCGCCAGCCCTGACTGCCAGTTCGCCGGCAAGACCGTGCGCATGCGCAACGCACGCACGACCGCCTCCGGATCGTCGGCGCGAACGGCCAACCACGTCGCGACGGGCGGGAACGAACACGGCGCATCGGGTTGGGTTTGGGGGCGGGCGGCACGCGCCCGCGAACTCGCGCCTCATGAAGTGTTCGGCAACTGCTCGCGGCGGATGCGCACGAGTCGTTCCCATCCTTGCAAACCCCACCAGATCAGCCCGGCGAGCAGCGATAGGGCAACGATGGCACCGAGATACATGAACATCAATGTAGCTGCGCAGGCTCGCGCAATCGCTAGTTGCCGAACTTCGTCACGCCGAGTTCGGTGATCACCATGTGCAACCCGTGGTCGTGTGCTTCGGTTGGCACGATCGGTAGTTCTTGGCAACTGCTGGCGATGCCGACGACGAGGGGATCGCTCTGGCCTGCGAGCAGAGCCAGCTTGCGGTCGTAGAAGCCCTTGCCCTGACCAAGGCGCGCGCCGTTCTTGTCGAAGCCGAGCAATGGCGTGAGCACGATCGATGGAGATCGTTCCGCAGCGGAACTGCTCGGGCCGAACGTGCCGAATCCAGCGGGTTCCAACTTGGCATCGTCGAGCCACTCCCGAAACGTCATCTCGTCGCCATTGACGACTGGCAGCACCAGGCGGGCACCGTGACGCTTTGCCAGGGCGCGCGCCAACGGGCGCGGATCGGCTTCGCCGGGAAGAGGCCAATACGCGGCGATCACGGCACTTGCAGCAACGGCAACGGCCGGAACCCCGTGCGCCGCGATGCGGTCCGCAAACGCCGTGAGTTCCTCGGCCTGCAAGCCATCACGGCGTTTGCGCGCGGCCCGTCGCAAGTGCACCTTGGTGATCTCGGGACCTTGCCCAACTTGCTCACCCAAGCGCTTGAGACCTTGCATGTTCCACTTCGCGCGCTCGCTGTCGGTGGTGTTGGCATCCACAGGCCACAACACGCGTTTGCCGCTGCACATCACCGACTGCGTGCCAAACTTCTGCTCCCGGCCCGCGAGCGCACGGGCACGGTCATAGGCAAGCGCGGCAACGATGCGCGCCTGCGGCTCCTTACTCATGCGGATCAACGCCGTTTCATGGGCGCGATCCACCTCGGCCGGATCATCACTCCCGGCCAGCGCAGCCAGTTGTTCGTAATCACGGTCGTGATCGCCCATCTTACTTCTTCAAGAACGGTCGACAAACCTCAGCGAGCTTGCGAATCGTATCAATGCGCGCCCGACCTTCGAACGCCTCCACCAGCGGCACGCCGCCGGCCTCATGTTGGCGCAACTCAAGCAGGATGTCTCTCGCAACTCCGACGTCGGCAAACAACACCAACTGCCGGCCATGCTCCTCGCACGACTTGCGCGCCGCGCGAATCGTCTCGCCAAGCTGAGTACGTGACGAACGTGCCGTATCCGTGCCTTCGAGGTTCGCCTTCTCGTCGGCACCCACCCCGAGCACGACGACGTCTGGCTCAAAGGCCTGATAGAAGCGATCAAACATCTGCCACTGCTGCGACGAGTAGCCGTCGACCGTGGGCAATGCGGCTACTTCGACCCGCACCCGCAACTCGGCGCGCAGCTGACGTTCGAGCATCAGCGCCGTGTGATCCGCGGGCATGCCGAGGTCGTAGAGGCGCTGGCCGCCGAGCAAGAACACGCACGGCGCTTGCCGTTCGATATCGAGCAGGCCGGTATGGCCGCGAACCAACAAGGCGTGTGCCTCACTGATCTGCGCGCCCGCCTTCGGCCCAAACACCGCATCGATCTCCGCAGAATCCGTCGAGCTGGTGGCATCGGCGACCACGTCGACGAGCAAATGCACACAGCTATCCGCCAACTCAGAGATCCTCTTCGACAAGCCGGGCCATGGCACCGCATCGCGTGCCACCGCCAAGAGCCCGATCACCAGCACAGGTACAACGAGCCACCTGTAGCGACGCTCTGGTCGAACCGTGACCAACAGGGCAAACACCAATGGCACCGCGAGAGCCAGCAGCATGCCGACTCCGGTCGGGAATTCGAGATCGAGATGGATGTCGCGTAGGAGCAACCACGACACGACCATCATGCCGAGACCCGAAGACAACAACCGCGTGCGCCGCTGCAGCAACAGAGCGATCGCCGCGACCAGCCCGCCAGCGAGCATGCCAAATCCGACCCAGGTCCAGCGCGAATAGAACCACATGCCACTGAGCGGCAACGGCGTGATCTCCAGGCGATGGATGACCGCCTTGCCACCCTTCACGATCATCGCAAGCATGCCGTAGGGATCATCGGCCTCGAACGGCGGCTGTATCTTGCCGGCGACCGTGGCGTCCAGCGTGCGACCGCGAGCCCCGACCCAGACCGTCGCGAGGAGACCAGGTGCCAGCCCAACACCATTGTATTTTGGCCCAAGCAGCGCTTCGTCACGAGTTCGCCAGCCAACGCCATCGCCAGTCGTTGACAACCGCAGCACCGAGAAGCGCCCGGCAAACGGCAGTAGTTCTTCTGCGACCCAACGCGGCTCTACCTGGCGCAACAACAGATCGAGTTCGGCTCCCTCGGACAATTCGATATCCATCTGCAGGTCGAAGTCGCCAAACGTGATCGGCAAAAACATCCAACGCGCGTCGGTAACCTCGACCAAGTCGTCGGCTGCCCTCGCCAACACAAACTTCTTCTTGCCGATTTCGCGCTCGCAATGCTCGATCAGCCCCGTCGGCACGAGGCCAGCGACCATGCTGCCCGTAACCGCACAGCAGATGAAAAAGAAGCCCAGTGCCAACCCAGTAGTACGCCGCATCGACCGTGAATCCTACGTCGGGTTCGGCTCTACGTCATCGTTGCGCTGGCGACAACGCGCCCCGGCGCTAATGTTGTGCGCGTGATCACTCACGAGTGGATCGTTGACCGCGCCATCCTGCCCCACGTTGTGCAGGCCGGCACCCGCGTCGCTTCGATCGACGGCCGCATCGTCGCCGTCGACCAAATGCCCGCCGGACCAGAGGCCAAACAACTGCGAGGTACGTTGTTGCCCGGTTTCCTCGACCTCCAGGTCAACGGCGCCGGCGGCCGCAGCGTCGACGAAGCCACACCTGACGCCCTGCAAGCCGTCGCCGAGTCTGTCTGGAACGGCGGCGCCACGGCCTTCCTGCCGACCTTGATCACCGCCCCGTGGTCGCAACTGCTCGAACAGGTCCGCGCCGTCGCCGCCTGGATCGACCAGTGGACCGCCGAAGCGACCGGCGCCGAACCCCTCGGCATCCATCTCGAAGGCCCGTTTCTCGCCACCCCCGGCGCGCACCCCGAAGAGCACTTCCTGGACCCAACTCCGGAGCGCCTCACCAAGCTGCTCGACGCCGCCCGAGGCCACCTCCGCCTGATCACCATCGGCAACGCGCGATCCGGCGCCCCGGCTGCAACCAAGCAACTCGTCGAAGCCGGGGTCACGGTTGCCCTCGGCCACTGTGATCGCGGCGACCAGTTCCGAGAATGCGTCGACGCCGGCGCCACCGCCGTCACCCATCTATTCAATGTCATGGGCCCACTGCACCATCGCAAGCTCGGCCCGGCCGCGTTGGCTCTCGACGATGAACGCGTCACCTGCCCGATGATCGTCGACGGCGTGCACGTCGCCGAAGCGATGGTACGCAACGCGTTCCGCATCCTCGGTCCGGACCGAACGGTGCTGGTGACCGATGCCGTTTCTGCCGCCGGCATGCCTGATGGGACCTACTCGCTATCCGGCCTTGAGGTCACGGCGACGGATGGTGTCGTTCGCAACGCCAACGGCAACCTTGCAGGCTCGGCTTTGACGATGGCGCGAGCAGCGCAAAACTTCCTCTCGTTCGTCGACACCGCCGGTCCCTGGACGCTGGCGAAGATCGCCAGCACGAACCCGGCCCGGCTCATCGGCGCCAAACGACACGGCGCCTTGCAACGCGAACACCGAGCTGCGTTCACGTTGCTCGAAGTCGACGGCACGATCCGCGCTGTTCGCTAGCCAGGACATTCGCCACTCTAGGCTCGCCTGTGCGCGCCCCCAGCCGCGCCAATCGTGCCGCTCCTACTCAATCCAGGGCCGCGCCTGCTTCACCAGCACCTTGCCCTTCGAGTTCACCTTGAACTCGATCTCCATCGCGAAGTTCGCATCGTCTTCCTTGTCATAGAGACGTGCAAACCGCTGCGTCAGAACACGCATCGAACGGCGCAGCTGTTGCCGTTGCGGAGCAGATAACAACGACACGTCATGCCCGGTTCGGTTCGAGAACTGCAGCACACGGTCCGTGCGCGGGTTGCGCGGTGACAGCAGCAGCTCCTCTGGGATCGAAGCCTCGTTCGGGTTGGTCACCAGATCCTCACCCTGCTGCACGTTGACGTAGTAAAGCGTCATGCCGCGATGCTGCCCCTGGTAGAGCACATCCTTGGACACCGCGACACCGTTGACGCGCTCGCCCTTGGAGTTCTTGTGCAGCACGACACCCATCGCGGCAGCGAGGTGGTGGATGCGGAAGAACTCGCGCTCTTCGAAGGCGCGGAAGTTCCACATGCTGGCGTAGACCTGGCGGATCGACTTGCCCAGAGCACCTTCCTTCGGTTTGTGGGTGAACGAGTCGTAGAGGCCGGCACCGCTGAAGCCCGGCAGGTCTTCGTTGTTGGTGCTCGAACGGCAACGGATCCCTTGGTCCTTGGTGAACTTCGCACGCACTTCGGCAAACGCGTCCTTCATCCACTGTGGCAGCTTGCCCTTCTTGATTGCCTTGCGGAACTCCTTCAAGGCGCGCTCGCGGGTGGTCGCGTCCTTGTGGAAGCCCTGAGTCGTCATCATCGTACGCGCCATCTCATAGAAGCCGTTGTGCTTCATGAATGCGTCGTAGAACGCAAACGGCACCGCGTAGCCATTCGGCGTCTTGGCGCCCAGGCCGAACGATCGCAGTGTCGCGAGGTTGGCGGCCTTGACGCCAACACTGTGCGCGTCGTCGAAACCGATCTCGTCAAATGCGCGGATCTTCTTCACCGTCAGGTCGCGCGGCGGCACTTGCTCCTTCGTTGGCCGCATCGCGGCAAAGTGCTTGTCAACCTCTTCCGAAGTCGCCTCGCGCATCTCGTAGCCACTGTCGCCGACCTTGTAGAACACGTACTTGCCGATCAGCGCCTTGATCTCGGGGTTCTCCATCGCGCCGGCCAAGAACGCATTGGGCACCTTGTCCTGCACGGCGCGCAGGTTGACGTGCGACAGCGGCGTCTGACGGAAGCCCGTCAGCACACCGGCGACGCGCGGCATTTCGTTCGGCAAGGAACGGTAGATGACTATGTCGCGCGGGCTCGGCCGCTCACCTTGCTCCATCAGGCGCAGGCGACCATAAGACTCGGCTTTGTTGAGCGGCAGGAAACCGACTTCGCCATAGACGTCTTCCGCGTGAAAGACCGGCAACTTGCCCTTCGTGTAGAGATCCGGTTCTTTCTGCCACTGCTGCTTGGAACGCGGCAGCAAGTTGTAGGACAGGTTGCCGCGCAGGATCTTGGCGTGGCCTGTGAGTTGGTCGTAGGCGACCCTGATCAGTTCGTAGGCGTACGAGTCGTTGGGCTCGAACTCGAACGTGAACAGGCCCGGGTTGCCGGACGGCGACATCAACATCGGACGATAGACCAGCACGCCGCGCATGCGCTCCTTACCCGGCTCGGTGTTGCCACGGCGACCGCCACCTCGGCCACGACCACCGACACCGATCGCCTGCATGAACATCGGGTGCGCCCGAAACTTGTTCGTGTTCATGAAGTACAACTTCGGATCGTCGCTGTCGGCGTTCTCGACCTGGAACTTGACGAACTCCCAGTCGGCGAGGTGCGTGTCAATCATCACCTCTTCGCCCAGGTAGGACAGCTCGCGAAACTTCGCCATCGTCGGGATGTCGGCCGCACCGTCTTCGGGGCGCAGTTCAGCCGGCGACGGGATCGTGTCGTAGCCGCCGCCGCTATCGCGCGAACCACGGCCAAAGCCGCCAAAGCCGCCGCGACTGCGACGATTTGACAACTCGTCTGACGAGACGTAGTCGTCGTCATCCTTGTCGAGGCGATCGAGCGAGTTGGCGGCATCGCGAACCTCGTCTTCGAACAACTCGCCGTCGCCGTCCTTGTCGAGCGCTCGCATGATCGGATGGGCGCCCATCATCATCGGGGACATGCCGGGGCCACGAGATGGCCGCCCTTCGCGCGGCGGTGGCGGCGGCGGCGCCAGTTCTTCCTTGGTCAGGTTGCCATCGCCATTCTTGTCCAAGGTCAGCAGCGACCTGGCGGCGCTATCGATCTCTTCGGTCGAGAACTCGCCATCACCATCGAGGTCGATCGCCTCGAGCGCGGGAGGAGGCGGCATGCGGCGGCGGCGCCCTTGCGCGGGCAACGCGACGGTCGCGCACGTGGCAACCACGAAGGCAACAAACGGAAGATGCTTGATGATCATAGGTATCGTCGGCGAGTAAGGCCTCACCCGCGGGCGGCCTTTACGCAGACCCGTGGGCAAGCCCACATCCTAGCTTGGCCAATTGCTGGTTCTGCGTCAGCTCGGTAACACGAGCGTCGCCTTGAGCTCGCCGGTCGCCGTCACGGTCACCGGCACCACGTAGTGCGTGACCACGTCGGCGAGCCGCAATCGCAGCCGCAGACAACCGTGGCCCGCGTCCGAAACTGGTAACAGCACCTCGACGAGGCCCTTCTTGACCACGGTGACCTCGTGGCGATCCGCCGCCAAAATCGGGTGGCCTTCATCGACGACGTCGACAACGGCCTTTGTGCCATCTTCGCAGGAGGGCGTGCGCAAACGCAGGGTCACGTCGCTGTGTTCGCGCAGTTGGCACGCTTTCGCAACGAGGGCGGTTGGCCCGGACTGGCCCGACGATCGAACCGGCTCGGGCAGGCCCTGCACGTCCCAGCGCTCGAGTTTGGGTTCGGAGTCGGCGAGATCGCAGACGAAGACGGAATCGGCGCCGACATCGGCGACGAACAAGCGCGTGCCATCGATCGCCAACGATACGGGTTCCACCAAGCCATCGTCGGGCCCAAGGAAACGGGCCCCCTCGGCGCCTTGGGAGGTGACCACGAAGACGCTCGCCTGCCAACTGTCCGCGACAAACACGCGGTCTTCGTGCACGGCGACGGCAACCGGTCGCACGAACTTCGCGTCGACCTTCTCGTCAACGCAGTGGCGTTGCACGTGGGCTAAATCGACCATGCTCAGCACGCCACCGCGACCTTCGGCGACCCACAGACGCTCATCGTCACCGGCGAGTCCGAGGGGTTCGGCAAACGTGTCCTGCGACCGTTCTTCGGCGGCATAGCCGATCGCGTCGCCACCGAGCCAGGCCATGGCCGATCCCGTCATCGGATCGACTTGCCACAGTTGGTCGGTGCCAGCCATGCACACAAACAGGCCCCCATCGCGGCTAACGATACCAGCCGGCGAACTCAGCGCCTGGTCGCAACCGTAGCCGCCACCGATATCGTCAACGCCAAACCAACCGGTGCCCGACCACGTCAAGACTTCGCCGCTGCTGCGATCGATCGCGCGCAGGGTGTGGTTCTGTGTGTCGGCCACGGCCAGGTGTTCGTCGTGCACGCACAATGCGGCGGGCAGAGCGAACGATGCATCGTCGCTCGCACCATCGTGACTGCCGTACTGGCCCGAGCCGACGGTCATGGTGACGTTGGCGTCCGCATCGAACGCGAACACAGATCGGTGCGTTGCACTGGCAACCCAGATGCGATCGCCATCAGCGACGACAGCAATCGGCTGCCACGATGCCGACAACGTCACGGGCGACGCTACAAACGGTGCCTCCATGCGCTTCGCGCGGCGGCCGGACTCGCGACACAACTGTTCCATCGCGGCACGCACTCGGTTGCGCCGCAACACACCTGGTGCCCGCACCCGCACCGCGCCGCTCGAATCGACCAGCAACATCGAAGGCACTCGTTCCACGGTCTCGGGACTGGCAGCCACGGCGTGCGTCATGCACCCCGGCATCTGTGCGATCGTGCGGCGCAAGCGATCGTCGTCGCGTTCTGCATCGCACGTAGGCACGTGCACCGCAACGATCGCGACTGGCAGCCCAAACAGGTCGCCAGGCAGCAACGCCGCCTCGTGCAGCGCCGCGCGACTGTGCGCGCAGCCGAGCCGCCAATGCACCACCAAGACGACGTGGCCACGCAACCCCGTCTCCAGGTGCAGCGGAGGTCGATCGAGCCATCGCCACGAAGGCGGGAAGGTGAACCGCTCACTCACGCGCCCGCCTCCTGCCACGCCTGCAGATCGCCGGTGACTTCATGCACCTGGCGACGGACTGAGGCAATCGCGTCAACACAGTTCTCATCGACGGGCCACAGCCGCTCACCCACAAACCACGCATGAGCCGCCTGCAGGCAAACGGTCTCGACACACGGGCCGAGCACATGCGTCAATCGTCGCAGCATCACGTCGGCGAACGTTACCGCACCCTCGTTGCGCACCGCATGCACCAACTCGGCTACGGCAAACGGGCGGTGTGGGCACAACTGCTCGGCAAGTTCCAAACGTTCGAGCACGAGCGAACGGATCTGCTGCACACGACTACCATGACGCCACCACAACGGATCGTCAACTTCGCGCGGCCCGGCACCGCCGGGCAACGCCTCGGTGCGCGTGGGCGATGGCCCAGTAACGCCAAACAAGCCCGCAACCGTGCGTTCGGCAAACGCGCGATGGGTTGTCAATTTGCCCCCCACCACGGTATGCATCGCGCCACCTGCGATCGCTTCGGTGACGACGAAGGCCTCGCGGTTCAAGGCACCCGCGGGGCCACTGACCTGCGGCAACGCGCGCCATCCCGCATAGGCGAACTGCACATCTCGCCGCTTCGGTGGCTCTGCCAGCAGATAGCCGAGCGCCGACTGCAGGTAGTCGAGGTCCTTGGTTGGCGGCGCGGTTTCATCCTGCGGCAACTCATCGTCAACATCCGTCGTGCCACACAGCGTGCCGCCGTCGTGTGGGATGACGAACTGAATGCGCTCATCCGGCAAGAACGCAGCCAACGCCAACTCGCCAGCACGGGCAGGCAAGACCACGTGGCTGCCGCGGCTCAACCGCACCAAGTCCTCACCTTGCACCGAACACGCGCGACGCAGGCGGTCGACTGCGGGACCCGCGGCGTTGATGACGTTCTGCGTCTGCACGTGAACCTCGACACCATGAACGCCATCGAGCACGCACAGCCCCCGGTGATCGACCGACTGCACCGTTGCGTGGTTGGCAAACTGGCAACCTGCCTCGACCGCAGCGACCACGTTGGCGAGCGTCAACCGTGCATCTTGGGTACGCGCATCATAGAACTCGATCGCCGAACGCAGACCGTTGGTGCGCAGACCGGGAAACGCATCGGCCGCCGCGCTGGCAGACAACGCGCGCGGCTTCGGCAACGTGCTACCCCCGGCCAGCTTCGAGTACAGCCACGTGCCGAGCCGCATCTGCCACCGCGACACCCCGCTGTCCTCATAGAACGGCATCAACATCGGCAACGGCCGCACCAGATGCGGCGCCAACCGCAGCAGTCGTTCGCGTTCGTGCAACGCTTCGCGAACCAGCGCGAGGTGGCCGTGGCGCAGGTAGCGCAACCCCCCGTGCACCAAGCGACTGCTGCGCGAGCTGGTGCCCACCGCGACGTCCCGCGCCTCGAGCAGCAGCGACGACATGCCACGCACCGCAGCTTCACGCGCCAGAGCTGCACCTTGGATGCCCGCTCCGATCACAACGACGTCAAAGCTCTGGCCATCAAGTTGTCGTAGATCGGTGCGCACCAGCATCGGATTGTTGCCTGCGGTGGCCAGAAGCGAAAGGCTGAGGCTACGCTTCATGCATGGAAGTAGAGCTGGCCCAGCCCTGGTTCGACAACGCCCTCGAGCGACTTGAGGTCCGCCGTGGCAACCGCCTGCTCGCAATTGACCCCTCGATCGCCGAAGTGACCGCGCTTCGTTCGCTGGTTGGCAACAGCGGCGAACTGACGCTGGTCGTGCTCGATCGACACATCGCCGAGCAATTGGCAGAGCATCAGTGGGAACGCGTCACGGTGCTGGCGCATGCGACCGCCGGCGACGAGACCTTCGGCACGCACGACTCGATGCTGGTTGTTCCCCGCACGGGGCCGCTATTGCCCGTTGAGTGCTACCCCAACCTGGCCCGCAATAATCTGCGGCCAGGCGGTCGATTTCTGATCGATCTGCCCGCCGAAGACATGATTCCGGACATCCGTTCGGCCTGGGAAGAACTTGGCTGGGATGAAGAGCGGCTACAGCCATTGCGTGGTGCCAATGACGTCGAACTGACCGAAGCGGCCCGCGACGCCGGCCTGCGCAGCGTCAGCTCGGCACTTGGTTCGCACCTGATGCACGCGGGTTCGGCAGCGGACCTGGCCGCAGCGTTCGCCGAGCCGTTAGGCCTCAATGACGACGAGATCACCGAGCTGGGCCACGAGATCGTGCGCAAGCGCCAGCAGGACGGCCCCATCGAGTCGCTTGTGCACCGCACCCAGGTTGGTGGGCAGCGCTAAAACTCAGAGAATGCGCAGGGCGGAACGCCGGCTTCTGGGCCTTACTGATTGGAAGCGCCCTTGCGTCTTCGACGCCCTGCAGGGCCTACCACGTTTTGAGGCGTTCCGTCGGATCTACGGACGGTCTTGCGAATGGGCAGCCGATATCATGGGCGTTCGAGCCGAGACAGTCCCCTCAACCACTTCGGCGCGTTGACCGGGGTTGCCTTCCGGGTGATACTCCATCCTTGCCTCCTCCCCCGGACCGCTCTCGCGGTTCGTTCTCCGATCGTGTTCGTACGCGATCCCAGCGCCTGCCCCACAGGTCACTGGTTTCTATGCGATACCTCGCACTGGCGAGTCTGTGCCTCGCCGCACCCTCGATGCTCGCCCAAGAGCAATCCCCCATCACGCCACTCTCCTCGACGGCGTCGTTCGATCGGTTCCAGCAGGCCCAGGGAGGTGACTGGATCGTCAAGTGGCACCCGGCCACCGCCACCCCGAGCACGATCTACGGCACCGGCCTCAAGATCCGTGGCTGGGGCAAGAACTCCCTGCAGGAAGGCCGGCGCCACGCTAACCGGCTGCTGGTCGACCAAGCCGAACTGCTCGGCCTCGGCACGTCGACGTTCCGGGAGATCATTGGCGCCCGCATGGGCCGCACGTGGTCGTTCACGTTCGACCAATTCTTCAAGGGCATCCCGGTCATTGAGGGACGCGTCGACGTGCGCGTCAACATGGCGGGCGTCATCGCGATGATGGGCAGCC
>JAPYTD010000048.1 GCA_029936315.1 Planctomycetota bacterium | reverse complement strand
CGTCAGAAACGCACCGACAAAAAGTACGGCAACATCTACGACCACTTCGCCAATACCTACGAGTGGGAAGATGGCACGCGCGGCATCAGCCAGTGTCGTCAGCAGAACAGGTGCTGGCGCAGCGTGAACGAATACGTGCACGGCACCGAAGGCAAGGCCAACGTGTTCCGCCACACGATCACCGGCAAGAACGCATGGCGCTTTGTTGGCAAGATGCACAACATGTACCAGAACGAGCACGACGCGATGTTCCGTGCCTTGCGCGCCGGCAAGCCGATCAATAACGGTGAGTACATGTGCAACAGCACGTTGATGGCGATCATGGGTCGCATGGCCGCCTACACCGGCGAACGCATCACGTGGCAACAAGCGCACGAGAGCACGGAGGAGCTGATGCCGAACCTGCTCAAGTGGGGCGACAAGGCGCCGCTGAGTGAAGTCGCGGTGCCGGGTATCACCAAGTTCTCGTAGGGCGCGAGCAAAATTGTGCGGGTATCTCACGGCCAAGGCCGCGATGGCACCGGCGTCTGCGCGCGGTGACGCAAGCCCTTTTGCGCTCGACGGTGCAGCCGGGGATACACTGTCTGCAGTGACGACCATCATGGAAGGGAAGATCGTGCAGTCAGATCATTCGGACACCGATGTCAGCGAGGCGGCCGAACAGCGCAACCGCTCGGACCGCCGGCGGAGACCGACCCCGATGTTCAGTCGTTATGTGCTGCGCGGAGGCCGGCGCCGCATCGTGCGCCGCGATGATGAACGCGAGGGCGCGTTCGTTGACGTGCACGGTGCGTTCGTGCTGTTGGTGGTGCTCGTGATCATAGCCCTCAACCTGCTTGATGCGTTCTTCACGCTGCTGTTCTTGTCGCACGGTGGCGTCGAGTTGAACCCAGTTGTGCAACTCGTGCTCGATTCACCTTGGCACCCGTGGCCGTTCATCTTGTTGAAGACGGTTGGCATTGGTGTGGCATGCGCGTTTTTGGTGATGGCGAAGCACTTCCGCCCAGCGCGCGTTGGCTTGGCGTTTGTGTGCGTGGGTTACGCGGTGCTGCTTGGCTGGCACCTGATGTGGCTGCAGTACTTGCCGTCGTAGTTGATCGCAGCCGATCCTCGCTTATCGCGCCAGAACTGCACGAAGCCCAGCCACGACTTGTTGCCCCAGCATCTGGCTGCCTTCCTTCGTAAAGTGCACGTCTGCCCGTGGCTGGATCGTCTTCTGATGCTTCATCGCGAACGCATACAGATCGTGCACTTCGACACCGTTGTCCTTGCACACCCGTCGCGCAATGTCGTTGTAGCGCTGTGAGTCCTCGATCGCGCGATGCGGCCGCACACCTCCCTTCGGGATTGGCGTCGTTGTCGCGAACACCAACTGCGCGCCAGTTGCCTTGAGCTTGGCGACGATCTCGCGCAGGTTCGCTTCGTAGGCGGCGGGCTCCGCTTGGCGCAGGTGCTTGGGGTTGTTGGAGTTCTTGCCGCTCGGTTGCACGTGCTTGAGGTCGTGCAGGCCGAAGTTGAACCAGATCACATCAAATTTGCCGTTGCCGATTTCTAGCCACTTGTCGATGGATGCGATGCCCTTGGTCGTGCCGGCGCAGTTCTCCTTGGGCCGCATGACCAGCGTGTCCTTGGCCATCAGTCGCTTGACGACGGGCGTGTAGCCCATCGAAATCGAGTCGCCGAGGATCAGCACGCGGCGCTTGCTAGCGTTCTCTGTTTCGATCTTCGCGCGGATGGGTGTGAACTCGGGGTTCACGCACTTGCCTTGCCACTGCTCGAGAACGGCGCGCAAGCCGCGTTCGGCTTCGGGCTGTTGGCCGCGATCCTTGGTCGTTCGGATCCAAACGTCGAGTAGGCCGCGGTGGCGTTCGAGTTCTTTGGTAGCCGCGTCTTTGCCAACCAGGTTGTGAATCTGGTGCGGGTCCGCCTGCAGATCATAGAACTCCTCAGCGGGTCGTTCGTCGCCGTAGAACTGCATCTGCACCGTATTGAGCTGACCGTCTCTCGCCATCTGCCGCATCAGCTTCGTGATCGGCCGCGGGTCGCGATAGTGCGGCTGCATGTAGGGGCGATCGGTCAGGTAGTTCTTGATGTACTTGTAGCGCTTGGTCGTCACCGCGCGGATCTTGTCAATCGTGTAGTCACAACGGTCGCGCGCCGACACGACGTAGAAGCGGTCGTAGTCGTCCGAGAACACATCCATGCTTTGCATCATCGAGGGCCGCGGCAAGCCGGCGATCGTCAACGTCGTCGCGGCGAGATCGATGCCGCTGATCGGGTCTTGGCGCACACCTGTCTGTACGCGTGGGCCGGCGATGATGCATGGCACGCGCACGCCGCCCTCGTAGAGGAACTGCTTGTGCCTATGCATGCGGTAGCCGTGATCGGAGAAGAAGAATACGACCGTGTTGTCGAGAAGACCGTCCTGCTTGAGTGCTGCGAGGATCTTGCCGACTTCGCGATCCGTCTTCTCGATGACGTCGTAGTGATGGGCGATCTCCTCGCGCACCAAAGGCACGTCCGGGTAGTACGGCGGCACCGACACTTTCTGGCGATCCATCTTTGCCGGTGCCCTGTTCTTGCCGCCGCGCAGCTGGATCTGGCCGAAGAACCGCTTCTTCTGCGCGACGGCTGGCTGCCACAACTTCGACACCGACCCGATGCGGTCGAAGTTCATGTTGGGCTTGTGCCAGTCGTAGAGCGCCTTCGCGTTGTGTGCGAAGTTGTAGTCGGTCTTGCCGTAGTTGAACGTGTAGTAGCCTGCCTCGCGCAGGATGGTGGGCAGTGGCCGCACGCCTTTTGGCAGATCGATGCGATCGCTGCCGCGTGAGCTGCGATGGTTGTGGGTGCCCGTCGTGGTTTGCCAGCAGCCAGTGATCACTGCGGAACGAGTCGGCGAGCAAACGCCCGCTGGCATGTAGGCGCGGGCGAATCTGGTGCCGCGCGCCGCCAGCGCGTCGATGTTCGGGGTCTGGACCAGTTCGTCGCCGTAGCAGCCGAGCCAGTCATTCATGTCCTCGACGAAGATCCACAGCACGTTCGGGCGCTGATCTTGAGCACGTAGAGTAGAAACGGCGAAGGAGAGCAGCAGCAACAGGAAGGAAACGAAGCGAGCCATGCTCTAAAGAGTAGCTGTTGGCAATGATGGTTTCGCCGTTGTGCCCGCCATCCGCCCGTCGACATGTCGCAACCAAACACCAACCGGCCGCTGCGCGTGCTGCGCGTCTTGACCCGGCCCAATCTGGGCGGGCCGACACGGCAGGCGATTGCGCTGTGGCATGCCCACCGCGAGCTGTCCGTCGAGACGCTGTTGGTGACGGGTTGTGTCGGTCCAGAAGAAGTAGAATTATCGCCCGCCGATCACGGTGTGCCACTTGCGCCATCGGATGGCTCGGCCCCCGGTTGGCTGGCGATCCCGGATCTGGGGCGCCGCGTGCATGTCCTTGCGGATCGCGGGGCGCGTCGCAAGTTGGAGCAGTGCATTCGAACGTTCCAACCGGACGTCGTGCACACACATACGAGCAAGGCCGGGTTGCTCGGACGCAAGGCGGCGTGGACGTGTGGAGTTGCGGTGACGGCGCACACGTTTCATGGGCATGTGCTGAAGGACTACTATGGGCGCTTCTCATCCAAGCTGCTCGCCTACCTTGAGCGTCGCCTGGCGCGGCGCACCGATGTCTTGTTCGCGATCAGTCCGAGTTGTCGTGACGAACTCGTTGGGTGTGGAGTCGCGGTGCACGATCGCTTTGTGGTGACGGCACCAGCCGTTGCCGTGCCGGTGCCGCTCGAACGGGATGTTGCTCGGCAACACCTCGCGATCGCCACAGACGAATGGCGCGTCTGTGCGGTTGGTCGCCTGGTCCCGATCAAGCGCATGGCTGACTTCATCGAGGCGGTCGCGCGCCAACCACAGTTGCACGGCGACGTGATTGGCGCTGGTCCGGGCAAACAAGGACTGCAAGCGCTGGCAAAACGTGTGGCACCTGGTCGTGCGATCGTGCGAGGCCCCGAACCCGACATCGCCGCCTTGTTGCCTGCCTATGACGCGGTGGTCTTGCCGAGCGTGCGCGAGGGATGCCCACTGGTCGCCATTGAGGCGTTCGCTGCCGGCGTGCCGGTGGTGGGGTACGATGTGCCCGGTGTGCGCGATGCCCTGTCCCATTTTGGCTGCGGCGTGCTGGTTCCTGAAGCAGAGGGTCCCGCTGGCTTGGCTGCAGCCCTGCTGGCGTTGCGTGCCGATGCCACCGCCAGGAGCACTCTGGTCGCTGATGCACGGCGCGCCGTTCCTGCCTGTGATCCTGCCACAGTTGCGAAAGGGCTGCTGCACGCCTACCAGGTCGCGGCGGCAAGAAAGAGCCGTTGACGTTACCCCGACGGGTTCGAACTGACCCTGTTCACGCCGCTTGGCGTCGAACCGAGCCTCTACCTGATGGGTGTCGGGCAGCCTGAGACCCTATCTGTGTCGGTTGGCATCGTGCAGGTGCAGGGTCCGGCGACGTTGCCATTCTCGATTGGCATGGTTCAGTTGATTCGGCAGGAGTAGTTGCCGGAGCACTGTTGATTCGCGCCAGCGATGATGGGACGACAACGTCATGACGTTGTCCGACCATGACTTTGTCGGCGTCTTCGCTGTGCTGCGACGCGCCGAACGCATCCTGTTGGTAGCCAATGATCGGCACATCGACGGCAAGACGCAGCGCACCTGGGACCTTCCCGGTGGTCGCGTCGAGGCTGGCGAGCTGTTGCAGGAAGCGCTGCGCCGAGAACTCATGGAGGAGACACAGCTGGTGTTGCTCGGCACGCCGAAGTTTGCGTTCGTGCAAGAAGGGGAACGTGTTGCGCAGGGTGTGCGGCAGTACGCGTGGCGTTCGTTCTTCTTTGAGGTCGAGGCCGACGGGGAGCCTGTTGCGAGCAATGAAATACTGGCTACTCAGTGGCTGACGCGCCCGCAGATCGAGGCGCAGTGCCGGGCGCCGTATCACGATAGTTTTCGCCGGTGGCTGCAGAGTGGTGGCCAGTACTTCGTCAGCGATTGGACCGACTAGTAACGGACCCCGTGGCTGTTGGTGGTCCAGGTTTGTGAGGATTTGTGCCACCGTGGGCGATTCCGTGTCCCTGTATTGGCATGGCATTCTCCATCTCGCTGTCGTTGGGTGTGGCGCTAGACGTGGTCAGTACCGCTTGCCAGTCGCGCCACGGACGGTCAATGTGCCGACGAGGTCCCGATCACCTCGCAGGATGATGAAGCGGATTTTCTTGCCACGTTGTTCTTCGACCAGCCTCGCCAAGTCCACGGACGTTTGCATCGGGAGTTCGCGATCGCCAAAGCGGCCCGCAACGATGATGCCGAGGATCAGGTCACCCTTTTCCAGGCCGGTGACGTGCGATGCTGAGTCGGGCAGGACTTCGTCCAGGCGCAGCACACTGCGGAACAATGTCACGCGTCGATAGTTCGAACCGCGGTAGAACGCTTCGGTCGCGGCGCGCACGATGCGCTCGTGGCTGCCGACGTCGAGTTGGGTGACCCGGGTTCCCATGCCGGCTAGCACGGTGCCCTCGTAGCGTGGGATGGGCCGCGTGTTGATTCGCACGGCGCGGCCGTCGCGTTGCACGGTCAGCGGCAGCGAGCGGGTGCTGGCAAGCGCGTAAACGAATCGCAGGTAGTCGATTGGCGAGTGCACCTCTTGTTCGCCAATCTTGACCAGGTGGTCCCCGGCGCGAATGCCGGCCGCTGCTGCCGGGCCACCGGCGACGATTTCGTTGATGATGACCTTGCCGTCCCGGTCGGCGACCTCAAAGCCTAGCCACGGTGCGGTGGCGGACGCCACAAAGCTCGTGCTCCGCAGCAGCTCCTTCTGGAACTGCTCCCGCACGATGTCCATCGGGATCGCAAAGCCAATGTTCTCGGCGTTGGCCGACATGGCATTGTTGATGCCGATCAGGCGGCCTGTGATGTCGAGCAGGGCGCCGCCACTGTTGCCTTGGTTGATGGCGGCATCCGTTTGCAAGAGGTCCGCGTACTTGCGCACGACGTTGTCCGGCGCGCGCACCTTGATCGAACGGCCCTTCGCCGAAAGCACGCCACTGGTGACCGTGTTGGCATGACCCTGCGGGTTACCGATCGCGATGACGGTTTCGCCGATCATCAAGTCCGACGAGCGACCGATCTCGATCGGCTTGACGCGCTCGTTGCCCTTCAGCTCGAGTTGCAGCAGCGCCAGGTCGCGGGTTGGTGACGAACTCAGGATGTTGGCGCGGCGCTCGCGGCCATCGCGAAGCTTGATCACGACGCCATACTTGATGCCCTGGCGGGCGCCGAGCAGCACCGGGGCGACGACGTGCCAGTTGGTGATGATGAGGCCGCTGGCGTCTAAGATGACTCCGGAGCCCTGGCCTTGTGTGATCGGTTGGCGGCGCGCCAGTTGGTTTTGGTTCTGCAGGTAGATGCTGACGACGCTGTCCGCGGCTCGTTGCACCGCACGTACCACTGGCGTCATGCGTAGGGCGCGATCTTCGGCGTCTGGCTCGACGACCTGGAGCGGGGAGTTGCGTTCGACCAGTGGTTTGGCTGATGGCTTGGTCTGCGCGGGCAAGAAAGCGGTGCCTAGGGCCAGTGTCGTGACGAAGGACAGCAGCAGGATGGTCGTACGCATGGTGGGTGAAACGAATGACTTCGGAGTTTGCTCCGAGTTGTCTGTCCTAGAAGGTCTTTCCGACTTAGGAAAGCTCGGATCAGGGATGGATCCGGAGTGTAGCAATGCCCCGAGTGGTATCGGCGATCGCATCGCAGGCGCAGCCCGGTCACAATGCGATGGTATGTTCTATCGCTACGAAGCCGAAGTTCCGCTGCGCTGGGTCGACGTGGATTCGGCCGGTGTGGTCAACAATGCCGTCTACCTGAGCCTTATGGAGCAGGCGCGTTATGCATACTTCACGCACTTGGGTTTGATCCGAGGGCACGAAGTACCATTTGTGCTCGCGGCGGCGACCCTGCAGTTCGTCAAGCCGGGCCGCCTCGGCATGAAGGTCAAGGTGGCTGCGCGCACCACCAAGCTAGGCAGGACAAGTTTCCACATGGAATACGAGGTTCGGGCAGGCAAAGAAGTGCTGTGCAAAGCCAACGCCGCACTCGTGTTCGTCAACGAGCAGCTGCAGCCGTCACCGCTGCCCGAGGCGTTTCGCGAGACCGTGGGCCAATTCGAAGAACTGCTGGACTGACTTCCGCAAGCGAATCCGGCCAATGCAACGTATTGTGGCACGTGATGCGTGCACAGCTGTCGGTCCGTTGGTTGGTTTGCCTCACCCTGCTGAGCGCTGCTCTGTCTGGGCGGGTTCTGGCTGGGCGAGCTCTGGTTGGGCAACAAGTTTCGGGCGCCGTCGGCCTTGGCCAAGATGACTACGAGCAGTCGCTGCAGAATGCGCAGCGCAAGCTGTTGCAAGGTCAGATCCTCGCCGCCGAGACCGCGTTCGAAACGCTGTTCGAAGACCTCAGTGAAGATGAGGTGCCCGAGACCAGCCGCTACTGGGTCGGTGTCGAGGTTGGCTTGCAAGAGATCGCCATCCGGCGCGGCGAGTACGAGGAAGCGCGCGATGCCTTGCTGGAACTGCCCGAGAATGCACGTTCGATGCGGGCCGTCGTGCTGCTGTTAGTCGAGACGCATCGCCGGCTCGGCGCGTACGACAAGGCGGCGGGGCTGCTAGAGAAGCAGTTGGCGCAGGACAAGAACGATTGCCACGTGCGGCATGAACTCGGCGCCGTGAAGTTCGCCGACGGCCAACGCCTTGCCGCCAAGCAACTGTGGCAGGAGAACGCCGAGACCGATCCGATGCCCAAGGACGCCATCCAGTTGGCCTATGTTGGACGTTCGCTGTTTCGGCTAGGTGGCCGCAAGAACTACGAGATCGCGAGTCGTCACCTGGCTGCCAGCATGAACGCGGCGCCAGAGAGGCCGGAGGCGCGCACGACCTACGGCGAGCTGACGTTCCTCGCCTACGGAGAAACTGCTGGCTACCCGAGTGGCGAGAGGGACCTCAAGAAGGTGCTCGACAAGAACGGCGACCTCGAATCCGCTTTGCTCGCCATGTACCGGATTCGCAGCGCCAACATGGTGCTCGACGCCAGCAAGACGGAGCACTACCTCAACCGCGTGCTCGATCGCAACGCCCGCTGCGCCGAGGCTCTGACGTTGCGCGCGGCCAACGTGCTCGACGACCGTCGCTTCTCTGAGGCGGCCCGACGGCTCAACGAAGTGCTGTCGATCGATTCCAATCATCGCGTCGCGCTGTGTCACCGTGCTGCGGCCGCCTTGGTGCTTAACGAGGACGCCGACTTCCGGCACTACCGTGGCCGTGCCCTGGCAGGTGATAGTGATTGGCCGGAGTGCGACCGTATCATTGGCGATCACCTCGCGGCGCTCTATCGCTTTGCCGATGCCGTACCATTTTTCGAGGCGGCCTTGGTCGCGGCGCCAGAGCACGTGCCATCGCTGCACGGACTGGCCCGCTGCCTGATCTACACCGGTGAGGGCAAGCGGGCGCGCACGTTGCTCGAGCAGGCTAAGAAACTCCACGGCGGCCTGGTCGATCCGTGGCGAAACAACGCGATCGCAGCGCAAGAACTGCTGGAGCAAGAATACGAAACCATCGAGCACGGCAACTTTCGGATGCTGCTGCACAAGGAAGATAGCGAGGTGCTGCGCGCGTATTTGCTGCCGATCCATCTCGAGGCCGTCGAGGTGTTGGGGGACAAATACGGGTGGAAGCCGGAGGCCAAAACGACCGTCGAGGTCTTCCACACGTGGGATGACTTCTCGGTGCGCACGATTGGTTTCCGCGGCTTCACGGCGTTGGGAGCGTGTTTCGGTCGCTTGATCACCCTGGTTTCGCCGGTCGATTGGGATCTGCGCCGCCAAGACTTCATGTGGGAAGCGACCGCGTGGCACGAATACACCCACGTGTTGACGCTCGGCGTCAGCAAGAACCGCGTGCCGCGTTGGTTGACCGAAGGCTTCTCGGTCTACGAAGAGCGAGCTCGCGAACGGTCGTGGGAACGCGGCATGGAGCGCGAGCTGTTTGACGCGTTCCACAACAAGGATATCCCGCCGGTGCATCTGATGAACCGGTTGTTTCGCGGGCCGCGCATCCTGTTCGGCTACTACCAGGGCGGCTTGATCGTTGAGTTGATCCAGAAGCGCTATGGCTTCGACAAAGCACTCATGTTGCTGCGCGGCTTTGGGGACGACCTCGGCCTGCAGGAGACGTTCCAGCGCGCGCTCGGCATGAGCTCTCGCAAGTTCGATGGCCTGCTGCTTGACTACATCGAGAAGGACCTGCTGCGCGGAATCAAACTTGTGCCGCGTTTCGATGTCGCGACGATGAATCGGCGCGTGGTGGCGGCCAAGCGTGATGCGACCGACCTGCAGTCGCGCATCGACCTTTGTTGGGGAGCTCTGCAGAACAACAACCCGGTCGACGCGGGTCGGTGGTTGGCGGAAGTGCTGCGCGCCGATCCCGAGAACGGTCAGGCTCTGCTGGTGCGCGCTGAGATGCTGCGACGTCGGGGCGAGCTTGAAGAAGCGGTCAAGTACTGGCAGCGCGGTTTCAAAAACGGTGCCAACGACTTTGACTCGCGCATCAGGTGCGGCGACACCATGCTCAAACTGGGCAACGCCGGCGGCGCGATCGACCAGTGGCAGCGCGCCAAGGCTTGTTGGCCTTCGTGCACGGAGCAGCAGACGTCGCCCGAGTTGCGTCTCGCCAGGCTCTATCGCGACCAGGGCGAACGCACGCAGGCGCAGATGGAGATGAAGTCCTACTGCCGGCGAACGGCGCGCGCGTTCACGCCCCGCTACACACTGGCCGAGTTTGAGAAGGAGGCCGGCAACCGCAAGGGCGAGCTGCAATTCTTGATCGAGTGCAACCGCATCGACCCGTTCTACCGCGAATTGCACGTGCGCATGGGCGAGGCCTACGAGGCGCTGGCACGCATACCGGAGGCGGCGCTCGAGTTTGAGGTGGCTGCGGCCGTCTCGCCGGACGCGGACCGAGCCTACATGCGCCCCAACGCCCAAAAGCCTGCCTCCGACAGCGAAGAAGAGCTGCGTGCGCGCGGCCAGCTGTGGCTGCGTGCCGCCAAGCTGCGCCACAAACTCGGCGATTCTGAGCGGCGCGATAGCCTGGTTGAACGCGTGCTGCAAGAGGCTCGTGTCACAGAGTTGCAGACCGAAGCCCGGGACCTGCAGCAAGAGTGGCGAGGCAAGTGACGCAGTGGTAGCGTTGGCCCTCCAACTCTGCCCGGCGGTCGTCCCGCCTTGCGTCATGAAGTTGGGCTACGTCGCCAACGAACATGCTGTTGTTGCTTGAGGAATGCTGGAGCCGCGTTCAGGACACTCTGCGTGAGTGCGTGGGTGTAGCGACGTATGAGGCCTGGATCGAAGGCTTGCGTCCGGTACTGCTGGAGCGCTCCACGATCTACCTCGAAGCGGACACCCGACTCGCCGCGGATCGCGTGCGGGCGCTGTTCTCGTCGACGCTGGCCGAAGTCCTGTCGAAGGAGTTTGGCACCGATCTAAACATCGAAATCCAAGCGCGCGAAGCCGACCGCCTCGAAGAACTCGAGGTCTCGCCGCAGCGTCCGATCATCGATGACGGCAACCGCACCGCATACCTGGTGTTGCAGAGCTTGCTGCCAGCCAACCGCAGGCGCATGGACTCGGCCGAACTGGGCGCTGAGCGCTGGGAGTTCGGCGGTGACGTACAGCCCAACCGGCTGGTGCCGAGCAGCCTCTATGTGTTCCACGGCCCGCCTGGCGTCGGCAAGACCTTCTTGCTGCGGTGGTGGCGCGAGCAGATGCCGCTGCGCTCGATGTGGTTCGACTTGACCGATCTGCTGCGCGCGTTCCAACGCGTGCACCAGGACAAGCGCGTTGAGGAGTTGCACCAAGAGTTGTGCGCCGACCTGCCGTTGGTGATCGATGAGATCCACCGCATCTCGCACAAGCCGGCGCTGCAGGCGTTTCTGCAGAACGTGCTGCGTACTCGCGAAGCCAATGGCTCACAAACGATCTTCAGTTCGCGCTGGCACCCGCGCGAAGTGCGCGACCTCGATGCGTCGCTGAGCTCGTCGTTGCTGGCCGGCTTCGTTGCGGCGATTGAGCGGCCGTCGGCGCTGGGCCGGTTGCGTTACCTGCGCGCTCTCGAAGGCAAGCCGTCGCGCAACGGTCGCGCACTTGCGATCGAGAGCCTCGCCCAGAAGGTGACCGGCAGCTACCCCGAGATTCGGGGGGCGTGGGCCGCGTCGCGTGGCCAGAACCTGCCGCCGCGCTACCTCGAACTGATCGATCCGGCGCGTGTCTTCGGCCGCGTACGCGATCGCATCGCCGAGCGTTACGGCATCTCGCCGAGCGATCTGTGCGGCAAGGGTCAGGGCCGGGCGCTGTCGCGCGCCCGCAAGGTCATGGCGCTTCTGTGCCAGCAGCAAGGCCTGAGCGGGGGCGAGATTGGCCGGTTCCTCAAAAGGACGCGGGCGGCCGTTAGCTACATGCTGTTGTCACTGCAGAAAGAACTCGACAAGTCTCCCGACTTGCGCCGCGAGGTCGAGGGACTGGCGTGAGCAGCTGTGTCTCGTCGTTGGGCACCTATGTGGCTCTCGATGGTCCGGACGGTTGCGGCAAGAGCTCACAGGCGAACACCCTGGTTGCATGGTTGCAGTCTGAAGGCGCTGACGTCGTGCACGTGCGCGAACCTGGCTCGACCCCGGTCGGGGAAGCGCTGCGGAAGTTGCTTTTGTCGACCGAGACCGGCGATCTGCAGCCCATCACCGAAGTTCTGCTGTTCTCGGCGGCGCGCGCCGAGCTGATGCAGCGCGTCATCGAGCCGGCCCGGGCGAGCGGCAAAGTCGTCGTCGCGGAACGCTGTTACCTGTCGACCGCCGTCTACCAGATTCTGGCACCGTTGAGCGAGGCGTCATCGCAGATGGATGCGCGGTGGTTCGAAGACTTGACCCGTCGTGTGCACGGTGCCTGCTTGCCCGATGCGATCTTTGTGCTCGACGTGCCGGCCGAGGTGTCCCTGCGCCGTCGCGGCAACCGGGTCGAGGATCGCATCGAGGCGCGTGGCGAGCCCTACCACCGACGCGTTCGCGCTGGCTACCTGCAGGCTGCCGCACGCGAACCGCGCGCCCAGGTCTTCGATGCCAACCGTTCCTTCGACCTTGTGCAGGAAGATCTGCGCGCTGTGGTGCGTCGATTGACCGCACGCGATGGTGGTCCGGAGGCGTCGTCGTGAGCAAGAAGTGGGTCAAGCAGGCCCGCAGGAAGTCCGCTTCGGCCAAGCCCGAGCCTGAACCGCGCATGGCGAAGCGATTGGTGCGGCCTGTTGGCCAGGGCACTGCGTTCGAAAGCTGGCTGCGTGCCGCGCGACGACTGCAGTTGCCGCATGGCCTCGTGATCGAAGGCGCGCGCGGCGCTGGCAAGACGACGGTGCTGCAATACTTGACCGCTGCGTTGCTGTGCCCATCCGATCTTGATGAAGACGAACCGTGTGGCATGTGTCGCATCTGCACGCTCATCGCCAATGATCTGCACCCCGATGTGCACGTTGTGCGGCGGCCGCGCGACGACTCCGAGTTTGTAACCAAAGAGACGAGCTTCCATCGCATCACGGTGCATCAGGTGCGTGCCTTGCAACAAGAGTTGCAGCGCCACGCCATCGAAGGGCGGGCGCGCGTTGCGACGTTTGTCGAAGGCGACCATCTGCAGGAAGACGCCCAGAACATGCTGCTGAAGACGCTCGAAGAACCGGGCGAGGCGACGTTTTTGCTGCTGGAAGTGGCGAGGCCTGAACATCTGCTACCGACCGTTCGTTCTCGGATCCAGCGGCTTCGGGTGCTGCCACTGACCGATGAGGTCATCAGAAGGGAGCTAGATGAAAAAATTCCGGGGCAGGTAAATCGGTTCGATGACATCGTAGGTGCCGCCCAGGGCAGCCTGGGACTTGCCCTTGAGGCCGGAACCGAACGGGCGGTACACCTCCATGATCTGGTGCGTGGGTGGCTCGACCAGACCCAGGAGTTGCGGCCGTTCGCAACTGCCCGTGCCGTGCTGCAGGGGGTCGAGGAGCGCCGCCACGAGAACGATGCGGCCCGAATGTTCCTCTGGCTGCTGCGGTCTGAGCTCCGGCGCCGGTGTGACGCCCTTGTCAGCTCCGCAGAGGGTTCCTACCCTGCGATGAGTCTGGAACCATGGACAACTTGGCTCGAACGAACACTGCAAGCAGAACGGGATCTCGAATTGATGATCCCGGCCGAACAGGTGCTAACAGCCTGCTTGGTGCAGTTGATGTCGTAAGTCTGGTGGCGCCATGTGCCGCAAGCACTCGGGTTGGTCCCTTGGGTGTTGCGCAGTTGCCAGTGGGGATAGCGTCGCGAAGGGGTCACTTCGCAGCGCTCAAGGGCGGTTCTCAATGTGTCGATAACGGTGGGGCAGCACCACCGCTTCGAACGAAGAGGAACCGTGTCGAATGGCCGCAACTGATCAAGACCTACTAGAAGACAAGATCCAGACCGTGCGTCATCGGGACCGTCGGTTCTCGCGTCACGCGTACTACTTTGTACTCGACGCTCTGGACTACACGATGACGCACTTCGGTCGCGATCAACTGACTGGCGAAGATCGCCACGTTGGTGGTCGGGAACTGCTCATCGGGATCAAAGAATACGCAGCCGATCAGTTTGGCCCGATGGCCACGATCGTGTTTGATCGTTGGGGTGTAAGCGCCGCCGGCGATTTTGGCGAGATTGTCTTCAACCTGATCGACGCCGAGCTCCTGAGCCGTCGTTCGTGCGATAGCCGCCTCGACTTCGTCGACGGGATCGACTTCCGTGAGACCTTCGACGAGAAGCATCGCGAAAGCCTCGAGCGCATCGCGGACCGCTAACAGCCCCGGGTCGGGCGTGTTAGTTGTGTCATAGGAGCCCAATTCGCACAAGCCTGCGTGCAGCCGAGCCGCGTTGGCCGTAAGCACGGGTCATCTATCCCTAGGTGACTCCATGCTCGATTCCGTTTGGTTGCGTCGCTCGTTCGTTTCGATGTCCCTGCTCGCGTGCGCCTTCGCGCAAGCTCAGAACAGTTCAGCTTCTGGCAGCGGTTGGCAGGAACCATCTAATGTCATCAAGAACATCGTGGTGGCGCCGGGTATGCCAAGGCCGTCGCTGTCGCCGCAGGGCAACCTCCTGGTCATGACGACGCGCGAGTCGCTGCCGGACCTTGCGGTCGTGGCGCGGCCGCACTTGAAGCTCGCCGGCATGCGCATCGATGGGGGGACGTGGAGCCGGCAGCTGTCGACCAAGACGGTCTCGATCACGATTCGCAATCTCGCCAACGACAACACCCACACCGTTCCGATCGAGGCGGACCACTGGTCGGGCCCGATCTGGTCGGCCGACGAGCGTGCGTTCGCGTTGGTGCGCACGACCGAAGGTGGAGGCGAGCTTTGGCTTGCCGATCCGTACACCGCAACGCCGAAGAAGGTCGCCGGCGTGCGTTTGAATCAGGTGCTCGGTGGCGCGGTGCAGTGGTTGCCCGATCAGCAGCGCCTGCTGGTGCGCATGATCGCCGCCGGCGAGCGCCCCGTGCGCGGTCCCGTGCCGTCCGGCCCGATCGTGCAGCAGACGACCAGCGGTTTGGTTGCCCAGGTGCGAACCTACCAGGACCTGCTGAAGGATCCGCACGATGAGAAGGTGTTTGAGTACTACGGCACGAGCCAACTCGCCGTCGTGGATGCCGCGTCCGGGTCGGTGAAGCCGTTCGGCCAGCCGGCGATGCACTCGGGCGTTTCGGTGTCGCCAGATGGCACGCTGATGTTGCTCTCTGTGACCGAACGACCGTTCTCATTCGTCGTGCCGGCACGCAGCTTTCCCCGGCGAACCGTGATCGCCGACTTCGACGGCAAAGTCCTGCGCGAGCTACACACGTCGCGCCTGGCCGACGCGGTGCCGATCGGTGGCGTGCAAAAGGGACCGCGACGCATGGCTTGGTTGGCGACGGCACAGCACGCGCTCTACTGGACCGAGGCGCAGGACGATGGCAATCCGAAGAACAAGGTGCCGCATCGCGACCATGTGTTCGTGCTCCTTGAGCCAACGGCCACACCGCGACTTTGGTACAAGACCGAGTTCCGCGCTGGCGGGGTGCAGTTCAGTGGCGACGGCAAGCTGGTGTTGACCGGTGAGATGGATCGCAAGACGCGCACCGAACGCATTTGGCGGCGGGACATGAGCAAGCTCGGGGAGTCCGGCAAACTCGTCTACGAGCGCTCGACGCAGGACGCCTACGGTGATCCTGGCCGTACCATCTCCGAGCGCACGTTGGATGGGCGTTCGGTGGTGCGGTCGCGCGATGGCAAGCTGTTCTTGTCGGGCAACGGGGCGTCGCCGCAGGGCAACCGCCCATTCTTGGACAGCTGGGTGGTCGAGACCGGCCAGAAGGAACGTCTGTTCGAGGCGGCGGACGGCCGCCATGAAACGTTCATGGGCTTCGTCGGCTCTGGCACGAGCGAATACCTTGTGCGTTCTGAGAGTCGCAAGCAGCCGCCGCAACTGATCCACGTGGACAAGCAGGCAGGCTCACGTCGCGTCTTACATACGTTTGAGAACCCGGCCGCCAAGTGGACGAAGCTGATCCAAAAGCGTCTGGTGCGCTATGAGCGACAAGACGGTGTGCCGATGAATGGCACGCTCTACCTGCCGCCGAGCTACAAGGAAGGCGACAAGCTGCCGTGCCTGCTGTGGGCCTACCCGCGCGAATACACCAAGGCCAGTGATGCCGGCCAGGTGCGGGCGACGCCGAACCGCTTCTTGACGATGCGCGGCAGTTCGCACCTGTTCATGTTGCTTGAGGGCTACGCCGTGTTTGACAACGCGTCGATGCCGATCGTTGGCTCGCGCCGGACTGCCAACAATACGTTCGTCGAGCAGGTGCGCATGAATGCGAGCGCCGCGATCAATGCGTTGACCGGCGAAGGTTGCATCGACCCGACCAAGATCGCGGTGGCGGGCCACAGTTACGGCGCGTTCATGACGGCGAACCTGCTAGCGCACACCGACTTGTTCTGCTGCGGCATCGCGCGCTCCGGTGCCTACAACCGCACGTTGACGCCGTTCGGCTTCCAGAACGAAGAGCGCACCTACTGGGAGGCGCCGGAAATCTACTTCGCGATGTCGCCGTTCATGCACGCCAACAAGATCAACGAGCCGCTCCTGCTGATTCACGGCTCAGACGACAACAACTCGGGCACGTTCCCGATCCAGAGCCAGCGCCTGTTTGTGGCGCTCAAGGGCCATGGCGGCAACGCGCGGCTATGCTTCCTGCCGTTCGAAAGCCATGGCTACCGCGGCCGCCAAAGCGTGCTGCATTGCCTGGCCGAGATGACCCAGTGGCTCGACCAGCACTGCAAGCGTAAGCGCCCGCAGTAGGTGGTCCGCCACAGGCCACTGCGGCAAAGATCCCTGCGGCCTAGACTGTCGGCAGCTCGAAGCCGCGACGGTATTCCTTCGTCACGAGCGACTGGGCCAGCTCCGAGTTCGTGACGCGGAGGTTTTCGGCGTCCCACTCGATGCGCTGGCCCGCGCGCAGCGCCAGGTTGCCAAGCAGGATCGACTCGGTGAACGGTGCGGCATACTCGAAGTTCGCCATCGGTTGCTTGTGCGCGATGATGCCTTGCAGCCATTCATCGTAGATGCCGGGCGAGCGCAGCAGCGTCTGTTCTGGGGGCGTGAAGTCCTTGAACTTCTCCTTTGGGTATAGGTCGAAGCGTTCGCCGTAATCGGTCGGCGAGTACAGCTTGCCCTGGTCGCCAACCAGCAAGAAGCCGCCGCGGGCCAACTTGACTTCGGGCAAGATGCTGGCATCCGGCTTGCGGCCGCCGTCATACCAGTGCAGAAGCACGGCTTCGCGGTTGCCCCTCTTCGGGAATTGGAAGCGGATCGACGACTTGTTGGGTGCGGTCTGCTCATTGCCGCCTTCGCTATTCGCTTCGATCCAGGTCGGGGCCTCGAGCTCGAGCGCGTAGAACGGCATGTTCGCGATGTGGCACGCCATGTCGCCGAGGGCGCCGGTGCCGAAGTCCCAGAAGCCGCGCCAGTTGAACGGTGCATAGCCGTTGAAGCCGGAGCCCTTCTTCTTGGCGGCGTAGCTGCGCCACTTGGCCGGGCCGAGCCACAGATCCCAACGCATGCCGGTGGGGATGGCGTCGACGTGGGTGGGTTGTTCGATGCCCTGTGGCCAAACCGGGCGGTTGGTCCAGACGTGCACTTCACGAACGGTTCCGATCACGCCGCCTCGCACGCACTCCACGGCCGTGCGCAGGCCATCGAGGCACGTGCCTTGGTTGCCCATGGATGTGATCACGCCGCTCTTGCGCGCTGCATCACGCAATAGACGCGCCTCCTTTACGGTGTGGGTCAGCGGCTTTTGCACGAAGCAGTGTATGCCCCTCGACATCGCCATCAGTGCCGGGCCAGCGTGGGTGTGATCCGGAGTGCTGACGGTTATCGCGTCGAGCTTCTCGTGATCGAGCATGTCGCGCCAGTCTTGGTAGAACGTGGCCTTTGGGTGCTTCTCGCGCGCGCGCCTGGCCTGGCCTTTATCGACGTCACAGATCGCGACGATGTCCTGCGTCTTAGCGCACCCTTGCATGTCCACGAAGCCCTTACCGCCGCAGCCGACGACACCGATCCGTAGTCGTTCGTTGGGCGAACGGGCACGCACTGGCGCTAGCACGGGTTCGGCAGCGGTAATACCGCGAGCGCCGAACGCTGCCGCACTGCCGAGTGCGGCACTGGTCAAGAGGAAGTCACGACGAGAACGGTCTGAAGCCATGCCCGAACTGTAGCCCAATGGGTTGGTGCGTCGAGCGCGACTCGATTACTTGGGCTCTAGGCCGTGCGTGATTTTCTGCCAGCGCTCGGTGTACAAGAACTCCGGCGACTGTTCGAAGTCGTGGCATTGCGCGCACATTTCCGACTTAAGCACCCCGCCGATGATGCCCAGCTTGTTCGTAGCGGGCGCTACGATGTGCTTGCTGCCCGGGCCGTGGCAGCGTTCGCAGCCGACGTCGGCAAGGTCCGGGGTTGCTTCAATCGTCTTGAAGCCAGTTTTCTCGCCGTATCCAACGGTGTGGCAGCCAACGCAGTCCGGATACTTGGTGACCGGCCAGCCGTACCGCTTCGGATCCGCTTCGGCTTTCACCAGGGTATCCCAGGCGTGGGCATGCTTGCTGGCTTTCCATGCCGCCATCGCCGTTGGGTGGCAGGCACCACAAGCTGTGTTGCCGATGTAGTCGGCACCGTTTGGCGTTGGCGTCTGCTCCGCCATCTGCGCAAGCACGTTCTCCTCAGCAACGTTCATGCGGTGCATCAGCACGACACTCTTCACGTCAGGGTCGCCGCCGCCACCGGGCACCGTTTTGCTGCCGGTCAATGGTACCGTTTCGCAGGCAACGCGCGCCTTGCCGCCCTCGCGCCACAGTCTTGCATCGAGCATGACGCGACCGCGAATGCCGGCAAAGACAAGTGGCACCCCACCGATGTCCTTCGCCGCGGGATCCGGTTCGATGTAGAACGTATCGACGCCGATCACGAGATCGGGTTGCGGGCTGAGCTTCGGGATGATGTTGCGGATCTGGGTGTCGTTGCCGTGCACCATCGCGATCCGGATCATCGCGGCATCTTGGCCCTCGAATACCTTGGCCCAGGCGGCGGCCGGATCGGTCCGGGTCACGGTCGCGCCTTCGCCCTGCATGCTCTTGGGCAGCTCGGGCAAGAGCAACGAAGCGATCCGCACGTTGTAGTCTCGGATGGCCTTGTCGAGGAATGGCATCGCTGGCCAAGCCTCTTGCTTGCTCGTCAGGTTGGTCGCGACCGCGGGGCCGCCGAGCAGGAACCCACTCCAATCATCGAGCGGTAGCGACAAGTCCCGAAGGCCAACGCCGACTGCGTCATAGTTGCGTTCCATCATGAACAGCACCTGTGACGTCGTGAACAGCTTCAGCTTGTCCAGTGGGGTGTTGCCTCCGACCAGGTCACCGCCTTCCAGCAACAGGTCGTAGTTGCGTTGCTCGCCGATGAACTGGTAGCGCCGCGCAAGTCCACCGAGTTGACCGCTGGCACAACCGCATGGCTCAAGGTGGCCCAGCATCGATCCGGAGATCAGGATGCGAATAGCGTCGGGCGGCGGCGTCAGGGCCGCGTTGTTCTCTTGGCTGTTCTTCGGATCCTGCTGGCCGTTGGCACGTTCGTCCTCGTCGTTTTCACACTGTGCAAACGTGGCAACAAGGGTGGCCGCGACAAAGGCGAGAATGAGGCGGCGCGCGAGTTGGGCTTGGGTCATGGTGTTTTGGACGGGAAGACTACTAGGCGAATCGGCAGGGTCGGGTCATCGCCTCCGACGATGTCCTTCTCGTGCTTGGCCAGGATGATCTTGCCGCGGAATGTAACCGGCGCTTGGGCTGCAGGCTCGTCGCCGGTCAGCAGGCCGCCGAGGTATCGAACAGTCATGCGTTGCCGACGATCCTCGGTGGGCACCGGCGTCATCTTGATCTCGAAGCAATGGCTCACATCACGGCCGTCGTCCCCGACGATGCCGCGCACGAGAAACTCCGGGCTGCGGTGACGATTGTGGTCGATCACCAGAACGGCCTGCCGGATCTCTACTCCAGGCTTCTGCGCGCGATCGAAAGCCGCGCGGAACGACACCTTGCGCATCGGCGTCGCCTCGAGGTCGGCCACGACCTTCCATTTGGCTTCGAGTGCGATCACGTAGCCGGGCAGGTTGGTCTTGACCAACACCAGGCCGCGGTGGTTGCCAAAGCGGCCCGGGGTGCAGCGCGTGCGTAGCACGGTCCGGCCGTCGTCTGGCTCCAACGTCGCCTCAAGGCTCTCGTCGGTCGTCGAAATGCTTAGGAACTCGAGGTTGGGGTGGTTCTCGTCGCCGCGCATCGTGGTCAGGATCTCGCCCTGCATCGATTGCGACACACTCTGGAAGTCCAACTCGGAGAACGGGTGCAACGTGACGGGGGAGTCAATCGCGAAGCGCACCACGAAGGCCCAGCGTTCGCGAGCCATGCCGGTCTCGTCGCTGAGTGGTTGCAACACGATGTAACCGCGACTGATCGTTGAACCGATGTCGCGCGCCTCTTTCTTGCGCGTGTCGAGCAGGATGCGCAGGATCGCCTGCTCGTCCTCCGTTGGGAGGTTGTGCTTGTAGCCTGTGCCATCGATGTGACGCTCCGTGCCGTCTGGCTTGCGCATCACCAACTCGGCTCTGCCGCACGAGCATTCGAGGTGCACGCGCAGCGGCACGTGTGGTTCGTTGAGCTGCGACAAGTCGAGTGCAAACTCATGGGTGCGCCCCTCGCCGTGTGGCACGACGCCGAAGTCGTGGTCTAGCACCAGAGGCGCCCGCTCCTTGCTGTTGGCGTGCTTGCTCATCTGCGTGCCGGTATTGCCGTCGACGGATGCGTTGGCATTCGTGGAGTTCGTCGCTCCGTCGGCATCCCGGTGGGAGCAGGCGGAATGGGTGAGCGGCAGAGCGATCAGTAACGGCAACAGGAGGCGCATACGACGCACATAGTATGGCAAGTTGGCGACGCAACGCTCGTGGTGCTTTCAGAACGGCGGGTGGCGTCGCGGTCGAAGCGCGGGCTGGTAACGCGTCTGGGCCGAAAACCTCGAGCTGTACAGACTCGCGGCCGCTACCAAGGTGTAGTAGCGGCCGCGAGGGTTGCCGGAGTATCTGCTAGATAAGAGCACCCGACGGGCCAAGTGGAACGCAGTTCGCAACCGTCGATGCCATGGCAGATCGTCGCCGCCGGACCGGGATCACATGTATGGCAATTGCATGCGCACCATGGCGCACGTGCCATGGTTTCCCTATCCGCGCGATGTCGGCGCGATGTCGTGCCGTTTCAACTTGCGGTGCAGAGTCGTGTAATCGATGCTCAGGGTGCGCGCTGCGGCGGCCTTGTTGCCGTCACAAGCGGCCAGGGTCTGGCGCAGGATCTCGGCTTCGAGCGCATCCGTCGCTTGTCGCAGCCGTTTCGCCAGAGGCTCCATGTCTGCGCCGGCTGCGAGAGCCGAAATGCTCGGCTGGTTGCTTGGCTGAGGATCGAGGATGCCAAGGTCACTGGCGTGGAGTTCGGTGCTAGTGGCTAGCAAGACCATGCGACGCACGGCATTGCGCAGTTCGCGCAGGTTGCCGGGCCACGGGTGCTGCCGGAGCACTGCTTCGCCAGCTTCGCTGAAGCCATCGACGCGACGGCCCATTTCCACGTTGGCCTCGGCGAGGAATGCGCGCGCGAAGTACACGATGTCATCGGGGCGCTCGCGCAGTGGCGGCATCGTGACGGTGAACTCGGCGATGCGATGGTAGAGGTCGACGCGGAAGCGCCCTGCTTCGATGTCGAGCTGGAGGTCGGAGTTGGTCGCAGTCAGCAGGCGCGCACGGAACGGCACCGGCTTGCTGCCGCCAACTGGCACGATGACGCGTTCTTGTAGCGCGCGCAGCAGCTTGGCTTGCAGTGGCACCGGCAGGTTGCCGAGTTCGTCAAGAAACAAAGTGCCACCATCGGCCATCGAGAACAGACCCTGGCGGCTGCGATCGGCGCCGGTAAAGGCGCCGCGTTCGTGGCCGAACAACTGGCTCTCAAGTAGATGCTCTGGCAGCGCGCCGCAATCGATCGCGACGAACGGCCCGCTCTGTAGTGGCGACAGGTAGTGGATCGCACGTGCGGCGATTTCCTTGCCGGTGCCGGATTCGCCGGTGATCAGCACCGAGACGGTATCTTGTCGGGCGACCAGCTCGAGCGTGCGTCGCAGTTCTTGTGCGAGGCGGCTCTGGCCAAAGTCGAGCGTCGTCGTCGCCTGCGCATCGCGTAGACGTTGCACTTCGCGACGCAGTGCGTGCTGTTCGGCGGCGCGCTGCACGGACAGCTTGAGGCGCTCTTGATCGAACGGTTTGGCTTGGTAGTCGAATGCGCCTTCCTTCATGGCGTCGACGGCGGCCGCGAGGTCCTCGACGGCGCTGAGCAGGACCACCGGAAGGTCGCGGTACTGGCGGCGCACATCCCGCAGCAGTTCGAGGCCCGACACTTTGGGCATGCGCATGTCACTGAGTACTACGTCGGGCAGCTGGCCCGCGTCGTCCGCAGCGCGCAGTTGCTCAAGCGCCTGTTCGCCGTCTTCGGCTTCCTGCACTTCGAAGCCTTCGTCTTCGAACAGACCGCGCAGTACCCAGCGCAGGTCGGGTTCGTCGTCGACGATTAGCAGGTGGTAGCGTGCCATGCGGGGTCCTTATCGGCATTCACCGTGCCGTTGCTGGGGGCGTTCGCGCTCGGTAGCCAAAGCAACGCCCGGGCGCCGCCACGGCCGCGCGGAGACAGGCGCAGTTCGCCGCCGAGCTCCTTGGCGATGCGGCGACAGCTGACGAGTCCGAGTCCGGTGCCCGAAGCCTTGGTCGTAAAGAACGGCTGGAACAGGTTCGTGCGCAGGGCTTCAGGCAGCCCCGTGCCGCGGTCGGAAACGGTCAGCGCAACATGATCGCCGAATGAACGCGCCTCGAGTACGACCTCGCTCTGCCGGCTAGCTGCCTGCAACGCGTTCAGGACCAGATTCATCAGCGCTTGGGCGAGCAGAGTGCGATCGGCGTAGACCACTTGGCTGCCTTCGCCTGGTGGGCGCACGATGAGTTGGATCCCGCGACGATGCGCCTCGACACGCAGCAGGTCCTCGACTTCGTATAGCGCGGCCGTGGCATTCGTGTTGATCGGGACGAGCCGCTTTGGTTTGGCCAGATCGATCAGACTCTGGATGGTTGCGTCGGCCTTGTCGATGTTGCGTCGAATGACGTCGGTGTGGGCCGCGACTTCTTCTGGCGTTCTTGGCCGTCGGCACAGAGATTCGGCAGTGCCCTTGACGACGGTCAGCGGGTTGCGCAGGTCGTGCGCGATACTGGCTGCGAGTTCGCCGAGCATCGCCAGGCGGTCGGCTTCAACCAGGCGCTGTTCGAGTTGGCTGCGAACCGTTTCGGAACGTTGCAGTTCGCCTTGCTGTCGCGCTGAGTGCTCGGCCAGCAAACGATGGCTGCGCACGACTTCGGGAATCCAGAGCATCAGCCCATACGAGATCAACGTCGTGCCGAGTAGAAACCAGGCGCCGCGTTCGCACGTCTCACGCAGGTAGATGGCGGCGGCGTGGTCCATCTCGAGGTCACTGATGTGGAGCACCGCGGCAAGCGTGTAGCCGAGCCACAAAACGAAGAAGCCCAGGCATATGAGCCGCATCGGTTGCGAGTGCAGTGCGGGGCTCGCGGCGCGAGCGCGCCAGAAGAACCAGGTCAGCAACGCGAAGTACGCGGGCCTCGCGAGGGCGGCAAAGACGGTGGGCGGATCGGGCCACGCGAGCAGCACCGTCAAGAGCGTCAACAGGGCACAACTGGTGCGCGTGCCCGGCAGGCGGTTTGGCCGGTAGGTGGGTTCGGCTGGGCCCATGCCATGGGTATCGGCATGAGCACGAACTCAGCTGCGTCTTATTCCTCTTCTGGGGCCGCCAGCTTGGTGCCCTGCGACCGTAGCCTGGCCGCGAACTGCTTCACGATCGGCTGCATCCGGGGGCCGGGGCATTGCGTGTTCTTGAAATCGCTGTGGCAATAGAGCGCTTCCCCGCCAAAGCGGTAGTGACGCATCAGTTGCACGACGAGTTGCTCCATAGAACGAATCTGCGATGCCGACGGTCCCTGGCCGGAGCTCTTGCGAACGAAGTTGCCGAGCACGCAGATGCCGATGTTACCGATGTTATTGGGACCACCGGAGTGGGCGCCTTGGTGGCGCAACTGGCGGCCTTCCCAGATGCGGCCCGATGGGTCGATCAGGAAGTGGTAGCCAATGTCGCCGTAGTCGCGGTTGCCCATGTGCTCGCGCTGGATGCGCGCGATCTGCGACGCGGCTGCGCGGGAATGCGTCTCGCGGAAGTACATCGCCGAGTGATGGATTGTGACTCGACGAATGCGCTTCATGCGTTCGAGGTTGTTGCGGTTGGCGCGCTTCGGGTTCCATGCTGAGCGTGGCTGTACCGCGAGGTGGCCCCACGGACTGCTCGACACTTTGGGCACCAACACGTGCGGCAGCAGTCGGCGTTGCAGTTCTGGGTCGAGCGCCAGTACCCTGGCGCGCTCGAGGTCGTAGTCGCCGCGTTCGGCATGGCCCTGCTGGCGGTAGGCTTCGGCGCGCAGGTATCGGGCGAACGACTCGTCTCGCGCGGAGATGTGATCCGACCGAAAGAGCACGGTCGCGGCCGTGTCGAGTGCTGCAAGTGGTCTGTGCAGTTGTAGCTCAAGCCAGGCGCGCCGTAGCAAACCCGATGAAGTGCGTGTGTTGCTGAGGCGCTCGGCCTCTGCTTGGGCCGGCAGTTGCCCACGCGCGAAGGTCACGCGCCCGGACACCGAAGTCGGTTCGTTGTAGACCGGGCGCTTGTGGACGTAGGGCGTTTCGCAGCCTGCCAACAATATGGCCAGCAAGAGGCAGTAGACGGCGCGTATCGAACCAAGGCCATCAATGGATCTCATTCGTGGATCCATCGGGGAATGCTGGGTATGCACATCTAGCCGTTCCGGGTGGAACTGTTCGTTGATCACTGCGATCCCTCCAGCGAACGATGACATCGGAGGTTCCGGGCCATTCGTCGCCGCCCCAAGACAGTATCCGCGCCGGTAGTTAGGTGCCACCGTGACTTGTCGGTTCGGCCATATGTCGTAGGGGATCATGCGACCTCCGGAGGCCTGCCCATGCCGGGATTTAGGGGGGGAGGCTTTGCTGCCGATAGTTCGAAGGCATCACGCCATACGCTCATGTTTGCACAGGCCGCCATCAAACTTACTGGTCCTATGGACCATCTCCGCCTCGTCTGGCAGGTGGGTGAGACCCTGCTCGATTCCGTTGTCTTCGACGAGGACCCAGAAGGCACTCGCTACAACGTTCTCTTGGCTCTCCAGGAGATGGTCACGAACGTGCTACGCCACGGCTACCAACTCGACGAACAGAAGCCTGTAGAGGTGATCTTCGAGTTGACGGATGACCAGCTGCAAATCACGCTGCGTGATCAAGGGCCAGCATTTGATCCGCTCGCGTTCGAGATGGATGACGAGGAGGCAGATGGCGAGATGCCGACCGAGGCCGGTGGCTATGGCATTCGCATCGCCCGCATGGTCATGGACGACGTGCAGTACAGCCGCGATGACGGTTGGAACAGCCTGCGTTTGACCAAGTGCGTGCGCGTGATCGCGAACGCCTGACGAATCCGTGGCGATCCACCCAGATTCCCACGCCCTGCTGAAGGCAATTCCTCTCGTTCTAGGGGGCGTCTCTGTCGCGGTGCTCGATGCCGCCGGTAGTGCGGTTGAGAGCTTTGGCACCAGGCTCGACGATGCAGAAGAACTGCGCGTGGATCTTCCAGTTGGAGAACTGCTCGCCACGGTTGCTCCTACGGCTGGCACGCAGGCCTTGGTGCGCAGCCTGCTGACAACTGTCGCCGAGCGCGAGCGGTTGGAAAGCGACATGGAGAGCATGAACGGCAGCGCCATGCGCTTGCTTGAGCAGGTCTCCATGATGGGCGAGGCATTGCCGCGCCTGTCCGCCGGTGGCAATGACACCGAGATCGCGGCCCTCGGCCTGCGAGCCTGCCATCGCGCAGCTGGTGTCGAACGCGTCATCTTTGTTGCCGGCGATCCCCAGAAGGAGTTCTGCGAAGTCGTCGTGCACGACTGTGGCGAGAACAAGCGGCTGCTTCGTGCCAGCGCGGAGCTGGAGCCGATGCAACCCGTTACTGGCTTGCTCAAAGAAATCCTGGCGGCCGAAGGTGTGCTGCTGCGCAGCGTTCCAGCCGGCGAGCACCTCGGCGAAGAAGGTTCCGTCGAGTCCTTGGCCGAGCGTCAGGTTCTTGGCGTTCCGGTCACTTATGGCGCGGGCGACAAGCGCGTCACCCTTGGCGCGTTGGTCCTCATCGATCGCGCCACGACGTTGGCCGATGAGGTCGATTCGCTCGAAGTCGGCACCTCGGAACTTGGCAACGAAGAAGGCCAGGTCGCGGAGTCCTTCGCGGCGATGCTCGGCGCCGTTCTCGGTGCTCGCAAGGTCGCCGAGCTCGGCAAGGAACTCGCGATGGCGCAGACCATCCAGCAGCAGATCCTTCCCGAGGGACCTGTCGTGCTCGGTGGCTTTGACGTGGCCGCCGGCTACTTCGCCTGTGGCGCGGTTGGCGGCGACTACTACGACTACGTGCCATTGGCCGACGGTCGCACAATGGTGGTGGTGGCCGATGTCTCGGGGCACAACCTCGCATCGGGCATGGTCATGGTTGGCGCACGCGCGATGCTGCGCACGCTGGCAGTGGTGAATAGTGGCCCTGAGCAGGTGTTTACGCAGATCGCGAAGCTGATGTATCAGGACCTGACACGCACCGAACGCTTCCTCACGGCGGCGGCGATTGCGTTGCGTCCCAACAGTCGCACGGTTGACCACGTCAGTGCCGGTCACAACGACCTGATGGTCTACCGCGCTCGGACCGATAGCGTCGATCGCCTCGAAAGCGAAGACGTGATCTTGGGCTTCTTGCCTGACCCCGAATACACATCGCGCCAACTGGACCTCGAGCCCGGCGATTGCATCCTGCTCTATACGGATGGCATTCCCGAGGCCACCGACCATACAGGCGAAATGTACGGGGAAGACCGCCTCGCACTCTTGTTCGCGCAGCTCGCGACCAACCGTTCTGCACAACGCATTCTCGATGGCATCCTGCAGGAACTCGACATATTCCGTCTTGGCCAGGAAGAGATGGATGATGTGACTGCCGTTGTCATTCGCTGCACGGAAGGAGCCAAGGTCCAATGACTCAGCACAAGATTCTGGTTGTGGACGATGAGCCGTTCATCTGTCGCTCGCTGACTTTCGTGTTGAAGAAGGGCAACTACGAAGTGCTCGAAGCCCGCAACGGCGAAGAGGCGTTGGCGGCGATCCGCAAGCACAAGCCTGACCTCGTGTTCCTCGACGTCATGATGCCGAAGATCGATGGCTTCCAGGTGACGAAAGCCGTGCGTGCGGATTCGTCACTGGACGACGTCAGGATCATCCTGCTGACCGCGAAGGGGCAGGAGTGTGACCGGGAGGTCGGCAAGACGGCTGGCGCCAACGACTACATGACCAAGCCGTTCAGCCCGTCGAAGATCCTGGACCGGGCGCGCGAGATCCTGGGTAGCTAGGGGAGTTGTAAGGACGCAGGATTACCACCTGCAGGTGGCGGCCCACTCTTGCGCCGTAGGATCACCAAACTGCGCCAACGCTTCTCGTGCTCCAAGGGCGCTTGTTGGGCGCGGGCGAGTGGCGTGCCCTTGGCTTTCGAAGGGTCAAGGGACCGGGCTACCTCTTCCGGATCACAACGTGATAACTAACCCAGCCTGGGGCGCCGTCACCTTCTTCGGCAAGCACTTCCTCGCCACTGGCTTCCTTCACAGCCTCACGAATGTCCTCGAGAGGTGTGGGGAACATCGCCATCGACGGAGTTTCACCCTTTGCAACCAAGGCCTGGGTCTTCGACTCAGCTTCGGCAATAGGGACCTGGAAGAACGCCACTCCCCCTGGCTTCAAAATCCGCACAAACTCTTTGATGTAGCCCAAGACCAGCTCAGGAGGCATGTGCTGGAACACCATGAACGTCATCACAAAGTTGAAGCTGTTCGTTGCAAACAGGCTCAGATCCGCCTTTAGGTTGACGTGGTAAGTGCAACGGTCGCCATGGCGATTATAGGTGTTCGCCTTAGCAACCATGGACGCTGCGATATCGACGCCGACGACGGTGTCGAAGTGATTGGCCAAAGCCTGGGTCAAACGACCGACTCCACAGCCGAAATCCAAGGCGTGGCCACGATCAAGATCAGGAATGATGATCTTGAGCGAACGATCAATTCGCTCCAAAAACTCAGTGCCTGTGGCGAAGAACTCGTCCACGTCCCAATTGTTGTATTGGCACCTAGGGTCAGTGAGCACAGCCCAAAGAGGGTCGTCCTTACCAAACTGGTTCCAGCTCCATTCTAGATCGTCAATCTGCATGATGCCGTAAGACTCTAGCAGTTACCGTGGAAGGGCGGTACGACGCACGTGGTGTTGACGCCAGAGATGCTGATCGAACGGTTGCTGGCGTTGGTGCCGCGACCGCGCCGGCACTTGGTGACGTGCCACCTGGTGTTGGCGCCAGCAGCGAGCTTGAGGTCGCGCATCGTGCCACCCACGATCCCCAGGCGATCTAGAAGGTGCTCCGGGCGATGGGGCTGTCATCGCATGCACCGCGCGAGATTCTCGGCTCCTGACGGCGTCCTGGGGTAGTTCGCAAGTTCGAGGACCTTGCTTCACGGCCGGCCGCGATGATGATGCGGCCATGAGGTTGCCACCGCCGTGAACCGCCAGGGTGAGTCTGCGTCTGGCCCTGTGACAAACGATGTCGTGTTGCGTCGTGGCCCGTTCTTGGCGGTGCTGTTGCAGGGCTTGCCACTGGCGATTGGCCTCGCCTCGCACGCGCTGATCAATCTGGTCGACCTGGCAATCGTCGGGCGTCTGGGTGACGACGCCGTTCAGGCGGCCCACATCGGCTCGACCTGGAACTTTCTGCCCATGATCCTCGGCCAGTGTGTGTCGACGGCATTGCTGGCACAGCTGTCGCGACGCATCGGGCAGCAAGAACTTGGCAAGGCCCGCGCCTACAACTTGCGGGCGCAGTGGTTCATGGTTTGGCTGGGCTTGGTTGTCTCCGTGCTGACGGCGTTGCCAGCCGCGTGGCAGGTCGACGGCACTGGTGTTGTCGGCAACGTTCGCGACGACGCGATCCACTACCTGGTCGTCAGCAACCTCGGCTGCGTCTCGATGTTCGTATTGATGCAGACGACCGCCGCGATGCGGGCAGCCGGTGAGGCGTGGATGCCGCTCGTGTTGCTGTTGGCGACGAACGTTGTGAACCTCGCGCTAGACTTCGTCTTGTTGTTCGGGTGGGACGCGTTGGGCATTCCGGCGATCGGTGTCGCGGGTGCTGCGTATGCCTCTGTGGCCTCGCGCACGTTGGGCGTTGTCGCCGCGGTGCTCTGGTTGCGCCGCCGCAACCACCAGTTGTCACTGTGTCGGGTGGAGGCGAACCATGCGGATCCAGTCGCGATACCTTTGTTGAAGGATTCGTGGCCGCAAGCAGTGCAGATCACGTTGCGAGCGACGATTGTCATCACGCTGACCGTGCTCGTGCAAAGGCAGTTTGGTGATGACGCAACCGTGTCCCTCGGCATCACGACGCGACTCGATGCGCTAGTGCTGTTCTCGTCACTCGGTTTCGCCAACGCGGCGACCGCCTATGCCGCCCGCGCCGTCGCTGCTGGGCAACATCGCAACGCGCGCCTGGCAGGCATGTGGGCAGCCGTGCAATCGATGCTGTTCGGCGCGGCATTCATCTGGTTCTACCTGCGAGAAGGTGAGTCGCTCGTGCGCTGGTTCTTGCCCGATCCGTCTGCGCGCGTAGTGGAACTGACGGCGATCTACTTCGGCATCGCTGCCTGGGGACAGATGCTCGGCGCGGGAGCGCTCGGTGCGATTGGTGCGGTGTATGGCGCGGGTTCGATGATCGCGCCGATGCTGGTCGATGTTGCTGGTTTCGCGGTCTGCTTTGCAGCGCTGTGGTGGGTCGCGTTACACGGCGGCAGCTTGCCCTCGTTCTATTGGGCTCTGGTGATCGGCATGTCGGTTGTCTTGCTCGGTCAGTTGCTGTTGGTCGGCAGGGGCCGATGGGCGGTCCGCGAGTAGGCGGCCATCATTCCTGTCAGGTTGACAGGGGAAAACGAGCCAGCAGCTGCCAGAATGGCGTTCGATGCTCACTGACGAACGTCGTAAGTCCTTCATGCACCGTCGGTAGAGGCCCGCGTGACGTTGGGCACGCCATTTGTCTATGCGGGGCAGGTGGCCCCGAAGTCCGGGGTGCCCATTTGGTCGCAATATCGTCGGTTCAGATTGTCTGGCCGACCAGAGGTCGCCTGCCGACCCAAGGAGTGAACATGTCAAAGATCGTCGGAATCGACCTCGGAACTACCAACTCGGTCGTCTCGGTCATGGAGGGTGGTGAGCCGAAGGTCATCCCCAACATGGAAGGCGCGCGCACGACGCCGTCCGTGATTGCCTTCACGCCAAGTGGCGAGCGCCTGATTGGCGCGCCGGCCAAGCGCCAGGCTGCGACCAATCCGCACAATACGGTCTACTCCATCAAGCGCTTCATGGGCCGCCGTCACAACGAGGTCGGCGACGAAGAGAAGATGGTGCCCTACAAAATTGTTGGCGGCAGCGATGAGTTGGTCAAGGTCGAAATCGGCGACAAGACCTACACGCCGCCCGAACTGTCGGCGATCATCCTGCGCGGCTTGAAGGAGTCGGCTGAGGCCTATCTCGGCGAGACGGTCGATCGCGCGGTCATCACTGTGCCGGCCTACTTCAACGACAGCCAGCGTCAGGCAACCAAGGATGCCGGTCAGATCGCTGGCCTCAAGGTCGAGCGCATCATCAACGAGCCGACCGCGGCCGCCCTTGCCTTTGGCCTCGACAAGAGGTCGTCCGGCAAGAACACGAAGATCGCGGTCTTCGACTTGGGCGGTGGCACGTTCGACATCTCGGTACTCGACGTCGGCGAAGGCGTCTTCGAAGTGAAGGCAACCAACGGCGACACCCACCTCGGTGGTGACGACTTTGACGAGCGCATCATCCAGTGGCTCTGCGACAACTTCCAAAAGGCCAACGGCATCGATCTGCGCAGCGACCAGATGGCGCTGCAGCGGCTCAAGGAAGCTGCCGAGAAGGCCAAGGTCGAACTCAGCTCGGCAACGCAAACGGCCATCAACCTGCCGTTCGTGACGATGGACAAGACCGGTCCGAAGCACCTCGCCGAGAACCTGACGCGCGCGCAGTTTGAGCAGATGTGCGAAGACCTGTTCGAGCGTTGCCGCGGCCCGGTGCTGCGCTGCCTCGAAGACGCCAAGATGAAGCCGTCGGACATCGACGACTGCATTCTGGTCGGTGGCTCCACGCGCATGCCCAAGGTGCTCGAAGTCGTCAAGGAGATCTTTGGCAAGGACTGCAACCGCTCAGTGAACCCGGACGAAGTCGTCAGTCTTGGCGCAGCAATCCAAGGTGGCGTTCTCGGTGGCGAAGTTTCGGACGTGCTGTTGCTCGACGTCGCGCCGCTGTCGCTCGGCATCGAGACGCTCGGTGGCGTCATGACCAAGTTGATCGAACGCAATACGACGATCCCGACCAGCCGCAGTCAGGTGTTCTCGACCGCCGCGGACAACCAGCCCGGCGTCGACATCCACGTTCTGCAAGGTGAGCGCGAGTTCGCCAACGACAACCGCACCCTCGGTCGCTTCAAGCTCGACGAGATCCCGGCCGCGCCGCGAGGTGCCCCACAGATCGAAGTGACGTTCGACATCGATGCCAACGGCATCCTGTCGGTCGCCGCCAAAGACAAGGGCACCGGCAAGGAGCAGAAGGTCACGATCGAAGTCGGCTCCGGCCTGAGCAAGGAAGAGGTGGACCGCATGGCCGCCGACGCCGAAGCCAACGCCGGCGACGACAAGAAGCGCCGCGAACTCGTCGACCTCAAGAACCAAGCCGACTCGATGGTCTACCAGGCCGAGAAGCAGGTGAAGGAGAACGGCGAGAAGCTCGACGACGACAACAAGACCAAGATCGAGGCCGCAATCTCCGACCTGAAGAAGGCGATGGAAGGCGACGATGCCGAAGTCCTGAAGGCCGCCATCGAGATCTTCGAAGCGGCGTTCCAGGAAGCTGGCGCCGCGATGGCTGGTGCCGCCGGTGGTGAAGCTGGCCCGGCGCCAGATGAAGGTGAGACGGCAGGTGCTGCGAGTGGCGGCAAGGATGAAGACATCAAAGACGCCGACTTCGAAGTGAAGTAGACCGGCGTTCGGGGCGGCTGTGGCCCCGTTCTTGACGAAGCCGCCAGCCAAGACCGAGATCACGCTGCAGGTCTTTGCGCTGCCCCTTGCCGACTTCGTTGCTGCGAGTGGTGAGCTAGATCTAGCGAGCGTGACCGGAATTCGTCTGGTATTCGACCGTGCGCAGCAAGGTGTTGTCGTCGTCGATCGCATTGGGATCGCGGATCGTGCGAAGTAGAAGTTAGCCCACGCGCGAAGGAACAACGAAGACGGCTGGTGCAGCGGGCAACTAAGAGCGCTGCAGTCTTGGAGATGGTCGCAGTAGCTGCCTGGCTGCGCGGTAGACTCCCAACCTCGATGTCAAACGACGCAAAGAAACCCGTGCCGCGAGCTCTGGCAATGGCAGGTGCACTGTCATTCTCATCGGCCGCCTTGTTGGGGCTTTGGCTGGTGGCGTTCCTGGCGATCGCATGGGCGACGGGAGGGTGGATCTCTGGCCTGGTTGGACTGCTGCGGGCGAGCGTGTTTGCTGCGGTCGCTGCGACGCTGGTGACGGTCGTGATCTGGCGGTCGTTGCATCGCTACGCCAGCCGTTCGGTTGCGGCGGCTCTGTCGATGATCTCGGTTGGCGTGACGGGCACCTATTGGTTGTTGCCCGACGCGTTCGTCTACGCGGAGTTTTGAGCGATCGCTTGGTTTCGACTGCCAGGTCAACTGCAGGGAAGCCTCGACAGGGAAACACAGCCACGCTCGAGGCAGGTCCGCGAGGTATGCTCCCGCCATGAACCTCGCCAAGCTTCTGGCGCCGCGCGATCCGCAGCTGCAACAACTGGCGAAGGACCTCTACGCCGAACGTGAAGACCTGCGCCAGGCGTTTCCGGATCCGGCGGGGGCCGAATACTTGGGCTGGCTCGGCAGCCACGGCGTGCTCGCCTACGAGACCATCGCCGCCCACTATCCGGCGTTGCCGCCAGAAGGGCTGCGGGCGACCGCGTGCGGTGGCCTCGGGCTTGAGGGTCACCTGATGACGGGGGTCGCCGACTTCCGCACGGTCGGTGAGTTGTTTGAAGTGTTCTCGGGGCGCAGCATCGAGTCGTTGCGTTCGGTGCTCGACTTCGGTTGCGGTTGTGGGCGGCTGCTGCGTTGGTTCCATACGGCGCTGCCCGAGTGCCAGCTGCTCGGTGCCGATGTGCGCGAGGCGACGGCCAAGTGGTGTGGAGATCATCTGCCCGGCACGTTCCTCTACAATGGCACCGAGCCGCCACTCGACCTGCCGGACGAGTCGGCCGACCTGACCGTGGCGCTGTCGGTGTTCAGCCATCTGAGCCGCGAGCAGAGTCTGCCTTGGATGAAAGAACTCGTGCGCGTGACCAAGAAGGATGGCTTGATCCTGGTCTCGACCCATGGCGCGTTCGCGCTGGCCGTCACGATGCGCAGCCTTGAGCATCAGCGCGGTCTGAAGATCCCTGGCGACGAAGTGCCCGAACTGTTGCGCAACCTGTGCCGCGATGGGTTCCTGCACCGGGTCAGTCCGGCCGAGACTTTGGGGCGTGCCGATGGCGTTTCTGATGACTATGGCGAGACCTTCCTGACCGAGCGGTTTGCCCGCGAGCAGTGGGGCACCGTCGCTGAGGTGTTGGGGTGTGTGCCGGTGGCGCTCAATTTGTTTCAGGATGTGTTCGCGCTGCGGCCGAAGCGTGGTGGCTGAGCGGACCAGACTGCCAGGTCAGGCTGACGGATCGGTCTCGCGATGAGATCTTTGCTGCACGCGTAAGCGCGGCTGTCCAGGTCGATCACCGATAACGGAGTTCGGCTCTGCGACGGTCGTATCGCCGATCTTGTCGAGGCAGCGCGATGATCCGCGCGATCGATGCTGGTCTTCACCTGATCTGCGCCTACCCTCAACCGGCGGTTCCGTAGCAAGCGGTTAGGGCTACGGATTGTGTTACTTCAATGGGTTCGCTGAGCTATCGCGTCCACTGATGATTCGAGTAGTCGACCTCACCAAACGATTTGGCCCGACAGTGGCCGTGCACAAGGTCTCCTTCGAGATCAGTCGCGGTGAAATTGTCGGTTTCTTAGGCCCCAATGGCGCCGGCAAGACCACGACCATTCGTGTCTTGACGGGCTACCACCCGGCGACGTCAGGCCTCGCCGAGGTTGCGGGCTTCGATGTGCAGAAGCACTCACTCGATGTGCGGAAACACATCGGCTACCTGCCACAGGAAGTGCCGATCTATCCGGACTTACGCGTCGTGGAGTATTTGCGTTACCGCGCGGAGCTGAAGGGCGTGCGCGGCAAGGACCGCAAATTGGCCGTCAGTCGTGCCATGGCCAAGGCTGGCATCGAGCAGGTTGCGAGCAAGTTGGTCGGGCATGTCAGCCACGGCTACCGCCAACGGGTCGGCCTCGCTGATGCGCTGGTCGCGAACCCGCCGATTCTGATCCTCGACGAACCGACGTCGGGCCTCGACCCCAACCAGCGCCGCCGCATCAAGCAGGTCGTGCGCGACCTCGCCGCCGAGCACACGGTGCTGTTTTCGAGCCACATCCTCGGCGAAGTGCAGGACGTCAGTTCGCGCGTGATCGTGATCCACCGTGGCACGGTGCGCGCCGATGGGCCGCCGGATGCTTTGGTGGCGCAGAGCACGCGGGCGCGATTGCACGTTCGCAGTCGATGTGCGGCGGCGCTGCTGCGGGAAGTCGTGGTGGGGTTGCCGGGTGTGGTCGCCGAGACGATCGAGGTTGCCGAGGCAGGATCCGGTGATGACGGCCTTGCGACGGTTACGTGCTCGGTTGCGCCGGGCATCGACCCGACCAGCGAACTTGGTGAGCGGTTGCAGAAAGCCGCCATCTCCGTGCACGAACTCAAGCTCGTCATGCCGACTCTGGAGGAGTACTTCTACTCGATCACGGATGGTCTCGATCACCAGGAAGAGATCGAAGGGCATCAGGAAGAGATGGATGCCGACGAAGCAGAACCGGTGGTGGCGAAATGAGAGGCGCGATCACTACGATCAAGAAGGAGCTGCTGTCGTATGCAGTCAGCCCCGTCAGCTGGATCATCGCGGTGCTGTTCTACCTCGTGCGCGGTTTCGAAGTCGCGAGTCAGGCGCAGGCGTTCCAGATCTACCGCGGCGACGTCAACCAATTCCCCGCCGCGACCTACGCGGTCGGCAGCACCTACCTGATGGTGTTGTTGGTGCCGGGCATCGTGACGATGCGCTGCTTCGCCGAAGAGCGTCGAACCGGATCCATTGAGACGTTGATGACCGCGCCCGTGCGAGACATCGAAGTGGTGATCGGCAAGTGGGTGGCGGCGACCGTATTCTTCGCCCTGCTGTGGCTGCCTAGTGTCTTCATCCTGCACACGCTGGAATACGACGGCTACTTCGGCGCGGACATCTCCTTCGGCCCGGTGTTCGCGGCCTACTTCGGCATGTTCTTGCTGAGTGGCTTGCTGTTGTCGTTCGGCTGCTTCGCAAGCAGTCTGACCGACAACGTGTTGTTGGCTGCGATCCTGACCATTCTGTTCAACACCGCGTTGACGCAGGCACCCAGCATGCTGCGCAGTGCCTTCGGTTCGGCGAGCAATGATTACTACGTCCGGGAACTGCTGACCAAGCTCGATGTCTATGGCAACTTCAGCAACTGGTTTGCACGTGGTCTCATCGATACCAGCCAGGTGGCG
>JAPYTD010000047.1 GCA_029936315.1 Planctomycetota bacterium | reverse complement strand
CCGGCAACCAGGATTCGCGTCCGCAGGCGTGGGCCAAGAACGTGTTCTCGATCGGCGGTGTCGATCACAACGATGACGCAAATCCGGCCAACGATTCGTGGTTGAACAGCAGCGCCAGCATCGGCCCGGCGGCCGATGGTCGCATCAAGCCCGACATGACGGCCTACTACGACGACATTGGCACGTCTGACTTGAGCGGCATCGCTGGCTACTCGGGCACCAACTGGACGGCTGGCTTTGGCGGCACCTCTGGTGCGACGCCGATCGTTGCTGGTCACAACGTGCTTGCGATCCAGATGTTTACTGACGACAGTGCGTCCCCGGGTGTCGGTGCGTTCGGCAACACGTTGCGTTCGGCCGGTGGCACGGCGCACGAGAATCGTCCGCACTTCACGACGCTGAAGGCGCTGCAAATCGTCAACGGCAACCAATACCCGTTCACCGCCGCGAGCACCGACAACAGGCGCGAACACCAGGGCTGGGGTGGGTTCCCGAGTCTCGCGAACATGTGGGACAACCGCGCCAAGACGTTCATCGTCGATGAGACCAGCGTCTTGGACCCTGGCGTTATGGACGTCTGGCAGATTACGGTCGCCACCGGCGAACCGGAGTTGAAGGTGTCGCTGCACTGGAATGAGCCGGCCGGCAACCCGGGTGCGGCGCAGGTCCTGGTCAACGACCTCAGTTTGCGCGTGCTGGATCCGAACGGTAACCAATACTGGGGCAACGTCGGTCTCGAAGACGGCGTCTGGTCGATCACCGGTGGCAGTGAAGACACGATCAACTCGGTTGAGAACGTCTTCGTGCAGAACCCGGTTGCCGGTGACTGGTTCGTGCAGGTCATGGCTTCCTCGTTGGTCATGGACAACCACATGGAGACGCCCGCCGTCGACGCCGATTACGGTCTCGTGTGCGTCGGTGGCCCCGGTCAAGTCGCACCGAGCGGCACCTTCGCGGAAGTCGAGACGATCGGCTTTGGCTGTGATGGCGCATCCTGCGCCGACGCGATCTACGAGTACCCGAGCTTTAGTCTGGCCAACTCCTCGATCACGTTCCAATACGTCAATGGCGACTACGTGTTTCTGCCCGGTCAGGGCACGTGGATCCCGGCATCGGGCAGCAACCTCGGCCTCGGCGACAACACGGAAGTCATTCGCAACCTCGGCTTCACGATGCCTTACCCCGGCGGCTCGACCAACCAGATTCGCATCTGCAGCAACGGTTGGATTGTTGATGGCCAATTCACTGGCGCCAGCAACATCCTGCCTGACGTGTCGGCTTTCCTCGCGCACGCGATGTGGGCGCCACTGTGGCACGACTTGAACCCGAGCGCAGGCGGCTCGGTGTGGTTCGACGCCTCGACGACGGTCACGACGGTCACGTGGGTGACGGTGCCGAACTTCTTCAACAGCGGCTCGTCGACGTTCCAAGTGCAGTTCTGGATCAACGGCGACGTGCACTTCCTCTACCAGAACATCAGCGTCTCGGGTGACTACCTGACTGGCTTCTCCCAGGACACGACCAACGATCCGGGCAGCGTCGTGATGGCGACGGCGGCAGGTTCGGGACTTGGCGTCTGCACAAACGCGGCGCCTGAGTTGTCGTTCTCGGTGTCGGCACCGCCGGTGTTGGGCACGACGTTTGACTTGGTCACGTCGGATCTGCCGGTGTCGACCATCTTTGGTCTGGCGATCTTGTCGACGACGCCGATCAACCCGGGCGCCAGTCTGACCCCGCTCGGCATGTCTGGCTGTGAGCTCTACCAGACGATTGATGTGTCGGTGTTGTGGGGACCGAACGGCAACACCGCGGTGGTGTCGTGGCCGCTACCTACCACGCCATCTCTGGCCGGCTTCGTAGTGTATTGCCAGTCCGTTGCGTTGGTGCCCGGCATCAACCCGTTCGGCATGGCGATCTCGAACGGCCTCAAGCTGACGGTTGGCCTAAACTAGGCTGCCGTTCGCGACCAGCTATTGCGTGGCGGCTAGCGGCGTGTGAGTCGCTAGCACCTTGCGCGACTTCACGTCGATCGCAATGAGTCGGCCCAGCCAGTCGGCCGTGTAAACGCGCTTGCCATCCTTGCTGGCGGCGACGTCGTAGACCCAGTCCTTGCCGCGCGGCAATTGCGCATCGTTGGCGCCGTTCGTGCGCCACTGCATGATGCGCCCGTCGGCGCCGCTGCTGACCAGTCGGTTGGCAGTGCGCCAGGCGATGCACAGCACCTGATCTGTGTGCCGTTTCTGCTGGAACAGCCGTCTGCCGTCGCGCATGCGATACAGAGTCACGGAGCGATCGCCGCCCGAGGTTGCAAGCATGGTCGAGTCGGGCGAGAAAGCCAGGTCCGATACGAGGCCGTCGGCGGCCTTCACCGAATGCACTTCGCGGCCGTTGTCGGCTTCGCGCACGATCACAAACCCGGCGCGATCAGCAGCTGCGATGAGCAAACTGTCGGGTGAGAACGCTAACGCGGTCGCCCAGTCTTCGAGCTGCTCTTGCCACAGCGAACGACCGTCACGGACGCGGGTCACCGAGACCTTGCGACGGGTGTCTCCAACCGCAACGAGGGTGCCGTTTGGGGAGACGGCTGCCGACAGAACCACGTCACGTGATTTGCCGAAGCGGCCGAGTTCTTTGCCGGAGCGAACGTCGAACAGGATGGCGCCGCCGGCCTTGCCTGGAGTGCCGCCAGCAGCGATCAGGGTCGCGCCATCTGCTGAGAACGACAGGCACTCAACCTGGCCATAGGGGAAGTCGAGCACGCCAAGTTCGCGCAGGTTGTCCTGGTGCATTAGCAGCACCTGGCGGAAGCCGGCCACTGCCAACAGCGGAGCGCTCGGGCTTGAGGCGAGCGCACGTAAGGACCCCGGCCGCGGTGGGTATGCCTTGGCCACCTCAGGAAGAGTCTCGGGCATGACGACCAAGGACTTTGGAGCTGTCGCCGCACGCTTCTTCGCTTCGGCCAATGCTATCTGCCGCTTCTTATTGCGTTCGACTGCCAGCTTCCTGGCGTGCCCGAGATCGTTCGCTGCGCCCTGTTGGATCCACGTGCGGATCGTTTGGATCAGGTCTTTGTCGATGCGGTCCTCCTTGGGCGGCATCGTCGGCTTCTCTTTGTGCGAGACGAGCAGATAGAGCCGGCTCGCGTCTGGGTCGCCCGGGCTGAGCGTGCGGCCGGAGCTGCCACCCTGCAGGGTTGTCACATGCGTGCTCAGATCGAGGCCGCCCGAAGGGTCGCTCGGCTCGTGGCACGTGATGCAGTACTCGTCAAAGATCGGATAAACGTGGTCTGCGTAGGTGATCAGGTCCTTGTCCGCTTCGACGACGATCTTGGCTGGCGGTGCCTGCTTTGGCGCAGCCTTCTTCGCGTCGGGCTTCTTCTTGGCGGGTTTCTTCGGTGGCACCTTCTTCGGTGGTGCCTTCTTCGCGTCGGGCTTCTTCGGTGTGGCCTTCTTCGGTGTGGCCTTCTTCGCTGCAGGCTTCTTCGCGATGGGTGGCTTCTTCGCGATGGGTTTCTTGGCTGCAGGCTTCGCCGTCATGGTCGCAGCTACGACGCCCGGCTTTGCCCCGGTGGGTCTTGCAGGTGCCAGCAGTGCAATGTCGAGGTTGCCGACAAGCTTTTGCAGATCCGCCAACTTGTTGACCTCGCCGTCGAGAACCTTCGCCGACGCGTCCTTCTTGTTGGCGTTCGCGATGAGTAGCTCGCTTGCTTTGGTGAGTTGCGCCGCCGCCTTCTCATGACTGGCGGCTTTCGCTCGCATCGCGCTGGTGCGCGCATCCCATGCGGCGATTGGCAGCTTCCGTAGAGTGGCGATGGCCGTCTGCAGTGTGCCCTGGGCGGTCTTCTTTTTGGCACTAGCGCCAACCGGGTCAACGAACGTCAGTTGTGCAAGCATCGTGCGCACACTGCTCAGTTTCTGTACTTCGGCGCTCAGCGTCTTGGCTTGGGCCGTCTCCTTGGCGGCGGCAGCGTGCTTTTGCTTGGCTTGCACCCGCAGCTTCTTGCCGTCTGCGCGCGCGGTCTTTGCCGCCAGTACCATCGCGTTCTTGCGCGCGAGCCACGCCTTGGCATCGGTCTTGGCTAGTTGGCCCAACAGAGACGCGAGCGGTGCCGCCGCGTTGGTGGCGGGTTTCGCGGGTTTGGCCTGTTGTGCGGTCACCGCGTGATTCACGCAGAGCGCTAGCAGGGCCGCGGCCAGCTTGGGCTTCCATGCGTTGGTGCAGTTCATCGTTGTGGGTTGGTTAGTGCCGAAAGAGCTAGTGCCGGAAGAGCTAGTGTTGGAAGAGGAATTCCTTGCTGTTGAACATCGACCACAGCACGTCTTCCCAGGCTTGGCGGGACTTGTCCTTTGCTTGTTTGACGCTGTGCAAGACGCGTTCCCGTTCGTCCTGCCGCGGCAGGCGTGAGTAGGTCGCCAGGAACAACTCTTCGAGGATCTGATCCGGCGCGGCCTTGTTGGCTTGCAATCGGCTCAAGCGGTTCTTGCTGCTGCGCAGCTTGGCCTCGATCGTCTCGCCGTTGATCAAGTGCAGCACCTGATTGAGGGTCGGTTCTTCGCGTCGATCGCAGGTGCAGACTGAATCGCGGTCCGGCCGGCCGAACAGGTTGAGGAAGCTGTTGCCGCCGTTGGCGTCGACGATCTGCACCGCGCTCTGGCCGAGTGGCACGCCGGCAAACTTGGTTTGCACTTCGGTGATCGCCCCGATCGCGTCGAGCATCTGCTCGGCCGCCAGGCGGCGCGGCGTCATGCCGGCATAGGTTGCGGCAGGTGGTTCGTCGGCGTGCTGGCTCGACTGGTAGGTCGCCGAGGCGCAGATCTCACGGATCAGTTCGCGGATGTCGAAGTCCGAGGCCGCCAACTTCTCGCCGAGTCGGCGATGGAGATCCGGGTGCGATGGGGGATTGCTGACGCGCACATCATCGACAGGCTCGACCAGGCCGCGGCCAAAGAATCTGGCCCAGATGCGGTTGGCGATGTTCTTGGCAAACCACGGGTTGTCGCGTGCAGTCAGCCATTTGGCGAGCACGGCGCGTCGGTCTTCGCCGGGTTTGATGTTCGGCAACGCGCCGCCGAGGAACTGTGGCTTTGCAGCTTTCTTGGTGCGCTCGTTCACGACTTCGCCGCGACTGCGGTTGTATATGATCGTGTCGCGGGGATCGTCACCGCGCTTGCGCCCGACCTGGCCAAAGAAGGCCGCGAAGCCGTAGTAGTCATCCATGCGCCAGCGCTCGAATGGATGGTTGTGGCACTGGGCGCATTGCACCCGGATGCCGAGGAACGTCTGTGCTGCGTTTTCGGCGAGCACCTTCGGGTTGGTTGCCGTGACCCAGTAGTTGGCTTCGGGTGTTGCGTAGGCGCCGCCACTCGAGGTCAGCATGCGCCGCACGATCTCGTCCATCGGCACGCCGTCGCGCAGCGACTCACGCAACCAGCGCGTGAATACATGCACGCCCTTGACCTCAAGCGCGTCGCGTTCGATGCGAAGCACTTCTGCCCAAGTCATCGCCCATACGTCGGGGAACTCAGGGCGCTTCAGCAGGTCGTTGACGATGCGGTTGCGCTTGTCCGGCGACTCGTCAGCGGTGAACGCGCGTGCTTCGGCGGCGGTTGGCAGTTGCCCGATGACGTCGAGGAACACGCGGCGGATGTAGGTCTCGTCATTGCATGGCGGCGCGGGTGCGAGACGCAGCTTGGTGAGCTTCTGCTGCACCAGCATGTCGATCTCGTTGTTGCTTTGCATCTCCGGCGGCTGCCAGGCGTCGGCATTCGGTAGCACGATGACGTTGGCGACCTGTGCGAGGTAGCCGAAGCGCGCCAGCATGAACGCTTCGCCGCGCATTTTCGAGGTGACCGTGCCGTCTTCGATCGTGGCCGACGTCGGGTTGCTAGAAGAGATCAGAGCGAGTTCGGTGACGTCGCGTAGCGAACCGTCGCTGTAGGCAGCCGTAACCACGAGCGACGCCTTCTGCTCCGGGCCGCCGAGCACAAGTTCGCGAGGCTCGACTTGCAGGCTGACAAGCTCGGGCACCTTGGTCTTCGCATTTGCGCCGTCATCGTGGGCGCCGTCCGCAATCCACGAGCGGATCTTGTGCCACATCTCACTGCCTTGCTCGAAGCGCCTGCCGCCTTTGTGTCTGACCTGCTTGGTTGGCTTGGTCAGGATCAGGCTGGCGTCTGGGTCGGAACAGTCGAGGCGGCGGCCCCGGTAATCGCGGCTCAGTGCGCGTAGGTCCTTGCCCGGATCAAAGCCAAACAACGTCAAGCCAAAGCCGTTCTTGCCGGACGCCGCGCCGTGGCACGCGCCGCTGTTGCAGCCCGCCCGCGTCAGGATCGGGATGACGTCGTTGCGGTAGCTGACCGCCGGGGTAACCTGCGCGTTCTGCACGGTCACCTTGATCGTGGCCGTCCGCTTGTTGTGGTGCAGGGTTGCGGTTGTTTCGCCGTTGCGCTTCGGGATCAGCCGACCATTCTCGAAGCTGGCCACGCCAGTCGGTACGAACTGTATGTCAACGCTAGCGGTGACGTCCTTGGTCAGACCTTGCGGATCGGTTCGCAGCACAACGATGCGATGCGAATCCAAAGCGCTGTCCAGTGTGACCCGCGCTGGATAAGCAGTGAGCTTGTCCTGACCGCAGATGGCAGCTGAAAGCAACAGCAGTGGCATCAGACGAGCGATCATGGTTGTCCTTTGGTCTTGCTTGCGGTTGGCTTGCCCGTGGCCGGCTTGCTGGCTTTGGGCTTGGGTTCAGCCGGAATGGGTTTGTCGATGCGGATTTCGCCACTGCCAACGTTGTGGGTGATCAGGCCGTCTTTGGTTTGGATCTTGAGCTGTACGTAGATGTAGCGATGGCGGCCAACGGGCGCGTCCTTGGCGATCTCGAGCTTGATCGGCAGCTTCGCCATGCCCTTGGTGACCTCAGGCACGGTGCACGTGACCCCCTTTGGAACGCGTACGAGCTTGGCGGTGATCTTGCCCTCGAACTTGCGCGTGTGGGTGAGCGCCAATTCGAACGTGCCAGTCGCGCCGCGCTCGAGCTTGGTCTTTGGTACCGAAGCGGTGACCCAAGGTTCTTCCACGGTCAGTGTCAGGATCTCGGTGCTGATCGTCCTGGTGACGCCGCCGATCGAGGAACTCGCAACCAATACGAGTGGCCAACTGCCAAGCGATGCCCGCGAGTTGGCATTGAACGTCATTGTGCCGGTGACGTTCTTGCCCGTGAAGCGCACGGTGCTTGCCGACACGCCAGCGGGAAGGATGAGAGTTCGCACTGTTACCGTGCCGGTGAACTTCTTTGCCCGTGTCAACGCAACCGGTAGCGCCAACGATCCGTTGCGCACGATCGGCACCTTTGGTTGCACAACCTTGAAATCAAAGGGAACGGGGTCGGTGATCACGACTGGCATCGCGTTCGTCTGTTGCGTGTCGTAGATCTGGTTGTTGTCGACCCGCATCACGGGGAAGCGATGCAAGTGCCGGGTTGGGTGCTTTGGCCGGCCCTTGGCGATCGTCGTGACGGGGGTGGCCAGGCCTGACTGCAACTTGGCCTTGGCGTCGGCTGAGAAAACGATTGGCACAAAGAAGTTGGCTGGCAGCGTGGCACGACTTGCCGTCATGCCTGGCGGCAAGCTCTCGTACGTGAGCGTAGCCTTGTCTGCGGTTGAGAGGCCGGTTGCGCGTACCAAGGTTGCGTTGTGTCGGCCGCGAGGTACCGCGACGCCAAAGATCTCGGTCAACCGTCCGGGCACCGACTCCGCGACGTCGATGGTGCGTGTGCCCGCACCGATCTCGATGCGGTAGAAGTGTGCGTCACTGCCTTGTCGGCGATGGTCGCGCACGCAGGCGTAGTAGGTTCCGGTGGCGGGTGGGTTGAATGTGAGGCGACAGTCGAGGCCGATGCTGTCGTCGTCGGACGTGATCGCTTTGCCCTTGGCATCGCGAATGATCAAGACGGGATCGAGTGGTGATCGCAGGTTGCGCGCCAGCGCGCGGATGAGAATGCGACGGCCCTTGGTTGCGTGGAACGCAAATCGGTCCTCTTCGCCCGCTGTGGCGACAACGCCGTGGAACGCACATGGCGACTTGGGTGCCTTCTCTGGCGCTGTGCCTTCGACAAAGCACTGGCAGTCGTCAATGCGAACACGCACCGGGGACGGGCAGGTTTGGCCATCGACTTCGACAAAGACCTCGTGCAAGCCGGCGCGCGCTGGCAGTTGCACTTTGGTGGTCGCTGGTTGGCCGTCGCCAAGCAACTTTACTTCGATGACTTCGCCGGGACGGCCGCCGGCCGGGAGCAAACCTAGCGGTCGCGGAAACGTGCCGACGTGCAGCCGATAGGCGGCGGCCGATGCACCGCGAAACGCGATGTCGCGTAGCGACAGCCAATAGGTGCCGGTCTTCTCAGCTGTCCAGCACGCGACCGGGTCGGCTTTGCCGAGCGAGGAGTCGTCGCACCGTTGGATCATCCGACCGTCCGGATCGAAGACCTCAAACTCGACATCGAGGTCATAGAGGCCCAGCCGCACGGCTTCAACTTCGGCACGCACGACCTGACCCTGGTCTGCTTCGAACGCGTACCAGTCGACTTCCTCAGCCAGGATTCGGCCGTCAACGGTCATGTTGAGCCCGATGCGCTGGGCGGTCGCGCGGGTGCCGTGGTCCTTGCGCTCGAGGATCGACTGCAGTGGTCCGACTCGGAACGCCTTGGCACGCGACAAACCACGCAAGGTGTGCAGCTGGAACAGGTAGGCACCGAGATCACAGTCATCGGGCACGTGCAGGTGCAGGGTGATGCGGTCGTCGCGGGTCGCTTCGATCTTCTCAACCTCGATGCCGTGGCGTAGCCACACAACCGAGTGCGTGTCCTTCAGGTAGCGGCCGTAGCACGTGACCTTGATGTGTTGGCCGCGTGAGGCGCCGGTCGGCAGCAAGAGACGCAACTCTTGCGTGCATGCGCTGGCCACCAACAAGGCCGGAACAAGAACAGTTGCGATCAGGTAGCTGCGCATGGCACTCATTCGGATCAAACGAGCAGATCGCGTCGCACCTTGCCATCGCGCACGATGTCGATCGGTCGATCTCCGGGGCTCATCAGGCGACGCGTTGGGTCGATGCCGAGTTGGTGGAACATGGTCGCCGCAAAGTCGGCGGGGGATATCGGGCTGGAGTCCGGTGCGCTGCCGTTGGGATCGGTAGTGCCGTAGAACAAGCCGCGCTGGAAGCCGCCGCCGGCAGCGATCACGGAGAACGCGCGCGGCCAGTGGTCGCGACCGTTCGTGCCGTTGATGCGCGGCGTGCGGCCGAACTCACTGCACAAGATGACCATCGTGTGGTCGAGCATGGAGCGCTTGTCCAAGTCGGCGATCAGAGCCGCGAGCGCCTGGTCGACGGGCGGCATGCGACGTCGCAAGGCGTTGCTGATGTTGTTGTGGTGGTCCCATCCTCCGTACGGCACCGCGACGAAGCGAACGCCGGCGCCGACCAGTCGCCGCGCTAGCAGCAGTCGTTGGCCGATCGTCGTGCGGCCATAGCGATCGCGCGTCTTGTTGTCCTCTTTCTCGATCTTGAACGCCTCTTGAGCCTTCGGCGAATCGATCAGCTTCCAAGCCTGTTGGTAGAACGCTTGCGTCGCACGCACGCCGTCGGCGTGGGCGGCGAAGCCCGCGTCGAGTTCTTCGAGCAAACGACGTCGTCGGTTGATGCGGTCGGCATCCATCTTGCGCTTCGAGCCGAGATCCTTGACCGAGAAGCCGGCGCTGGCGGGTTCGCTACCGACCGAGAACGCGCCGTAGGCCGAGCTGAGGTAGCCGGTGCCAAGGTCTGGCTGTCCGACTCGTGGAATGCAGACGTATGGCGGCAGGTCATTGCGCACGCCGAGTTCGTGGCTGACGACGGAGCCAAAGCTCGGGTAGACGATGGCCGGGCTGGGGCGGTAGCCCGTCAGCATGTTGTGCGCGCCGCGTTGGTGGGCTGCCTCGGTGTGCGTCATCGAGCGCACCACGGTCAGCTTGTCGGCAACCTTGGCGAGTTGTCGGCAGAGTTCACTGAAGCGTTGGTCATCGACCTTGGTGGGAATCGATCGGAACGGCCCGCGCACATCGATCGGTGCATCTGGCTTGGGGTCAAAGGTGTCGATGTGGCTCAGGCCACCGCCGAGGTAGATCTGGATGACCGCTTGGGCCTTGGGCTCGATGCGCGGGCGATGCAGCACCTGTGCTGCGACCTGACCCGGCAGTAGGTGGCCCGGCAGGGCTGCCGCAAGCCCTACGCCCGCCGAACGGGCTAGGAAACTGCGTCGGCTGCAGTTGGAATCGGATGGGCCGGACAAGGACGGATCGACGCCTTCAGGCATGAGCGGAACCTCGAGTGCAATGGTGTGACCGGGCACGGACGGGTAAGCAGGAAGTCTACCGTAGTTGGTGGTGCGTGCTGCCCGTTGCCATTGCGTTTCCCTTACAAGTCACGGCGGTTCACCGGCGGGGAAAACAATGCAGGAAACGCGGCCGGACATATGCCCGATGCGGCGTGCAGGTACTGGGCAGGTCGCTTGGATCGTGATTGCATAGATTTCCCCCTGATTTGCCTTACTTGAGAGGTCTCATGCGTTGCTTCGCATTGTTGACGGTTTCTTTGTTCGTAGCCCCCATGGCATTGGCGCAGGACGATGTGCTCGCGATTGAGCGTCGTCAGGATGTGCGCGGTCATCGTGTCGCGGTCAAACGTCTGCACGAGATGAGGGTGATTCTCGCGGTTGCGGATCTCACACCCAAAGACCTGTGTCGCTACCTGACGATGGCGACCGGCAACGAACTCGGGTTCAACTGTTCGAAAGCGGATTCCGAAGCCGCCGCGACCATGAACCTCAACCTGCGCGGCACGAGTTTGTGGTCGATGATGTCGATCGCCCAGATCGAGACCGGGCTGCGCTTCGTCTACCGCTTCGGCGTCGTGTTCTTGGTCAAGCCCGACGAGATCAAGCCGTTGACGGATCTGGTCGTCTATGACCTGCGCGCCGAGTGTGCACCGCTGATGAACTTTCCCGGCCCGGACCTTGGGCTGGGGTTGTCGCGCGACGACCGACCGCTGTTTCGTGAGCCGGTCGAGTCGGGCACGACGATTAGCGGCTTCACGCCGGATGGCATCGAGTCGTTGCTGCGCGAGACCGTTCGCCCCGAGTCGTGGGGCCTCGATGGCATCAAGCTGGTCAACCAGAACGGCATGTTCTTGATCCGCCAGGCGCCGCAGGCGCACGATGAGATCGAGTTTACGTTGGTCAAGCTCGGGTTGAAGTCGCCGAGCCGTCGCCTGCTGCGACGGTTGTTGCGATAGCGAGTTACTCTGCGATTCGCACCGCCATTGCGGCAAGCTAGTCCGAACCTCATGCGCCATCTTGCTCTCGCGTGTCTGATGTTTACGGCAACTCTGGCTGGCCATCAGCCGACTCGTGAGTTGGCTGGTCGTGTCGTCGACGAAAGGGGCAAGGCACTGGCGGGCGTCGCCGTTTGTCTGATCGACAAGAAACACGATCCGTTCATCACAAAACACCTCGGTGGCCAGTCGCGCAGTTGACCTGATCGCCGACTCGTGCATCGTGGCACACCCAGTGAGCCATATCGTTCGCTCCCCGCATCCGCAACCATGTTGAAAGCACACGTTCTCGTTCTGTGCGCCCTCGTCGCGCCGCTCTCCGCCCAAGATGGTTGGGTCAATCTGTTCGACGGCGACACCCTCAACGGATGGACGCAGAAGAACGGCACCGCCACCTACCAGGCCGTAGATGGCACGATCCTGGGCACAACGGTCAAGGGCAGCCCGAACTCGTTCTTGTGCAGCGACCGCTTCTACGGCGACTTCGAACTCGAGTTTGATGTGAAGCTGTTCGATAACCAATTGAACAGTGGGGTGCAGATTCGCAGCCACTCGATTCCTACCCACAAGAGGGGTCGCGTGCATGGCTACCAGGTCGAGATCTCGACCAACGGGCATGCCGGGTTCGTCTATGACGAAGCGCGTCGTGGCTGGTTGAGCAAGGACCGCGATCAGCCGCAGCGGCGGTCGGCATTCAAGAACGGCGAGTGGAACAACTATCGCGTTATCTGCATGGGGCCGACGATTCGCACCTGGGTCAACGGCGTGCTGATCGCCAACATCGTTGACGACTGGTCGCCGACGGGGTTCATCGGTTTGCAAGTGCACGGCGTCGGTGGGGATCCGAAGTATCGCGTCGCATGGCGCAACATTCGTCTTCGTGAGCTCGGCGACGGCGGTGGCTTCGCGACGCTGTTCAATGGCAAGGACCTCAACGGCTGGAAGGTCAACGAGAACCCCGAGTCCGTCACCGTGAAGAACGGTGCCATGGTTGTGCGGGGCCGGCGCGCCCACGTCTTCTACAACGGCCCGGTGTACCAGCACACGTTCAAGAACTTCGAACTGCATGCCCTGGTGCAGACCAAGCCGAACGCAAACTCGGGCATCTACTTCCACACCGTTTTCCAGAAGAACGGTTGGCCGGAGAAGGGCTACGAAGTCCAGGTCAACAACTCGCAGGGTGATTGGCGACGCACCGCAGGCCTCTATGGCATCGACGACATCAAGGAGCCACCGGCGAAGGACAACAAGTGGTTCGCGATGGTCATGCGGGTTGAGGGCAAGCACATCACCGTCTCGGTCGACGGCAAGCAGGTGATTGACTACACCGAGCCCGATGGCGTCGAACGGCCGAAGAACTTCGCCGGTCGCCTGCTCGACCGCGGCACGTTCGCGCTGCAGGTGCACGATCCGGGTTCGGAAGTCTGGTACAAGGACATCTGCGTCAAGCCGCTGCCAGAGTAGCCCAGCACGTCGCGGCTAGCGTGCGCGTGACTTCTTCTGCTCCAGCCGCGATTTCGCGATCAGTCGATCGGCCGCCTTTGGGTTGGCCTTGCACTCAAGCAACGCGCTGAGCAGCAGCGGCGCGACGATCGTTGCATCCGACTCGATGACATACATCGGCGTCTTCTCCGTCAGCTTGTCCCAGGTGATCTTCTCGTTGGGAGTCGCGCCCGAATACGAACCGTATGACGTCGTCGAGTCGCTGATCTGGCAGAAGTAGGCCCACGGTTTGGCGCGCTGCTCAAGGTCGTACTTGATAGAGGGCACAACGCAGATGGGAAAGTCCCCGGCAATGCCGCCGCCGATCTGGAAGAAGCCGATGCCCTTGCCCTTCGACAGATTCTTGTAGTCGTCGTACAGGCCAGCCATGTACTCGATGCCGGATTTGACGATGCTGGCGTTGCACTCGCCAAGCTTGACGTGGCTCGCGAAGATGTTGCCAAACGTCGAGTCTTCGTGGCCGGGAACGACCATAGGTAGATTGGCCTTGGCCGCCGCCATCAACCAGCACTCGTCGACCTTGCCGTGGTAGTCCTTCTTCTTGAGCTTTTGGATCAGCTCGTAGAAGTACTCGTGCCAATAGCGCCGGTCGCCGCTTTCGCTGGCGCGCTGCCACATCGGCACGAGGATCTTCTCGACGACACGGAATGCCTCGTCTTCCGGGATGCTCGTGTCGGTGACGCGACGCATGCGTTGGTTGAGGATGCGTGTGTCGTCTTGCTTTTGGAAGTAGCGGTAGTCGGGGAAGTCCTTGTAGTGGTCGTGCGCGACCAAGCGGAACAGGGACTCTTCCAGGTTGGCGCCGGTGACCGACATGCCGTGAATCAGGCCAGCGCGGATTGCCGGTGCCAAGGTGATCCCGAGTTGGGCCGAGGACATGGCGCCGGCGACTGCCCAGTACATCCGCCCGCCGGCCTGGATGTGGTCCCAGTAGGCGAACAGCGCGTCGCGCGTCGCGCGCGCGTTGAAGTTCTGGTAGTTACGAGTGATGAACTCGAGGATCGGGAGGCCGGGGTTCGCCATGACGTGTTCCCTATAACGGGTTCGCGGACCAGCGTCACGCAAACCGCCGCCGCACCGGGGTTTTGGTGTTCAGATGCGTTCGGCCGTTCCAGCGGTAGCCGAGCCTTGGCAACGGCGGCATGGCCAACTGCAAGGAGGCTGGTAGACTTGTGCGACTGCCCTCCGACTGCCCTCCGACTCCCAGCCGTCACCCACATGATCACCATCCTCTCCCGCGCCGCGATCCTCGCGTGTGCTGTGGCCGTTTCCCTGTCTGCGCAGAGCTCAGTTCCAACCGAATCGAGCCGGGTGCAGATCCGCTACGCTTCCTTCGATCCACTCAGTGACTCGCCTGAGATTCCGGCTGCGTTGCGAAGCACGAGCCAGCAAGATCTGCGCATCGTTCAGTTCGCGGGCATCCCAACGGAGGCAGGTCGCCAGGCCATCCTCGCCGTTGGTGGCAAGATCATCGGCTACCTGCCGAGCAACTCCTACGTTGCCCACCTCACGGCCGATCAGGCGGAGCGGGTGCGCGGTGCGACGACGGTCCGGTGGGTTGGCGATTACCATCCCGCGTTCCGCATCGATCCGGCGTTGATCGCGTCGAACCGTTTTCAGGAATCAGCGATCGTTCGCTACAACATCGTCGTTGCCGACAAGCGCACCGACAAGCCGGCCATCAGCCAGAAGGTTCGCGCGATTGGTGGCGCGGTCACCGATACGCACGGCGGTGGCCTGCTGGTCACGGTGGCGCTGACCGGAGAGCAACTCGCGGCGGTCGCTGGCCTGAACGAAGTGCTGTGGATCGATGAGTGGACCGACATCGGCTACGACATGAACAACGCCCGCATCCAAGGCGGCGGCAACTACGTCGAGGCACAGGCGGGCTACACCGGAACCGGTGTCAATGCTCACATCTACGAAGGTGTTGAGGCCGGCCACCAAGACTTCACCGGTGGCGTGACGGTCGTCAACAGCAGCAACACGGCATCGACTCACGGTCACTGTACCGCCGGTATTGTATTCGGCAACGGCACTAGCAACCCGTCCGTGCGCGGCATGGCGCCCGATTGCGGCAAGTTCTTCACCAACGGCACGTCGACGTCGCGTTACACGACGTTCGGCAACCTCGTCAACACGTATAACGTGTCTCACACCACGGCTTCGTGGGGCGGCGCTCGCACGTTCTTCTACACGTCGACGTCGGCCAGCGCGGACGACATGATCTTCGACCACGATCTCGCCTGGACCCAGAGCCAGTCGAATGCTGGCAACCAGGATTCGCGTCCCGAGGCTTGGGCCAAGAACGTGTTCTCCATCGGTGGTGTCGCGCACGGCAACAACAGCAGTGCCGGGGATGATTCGTGGCTGGGTGGTAACGCCAGCATTGGCCCGGCATCCGATGGTCGCATCAAGCCGACGCTGACGGCCTACTACGACCAAATTGGCACGTCGGACCGCACCGGCAGTGCGGGTTACTCCAGCAACAATTGGTATAGCAACTTCGGTGGCACTTCGGGTGCGACGCCGATCGTGGCCGGTCACAATGTGATTGCGATCCAGATGTACACCGACGAGATCAGCTTCGGCGTTGGCCAGTTCGGCCAGCAGTTGCGCGTTCCTGGCGGCACCAGCCACCAGAATCGTCCACACTTCCCGACCCTCAAGGCCCTGCAGGTCGTCAGTGCGTCGCAATACTCGTTCACTGCGTCCAGCAACAACAACATTCGCGTGCACCAGGGTTGGGGTTTCCCGAACCTGCAGACGATGTGGAACATGCGCCAGAAGACGTTCATCGTCGATGAGACGGCGCCGATCATGCAAGGCGTTGTGCACTCCTATGGGATCAGCGTCGCCCCGGGCGAATCTGCTCTGAAGTGCGCCCTCAACTGGGCGGAGCTGCCGGCCAACCCGGCATCGGCTCTGCACCTGATCAACAACCTGTCGTTGAAAGTTACGGCGCCCAACGGCACGACCTACTGGGGCAACAACCAGCTGCAGAACGGCGTCTGGTCGCTTCCTGGTGGCAGTGAAGATTCGATCAACTCGATCGAGTGTGTGTTCGTGCAGAACCCGGCAGCTGGCAATTGGAACGTCGAAGTCTTTGCGACCTCGGTTGTGCAGGACAGCCACGTCGAGACGCCGGCGGTCGATGCTGACTATGGTCTCGTCGTCACCGGTGGCCAAGGCACGCAGGCGCAGTTCGCGCAGTTCACCACGTATGGTGCTGGTTGTGAGAGCTCGGTCGTGATCACGGAGCCGCCGTGCTTCACGTGGAACGCCGCGGCCCCTCTTTCTGGCACGGTCGGGACGCTGGAATACGCGCACCGCGTTGCGAACACGGGCGCGATTCATGTTGGCAGCTTCGACTTCTACACGCGCTCGACGAGTGGTTCGGTGGTCGTGCCGGCGCACATCTACACCGGCACGCAGCCGGGGCTCAACCCGATTGCGACGACGACGATGACGATCGGCAGTGCGCCCGGCTTCTACACGGCGACCTTCGCATCGCCGGTGGCGGTCGGCGGCGCGTTCTTCATCGCGTTGGATCTAAGTGCTGGCGGCGTGCTTACCGGGGAGACACTTGGCGGCAGCCCGAACCTTGCCTACACACGGCCGAACGGAGCGGCGGCCTGGACGATCTCGGTGCCGCGCAATGCATGGAGCGTGACTTGCGTGACCCCGAACCCGCCGTGCTTCACGTGGAACGCCGCGGGCCCTCTTTCTGGCACGGTCGGGACGCTGGAATACGCGCACCGCGTTGCGAACACGGGCGCGATTCATGTTGGCAGCTTCGACTTCTACACGCGCTCGACGAGTGGTTCGGTGGTCGTGCCGGCGCACATCTACACCGGCACGCAGCCGGGGCTCAACCCGATTGCGACGACGACGATGACGATCGGCAGTGCGCCCGGCTTCTACACGGCGACCTTCGCATCGCCGGTGGCGGTCGGCGGCGCGTTCTTCATCGCGTTGGATCTAAGTGCTGGCGGCGTGCTTACCGGGGAGACACCTGGCGGCAGCCCGAACCTTGCCTACACACGGCCGAACGGGGCGGCGACCTGGACGATCTCGGTGCCGCGCAATGTATGGAGCGTGACTTGCTCGGCCTTGCCGAACTTCAAGGTGCCCGAGCTCAGTAACACGGGCCTGCCGGTGCTTGGCACCAGCTATGCGCTCGACCTGACCGAGGCGCCGCCGACGACGTTCGCCGTGCTGGCCTCCGGTCTCTCCGACAGCACGTGGGCGGGTGGGGCACTGCCGGCCCTGCTGCCGGGCGCCCTGGGTTGCTACCTGTTGGTCGATCCGATTGTGCTGCAGACCTACATCACGAACGGTTCGGGCACAGCGTCCGGTTCGATTGTCGTGCCGAACACGGCGGGCCTGATCGGCACGGATGTGTTCCACCAGTGGGTGGCGCTTGACGGCGCTGCGAACGCGTTGGGTCTGGTGACCTCAAACGCCGGTCGCGCGCGTGTCGGCAACTAACGAGTTGTCGGGCGTGCTACTGGCTGGGAAGACCAGCCAGTAGCACGCCGCACCAATCAGTAGCCCTCTCCGGGGCTCTTCTTGGCCGCCGCCGCCAGCAGCTTCTTGACGAGCTTCTGCACCGTAGCCGCCGGCAAGGCCAGCGTCTCAACGCGGCCAGCCCGTGCAATGTTGACCCCGAGCACCTTGCCCGTCAGGTCAACAACCGGGCCACCACAGTCCTTCGGCTTGAGCACGGTGTCGTGCTGTAGCACTTGCTGGAAGCCGCTGCGAACGACGCTGAGGTCGCCCCAGACGTCTTCCTGCCCCGAACGCGGCGGGCTGTTGTTCTGCCCCGAACGCGGCGGGCTGTTGTTGGTGCCGAGCGTCGCTATGAAGCTCAGTTCTTTGCCGTCGCGGCGCACTTTGATCGCGACCTTGTCGCCAGGTTGGCACTGGCCGATGCGTGCGCGCAGCTCCGAAGTCCATTCGATCTTGTCGCCGGCGAACTCCACGACGACGTCGCCGACCAGTAAGCCGGCGGCGCGGGCTGCGCCGTGTTCGACGACCTCTGCGAGCTCCGCGCGTGCGTCTTCAGCATTGGCGAATCGAATGCCGAGGAACGCTCGCGTGTGTTGGTAGGGCGACGCCCCGAGAATGCCGACCCCAAGCGGCCACTTCTCACCGTTGGGCGTCGCAAGGAATGCGCCAGTCTTGGGAATGGCGAGTTGCCATTCTACTGGCGTCAACTTCGCATCCTTTAGGCGCAGCAGCGCGATGTCGGAAGCGCGGTCAAAGCCGAGCAGCGTCGCGTTCCAGGTCTCTTTGCCTTGCTTGCACGTCAGGCTGGGGGCCTTCTTCGCCAAGCGGTCCTTGGCGCTGAGTTCGCTGAGCTTCGTGACGACGAGGTCGGGCGCGACGCAGGTGCCGAGCACACGCTGGTCGCCGTCGGCATGAACGCTGAGCACACTGAGGTTTGCCCGAAGCACGGTCGATGCGTACGCCTTGCGAACGGCGTCGCCTTGACTCATCGTCGACAAGCGCTGTGCCGTCAGTGGCGCCGTCAGCGTCGCGATAACTGCGGCGATCGCCAAAGCGGTGGTTCCAGGACTGGTCATGATCAATCTCCTGCCACCACGGGTACCTTCAGTTCGATGCCCCCGCCGTCGCGGGCGACCACAATCGGGATGATCTCGCCGGAACGGAAGTCGCGGAACACGCGTTGCACCGACCAACGACTGTGGATATCGGTGCCGTCCATCTCCAACAGGCGGTCGCCCTTCTGCAGCCCGGCCTTGGCGGCGCCGCTGTCCTTGGGCACGTCTGCAAACACGGGACAGCCTTCGCCGTAGGTGAGTTCGACGCCAAAGGTCAGCCGCGGTCTGCCACGGCGACGAGCTTGGGTCACCTTGCCCTTCCGCAGGTCGTCCCACTCGTTGACGATTGCGTCGACCGGCGCGTGCATGTTCATGGCGAGGTTGGCGTTGATGCGACTGTTGATGCCGACCACGCGACCTTGCATGTCAAACAGCGGCCCGCCGGAGTCGCCCGCTTGCATGGTGCAATCGGTCACCAGGTAGCCGGTCTTTGGTACGCGCAGAATGCGGCCGAGGCGAGCTGGCGCGCTGCGGCCCTGCTTCTTGCCACTCGGGTGGCCGAGCATCAAGACCCACTGGCCGCGTTTGAGTTCGGCGGACTTGCCAATCTCGGCGGCTGGATGATCGCCCAAGCTGTCGATGTGAACCAGGCTGACGTCGTTGCGGTGGTTGGCGCCCAAGGACGTGCCGCGCAGGCGTTTGCCATCGTTCAAGGTGATGTTGATGCGCCGGTCGGCCATCATCGTCACGTGTGCGGCGCACAGCACGTAGCTCGTTCCGTCGCGCCGAACCAGCACGCCACTGGCGCCGGGCAACGACACCGTCGCCGGCAGGACCTTTGCCACCAGCTGCTGCACGTGGGTTTGCATGGCTTGCAACTCGGCGAGGTTTGCCGGGTCATCGCCAGCGAGGATCTCCGCGAGCCGCTCGGGTGCGATGGCAGCTGCCGTCGCCGGCGGTGGCGGGAGCTTGCTGCGCGTCTGGCCTGGGCCTTGCCCTGGATCCTGGGCAGCGAGGCCCGCCATGAGCATTGCGGCCGCGGCCGCGCCCACCAATCGATTCTGTCCTGTGGTCATGTTCGCAGGTGAGTGTAGGGCATCAGGTAGCAGGCAAACGGTCGGTGACGTGATGGATACACCGCAGAACGGCAGAGTGTTGGCTCCCGGTCGATTGTGCCCGGCCGCGATTGTAGCCCAAGTCGAAAGTGCTGCCTGTGCCGAGGTCGCTGCCCGCGGACCGTGTTGCCCCCCTCGTGCATCAGGGGGGTGGCCGGCGTGCGATGGCGTTGGCAGTTTTGTTCCTCAATGCCCATTCGTGCTCCGTGAACTACCCCACTCTACTAGCCACTCTGATCGTGTTTTTCGGCTCAGCCTTGCGGTCGCAGTGCAGCCAGCCAACCGGCCAGTCTATCGTGCCATTGATGGCACCGACGGGTTCGCTCCCCGTCGACGACGAAGGTCGAAGTGTCGATCTGGCGTTCCTCGGCTTCGCGTTTCCGATTGGTGGTGCCAGCTACTCGCACTTCGTTGTCGAATCCAATGGCGAGGTCTACCTGACCGACGGCACCGGAGTTGTCGATCCCGCAACGTTTGGCGTGTCGAACTTGGCCGAATTGCGGGGGGCACCGTCGTCGTCGCCGCGGGTCATGGCCCTTAGCGGCGACCTGCAGGCGGCGCCGTGGCACAACAACTGGGACGTGTTGGTCGACGATACGGTTGCTGGCCAGGTCAAGGTCACATGGGTGGCGGTGCGCTACTTCGCGAGCACGAAGACCTACGGGATGAGCGTCACGTTGTTTTCGACCGGATCGGTGCAGTTCGACTACGAGCACGGTGACTTTCAGCACGTGCTATTTGCTCAGTTCGCGGGGATCTCGGCGGGCAATGCGGTTGGCACAGGTCTCGAAGCTGCGAGTGATCTCAACGCCAATGCCGATTCGGGTGCACTCGCATTGCTGTTTGAAAACAGTTGGCTGCCATTCGACCTCTGTGACCAGTCGATCGTGCTGACGCCCAACGGCAGTGGCGGCTACGTTGCGGCGGTGGCCTGCGGTCTGTCACGCCACGAGGGCTACGGCGCGGGGTGCTACGACATCGGCTTCGAGTCCGTCTACCACCACTTCACCGATGCGGCGGTTGCATCGGCCACGTTGAGCGGCAACACCTTGGCATTGGCGCCCACGACGAATGGCCATGTTGCGCTGTGGCTGGTTGGTGCCAGCAGCATGCCTTTTGTCCCGCCGACGGCCGCGGCTACTCAGTTGCCGGTTGGCAACGATGGTGAGGTCACGCATGTGTTGGCGGCACCGTTCCCGTTGCCGTCTGGGCCAATCGACAAACTGACCGTGCAGGGCAATGGCATCCTTGCGTTCGGTCCAGGGCCGGTTGAGCCGTGGCAGCAGAACTACTTGCCGCAGCCCGCGCGCATGGTGGCTGGCTCGCATGGCGGCGTCTACTGCTGGCATGCCTACAACGAAGACGAGGGTGGCGATGTCTGGGTCGAATACGTTGCCGGCGTGACTTGCGTCACGTTCTTGGACGTCGAGAACTTCCCGCTCGGTGTCGCCAACCCAAGCACGTTCCAGGTCCAATTCGAACATGCGACGGGGATGATCTTCATCGTGTTTGTGCACATCGACTCCGACAATTCGTTGGTGTGGGGGAACTGGCCGCAGGATCACGTGATTGGGTTCACGCCGCCGGGTGGGTCGGTTGACCCGGGCGCTGTCGACTTCACGACGCAGTTGCCTTGGGTGACGACGCCGGATGTGCGCGCGTTGCAGCTGTCGGCATCACCAGATCCGGTCTCGACAACTACGGCAGGCACGACCGTGGTCTACACCATCGACCATGCCTTGCCGCTTGCGCCCGGTGGTGCGGTGTTTGGAGTGTTGGCGTTGACGACCCTGAGTTCGCAGCCCGTGGATCTTGTCGCGATCGGTGCGGCCGGTTGCTTTGCGCATGTCGGTTCGCTTGCTGTGACCCTGGACTATGCCGGGCCCAGCGGACCGCAGACCATTGCGGTTGCGCTACCAAGAGGGATCCCGCCGGGTACGCGGTTGTTTGCCCAAGCGGCGGTGCTCGCCATAGGAGCCAACGCGTCTGGCATGATTACGTCCAATGGCCTCGACAGCACGATCTCGACCAACTGAATCGACTCAGTTGGTTCGCGGCAGTTAGCGAAGGGATCGCAGGTGTTGCCAGAACTCCTCGGCGATGCCAGCACTCTGCGCTTGTACGTAGGTCACACGGGAGATACGATGCCAGTTCCAGTTAGAGCGTCAAGGGCTCTGGGCCACGCATCGCGGGCTGCTAGCGAACGACAAACGCTTGGTGCAACGAGAGGCGTGGCGTGCCGAGAGCCGTGCTCGAACCAACACCCTGCAAGAATATCCGCAGGCCGATAAGCGGCGGTGTATTGGGCAGCGTGTACGGCAGTTGGCCGTTGCCGGCACTGTCAAGCGAGACGAGTCCGAGGAACGCCATCGCGGAGCTGTCGATGCGCAGGTCACCGTACGGTGGCATGGCTACGGGTACTGCAAACTCGAAGACGCTCATGAAGCAACTGACGATCTCGTTGGGTTGCCATTGCATGTCGATGGCGCCGCTGTTGCCGATCTGAAACTGGCTCTCAGTATCGGACAGCATCAAGACCGGGCCCGAGATGGTCGGTTCGTTGTCGACGTCATCCGCGATGGAGTCGCCGTCGTAGTCGCCGTTGTAGTCAACCAATGTCATCATGCCGAGCGACATGTGGTGCATCTCATGGCAGTGGTAGAGCCACGAACCGGGATTGTCGGCCAGCCATTGCACCGACCATGCATCACCTGGTTGGCCGGACGGCCTGATCAGAACCGTATCCATCATCGGTGCGTGCGTGGTGCCACCAGCTGTGCCCATCAGGCGAACGAAGTGGCCGTGCATGTGCATTGGGTGCACGTGAGTGGGCGAAGGCGTCGACGTCGTCAAATTGAACTGGATCGTCTCGCCGTAGCTGACCACCGTGGGGGTGATGGCGGGCCACTGCTCGCCGTTGATCATCCATTGGCCGCCACCGGGTCCCGGCTGCACGCTGAGTGCAATCGGGTAGGTGCGGTCCGGCGTTGCCGTGATGGCCGAGGGCAGGTAACTCGCCAGTTGCCCGTAGTTGAGGAGCGCTCCGCTCGACAAGTTGGCGGGCACCGCAGTTGGCGTTGGGTCGGGGCCGACCTGGCCGTTGTAACGGATGATGCCGCGCACAACGTTGCTCAGGCGGTTCTGCAGCGTCGAAGCCGCGAGGCTCCACACGCCGGGGTTGGTGCAGTCGATAATGACATCGTAGCGCTCGCCGATGCCGATCGGGATGGCATCGGTTGCGACACCTTGCACGCGGTTGCCGTCCTTGTGTGTGACGGTCATCTGGTGGCCGTCGAGCGCGATGATGTAGTTGGTGCGCGCAGCAGCGTTGAGGATGCGCAGGCGTAGCTTCTGGCCGGCGGTGACCGAGATTGTGCTTTGTCCGTCGCTGGTCTTGCCGTTGAGGATGTGGCCGGCGAACGTGCCGCCTGTGATGCTTGGATCCCAGTCATCGAGCACGATGACTTGTTCGATGTCGTAGGCCGGATCGCTGGCCGGGTTGGCCGGGTCGACGATCAGCACGCCATACATGCCGCCGTTGAGTTGATGGTGCTGTTGGCTGTGCGGGTGGAACCAGTACGTTCCTGCGGCCAGGTTGTCGAGCTCGTAGGTGAACTCCTGACCGTGCGCGGTCTCCGGACGCGAAATCGCCGGGACGCCATCCATGCCGAGGCGAAGCGGTTGGCCGTGGACGTGCAGGATGGTGTTCGTGCCGAGTTGGTTCCGCAGACGAACGCGCAACGTGTCGCCGACCGTGGCGCGGAGCACTGGGCCGGGTAGCGTGCCGCCATACAGTTGCGCTGGTTCTGCTGGGTAACCGGGGCCGAGGTTGACGGTGCCGGGTGCGGCAGTGATGTCGTAGCTGACGATCGTCTGGGCGGCGAGCGGTGCAGTGAGCAGGCAGAGAAAGAGCCAGTAGCGCATAGCAAAATAGTGGGCGGAGTGCAGGGCAGGCGAGCGTGGCAATGGTATCGCATGGGTGGGCGAAGCAAAGTCGGTCGATCAGCGGGGCTAGCGCCAAACACTAGCGCCACACAGTAAGGTGCTGGCCAAGTCCTCGCGCCCCGCGATCGAGCCGTTCGCGTCTGGCGTCTTCCAGAGTGACGATCGCAAGAGCCGTGCCGGCCGCGGCGTCGTGAGAGATGCACGAAACCGTTAGCTGCGCGCCGCTTCCGAACGGTCGTTCGTGTCCCATTCTGAGAAGAAGAGGTCGCGTGGGCCGCGCCCGACTGGCGCGCACCACTTCCGCAACGTTCGCTTCGACCCCGATGATCGGCTGGTGCAGCGCGGCCATCGCAGCCCTGCCGTTCGCTAGCTACTGCGGCCGATCACTTTCTGGACTGAGGCGCTGTGTTGGCCGGGGTCGGTCCTGGATGCGCGACACGCGTCATCGCCGCCATGCGTCCGAGGTCCGGGCGCATCACCATTTGCGTGGTGCTGTACGAACCATCGGCGTGCTTGTACCAATCCAAGCCCGCGCTGTTGCTCTCGATGCCGACGATGGGACTCCAGTCGAATGGGCCCCAGAAATCCTTCATCGAGGGCGCGCCGCTGGCGCCGTTGAGCGCTTTGACGAACGTGCCGTCCGGCAATTCGACGGAGTTGGTTGGCTCGCCGTCTTGCTCGTTCGCCTGGTCCACGCGGACCACGCCGCCGGTTGCGCTACGCACCATCGCGTTTGGCGATACCGGCGATTGCGCTGCCGCTTGCGGCGCCTGGTCAGGTTCTTGCTTCGGCGTATCCGTCGCGGTCGACATCGATATGGTCGCTGCCGCAATGGCGGCAACGGCCGCCAGCGCGAGTAAGGGTGTCGCGCGGCGACTCACAGGTGCACCACCTGCGCGTTCGTCCACTCGGCTAGGCTGATGCCGGTGTCCCAGACGATGCTCTGGAACACGAGTTCCGTGCCGACGAGCGCCGTGGGAATCGTGTTGGGCAGCGCCACCGGGATCTCGACGGAGCCGACGTTCAGTGAAGTGATGCCGAGAGGGATCGCACTCGAATACACGCCGATGAAGCTGTGACCAATGAGTGTGCCGATCAGTGGCCAGACGAACTCCGGTGCTTGGAAGCCGTACTGCGCGCCCATGAGAACCAACCCGTTCGGAGCTAGCGAATCCGTGATGCGGAACATCAAACCATCGCAACGCGGGTTGCCCATGATGTCTGGGTAGAGCCCGTTCATGCCGATGTTGGCCCCCGGTGCCCCAAGGCGGCTGCTGAGTGGATCAATGCCACCGACATGGAGGTTTGGCGATGTCACCAGCGGGCCAAGGATGTACGTCCACGGCGTCGAGTAGGCCGTGCCACCAACGCTGCCGCCCCAAGTCGGGTCCGGGGCGCCGGGCCTTTCATTCTCGCCGAGCGTGGCTGGAGTATTGGCACTGAGCAAGTCGGCGCGGAACAGCGCGTGACCATCGCTCACTGGCCACAGTGGGTTGGCAGGAAGATCGACGCCGACGTAGTAACGGCCTTCAATCGGGGCAAACGCGTACAGTAGCACGAGGGGGGCCTGTGCGCCGAAGCCTTCGTAGGTGATCCACGTGCCGCGCGCAGGGTTGTTCGACGGCGGGGTCGTCAGTCCAGAGATGCGAAGGCTCTCTGAACTCGCTGACATGTTTGGGCCTGGTCCATTGGAGTCCGCCTTGCGAACGACAATGTCGTAGGTCTCGATGGTCGACAACTTCTCGTCGGCGATCCAGTGGTAGACGCCAAACAGAAAGATGGGACCGTTGGCATCGCCGACGCCTCGGAAGTGGTCGGTCGAAACCTCCATCATCGCTTCGGCCTGATTGTTCCCGTTGGGTCGGCCGACGTACGAGGTGCAGGTGATGGTCTGCCGCTCAGGGTCCTGGGGGTAGAAGACGAACGCGTTGACTTGGCTAGTCGCGACGCCGGCCAGTAGGGCTGCGGCGCCGATCAGGCGAGTGGTTGACATATGAGTGGCTCCGGAGGGGCGGAGCGCGCGAGAGAGAAGCACGTGCACTATTGCACGAGTACGCAGGAGTAACAGGTGCTTCGGCTTATTTCGTGCTCGCCTCGGTTTCGGGAGGGTCCATCGCCAACAGCTTGCTCTGGTAGCGGCCCTGCACCAGGTCGACGAGCACCAGAACGGCAATGACGAAGTAGAAGGTCCCCTTCGACATCGTTTCGACTGCATGGCCGAAGAATGACAGGTGGGCGAGGTGGCCGCCCTCGCTCAACAGCATCACGCCGACGAGCAGCAGCACGAACAGGCCGAGTACCTCGTACATGCGGTTCTTCTGCAAGAACGCGGAGACACGGTCGGCGAGCCACATCATCAGGCCGCCGGAGATCACGACGGCAATGGCCATGATCATGAAGTTGTCAGTTAACGCGATGGCACCCAGGATCGAGTCGAACGAGAACACGAGGTTCATCAGCACGATCATTGTGACGGCTTTGGCCACGCTGACCTGTGCTGGGCCTTCGGTGTGCTCGCTGATGTTGGCTGGCGCGAGCATGTGGAAGATCTCTTTGACCGCCGTGAACAGGATGAAGCCGCCGCCAAGTAGCACGATCAACGCGTGGCCACTGAGGTCGAGGTGTATGGGGTGCGTGTCGATGTGCAGGAACGAGTCTTGGAAGTAGCCGATGGCCTTGGTCAGCACGAACAGCAAGACAATGCGCAGTGCGATCGCGATGCCGATGCCGAGCCGCCGCACGCGCTGGCGGTCTTTGACGTCGACCCGCTTGCTCTCCATGGAAATGTAGAGCAGGTTGTCGAAGCCGAGCACTGCCTGTAGCAGCGTCAACATGAGGAGCGTGAGGAGATTGTCGACTGTGAATATTTCCATCGTCGCACTCAGTCTAGGATTCGGTGGCGGCTGGATTCACGCCGGATCCTGTCAAGCACGCTAGATGTTGGTACTGTGTGCGCTATGTCCCGCACGTTGGGTTGCCGTTTCCTGCTGACTGTGTTGTGTTCCGTGTCGATGTGGGCGGATACCGCAATCGGTTCTGAACTGGTCCGCGGGCAGGAGCCAAAAGGCGTGAAGGCCTCAGTTCGGGCAATGCGGCTCGCAATCCGCCAACTCGATGCCGAGCCCGGGACTGCTAAGCGGGCGGTGGCGGCAATCGAAGTGCTCGCGGCGCTCGATGGCAAGCCGGCTGCCGGCGCGCTGCTCGACGCCGCCAAGGTTCTTGCGGGCATGGCTGCGCCGATCGTCGAAAAACGTCGCAAGGGCTTGGCCAGCGAAGGTGGCAGCGGTCGCTTGAAGCGTTCGCGCTACGAGTTGCGCGCAGTTGAGGATGCGTCGGAGGCTGTCGCCGCGACGTTGGCGAAGATGCGCAGTCCGGCGGCATTGGCAATGATGCTCAGGCGCTTGACGGACAAGGGCAGCACGCTGCCCTTGTGGTTGCGCCTGCAGTTGGCGGCGCGCATCGTCGAATTGCCACAAGACAAGATGAACTGGCGAGCCCACGCCAGGAAGACCCATGGCTCGGATACGGTGCTGGCGTTGTTGGCAACGGCTGCTGGCCTCGGCAGTCGCGCTGGCGATGTCTGCGGCAAGTGGGTTGCGCAGCAACTCAAGCACAAGAACGAAGACATGCGCATTCGTGCGGCTCTGACACTTGGCCAACTTGGCTGGCCGGCCGGGATCGAGTTGCTGATTGCGCGGCTCGATCACGAGAAGGGTGCGGTGCACGAAGCGCTGCTTGATGCGTTGACGGTGCTGACTGCGCAGGACCCTGGGGATTCTGCGGCGTCTTGGCGTGCCTGGTTGCAGGCGGAAGGCGCGTCCTACGTCTTGGGTAAGCAGCCGCTCAGCAAAGGCAAGGCGAGATCGCGCGATAAGAAGACGTCGGGCAACACCGTGTCCGGCTCGTACTTCGGAATCGAACAGACCGGCGAGTCGATTCTGTATGTGTTCGACAACTCGCAGTCCATGAAAGCGAAGCTCAAGCAGGGTGGTGCCGGCAACGGGCCGAGCACTGGCCCCAAGCCGAAAACGCGGTGGGATCTGTGCCGCATCGAGCTGAAGCAAGCGTTGCGCGGTTTGCGGGTGGGCCAGAGGTTCAACCTTGTTTCGTTCGCAAACAAGGCCCGCAGCTTCTCTTCGACCATGCAGCCGGTGACGCCGGCGAACATCGAGCAAGCCGTGCAGTGGATCAATGGGCTCAAGCTCGAGTTCCAGACCAACGTCTTCGATGCGCTCGAACTTGGGTTCCTGATCGCCGGCCGCGGCAGCGACGATCGTTACTACGCGAGCGAGGTTGACACGATGTTCTTCCTCTCGGATGGTGCGCCAACGATCCCCAATCTCGCCAAGGGAGGCATTGGTCGAGACGATGCCGATCGCATCCTCGCCGCAGTGATGCGATGGAACGCACTCGGGCGTGTCGCTATCAACGCAGTTGGCATCGGTTTGCAGAATCGCAAGCAGGATCGCAACCAGAAGGGTCATCTGTATCCGACGATCTTCCTGAAGAAGCTCGCCGAGCAGAACGGCGGCCGCTTCGTGTTGCGACGCTGACGCGTGGCCGACTAGCCGGTTGGCCGACTAGCCGGCTGGCCGACTAGCCGGTTGGCCGACTAGCCGGCTGGCCGACTAGCCGGTTGGCCGACTAGCCGGCTGGCCGACTAGCCGGAGGCTCCCATGTTGTTGGCGTGTGGTGGTCCATGCCTCGCGCGCAATCGAGGCCAGACCGATAGGAATGCGGAACCGGGTTGCACGAAGCCGTAGCATGCGCGGCATGAGTCGCCGCACCCTGTTCAGTATCATTGTCCCTGTGGTCTTGGTGGTCGCCTACTTCGCAATTACGAGTGGCGTGCGCGCCCACGTTTCCGGTTTGATCGAGCATTCGGTCAACAAGCCACTGCCGGATTTCACGTTGCTCGATCGCGCCGGCAAGACGTGGTCGAAGTCTGATTTGGCCGGCAAACGCGCGGTGGTCCACTTCTTCCGTTCGCATTGCCATTCGTGCGAAGTAGAGGCCCCGGCGATTCGTGAATTGGAGAAGAACAAGCCGGACGACGTGATCTGGTTGCACGTCATGACGGATGTCGTCTTGGATGTGAGCAAGGAGACGACGGCTGCGACGATTGCGCGCAAGAAGTTCACCGAGCCGATCCTGATGGCGGATGAGGCGTTCATGGATCTGTTCCACAAGGCATCGTGGGCGCAGGTAACGCCGGTCACGTACGTCGTGGATGCCCAAGGCACGGTGCGCTACGGTCTGCGTGGACATCAGACCATGGCGGCGATCCATGAGGCGATCGACGCGGCGGCGAAGCCCCAATAGCTCGGGGCCGCACCAATCGTCTGGGCCTCAGTCGTCTCGGTGGGGAAATCCTTCTCAAGGCAGCAGTTCCAAGTCCCGATCCCAACGTCGACAGCGCTTAGTTGCCCTGCGATTCGACCAATTCGATTGAACCGTAACTTTGTCGGCAACGAGCGCTACTTGATGGTTGGCCAGTGCCGACACTGGCCACCGTTGCTGTCGGGCCAGCGTGATTCATTGTCACTATAGAGTCCCACAGTTCTTCCTAGGCGCCCTCGTCCTTTGGCGGTGAGTCCGCGACGACCTGGCTGGGCAGCAACGGCCTACTCTCATCACTAGAGCGGCGGCGATCATCGAGTAGCATGTGCGCATGGTTCGCCCACTTTGTGTTGTTGTTTGCTGCGTGCTTCTTGGACAAGGCGTGTCCGGGCTGCGGGCACAAGATGCTGCTGCCAAGAAGCAGCACGTCGCGGTCTACATCCTCGCTGGCCAATCCAATATGGAAGGCAAGGCGCAGAACATCCTGTGGGAAGCGCAGGCGATCGCGAAACCGACCGTTGAGTTCTTTGCTCCGATGCGCGACGAGGCGAACGAAGAATGGGTCACGCGCGACGACGTGTTCATTAAATACTTCGGCAGGCATGGGCCGTTGACGCTCGGTTACGGATCGAACAATCGCACTGGCGTGGAGTATGCGTTCGGCTTGCGCGTCGGCGATGCCCACGAGGAACCAGTCTTGTTGATCAAGGCGGCATGGGGCGGCCGTTCGCTACGCAAGGATTTCCGGCCGCCGTCGGCTGGGCTGCCAGCTGATGACGTGTTGCAGAAGGAACTCGACAAGATGGTTAACAACGTCGAGAAGCGCAACGTGAAGAACAAGCGCAACGACGCGCTGCCGACGATGGATGATCTACGGGGCAGCTACGGCAAAGACTATCGGGCGATGATCGCGGAGGTGCACTCGGCGATGGAGGGTTGCAGCAAGCTGTTCCCCGATCTGGTGGGTGTTGAACTCAAGCTGCGCGGCTTCGTTTGGTTTCAGGGTTGGAACGATCAATACGGCGGCGCCGAGCTCGAATACGAAGAGAACATGCAGCACTTCATTCGCGATGTGCGCAAGGACCTCGGCGAAAAGCAGCTACCGTTCGTCATCGGTGTCATGGGGCAGAACGGCCTGAAGCCAGCCAGTGGTCCAATGATGGCCATCCAGAATGCTCAGCTGGCGATGGCGTCGGTGCCCGAGTTTCGCAGCAACGTGCGCGCGGTGCGCACCGATGAGCTGCAGGACAAGGCGGCGGCCAAGCTCTATCCCGAATGGCGCAAGCGTATGGAGGAATGGAAGGTGACCGGTTCGGATCACCCATACCACTACTTGGGTAGCGCGATTTGGTTCTCGCGCATTGGCTACCGCATGGCGGATGCCGTTCTTGAGCTGCAGTCGAAGTGATACGCCCGTTGGTTGGCATCGCCCTGCAGCCGGAGGAGGTGTTCTTCGAACACAACCGAGAGCTGATCGAGGAGCGCGCCGAGCTGTTCGAGGTCACGCCGGAGACGTTGTGGGACTCGCGGTGTCAGCCGACCGACGGCTACCAGCGGCTGTTGCAGCGCTGAGGAGCTCAGTGACGTCGAACGCGATTGGCTGTTGGCGATCGACGCAGATGGTCTGCGTCTGACGCGCATGCTGATCCGCAAGCTGCGGCTACAGCGCATCGTGCGCGGTGACGCTTCAGCGTCCGCCTTCATGGCGCGCGATCCGGCCGGGTTTGCCCAGTGCTTCGCGCGCTACGACCAGGAAGTGCCGTGGAGCTACGTGTTTCCGCGAGACGAAGCTGCGGCCTTTCGGCGCTATTGGTGACGGCGGATGCGAGGCTTAGGCCATTCAGGCGCCGTGGCCTGTAGGTGCTTGGTCAAGATGCCGCGCGTATCCCTGTCCATGCGGATGTTTCCTGGCGGCACCCCGCGTTCGATTGCGACCTGCATGCGTAACAGCACGCGTTGGCGTAGTTGGTCCGGTAGGCGTTGGAATGCCTTCGAGTGAATCATCGGCGATAACGGCAATGTGAACGTGCGCTGCGACAACTCGAGGATGCCGAGCTGAACGTCGCTAAGTTGTTTGGTCCAGAGCGCGGCGTAGTCGCGGGCGAAGTCGGGGTCACTCTTGGCGCGATGCGGCGCGAGCGGCGCTTCACCATCTAGCAGTAAGGCCGCTGTGATTTCGTTCGCCAGCGTGCCGGCAATGCGAATCGTCGATTCGCTTAGCTGCAGCTCTTGCGGTTGCCCCTTTTGCGCTGGGCGTTCGGGTTCCAGAACCTCCCGCATGACGCGATCCTTGTCTAGCAAGTAACGCATCTGGTGGCTCGCGCGAACCAGCAAGTTGTGCACGGTAGCTTGTTGCTCAAGGGCGAGCAGGGCTCCGATGTCGCTGGTCTTGCGAAGGTAGCGGGAGGGGTCAAAGTCGCCCCGGAACGTGAGAAGGTCCTTTGCCGGTCGCGGTGCAACACGCCATTGCCCGTTGCCTTCGCGGGTGGCGGTGGCGTTGCCGCGGTGCTCGCCTTCGAACTGTCCTGTCACCAGCCAGCCGCCCCAGCGTTCGGCGATCGGAGAACGGAAATCCATGTTGGTTTCGCCGGCGCTCGGAATCGGGTCCCCGTCGTCATCGGGAAACACCGAGCGCAGCAGCAGCCCAGGCTCGTCGAAGGTGCGTGAGGTCGCATGGCAACGCAGGCATGTGTCGTCGCGCGTCAGTCGGGCTGGCTCATTGGGATTCTGTGGCAGCGAGTAGAAGGCGAGGCCTAGCTTCGCATCGCCGACGATGACTTCGAGCGACGCGGCACCGGGAATCCAACCGATGTAGACGTCGTCGTTGAAGTAGAGAGCGCGCGGATTCTTGGGCGAGACTCGATGCCGTTGCAAGCTCGTCTTGCTGAAGACCAGGGTCTGGCTGCTTGCTGGCACAGCGAGTGCCTTGAGCAACGCGCGCAAGCGGCCACGGGTTGGTTGCCACTCGAGTTGCACCTCGCCGTTGGCCAACCGCTGGTTGAGCGCGGTGGCTGCATTGTGGCCCGTCGTCTGGCTGTAGACGTTGGGTTGCCGCTGGTGGAACGCTTGCGCGTGCACACAGGCAGCGGTGGCTAGCAGGGCGATGGAGATCAATAGGACGCGCACGCGGATTTGCATCGTGCGCGGTGATGGCTTCGCTCGCAAGTGGGTGGTTCGCGTCGGTGCCCCGGGGCCAAATCCGGGTTGCCATGGCGAGCGCTGCTACTTCTGGCGCATCAGCCAGACGAACCCGGTGGCCTCATCGATGATGAATGCCTTCTTGTCCTTTTGCGGCTGCGCGTAGTCCTTCTGGAAGCGTGCTTGCGCTTTCGGATTGCCGTTCTGCATCGATTTGAACAGATTTTTCTACTTCTTCTCCCAGGCCACGAGCTTCGTGCTGGCGGTCGCAGCATCGACACCCTTGGCCAGGTGTTGCAGCGTCAACTGGTCGCCGATGAGCAAGTCCAGCTTGCCATCGCCATCGACGTCATCCGCCCAGACTCGCGTGCCGCTTGCTGGACAGGTCAGGTGGTCGTCGCCGAGGCCCGTCGTTCGGAGGATGGCGCAGCATATCTTCAGGCCGCAGTCTGCGTTGCTGGCGTGGTTGGAACGGTCAGGGATTCCTGCCTGATGTCCTTGTGCTACGAGTCGTGCGGCAGCGAGCCGCGCGCGCCGCGCAGGTAGCCATAGGGTGTGACGTGAAGCAGATTGCTGACCCGCGACATGTAGATGTCGGCATGGCCCTCGATTTGCCGCGCGAGGCGACTCTTGTCGTTACCAGCGCGCATGGCGGGTCCCCAACGCTCGTGCCCCATTTGCCCGCTCGCCTGCGCCAACGGACTGATCTGCGCGTCGAGTTGTTCGATTTCCTGACGCAGCGCCCGCAATCGTATTTGGATCGCGTCGTATCCTGTTGGCATGCCAGGTGGCAGTGATTGGTTGTGTTCGAGCCGCTTCAAACTGTTGCGCAGAGCGGCCTGCTCTTCGTCGAGTGCGACCTTCTTGCGCATCAGCGCCTCCAGTTGCTGTTGCTCGACACCGAACAGTTGCTCGCTCAGGACCTCTTCTTCCAGCTCGCGCAGAACCAGCGCGGCCCGCCAGCGACGGATGCGGCTGGAGACGTGCACGTCAGCGTAGACATGGTCGCCGACATACAGGATCTCACTGCCATCCATGCCTAAGTGTTGTTGCACTGCTTCGGCATTGCCACCGCGGTAGATTACTCCAGGTCGCAGCGGCCCCTGTAACGGGCGCTCGTTACCTTCGTCGTCGAACACTTCGAGGAACGGTGCACTACGCTCAAAGAACGCCGGCTTCTGAGCCTGCACGATGACGAGGTCGAACAAGTCGCGCCAGTCGAGTGCGCCCAAGCGTTCGTTGAATGCGTAGCGCATCATCGCCTGCGCGTAGTGCCATTCGGAGTTGGTCACCAAGAACAGTTTCTTGCCGGCTTGCTTCAAGTCGAGCAGGGTCTGTGGCAGATCTGGGTCGAGGTCGACGAAGCGCTCGGGGTTGGCGATGATCTCGGCCTTGAGTTGTCCCTCGAGATGCGCGGCGTTGATCGTGTCATTGACTTCGCGATACAGCTCTCGGTAACTGAGCTTGGTGGGGAGTTCGCCACGATCGCAGAGATCCACAACCTGGCCATAGATGCAGGCCTCGGACAGCGAGAATAGGGTGTTGAGGAAGACCCAACGTGGCTCCCCCAAATCTACCCAGACCTGGCTGTAGGTCTTGCGCTGCTCCTCGTGCGAGAGCATTGCGGTGCCGTGTGCGGCCTGGGTCACATAGCCAAAGCGGTTGGCCTTGACGATGTTGCCGCGCTCAAGGTCGACGATCAGGCCGCGTGCGAACAGCTCTGCATCAAACTTCAGGTCCGCTACTGGTAGTCCGCGGTCGACCAACCGTTCTTGCACGTGGTGGTAGGCACGCGCCTCCCATTCGCGCACGTCGTAGTGCACGAGGGTGTAATCCATGTCGAAGCCGACCGCATGCACGGACCGCATGTTGAGCGTTCGGTTGCAGAAGACGCGGCGTTCCGGCGGGGGCGACCACGGTGGCTGACGATCGGTCATGATGTTGCGAGATAAGAGATTGCGACGTCGAAGTGTCGGTAGCAACGAATGGCTGGTGGCATGACCGCAACCCGTATCGCAGGGTAGACTATTGCATACAATGTTTGTCCTACGGCGACGTCTAGTAGCGGGAGTGATGACCGCCTGTGCGTTGGGGTTGGGTGGCTGTGGCGCCGGTCTCATCGGCGGCATTGCGTCCAGTAGCAGCGGGAGCAGCGGTCCGGAAGCCCGTGCGCCTCAGTTGAGCATTACGAGTTCGGTGCTGCCGTTGGTTCCGGCCACAGGGGATGTGCGTACAGTCATTCTCGCCGACCTGCAGCTGGTCGGCGCCGAGGTGGAAGTGCAGATTTTCAGGCCGGTTGAAGGTGGGGAGCCTGACCCGGCGGACATAGCGCTTCAGAAGAATGCAATCGTTCGCGTGCAAGGCACATCGACGATCGTGTCATTTGAGCTCGATCTTTCGGTGATCGCAGCTGGTGTGGCGAACCCATCCGCGGTTGATCTCGATGCGCTCTTGCGCGTCATGGCTGACGACCAAGAAATCGCGCCGCCAATTTCGGTCGTATTGGTTCGTCAACCGAGCGCGCGATTGGTGCTGGATGAAAGCGTGACGGAAGCGATTATCCCGCCGGCAGGCGGGTGCGTAGAAATCGAAGTCGAGGGCTTGCTCAGTACCGATCCAGCTGCTGTCCAGGTGCTCGTGACGACACGGGATCCGGAGTCGTCAATACCGGGCGCGACGGTGACGAGACTGGTGACGGATGTCGAGTTCCTGACCGTTCCGAGTGGCATCCCGACGCTCGAGGTCACGATCCCAGGCAACCAGTTTCCGGATGCGGTCACGTTCCAAGTGCTCGATGCGATCGCCGGCCAATCAGAACCGATTACGAACGCGTACTATCGCCCCGACATCGCATTGGCTTTGCCGGGGCAGGGGCCGACGACTGGTGGCAGCCTATTGACGCTGATTGGCTCAGCCTTGGTGCCATATGACTCGGGCACCGCCCCTGCGCAGTTCGACTTCGACCGGATTTCGCTGACCTTTGAGAAGGATGGGCGCGTTACCGAACTGCTGCGTGAAGACTTTCGAATCGCTGATTCGGCGAGCGACCGTCTCGTGTTCACGATGCCGCCGTCACCGGACGGCCGGCCTGGCTTGGTCGACATCATCCTGAAGATCCGGCTCGACAAGTTTGATGCCGAGGTGACCGCCAAGTTGTTCTTGTTCGCCAACGCCGATCCATACTACGGGCCACGTGGTGCCGTGCTCGACCAGCCGCCAGTTGCTGCGATGCCGGTGCATTTGGACAACGCCCCCAGCGTTGCGGACGCACCCGACTTTGCGATCCTTACCGAGCAAGGTGGCGTGGGCTATCTGCAATTGCTGCTCGCGCAGCAGAACGGCATGTTCCAGCCGTTCGCAGCACCACGCAAGATCGGCAACCACGAGATTGCAGCGGAGCACAGTCCGAGCGACTTGCTGGTTGGCGATTTCGATGGCGATGGGATTCCTGACTTGTTCGTGGTGAACGAAGGGGGCAACTCTGGCGCGGTTCATCACGTGGTGCTTGGCCAGGGACGACCTGCCCCCCCGCTTGGGGCCGTGTTTCGGTTTCCCGCTGCCGGTGGCTCACGCATTGGCCGGGTCGGCTTCTTCGATGGGGATTCGTTGCTAGACATTGTGTTGGTCCCGGGGCCCGGTGCAGCACCAAGTGCGAGGCCAGAAGTGTGGTTGTCGCGGCCGACGGGTATCGGCACCCCCAATTTCGTCAACACGGGATTCCCGGCAATCGGTAACTTCGCGTACGAGGCGAG
>JAPYTD010000046.1:10860-36292 GCA_029936315.1 Planctomycetota bacterium | reverse complement strand
GCGAAACTACCGCCTCGGCCTAAGGCGGTTCTTCCCCAAGAATCACAAGGCGCCTCTCGATGAAGATGCTCTCCGGTTCGGCACGATCGGTTCGATCCACGAAGTCCGCGACCAACGCGTGCGCCTGACCGCCGGCAACGAGTTCGCCGAGATCGTCGGGGTTCCAAACGGCATGTATGTCTGCGAAGTCGGAGCCGACGGCTTCGCCAAGACCCTGTCCTTGCCGGTGCGATTCCCGATCCCGGCCAGCGAAGGACCTGCCCCGGCACCGGGCACGCCGGCAGCCGCGTCACCAGAATGGCTGGCTGCGGCACTGCCCCCGGGAGCCGCCCAACAGATCGAAATCGTCGTCAGCGGCGGGCACCGATTGCGCGGGCAAGTCCTCGATAGCCGCGGCGCTCCCGTGCAGGGTGCCGTGGTCACGACGCAGCCAGCGGGCACGATGCCAGACAGCCCGATGCTGCGGATCATGCAGGGCTGGACCCCCAAACGAATCACCGAGCGCAGCCACCGCACCGATGCCAATGGGCTCTTCGTGCTCGACCGGCTCGCCCTGACGACCTACCAGCTGCAAATAGAACATCCGAACGCTTGTCGCACGCTCGTCCGCAAGATCGACTGCAACCAACCAGGAGAACGGACCTTGCCACCGATTACTCTGGCCTCGGGCAGCCTGATCGAGGGCCTGTCGACCGCGGAGGGGCGCATCATGGGACAGATGAAGGTGATCCTGACCACTCCGAGCACCACACCTGCCGATACTGCAATCCGTCTAGAAACTGTAACGGATGGGGAAGGTCGCTATCGGTTCGCCCGTCGAATACCACCGGGCAGCTATGAACTGCGTACCGCCATTGTCGGTAGCTCCAACCCCGACTCAGAGATCTTCAACCAACTATTGCAGCTCAAACGCTCGTCGAAGACTTTCGTCGTGCCTTCGGGGCAGGACGTCGTGCAAGTCGACATGAACCTGCCTTCCGCGAAATGAACCCCAGCTGGGACTGATTCCGTGTCCAACGTCGCCAAGATTGCCATTCCTCTCCTGCTCCTCGCCGCCGCCGGTGGCGGTGCCTATTACTTCCTGAATGACCCGGACCCAACCCCGGTCGCCCCACCCAGAGGTGAGGTGCCCAAGGTTGACCCAGTCTCCAATAAGGAACAGCAGCCCAAGCTGATCGAAGTCGCCAACGGCGGCACCGAGAACAACAACACCGGCCGCGTCGCGGCCTCGTCGATTCCAGACGGCAACTCGCACGCCAACGCCCCACAAGGTGTCAAGGGCCGCGTCCTGCTGCCCAACGGCGAACCCGCCGTCGGCATCCCGGTGATGTTGCTCGAGAACGCGATGAGCAACCCCATCGAGATGTTCCTCAAGAACAAGACGGGGCAGGTGTCGCCGCCGCTGGCGAACTCGGTCACATTCGCCGACGGCTCCTTCGCGCTGGGTGTGCTGAAGGCTGGCCAGGCCGTCGACCTGCGCATCGTCAGCGACACCAACCCGGAGGTAACCAGGGCCCCGATCAAAGTTCGAATCGAAGACTGGTACGACGCCGGCGACTTGGTTCTCGAGCAGGGCTTGGTCGTGCAAGGTCGCGTTCTCGAAGCGCTGAGCAAGTTGCCAGTCCCCAATGCCGTCGTCTACATGAACGGCAGCAACCGATCGCACGTCATGGCGGCGACGCCCGGGCGTGAGCGCGGCATAGCGACGCAAACGGATGCGAATGGCTACTACCGCTTCGACAACGGCCCGAGCATGGGCCTCGTCAACCTGCTGGTTGAGGCAGAGGGCTACGCGACGAGCAGCGTGCTCAACAAACATCTCAAGCCGGACGCCGTCAACCAGTTCAACCTCGAAATCGAACGCGGCCGCACCATCACCGGTGTCGTCGTCGACGTAACTGGCAAACGCATCCGCGCGGCCAAGATCCTGGCCAACGGCCTGAGCACCAAGACGCCGCAAACCGAAACCGTCTACAGCAACTCGGATGGTGAGTTCGTGTTCCCGCCGCTGCGCAGTGGCCCCTACCGACTCGCGTGCAGCGCCAACCGCTTCGCCGACATCATGATCCCGATCGCACTGACCGACGAAGACATCAAGATCGTCATGACCAAGCGCGGCAGCGTGAAGCTGCGTGTATTGACTACCAATAATCGGCCAGTCAAGGTCTACCGGATGAGCTTGAAGCGGGCGTTCCCGAACAACCCGAACAACATCGGCAACGTGATGGACTTCCCGGACCGCAACATCAACCCCGGTCAATACCAGGGCGAGTGGGCGATCATCGAAGGCCTGCCGTCCGGGTCGTTCCGCTTCCAGATCTCCGAGCGCAAACACGCCAAGACGCTGTCCGAGATGTTCGTGGTCGAGCAAGGACAAGACGATGTCGAAGTCACCTGCGTCCTGACCATGGGCGCCAGCATCACGGGCACCGTGATCAACGACCAAGGCCAGCCGGTTGCCGGCGCACTGATCACTTCGGACATGAATGCGGGCCTGGCCGCAGGCTCGGGCATCTTTGAGATGTTCCGCAAGATGATCCCTGAGAAGCACACGACCAAAAACGTGCGCACCGACAAGCAAGGCCGCTTCCGTATCGACAAGCTGTCGTTCGCCGACTACATGGTGCGCGCCTCGCACAACAAGTACTGCGAAGGCACGGCGATCAACATCAAGCTCACCGAAGAAAGCCAGGTCGTCGACGCAGGCGTCATCCAGCTGCAACTGGGCACACTCGTCGAAGGCATTACGACCCTCGACGGCAACCCCTCGGGTCAGATCAAGGTCGTCATCTCGATGCCGACGCCGGCTGGCACCAAGCTACCTACGTTACAACCGAACAACCCCGCGTCGATGGAGCAGGCTGCCAAGCGCATGTTCAACACCAAGGTGCTCAGCGACGGTAACGGCAACTACAGGATGCTGAAGCGCGTCCCGCCCGGCACCTACAAGGTCACCGCCTCGCGCCAATCGTCCAACAACCCATTCGAAGCGCTTCTCGACATGAAGCAGAGCGAAGTGGAGTTGATCATTCGCCCCGGCCAGGATCGCGTGTCCGTCAACTTCAAACTGGCGTCGCGCTAGCGCGCCAAACGGCAAGGGCCGCTTTCCGGCCCGCCACGGGCAGATCCAGTGGCCGCCTGCTGGCACCACCAGCGGGCCCACCGCCACCTCTGCCGGCCAAGGTCGACCTTCGTCGTATGGCGAGCCCCATGGTTGCGGTTAGATTTGCCGCATGAAAGGCAGCAAGGCCAACTACTGGGACTACATCCGCGTCGAAGATCTGCTGGCGCTACAGAGCGGCATCAACCACAGCGAACAGGATCTCAGCGACGATGAGGTGCGGTTTATCGTCATCCACCAGATTGACGAACTATGGTTCAAGCTGATCTTGCGCGAACTGGTCACCGCGCGCGACCTGTTTGCAAAGCCACGGGTCCCGGAGGACGCCCTGGCCGGCGCTGTGCAGAGCCTCAAGCGCATCACCATCGGCTTCGACCTCGCTACCCAGCAGTTCAAGCTGATGGAAACGATGGGCACGCAGGACTACTTGAGCTTCCGCGACAAACTCAACCCTGCAAGTGGCTTCCAATCGGCGCAGACACGTGAGATCGAAGTGTTGATGGGACTCGACGATGACGACCGCATTAAGTTCGGCAAGGAAGGCAGCTACCGCGAAGCGCTCAAGAGTCACGATGGCACGCCCTCACCGGCATATGCGCGCGTCGAGCGCCGCATCGCCGACACGCCAACCCTGAAGGCGGCCGTCTACGCATGGCTCTACCGCACCCCCATCCAAGGCAGCATCCCGGATGACCCAAACGATGACGACGTCGTCGCCGAGTGGGTCGAGCACTACTACAGCGGCCACCAAGAACTACACAAACGCGCGATGCAACACGCGGTCGCCGCTCAAGCGCTGGCACCCGAGGACGAAGAACGACTGCGCGAGCGTTATCGCGGGCAACTGCGCGGCGCCAAACGCCACCTCGACGCCGAAGACGTGGGCGAGGACCAGCGCGCGTTCACACGCCGCCTGCGGGCCGCGATCCTGTTCGTCGACAGCAACCGCGAACTGCCACTGCTGAGCTGGCCCGGCCAGATCATCGATGGCCTGATCGAGAGTGAGCAGAGTTCGCTGATCTTCCGGCAACGCCACGCGCGCATGGTCGAGCGTGTAATCGGCCGCCGCGTCGGCACCGGCGGCAGCGACGGCGTCGATTACATCGACCAAACGGCGCTGAAGTACCGTGTGTTCACCGAGATCTGGAGCGCGCGCACAATCCTGCTGCCGAAGGACCTGTGCCCCACGATCAAGGACCGCGCCTACTACGGGCTCGCACAACAAGACTGAACCCTAGAGGCGACGGTTTTCGCGGCGGGAGCAGCGGCGGCGGAACGCCAACTGCCCCGACCTTTTCGTCGCCTTGCGGAAGCCCAGCAGGTGGAAGACCTCCACTACGAACCAGCGCGCGACGTTCTGGTTGACCAACAGCGTATCGCGGTCGTTGGGGTCACGACGGATACCGGGCATCAGCGGCACAATCGCGCTCAGATGCAAAGCCCGAAGGCACTTCGCAAGCCACCGCCAGAAGCCGCGCACGCGACGCGCCAGGAAGAAACCGTCGTCACCCTGCTCTTGGTAGAGCGGCAGCATCACATGGCACGCATTGGGAGCACGAATTTCGCCAGTTCGATCCTTGGCTAGAAGCTGCCCTTTGGCGACCCGGCTGAAGTTCTGGAAGCCCGGCTCCATGCGGAACTGATCAACGGCCTGGATGGCCTGACGGTGCACGATCTCGACAATCGGAGGCGCTGCGCCAACCGCAGCCCGCAGGCGTTCGCGATGCGGGGCCAGGTCCACGTAGCCTTCCGGCAGCATGCCAAGCCGCATGAGCAAGCCCCACAGAACGGCTTCGTGGTTGTCGACGGCGTCAGGACAGTCGTGTTGGCCACCTTCGACGGCGAAGCCGGCGATGCCGCGATCAGCGAACCACTCGAGCGAGGCGCCTTCGAGGGTCTCTTCGATCCCGAGGATGATCGGCACACCGGTCGCAAGGCCAATGCGGCGATTGTCGATGGTGTCGGCCAGACACAAGAACGGCGAACCTTCGGCAGAGCTGGTGTGCAGATCGACAAACAACAACGGCCCCGACGCGGACCGCTCGACGTCGACGAAGCACTGCAGCAGGTCGATCTGCTCAAGGTCTTCGGGTGAACGCTCGTCCCCGACACGCTTATGCAAGGCATCGATCGCGGCTTGGCCCCAACCGCGGTTGAGGTCGCGTTTGAGAAAGCGGCACTGCTCGGCCAATGCCTGACGGTTGCCACGTAGCGCGACGAATCGGCCACGCAAGGCGGGCTGGTGTTCCTGCAGATGCGCGATCACCCGTTCGCACGCGGCAACGCCCGCCGGCTCGTTGCCGTGCAAGCCGGCCGTCACAAGCAAGGTAGGACCAGACTGTCCCGTATCCCAACTACCGATCTGTCGATTCTTGGATGGCAAAACAGCAATCGTGCTCATTCCGCGTCGCTCTCACCCAGGTGCTTCTCGAACAACATCGCGGCAACCCGCATGAGGTCGCGTTCGGTGATGATGCCAACGAGCCGACCGGCTTCCACCACCGGCAGACTGCCAATGCGGTGCTCGCGCATCTTCTCGATGGCTTCGAGGGTCGAGGTCGTTGGAGCAACGCACACCGGCTCGGTGATCATGATGTCTTTGACGGCTACCGGCGTGCGGTCGGGGCCGCGCATGCCCTGGCCAACCATACGCAACAACGTGCGGTGGGAAACCAGACCGACGAGATTGCCGTCGTTGTCTTCTACCGGCACATGGCGAATGTGGCGCCAATCCATCAGGCTCGCGGCAAGGTCAACAACGTCTTCGGGATGCACGGTAAACAGGTCGGTCGTCATGAACTGACCAACCTGCGCGTAGCTCTCCTTCCAACCCTCGAACTCACCGGTATCGGCAAGTTCCCAGCTGTGCACGGGGTCACCGGCTTCTTGACGCTTTTGCATGGCGCGCACCAAAGCGGTCATGCGTTGGTCCTTGGCGCCCTTCTCCCCCATCGAACTCAGCGAGTCGAGCACCCACCGCGAGCCGGTGCGGCCGCGTTCGCAGCGATGGCCAATGATGCTGAGGTAGCGATCGATGTCGCCTTGGTCGATGCCGCGGCTCTGCAGTCCTTCGCGCGCCATCGGCAGCAGGACCTGCCGGATCAAATCGCGCGCCGCATACTCGCGGCCGTGGAACCAGGTCAGGTTGGCCTGCAATCCAAGCCGCGCCGCTGCCACGAAGTTGCCCTTCGCTTCGTCAAAGGACATCGCGCGACTGACGTCGTCAAACTCGTGCCTGACCGCTGCCATCAAGCCGAAGTAGAACGCGGCCGTCGCGATCTCATCGACCGGACTCGGTCCAGACGGGAATGAGCGCGCCTCGATGCGCAGGTGCGGCTTGCCGTCGCTGATGCCGTAACACGCGCGATTCCACCGGTAGACCGTGCCGTTGTGCAGACGCAGCGCAGTCATCGCCGGAACGCCCCCGCGGTCGATTATCGACTGGGGGGGGTCGTCGAGATCAGTGGCCAACATCACGCGGAAGCGTGCAATGTCCTCGCGAAAAATCTCGAGCACGGAGTCGCGCACCCAACCATCGCCAAAACTGACGCGCGGCCGCCTACCGCGCAGCTGGTGCGCAGCCGAACGCGAATCGACCGACTGCTGGAACAGCGCAACCCGCGTCTCCCGCCACAGCCTGCGGCCGAGCAGCACCGGCGAATTGGTAGATGCAGCCAGAACCGGTGCAGTGATCGCCTGGGCCGTGTTGTAGAGCTTGGCGAAGTCTTGGGGCGCCACCTGAAAGTGCACTTGGAAGCTGGCGTTGCACGACTCGAGCATGACGTTGTCGTGCGTCATATCCAGTTCGTCGACGCCCTTGATGCGGAACTGGAACTCGCCGCCGCGCAGCCGCGCCATCGCATGGTTGAGCGCCAGATAGCGTGGGTTCTGCACCATGCAGTCGAGCGCCAGGTCGGACCGGCGCAGCGTCGGCAGGATCCCGCAGAGCACGATGCCGCCACCCAATTCTGCGGCGGTCTTCCGCGCGAGCTGCAGCAGGTCGCACAGCTCGGTCTCCATCGCTGACAGACACTTGCCGCCAAACACGCGCGGCTCGAGGTTGGCCTCTAGATTGAACTGCGCCAGCTCGTAGGTGAACTGCTTGTGGTTGAGCGCCTGCATCATCTGCTCGGCACCATTCCAGGCGTGGCCAGATCGATCGAGCAAGAACATCTCCTGCTCGGCTCCGATGCGACTGATGCCGGTCTCGAAGCGGTCTTCGGTGATCATGCGTTCAAGGGCATGCACGTCGGCCAGGATGGCCTTCATGAATGCCCTGAGTTCTTCTTCGGAGAATGCGCTGGCTAGGTCTTGTCGGCCCATGGGGAGACGCTCAAAAGGAACGAGCGTCACCATACCCAGGGAGTAGCGATCGCAACAGCGACGGTTTCCGGGGCCGAGCACATGGACCGGCCTGCGCAGGAAGCCCCAAATCCAGGGGCACTGCCGAGCTGGGTCGCTAGCGAACGAAGCCGTTGAACATGATCCGCTTCTCTTTGATCAGCGGGTGGTTCAACTTCACAATCAGCTCGCCCTTGACGAGGCCGGTCGGGGCGTTCTTGGCGATCGACAGCTCGACGATCAGCTTGATGCCATCCTTGCGCTGCGTGGCCTTGATGAAATCCTTGCCGAGCGTCAGCTTCTCGAACACGAGCGCCGTCGCATGCAGGTCAACGCCATCGTTCGGCTCGAACACGATGTTCTTCATGATCGGCTTGCCCTTGCGGATCAGACCGAGCGTCAGGAAGCCGCCGGGCTTGACATCGAGCGGGCCCTGCACGAACGCGAGCACGCGCACGTTGAAGGTCGCAGCGCCATTGACGTTCGTGCGGAACTTGAGCATGCCGCCACCGCCGGTCTCGGCGTTCACCGGGCCATACTTGCCCGAGATCTTGTAGGACGTGCGCTGGCCGCCACCGAGCTTCTCCCACTTGACGTCGAACGTCGGGCCGGCGTCATCCATGCTACGGATTTCCCAGTCGGGCTTGGCCGCCGAGACGACCACCGAAAACTCCCGCGACTCGTTCCAGGTCATCTTGTTGAGGTTGACCTCCTTGGGCGAAATCGAGAACAGCTCCGCACCAATGGCGCGGAAGGTCAGCCTGGTCTGCGGCTCTACCGGGTCGGTCGAGTGGATCTCCAACGTCGCAGTCTTGGCACCGGTGATGTTCTGCATGTTGAGGCGCGTCTCGATGGTGCCCACTTCCCCCGGGCCAATCGTGATGTGCGACACATTCTCAAGCTTCTCCGGCTCGTTCGGACGGTTGGTCACGCGCACCACGCGCTTCTGCGGCTTGCCGAGCACGCGATAGTGCCGGTCGCCGATCGTGATGTCCGCGCTGGCGCACTGGCAGCTCGGGTTCAGGCCACGCCAGGTGATCTCTTCATCGTGCGGGTTGGTGAACTTGAACGTGCCAACCGCTACGCCCTGGCCGTAGAACGTGCCGAGGTCCCGCACCGTGACCGGGAACCACGAGTTGCCACCAGTTCCGCCGTTCTGCTTCTTGTTGAACGCCTTGGGGGCATTCTGTGGGGCCACGCGCAGCTCGTCCGTCATTACCGAGGCTACGGACGCCGCTTCAGCAAGCGCGGGAAGGGCAAGTACAGTGGCCATACCGAGGCAACGGAACAATGTAGTCATGGTCATCGGATTGAGGTCGTCGCGGTTCAGGAGCAAATGGCGGGAGAACGCGGCCGAGGAGTATAGCTACTGAACCACCGTAAAACTCCCGGTCCGCAAACGGACAGCTCAGGACGAGACTGCCCGATTCGCCCGGCCCGAACGAATCGTTGGCATTGGCGGCAGGGGCCGCGCACGATGACCGGTATGCGTCGCTTTTCTTTATTGGTGCTCGCGGCGACCGCGTTGCCCCTGGCAGGCTGCTGCTCCCTCGCCCGATTGTTCTGCGGCCCAGATCAATCCCAGTGGGTCTCAGTCGACTTTCGATCGCCCGAACTGGCGGTGCGAACGTTCCTTGAGGCGTTACGGCGCGACAATGCCACAGTCGCCTACGAATGCTTATCGGGGCGCTTCCGCGAGAGCCTCGGCATCGATGAGAGCATGACCAGGCTCATTTGGCCCAAGATCCGCGAGCAGAATCCCGGCCTGCACCTGGCCGGCTATGCGGATGTGGCGGCGCCGACAATCGACCCAGAAAATCTGGACCGCGCCGGCGTGCTTCTGAACGTCGAAGGCACCGAAATCGGGATCCACCTGGTGCGCCAATGCCACTGGGAGGTGCGTTACCGGCGCCCGGGTGACGAAATCCCGGCCGAAGTGCGCAACGCCAGCGTCGGCCGTCCGGTTGAGGACCTCGGGTCGCTGCTCAAGGTCGAGCTCACCGGTGAGGAGTCGGAAATATCCGACGTAATCCTGAAGCCCTTGCGCGTGCCGCACTCAAACATCGACAAGATCCCGCTCGCCAATATCAGCTTTGCCGGCGTCGAGCGCACGTGGCGCATCGACTCCGTAACGACGTTCTTGCCGAACCGCTAACGAACCGACTCGGTCGCCTGCACGACGACCTTGGCGCCGCGCGGCAGGATGCGGAACAGCTCGGCGATGTTCTCATCGAACATGCGGATGCAACCCATCGAGGACTGCGTGCAGATCGTCTCCTTCTGCGGAGTGCCGTGCGCACCGAAGCCCGAGTACTGCTTGTGGCCGAACTTGATGAAGTACTCGCCGAGGATGTTCTCTTGGCGACCGTAGGCCCAGACCTGGCCGCTTGGCGACGTCCAGTCCGGCTTCTCTAGCTTGGCGATGACAGTGAACTCCGTTTCCGGTGTGTGGTCGTTCTTGCCGAGCCCAACCCAGTACAGACGTAGCAGTTCGTCGTCGACGAAGACCATCATCGCGAAGCTACGTTTCTCAATCAGCACCTGTAGCGGCGCAATCGGGATCTTGAGTTGTTGCCCCACGCGCAGCACGTTGGGGTTGGTGATGCGGTTGAGCATCGCGATCGTGCCCGCCTCGATTGTGAGTTCCTCTTCGCGGCGGAACTTGCGCGCGATGACGTCGAGCGAGTTGCCCGGTTTGACGGTGTAGCTGCGAGCGCCAGCGACATTGCTCGGGTTGCACGTCCAGCGGTCGACGCGAATGCGATGCTTGCCGTAGGCCTTGTCTACTGCCGCGCGAACAGCCAGATCACCGCGTTGGATGCGACCACGCGTCATCAGGTAGACAAGCTGCGAACCGGCCTTGACGGCTTCGTGGTCCGGCAGCGCCATCGCGATGCTCAAGACCTTCTCGGCGGCGGCGCGGCCAGCCGTGCTGTGCAAGAACGAGTTATTGTCGCCGAGGGCCGCGAGTTGCTTCGAAAAGTCGTCGCCGAGGGGCGCGAGAGAATCCAGTACTCGGTCGTGCTCGCGACCGAGGTTGCCCGAGGCAATGGCGGCCCAAGCAACCGAGATCGCATCGGCATCGCCCATGTTGACGAGCGGCAGCAGCTTGTCGATGTCGGCCTTGAGTTTGTCGGTGTCGCCGTTGGCGACCTCACCCTTGCCACCTGCTGCCAGCGGCAGAACGGTGCCAGTCGCTGGCTGAGCACCACCGAGCATCTGGGCAAGACCGTCCCCGGCAGTCGGCATGTTGCCTTGGCCGCCGAGCAATTCGGTCGATGCATGTGCCGGGTCCACGGCGAACCACCTGCCGTAACCCCACCATGCGAGTCCAACCGCGAGAAGACCGACTACGAACTGACGCATAACCACCTCCGCTCAGGCGTCCCCGTACGGGACGCGCCGCCAAGCATGCTGCCCCCATCCCCGACTGAGGGGACGTGACCTGGAGCACTGCCACGCCACGAACGTAACCGAACCGCCTGGTAATTCGAGTGGTGTCCTGCGACAACGGAAAACCTGTGCAGGCGGCCGCCCTCGGGCCTGTTCTCGCCTGGAGGCCCCTCGTGAAAAAACGAGAGGCCTCGCTCCACATCTGCCGTCAACGGTGGCCGGTTGAACCCTTAGGTTCAGGTGGGTGCCCCCCGGGGTATTTGGGAAGAGGCTGGCACCACCGCAAGCAGCAATGCCTCCTGATCCCGCCTGGCCCTCAGGGTCGGTACCCGGCGAATGGTCATCGGTTCAACTTAATGGCCCGCGTAGAAGCGCGAGCAGCGCAGAGCGAGGCTCCCGTTAGGGAACTTAGTCAGTCTACCGCACCACGCAAGCGGGGAGTGAAAGGCCCGGCCAACGATCACGCAAGATCGCACTAGCCCCCTGGCAGGGTGCTGCTACTCCCAGCGATTCTCGTCGATGACCGCGAGCACGCGCTCCGCGGCGGCAACGGCAGCCACGCCTTCTTCGCCGGTCACCGTCGGTGACGAGCGGTCCTTGACACAGCCCACGAACTCTTCCAACTCGTCGCGCAGAGGGTTGCCGCTATCGAGCTGCAGGCTTTCGACCTGCAACAGCCCATCGAAGACGAACTTCCACAGGTCCCCCATCTGGGCGCGATCGAGGCTCTCCATATCAAGCTTTTCGAAGTCCCAGCCGGGCGCCTTCTTGACGACCATGCCCTGCGCGTTTTGGAAGTCGAGCGACACGTAACCTTCCTTGCTGAAGACGCGCATCTTGCGCATCGGCTTCAGGGCGACGCGGTTGGCGGTCAGGTGCGCAACGGCACCGTTTTCGAACTTGATGATCGCCGAAGCCATGTCTTCGGCTGGCGTGAACACCGCGCCGCCGAACGCTTCGACCGACTTGATCGGACTCTGCACAAACGCGAGCACGAGGTCGAGGTCGTGAATCATCAGGTCGAGAACGACGCCGATGTCCGTCGAACGGAACGAGAAGGGTGCCAGACGATGCGACTCGATGTAGCGCGCGCTCTTGCCGAGTTCGGTCACGCCGCGCAGGGCTGGGTTGAAGCGCTCGACGTGGCCGACGGCGAGCACGCACTCGTTGCGATTGGCGGCATCGACGATCGCCTGACCGTCCGCAGCAGTGCGCGCAATCGGTTTCTCGACCAGCACGTCGATGCCGTTGTCCAAGAAGAAGCACGCGACCTCGCGGTGCAGCTTGGTCGGAACGACGACCGAGACCGCATCGACCAGCCCTTTCAGGTCGCGGTAGTCCGCGAACGTCTGGATGCCGTATGTGTCTGCCGCGAACTTGCGCGCTTCCTCACTCGGATCGGCAACACCGACGAGTTCGCAATCGAGCCCCTTCAGCAAGCGCATGTGGTGCTTGCCAAGATGGCCGACGCCTACAACGCCGACCTTGATCTTCTTATCCGTAGACATGGAGCAGAGCTGCGTCGCAGCTGAGAGGCATTTGCCAGAACTAGTACCGACGCGCTTACGAATCGACGAGTGTGAACTTCAGTTCGCCTTCCGCCACCAATCGGCCGGCAACCTTGCAGCGGGCGCGCACATGGCCAACTGCGGGGCGGGCGCGAATCACCTCGACTTCGATGCGCAGTTGATCACCGGGCACCACCGCGCCGCGCAGCTTGACTTTATCGATGCTCCACAGAACGGCCAGCTTGCCGGTGTTTTCGAGTTTGCGCAGCAACAGCACGCCGGCTAGTTGGGCCATCGCTTCGAGCTGCAGCACACCCGGCATGATCGGCAGCTCAGGCCAGTGACCCTGGAAGAACGGCTCGTTGATCGTGACGTTCTTGACCGCGACAGCCCTTTGGAAGCCATCGAGCTCGATCACGCGATCGATCATCAAGAACGGATACCGGTGCGGCAGCAACTTCAGGATGTCGCTGATGTTAAGCCCAGTATCACTCGGTACTTCGCCCTGTTCTTGCTCGCGCTCGCGCTCTTCGAGGATGCGCTTGACCAACGCCATGTTGAGAGCGTGGCCCGACCGTGTCGCGATGATGTGGGCGTCGAGTTCGACACCGGTATTGGAAAGGTCGCCGATCAGGTCGAGGATCTTGTGGCGGGCCAGCTCGTCGTCCCAACGCAGGGTGTTCTCCTGCGGACCATCCGGTCCGACGACCAGCGTATTCTGCGCATTGGCGCCCTTGCCGAGACCAGCCGCACGCAGCGCTTCTACCTCGTGCTCGAACACGAAGGTGCGCGCCGGCGCGATGTCGCGTTCGAAATTGTCGGCGGACATTTCGAAGCCAACGATCTGCTGCTTCTTGCTGGAGGACTTGGCGCCGTTGCTATTGGCCGCGTTCTCCCCGCCTTCGCCGAGGTGATGCGGGTAGTCGAGGTGGTACTCGATCGTCAACTTGCCGGTGCCCGGCAACGCCACGATGCTGGCAGCACCCTCGCGCACGTAAATCGGCTGCTTGACGACGTAGACCGGCCTCGGCGTGCGAGACTCGACCGAGCCGCTGTCACGCAGACCGCGGAAGAACTCACCCGCGGAACCATCGAGGCCGGGCACTTCTTCGCCATCGATCTCGATGACCGCGTTGTCGATGCCGAGCGCATACAACGCTGCGAGCAGATGCTCACATGTGTAGACCTCGGCGCGCCCATCCTGGATGCAGGTGCGACGTTGCCGCGCCTTCATGTTGGCGCCATGGGCACGCACCACCGGCTGACTATCGAGGTCGGTGCGCACGAACGTCACGCCGGTGCCGGCTTCCGCTGGCCGCACGGTGATCTTGATTTCCTTGCCGGAGTGCAAGCCGACGCCTTTGTACTCGACCGAATCCTTGAGCGTGCGCTGCATGCGCGCCGGAGCCGGGGTTGGATCGCTGTTCGCCACTACTCGTTAGCCTCCCTTCCTGCCGGCGCCCGGTGTGCTACCCGGACGGTCCAGACCGCGACCTGGAGTGCCCTGCCCAGCCGGTAGTGGCTTAGGGGCGCGCTCAGGAGACGTGCGGGGCGGCAGCGGGTCTTGCATATATTTGATCACCGCGTTGGTCAAGTCGACTTCTTTGGCAGCGAACCAGACCGTGCGACGTTGGAAGGCACCAACGCGATCCTGCACGTCGCGCATCCTCATGTCGGCAACCGGGGTCGGGCTCGGCGGGATGTCGCGCTTCGGAATGACGATCGTCACGCCACGCTTGTTGGCGACCTTGGCCACCGAGTAGTCGAGGTCTTCGTAAATCATCAGCATCAGGCGCAACTCTTCGTTGGCGAGCTGGTCGTTGGCGTTCTTGCGTTGGAAGTCGTGGTTCTGCAGCCCCATCTTGTATTGGAACTCGAAGTCCGCGCGCTGCGGTGCGTCTTCCGCCATCGAGCCGAGCGTCATGCGCATCTGCTCGAGTTTCTCGGTGGACGCCGTGATCTTCTCCTTGAACTCGCTGAAGCGCGCATCCAATGAGGCGCGCATCTTGATGAAGACCGGGTACTGATCGACGATCGCGGCGACATCGATGACGCCGACGGTCGGGGCCGTGCCGGGAGTCTGCTTGGTCGCGCTCGCTGGTGTGACACTCGCCGGGCTTGTTGTTGCCGGGCTACCGCCTTGCGCCTGCGATGGTGCAGCCAACAACACGAACATAGCCAGCGCCAGTACGCGCGAAACCGGAAACTTCATTACGACAGGGGCGATCGACATAGCTTTTGCGGAAAGGCCCGAGGGGCCTGTCATTGGCAGGGTAGCAGGGCGCCGCGACAAAGGCCAATCAGTCCAGGGCAATCGCCTGGCGCAGGTCGGCGAGCAGCACATCGACACCTTCCAGACCAATCGCCACACGTAACAATCCGTCCGAGATACCGGCAGCCTGCCGTTGCTCGGGGCTTAGTGGCGCGTGGGTTGTGTAGGCCGGCACCGTTGCCAGGGACTCCACGCCACCGAGGCTGGCGGCGCGCGCAATCACCTGCAGACGGTCGACCACGGGCAGAACCCCGTCGAGCCCGCCGGGGAGTTCGATCGCCAGTACGCAGCCGCCACCGTTCATCTGGCGATCGATGATCTCGCGGTCGGGGTGATCTGGCAGGCCGGGATACATAACCGCCGTGACCCGGCCGCTCTGCACATCCTCTCCCAGGCCACGCGCCACGGCCAGCGCCGCTGCCTGTTGCGCCTGCAAGCGAAGGCCGAGTGTCGGCCACGAACGCTGGCACAACCACGCCGGATCCGGCGCCAGCAGGGCACCAGTGCGGCGCCGCCACAGCTCGAGCGGCTGCAGCAACTCGTGGCGACCGGCAACGACGCCAGCCAGCACATCGGCGTGGCCACCGAAGAACTTGCTCGCAGAATGCACAACCAGGTCGACACCAAGCTTGAACACGCTCTGGATCGGGGGCGGACAGAAGGTGCCGTCGAACACGGTCATGGCGCCCGCTGCTTGGGCCATCGCGACGATCGCGCCGATGTCGGCAACGCGCAGAGTCGGGTTGATCGGGGACTCGAACACGCACAGTTTGGCCGGGCGTTCGAGCTGACTACGCAGTGTTTGGAGGTCGAGCGACGAAAAGCGATCGACCGTCACGCCAAAGCGCGTCAGATCGTGCAGCGCGAACGCCGACGTGCCGCCGTAGACCTCTTCGGCAATGAGTACGCGATCGCCAGCCGACAGGTGCGTTCCGAGCACACCGCTCATCGCCGCCATGCCGCTGGCAAACGAAACCGCGCCATCGGTACCTTCTAGCGACGCCACCAGCGATTCGAACGCGCGGCCGTTGTTGTGGCCCATGCGTTGGTAGAACTCACCGGAGCGCTCCCCCGCCCCCATCGCACGCAGGGTTTCGGCGTCGGGCTGGCCAGCCGTGCTACTGCGCGACAGGGGCGGCGACAACGGGCCGATCGGGGCACGATGCGGCTGAGGGGTGCCATACAGAAACTCGGACATGGCGGGATCATGGCCGCACCCGCAGCCACATGCGAGGGCCTGCGAGCGCTGTTTGCAGTCGGCGTTGACCGGATGAGCCTGGTCCCCGTAGCGTGTTGTGCATGTTCGCGTGCATCGTCTGGACCGGCGAGACCAGGTCCCAACTGGCAACCGCAACTCGGCAACAAGCTCCGCGTGAGATCACCGCGGTGCTCGGCGGCCGCATCGTCGGCAAAACCGTTCATGTCGAACGGGTGGTGGCGCTGCCAAACCAATCGATGCACAACGATGCCTTTGTGATCGAGGCGAGCCAGTTTGCCCGTTGTGAGCATGATCTGCGCGATGCTGGCCTGGAGTTTGTCGGCTTCGCACACAGCCATCCCGAAGGCCACGCGGCACCTTCACAACGGGATCGCGAGCAACTGTGGACGGATTGCGTGCAAGTCATCACCAACGGCGAACAGGTCCACGCCTTCGTGCTTGACCGCGACCGCGTCGTGCATGCGGTGCGGCAGGCTTCCCAGTCGATGGCGTCCGTAACAACATCGGGAGCCACCCAATGATCGTCGCGATCGGCGTCGATGCCGTCGAGATCGAGCGCATCCGCGGGCTCTATGCACGTAGCGGCGACCGCTTCGTGCAGCGTGTCTTCACCGACGACGAAGCCGCGTACTGCAAGACCCGCAGCCATCCTGCCGAGTCGCTGGCGGCACGCTTTGCCGCGAAGGAAGCCGTGATGAAGTGCCTGGGCACCGGCTGGGCCGAGGGCCTGGCGTTTCGTCAGATTGAAGTGCAGCGCCTGCCGAGCGGCGATACGCGACTGGTGGTCACTGGCACCGCGCTAACCCGCGCCAACGAACTCGGGATCCAGCGATGGCATGTGAGTTTGACGCACACCAAAGTGACGGCGACAGCGTTCGTGATCGCTGAGTCCTAGTCGCGCCCATCGCCGCTGCACGTCTCAGCTAGGGATCCCTGCCAGCACGACCTCAAGAACACGCTAAGCGTTCCCGAAGTCTGGGATGCCGTGCCCTCTCTGCGTCATTATTGTTTCCGCTCGATGCTACTGCTCGCCGTGACGACGAGTAGTTGCACGATCTGGCTAGGTAGTGACGAACAGGCGATGCAATGGCATGTTGCGCTACCCACGGACGCGGCAGCTGCAATCGTGTCCGCCGCGCTGTCCGCGGACTTGTATGCCGAACCGATCGCGGCCGCCAGCGGGGCTCCAATCACACCGAGCGAGCATGGTTATCGCATCGAGTGGACTGGCGACGCTCGCGGCAACTGGCTACCGATCGCCAGCCATCGACTCGTACTGCGCGCCGGCCGGCGCGATGCGAGGATCGAACAAATCGAGCTGGGTAAGCAACTCGTCGGCTTCCGGTCGCGCACTACGCAGCGGGTTCTGGTCGAGGTCGTCACCGCCGGCAATGGCTGCACGTTGCGACTCTGGGCGAGCGCATCGGAGTTCGAACGGCTGGCCCCAGCAATGCAGCGCACGCTGTTGCTCGCGTGCTCGCTCGACGGCAGCGGTCCGGGACTCGCCGAAGCAAACCTGGCAGCGTGGCGACTGACGCGTCTGCTTGCGGCTGCCAACGGCACCTCAGACCCAGACCGCCACGACAACCTGATGCGGCGCGCGGCCCGGCAACCGACGGCGCCTGGTTGGTTGTTTCATGACCTTGCCCAAATGGCTGCCAGCAATAGCCAATTTGCCGAAGCCGCGAACTACGTTTCTCGGGGCATGCTAATCGAAACCGATTCTCTGGCGCGCGCGCGCCTTGCCAGGCTCGCACATGACTTCGCAAAAAGGACCGTCGAGCCGCCCGACCTGCGCGCGCGGGCCCTCGACCTGATCCGCTCCGGCGACGTCGAAACTGCCGAGAAGCTGCTGCACAGCGCTCGTCGAGCCGATTTGCGACCGGCGATCGACTACCGGTTGCTCGGCAGACTGCATCGCCGGCGCGGCGACGAGATGGCGGCGTTCGCGGCTGAGTTGCTGGCGCGCGAGTACGATGCGGACAGCCGGCCCGGCAACCGCAACGTCGGCATCGCCATGGATCGCGGCATCACCGAACAGATGCGCCAAATCTCGTCACGGCCAGGCGTGCGCGCCTCGACCCGGCTGCGTGGTAGCGATCGTGTGCTAGCGACCCTGCCGCGTTAGCGACCTGACTTGGTAACGACAGCGTTGACGGTTGCGCGCAGCACATGAAGTTCTTGGAACGGGTGCACGACGAAGTCCGGCACAGCACTGCGAAGGCAAGGATGCACCTTGCGCAACAGCTCCTTACCTTCAAACGAGACCTTGACGGTTGCCAGCGAAGTACCGGTTGCCGCGACTTCGATCGTCAGACGGTGCGGAGCATCCGGAATCACAAACGCACGCGCCGGAGCAAGGGCACCCGATAGCGCCTTGGTGAAAGCACGGCTGGCGCGCACTTCATCCAGAACTTCGCCGTCGATCAACTCGACCTGCACACTGTTGTCCTTGGCGATGACCAGCATCACCCGGATGCCGTCAAACTCGATAATATAGAAACGATCGTCGCCAGCGGGAAAGGCCATCTCGAGCATCAGCGTCGTCTGCGTCGAGAGATCTGCATGCCCTGGACGGCCGTGCAACGCCACGATGGGTTGTTCCTTCCACGGTCTCTTCGACCCGGCAAACTCGAGCACGCGACCGTGCTGCTGCCAATTGGTCAGCAATTGCCAACCGTCGAACGCACCGCGGCTCAGCACCTGTGCCGGCAACGTGATCGCCGCGACCAACTCCGGGTCCTCGATGTGAACTTCAACGACGGCATCGTTGGGCGCACTGGCCTGCAGATCCGACAGAAGATTCTTGCGACGCCGGTAGAGTTGGCGATGTTGACGAGCCCGCGCGCGCAATCGCAGTTGGGTTGGCGTGCACTGCTCATTCGACACATTCTCGACGGCGATCAAAGCGCCTTCGAGCGCTCGCAGATCGCCACTCTGGTCGAGGTTATCAAGCGCCTTGGCCAGGACACCAAACAACGCCTCCTGACTGATCGGCTCGTCGAGACGACCCGAACGGCAACGTTCGATGCGCGGGAAGACGTAGTCGAGCACCAAGGTTCGGTCGGCGTTGTGTAGCGCATTGACGTGCCGTTCCAAGCCATCGGCATCGTCGGCCACCAGGCGCAAAACCGTCAAGCCAAGCGCCCGCGGTACACTGGGCATTGCGTGAACGGGCCCAGCCGATTCGACCGCCAAGTTTTCGAACAGGTGCCCGATACGCAGCTCCGTGAGCCGCATCGGCACCTCGCGCTCACCAGCCCTGGCGCCATATAGCTGCAGAGTTTCGCCGACGGCTTTGACGCGCAACGCATAGGGAACCAACGTCCCCAACCGGAACGCGACCACATCGCCCTTGTTCTCAATCGCCTTGAGCAACGCGACCTCTACCTGCTGCGTCGCGCGCAGGCAGCGGCGATGGCCATCGAGTTCTTTGGTCTGCGCCGCGGTCACCGGCTGCATCTCATCGAGCACGGACAAAGCCGCCGCGGCATCGCCGTGACAATACACGCGCCAAGCCAGGTCGCACCGCGCCGCGAAAATCCGGCCGTGCACCTCATTCATCGCCAATTCCACGGCGTGCTCAGTGCTCATCAACTGCTGCTCGATCTCAGGCCACGGATCGTTGCCGGTGCGGAAACTCTCGGCGGCGGGCCAGTAGTGGCCGAGATTGGAGCGGAAGCGCTGCAAGGCTTCGCTGACCATCGACGCATCTGCGCCGGCCTTGAGCCGCTCCTGGAAACCCGCGACGGTCGTCGCGACTTCTTGCCGCAATGCCAACACGGTCTGCTGTTCGTCCTTGTTGAGTTGCTCGGTGGCCGCCTTGTAGGCCTCGCTCCATTGCGCTTCCATGCTTTGGTGGAAGGCGACTGACACCCGCTCAGCCGTCGGCACTTCAATGCCATCAAAGAACTCCAACAACGCCGTATTCCACAACGCGTAGGCGGCGGCAAAGTCACTGGCGCGCAGACGCGCGTTGGCCCGGCCCGGCAATCCCTTCGTCAGGTAACGATCGAACTTGGCCTGCAAGTCGCGGTTACGCTGGTTGATGGCTTCTTCTTTCGATTTGACGTACTGCTCGACGCGCAACAGCGAGACGCGCACTGGCATCTCCGTCAGGGCAATACCGGCCCGCTCGCGGATCAGCGGATGCAGTCGCTCGCGGGTGAACTGTTCGAGGGTAGGCCAGATCGAAACATCAAGCAGCCATGTACGGGTGCGACTCGCGAGCGGCCCCTCGAACGTATCCATGACGCTATCAAGCGCACGATGCAATTCGAACTCCACCTGCCGGCGCCTCTGCTCCAACAAACGAATGGTTCCGGCCGGCGCCGCCTCGCTGATGATCGCAAGTCGCTGATGCCGCGCCCCGGGCGACGGCAACTGGGCCAGTTCGCGATCGAGTTTGGCCATGAACTCTTCGGCACTGGGCACTACGACCACAGGATCCTTCATCTGTTGGCCCACCCACCACGCGCCAACGACGAGCAGCGAGGCCACCATGGCAAACAGCAAGATGCGTGGCCAACGGCTGGGTTCGAACGAATCCGCATTGAGCCGGCCAAGGTCAACCGCCGGCGGCTGGGCTTTCTCGATGCGGTCAAGGTCCTCAAGCAACTCGCGCGGTGTCTGATACCGAACGGTGAGGTTCTTGGCGAGCAGCTTGCGGATCACCAGCGACATGCCCGGCGAAACCACCGAGTTGACTTCGTCGGGCGGCACGACGTTGTCGTTGAGCACCCGCGTGATCAACTCGGCCATCGTATCGCCGGAGAACGGCGGCACCCCGGTCGCCATGTGGTAGAGCGTGGCACCAAGCGAGTATAGGTCGCTGCGCACATCGACATCCTGCGGATTGCGTGCCTGCTCGGGCGAGACGTACATCGGCGTACCGACGGTCGCGCCGTCGCGCGTCAACGTCAGGTCGGCGGGCCCCTTGGCGAGGCCCATGTCGGTCAACTTCACGTTGCCGCCTTCGTCGATCAGGATGTTGCCCGGCTTGATGTCGCGGTGGATGACCCTGCGCTCGAAGGCGTGATCCAGCGCCATTGCGGTCTCACGGGCCACGCGCAGCACGTAGTCCTCAGAGAAGATGCCCCACTCGATCAGCAGCTGGCGAAGCGACTTGCCTTCGACAAACTCCATCACAAAGAAGTGGTAGCCACTTTCCTCGCCGAGGTCATAACCGGTGACGATGTGCGGGTGACTCAGCGACGCAACGATGCGCGCTTCGCGGCGCAGGCGTTGCACGTAGCGCTTGTTGCGCGCCAACGACGGCTTCAGGATCTTTAGCGCAACGATGCGATTCAGCCGCTTGTGACGCGCCTTGAAGACAGTGCCCATCGCGCCGGCCCCGACGCGATCAAGGATCTCATAGTCCTGAAAGGGTTGATCTAGGTTCGTCACCGCTCACCGTCTCGCACAAACGTCATCGCACAAATGTCATCGCACAACCATCATCGCACAAAGCAGCCAAGTGGGGCCTAGTCTTCCTGGGCTGGCGTCTGCGCGGCTCCATCGCCTTCGCTGGCATCGTTGGTTTCGACCTCAATCGGCCGCCCGCTCGAATCGAGATTGTACTTCTCGACTTTGCGTTGCAGGGCGAAACGGGACAGACCCAACAGGTCCGCGGCGCGACTCTTGTTGGCCTGGGCCCGATCGAACGCCTTCTGGATCTCTCGGATCTCAAGATCGCGCACCATATCCGGCAGCGTGGTGCCGCGTTCGGCAGGCACCAGGCCATCGTCAAGATGCATCGAACCGGGACCGCGTCGGCCCTCGCGAACGTGACTACTCAGGTGCGATTCGAGAATGATCCCGTCGCACAGGATCGCGGCGCGACGGATCTCATTCTGCAGCTCGCGCACGTTGCCGGGCCAGCTGTAACCGACAATCTTCTCCATCGCATCCGGCGACACGCGCACGCGACCTTGGGCCTCGCGCTGCAGGTCGCCGAGGAATCGCTTGACCAACTGCGGGATGTCTTCCTTGCGGTCCCGCAATGGCGGCAGGTGGATTGGCAGCACTGCCAAGCGGTAGTAGAGATCCTCGCGGAACTCACTTTCTTGCACCATCTGCTCGAGGTTTCGGTTGGTCGCGCAGATCAGCCGCACATCGACCTTGATGGTCGTCTGGCTACCCAGCGGTCGCACCTCGCCTTCCTGCAACACGCGCAGCAACTTCTTCTGCAGATCGAGCGCCATGTCGCCGACCTCGTCCAGGAACAGCACTCCACCATTGGCGGCCTCGAGCATGCCCTTCTTGTTCGCTGTCGCCCCGGTGAACGCACCACGAACGAAACCGAACAACTCACTCTCAAGCAACGACTCGGGCAGCGCGGCGCAATTCTCGCTGATGAACGCCTCCTTGCTGCGGTTGCCGTGCGCGTGAATGGCGCGCGCCACCAACTCTTTGCCGGTGCCGCTGTCGCCCGTGATCAAGACGGGGTCATCGGCTTCGATGTACTTGTCGAGCAACGCGAATACCGCGCGCATCGAGCCACCGTTGCCCACGATCTGCTTGTAGTCGTACTTGCTGCGCAAGCCGAGCCCGCTGATCTCCTCGCGAATCTGCGACAGCTCGCTGGTGGTCTCCTGCAGTTGCCCCTTGAGCGCACCGTTGAGTTGGTCGACGCGATCGAGCGCCGCCTGCAGTTCGAAACCCTTCGTACGAAGCTGCTCCATCGCGCGCGCGTTCGTGATCGCGGTGCCGGCGTGGTCACTCAGCGACATCAACAGCGTCTTCTCGCGCTCCTGGAAGACCTGCTGTTGCAAACGATTGTCGACGTAGATGACGCCGGCAACCTCGTTTTCGATGCGGATCGGAATGCACAGCACGCTGCGCAGCCGCAGGTCGGCAACCGACTGCAGATCACGGAAGCGATCATCTTCCTGGGCGTTGGTCGTCAACTCCGGGACCCCAGACTCCATCACGCGCGATGCGATCGTGCGCGAGATTTTGAACTCCGGCGACAGCACCTCTTCTTGGGCGAAGTTGCGCGCCACTTCGACCGAATGCTCTTTGCCCCCCCCAAGCAGCAAGAAGCCGCGCTCGGCGCCACAGATCTGGATGCCCGCGTCGATGATCTGCGTCAGCAGTCGCGCCAGGTCCTTCTCTTCGTTGAGCGCGCGCGCGATCTGCAAGAACGCGACCAGGTCCTGCGCGCCACGACCGCCATCGCCGCCGGGCCGGGTTTCATCGACCGATGCATTCTCGGTCTGCGGCACACTCAGGGTGATTTCGTAGGCCCCGACGACGAACGCATCGCCGACCTTCATCTCCGCGCGCATGACCGGACGGCCATGCATCTTGGCGGGGTTCTGCGCACCAGCATCGACGAGCGCAAAGACACCGCCCTGACGTTCGACCCGGCAGTGGATCCGCGAGATCAAGCGATCGGGCAGGAACAAGTCACACTCGCGCGACCGCCCAATCGTCACAACGTCCTTGTTGAACGCGTGGGTCTCGGACTTGTCGTCGTGGCTGACGACCAACAAAAAGGGGCCTTCGGACATGGGGACTGCTGCAACCATAGTGCCCCCAGGGGGCAACGTAACGGCTCAATCCATTCGCTCGTTCCTAATGCGGGCGGGATGGCCATCACCACCCCGTCAGAGGAAGCATACCCCCTCGCTGCGCCGATCATCGTCAGGCGTGCTCAGCGTGGTTGTCATGGCGATTTCGGTCCGTGCCCAGGTCCCAGGCCCCAAATCCCAGCTCCGATCCTGCCGGAGAATCGGCCAGACCATGACCCTGAGAGCGCTCATTGCGGCAAACCCAACAGTTGTTCACCCGCGAGCGCCACTTCCTCGACGGTGATGTCTTTCATGCAGCGCTGATGACCAAGCGGGCAGATCTTGCGCTGGCACGGAGAACACTCGAGGTCTTTGCGAATCAACGCCGTGTGCTCCATGCAGTAGTTCGTGTAGTTCGGATCGTTGGGACCCATCAGACAGACCACCGGTAGGTCAAACGCGTTGCCGAGATGGCGCGGCCCCGTATCGCCAGTCACCATCAGCGCGCCGCGCTTGACGACGGCCTTCAGCGCATTCAGCGGCAAGACTGGCCTCGTCAGCGCCATCGCATCGCCATCCTTCGCAATGCGCTCACCGAGTTCGATCTCGGCCGGGCCGACCAACACCAACGCACGCATGCCGTGCTTGTCCTGGAAGTGCCGCGCAATCGCCGAAAAGCGCTCGGGCATCCACAGCTTGCTGGCCCCGAAGTTTGCCCCGACGACGAGCAACAACAACTTCTGCTCCTCGGAGATACCAAGACTCGCCAGATGCTTGCCAACCAAGCGATCGTCTTCGTCGGTCACGACGAGCTCCGGGTGCGTGCCGCCGGGCGGTATGCCGAGTTCGTCGAGCAGGTTGTGGTAGTACTCCGGCATCGGGTTGGGATGACGGCGCGGGCCGCTGCGGCGGTTCCACCAATGCCGACGCACATCAGCCGACTTGCCGAGATTCATCATGAACGGCCGCCCCTGCTTGTAACCAAGCCGCAATGGCACCCGCGCCAAGAACGGCACCAAGCCGGTCGCCGGGGAGTTGGGCAATACAATCGCGAGGTCAAAGCGTCGCCGTTTCATGCCGCGGACCTGGCGAACCAGGCCGCTCAGGCCGCCGCCGCGCGGGGTCTCGACGATCTCATCGAAATAGTCGTTGCCGGACGCAAGCTCGCGCAGGTAGGGCCTCATACCGGCGGTCACATGGGCGTTCGGGAACGCGCTCCGGATCCGGGCAAAGCTGGCAGTGGCCATGACGAAGTCGCCCAGCCAGTTGGGAGTTCGGATCCAGATGCGTGTAATCTTCTGGCAGTCGACGGCTCGAGTCACGGCCAGGATGTTGCTGCTTTGCTCCGGCCGGAGCAACCTCGGCGTTGACGCCAACGCCGTCTGGACACGGGTTTCCGGCGAATTGTTGTGCCCTTGGGCTCCCTCTGCCAGTGTCGCTTGCTATCGTGTTTCACCCACTCGCCAACTCGTTCCTTTGGCGCACACCAACAACATGGCATCCCAAGCCACCCTCGATCGTCTCTGTGCAGAGTTTGATAGTCCCGCCGAACACATCACGGCAGCCGTCAAACTACTCGAAGAGAACGCCACCCCTGCTTTCCTGTCCCGCTACCGGCGCTACGAAACCGGCAACCTCGAAGAGGACCGACTCGTCGCCGTAGCCGAGCGTCTGCACGCGCTAACGGAACTGGAGCAACGCCGCGCCACCATCCTTGAGCAAGCCGAGGAACGAGGCCGCCGCACGCCCGAACTCGAAGCCACGCTGACCAGCACCGTCGACCAGGATCTGCTCGACGACTACTACCAGTCGATGCGACCGCGGCGTCGCGGCATCGCGATGCAGATGGAAGAGAAGGGCCTGCAACCGTTGGCACTGGCGATCCAGCACCGGCAGTTCGGCGATGCGGCGACCAAGACGGTGCCGAAGCCGAAGCCGGAGCCGGAGAAGAAGCGCCCGCAGAAGAAGAAGCCAGCTGTTGAGAAGGCTGCCGCGCCGGCGCCGGACCAAGCCGAGCCCAAAGCCGCTGGCGAAGCGCCCACTACCGATTCACCGGTTGCCGAA
>JAPYTD010000046.1:7904-10760 GCA_029936315.1 Planctomycetota bacterium | reverse complement strand
GCACCGCCAGCCGAGGCATCCGTCGAGGCTCCTGCAGCAGACAACGCTACACCCTCGGATACGGCTAACACCGAGACGGCCAACACCGAGACGGGGAGCGAAGCACCAGAGGCTGCAGCACCAGCAGAAGAAGCGCCTGCAGAAGCGGCGGCCGAGCCAGTGATCGAGCCCGTTACAGACAAGCCCGCTACCGAAGCGGCAGCTCCACCCGAGGAGGCGGCGGCACCAGAAGCCCCCGCCGCCGAGGCCGCCACCGAAGCTCCACCTGAAGAAGCACCGGCACCCGCGGTCGATGCCAAGCCCGTTCCGGATGTCGACCTCGCCAAGCTGGCCGAGCCATACATCTCCGCCGAGAACGGCTTGCCAACCGCCGAAGCCGCGCTCGAAGGTGCCCTGTTCATTCTCGCGGATCGCATCACCCACGACCCCGTGACGCGTGCTCGCTTCCGCGAACAACTGCGCCGCGGCATTCTGCGCGCCAAACCGGTCAACCCCGATGGCGGCGGTGGTAAGGCAACCAAGTTCTACAACTTCGCCGAGCCAATCAACCGCATCTCGTCAAGTCGCATGCTTGCGCTTCGTCGCGCCGAGCGTGAGAAGATTCTGCGGCTCGAACTGACGCTGCCCGAAGGCCGCCACCGCAAGCTGCTGCGCGACATGCACGCCAGCGACACGGTTGTCGGAACGCAACTCGGCGACTTCTACGACCTCGTGTTCGACAACGCCGCGCGCGGCCTACAAGACCTGTGCGGCAATGACGTTCGTCGTCGCCTCAAGGAAAAGGCGGACCGTGAAGCGATGCGCACCTACGGCATCAACCTACGCTCGCAGTTGCTGTCGCCACCGCTCGGCAGCAAGAAGGTCATGTCGCTGCGCACGAGCGGCAAGGCGATCTGGCTGGCGCTACTCAACGAAGACGGCTCGGTTGGCGATCACAAGACGCTGCCGACCGACAACGACGAGCAGAAGGAAGGCGCCATCGGCTTGCTCGCCGAGATGATCAAGACGCACGAACCGCACGCGATCGCCGTTCCGCACGGACGCCGTCAGGCCGGCAGCGAAAAGGTCGTCGCCAAGCTACGCGAAACGCTCGGTGAAACGCCGATGCCAATGGTCGTGCCCGTCGACGAAGCCGCCTCGACGATCTTCGCGACCAGCACGTCCGGCAAGAAGGCCATCCCCGGCGTCGAAGTCGGGGTTCGCACCGCCATCTCGCTCGGCCGTCGCCTGCAGGATCCGCTGCTTGAACTGGCGCGCATGGAAGTGCGCACACTTGGGCTGGGCCAGACGCTCGACGACGTGCACCAAGGCACGCTGCAGCGTGAACTCGGCCGCGTGAAGTCCGCCTGCATCGCGGAGGTCGGCTGCGACCTCAACACCTCGACCGCCGAAGTGCTACAAATGCTGCCCGGCCTCGGCCATGAACGGGCGCAAGCGGTGGTCAAGCATCGCAAGGCCAACGGCGGCTTCCAGAACCGCGAGGCACTGAAGTCCGTGGAGGGCATCAACGATGCATGCTGGCGCAACATCGCCGGCTTCGCGTTGATCTCCGGTGGTGACGAGCCGCTCGATGCGACGCAGATCCACCCCGACGACTACGCGATCGTCAAGGCGACGGCCGAACTGCGCAGCTGCGAACCGATGGAGTTGGTTGGCAAGAACCTGCGTGACACCAAGTTCGAGGCACTGGTCACCGATGAATGGTCGCGCGATCACATCATCACGGTGCTACAGATGCTCGGCTGGGCCAACGAAGACAGCCGCGGCACGCTGATCGCTGCCGCCAACGAAGGCGTCAACAGCCTGACGGACCTGCATCAGGACCGCGAGCTGAAAGGCCGCGTCGCGAGCATCACCGAGTTTGGTGCCTTCATCGATCTCGGCATCGGTCAGGACGGTCTCGTGCACGTCTCACAGATCCCGCCGCACCGCCTGCGCGATCCGAACCAGATGATGCGCGTCGGTGAAGTGATCGACGTCTGGGTGCTCAGCGTCGACAAGGAAAAGGGCAAGATCTCGCTGAGCATGCACAAGCCAAGGCACCTGGCCGAAGGCCGCCTGCCCACTCTCGGTGAGCGCATGGACCAGCAGAAGGGACGAGGCCGTGGTGGCAATCGCGGTGGTAACCGCGGCGGCAACCGCGATGGCGGTGGTCGAGGCCGTGGTGGCCCGGGCCGAGGTGGTCCCGATCAACAGGGCCGTCGCCCCGGCGCATCGGTTGGCCGCCCCGGCAGTGGCGGCGGACGCCGCGGTGCCCCTGGCGATCGCGAGGGAGGCCGGGACCGCGATGGCGGCAGTTTCGACGGCGGTTTCGGCGGCGGACGGGATCGCCCACGCGGTGGCGGCGAGCAGCGCGTCTACACGGTCGAGCCCGCCCGCGAAGTCGCCGAGCAAATCACCCACAAGGGTGAGGCGACGTCGCTGGCGAGCCTGCGCGACCTCCTCGGCAAGTCCTCGAAGAAGGACTAGCCGGTGGCAGAGCGCGCCAAGGTCTTCGTCGTCGACCGCGACGCGTTCTTCGGCGGGGATTGGCCACAGGGCTATCACCGCCTGCCCGAGCCCGATGCGTTCTTGGCCAAGGCCATGGCGCTGGGGCGCTTCGTCGACCGCGAGCAAGCCGAAGCCAACCCAGCGTGGAAGCAGTGGATCCCCTACTGCATGTTGCGCTGCGGCGACTGGTCCACGGCAGCGGTGCCAAGCACTGCGGAAGATAATCGCGGCGTGCTGCTCGTGCAGCGAACCAAAAAAGGTGGCGAGACTCGGCTGCACGAATCGTGGTCGATTGGGCTCGGCGGTCACATCGAACCGATTGATGTTGCCCCTGCGAGCAAAGCTGCTTTGGACAGCCAAGCTGCT
>JAPYTD010000046.1:0-7804 GCA_029936315.1 Planctomycetota bacterium | reverse complement strand
AAGCTGCTTTGGGCCACGCAAAAGAGTTACAGCCTGGCGTAGGCCCGTTGGGCTGGTCCCAACAGGAATCCGGTCCTACCGATGCCCACGCGTTCTTCGCCACGGCGCTCGCTCGCGAACTGTCCGAGGAGCTGATCCTGCCTGGGCAGACGCCGGCGCCGAGGCTGCTCGGCCTGATCAATGACGACAGCACCGAAGTCGGCAAGGTTCATGCCGGATTGGCTTACTGCATCGACTTTCCGGCCCCACTGCGCCTCGCCCGAGAAACTGTCGGAATCCGTGAAATCTCCAAGATGCGCGGGGGCTTTACCCACCTTGTCGAGTTCGCCGAACTATGGCAAACTCCATCACAGTTCGAGTCCTGGTCGCAGTTCTTAATCCAGGCTGAAGTCGTCGGTGCCATGGGCGTTAGATCCTGGAATGGTGCCAATTCAGCCGAGAACGAAACCTGACCCGAGCCATATCCGAAGGTGATTCGGCGGCGGTGAACCCAACAGGGCGAAGTTGAGCCTCTCTCAACGAAGTTCTCGTTCATTGATCGCCGGGCATCCGTACCCCTAACCCCATCCAACCAGAACGGCCGCAAGGCCCCAAATGCCATGCAGTGCTCCGGTCACGGGCACAGCAAGGAGACCCAAGCCAATGTCCACACGACAAGCCGCCCGCCCGACGCGCGACGAAGTCTACGATCTGCTTATGAACGCCCGCCAGGCTGACTGGGTTGAGCTGTCCCTCGAGGACGGCCGCTCGATGTCCGGCGCAATCATCTTCAACGAGTTCAAAGGCACTGGTCGCCTGATCAATGTCGATGATGAGTTCAGCTACGACTTCAATGTCGATCAGATCGTCAACGTGAAGCTGTAATCAAGCCAAAGCTCACGGTCGCCGGTGAATCCCACTGCAGCGATCGTCACAAGCCTCGTCACAAGAATCGCTCGCGCCCGAGCATCTCGCGACGAGGCTTCGTTGTTTCCAGCGAGCAACACCGACCGATTCCCGACGGAGAATCCGCGCCCGGACATCAGCCCCCGTGAAGAGAGTCTGTCGCTTGGTCGGGGGTTACTCCGACGAGTCGCTCGACTTCGACGGGGTCCGCGAACGCCGGCCCCCGATCGCGAGCCCGCGACAGCGGGAACCCTTGTGATCGACGACATCCCGGATTCGAATGGTTCGAGCGGCGTTCACGTCGGCGCGACGATCGTCAGCTTGGGCGCTGACATGCCCGGCACCGACCTCGGATTCCTTGGTGCCCAGGGCTGCAACCTGCACCTCGCCGCGCTGGACTTGATGTTCACCTTCGTCAACAACACCGATAGCACGTGCAATTCTACGACGCTGATGATCCCGCCCGGCGTTCCGTCAGGCACGCCGCTGAATGCGCAGGCCAGCGGCGTGGTCGGCATGGCCCTACATCCGCCGCCAATAAAAAAGCGCCGCCAGCTCTTGCGAGCCGGCGGCGCCCAGAATCCTCAGGCCTCGAGCTGTTGCCCACCAAGGCGTTCCCGGCGTTGAGACCTCCCGGACTCAATGCCTTCCGCAACGTCAGTCGCGCACGCCAGAGCTAACAAACAGAACGAAGTGACCAGAGTCGGACCATCCGAGTGCCTAGCCCGGATGGCCCATGCTGTCGGTCCCTCCCATGGCGACCGCCCAACACACGCTCCGGAAGATAGCGAGGCCCACAACCGCTGCCAAGGGTTTCTTGACGCCAACGACTAGTGGTAGTTGTCCATGAGTCCCCAAGACGCCACCCATAGCCATATCAAGACATCCGGGCGGCATCCGGCCGGGCCGTATTCTCAGTCTGTAGCGACGGTGCTCGGGAGCACGATCCTAAAGCAGGTGCCGCGCTCCAACTCACTCTCGACTTCGATACGGCCGTGGTGCCGTTCGACAATGCCGTGGCTGATCGCCAGGCCGAGACCGGTGCCTTTGTCGACGTCCTTGGTCGTGAAGAACGGGTCGAACACCTTCTCGAGTAGTTCCGGTTCGATGCCTTGGCCGTGATCCCGAACCTGAAGCACCATCTCAAGGCCCGTGTGCGAACACGACAACTCGACGAGCGAACCCTCCGTCGACGCGTCCTTGGCGTTGAGCAAGATGTTGATCAACACCTGTAGCAAGTGGTTCGTCGAACCCTTGACGACGACGTCAGCTGGCACAGTCGTTTCGACACGCAACTCCACTTGCGCAGTCTGATACGGAACGCGAACGAGATCCGCGGCTTCGCGCAACAAGCTGCCGATGTCGAGCAGCCGTAATTCGAACGGCGTCTCGCGCGAGAACTGCAGGAGCCCATCGGTGATCTTCGCGATGCGGTTGACGTGCTTGTCGACGACATCCAACTCACCAAGCAACTTGCCCTTCTCGTCGCCGTCCTCGACGCGGTAGCGCAGGATCTTGACCTTGTTCTTGATGACGCCGATCGGGTTGTTGATCTCGTGACTAACGCCGGCGGCGAGGGTGCCGACCGACGCGAGCTTTTCACTCAATGCCAGGTGGCGACCCAGGCGAACGAGTTCCTTCTCCTGCCGCTTGATTCGCGCCAACACCGTCGAAACGAAGTAAATCGAAAACGCAAGCGTCGCCGAGTAGGCGAACACCAGCAACCAAAGCCCAAGCGGTTCGATCGCAAAGAGATCAAATAGACCCACCGACAGCGGGTGATGCGCCACCCAGCCTTGGCGCTCCGCAATGCCGAGCACCATGAGCAACATCATGCTGGCGCAGGCCACGACGACGGCTGCTCGAACAGACAGTACCAGGGCCGCGATGAACGCGTGGAACAGATAGAACAGCGCCAGCGGATTGGTGATGCCGCCGGAGTAGTGCAGCAACGCGGTCAGGATCGCCATATCGACGGCGATCTGCAGGAAAACGTGCCGGCGCACCGAAGCGAGGCGACTGCGTTGCAAGCGCGCGTAGCGAACGATGTACAGGCCGTCGACCATGACGATCGCGGCGCCGAGCATGTAGAGCGGCCACGGATCTGCCACCAATCCGAAGCCGTGGGTCGCGAGCGCGCACAACCAAATGACGCCTGCGGCAACGATCAGGCGCAGCCGGTTGAACCACGCAACCTGTGACAGCAACGCTGCCCGTTCGCGGGCTTCGTCCGGCAGCAGCAGGGTGCTGCCTGGCAATGCGCTACCGCTGCTCAATCCCTCGCCCTCGATTCGTACTCGGTGCAGGCGTAACGATAGGCTGCGAGCGCGAGGCAGATAAAGGTGAAGATCAGCAAGCTGACCAGCGGGCTACCGGATTCGAACCGAAACGCACCATCTGAAAGCTCGACGAGCGACTCATCCCGTTCGGCTGGCCACAGCGCGTGCGCCAGGCCGCGATCCGGCTCGATCAGGTCGAGCACCATGCGACGAAGGTGATCGGTGATCGTTACCTGGCGCAGCCCGGCGGAGACGGGCAGGTTGGCGGTCAGCATCTGCAGGCCAACCACGAAGAACGCCGCCCACGCGAGCGGACGTCGGAAGGTCGCGCCGAAAAACACTGAGACTGCGGCATACGCCATCGCGCCAAAGGTCAACACAAGTCCGAACGACCAGAACAAGTGCGGCTGACGTCCGTCCGGCCACAAGTCGGCCCGTGCCTGGATCGCCACAAACAGCACCGCAGTAGCGCACCACGCCATCGCGCTGGCAGCCAACGTGATCGCGATCCACTTGCCGAGCAAGAGCGGCACCCGACGCACTGGCCGCAAGAACAGATACTGGCTGGTGCGATCTTCGATCTCGCCATGCACTGTCTGAACACCGAGGAACAACGTGATCCACGGCACGACTACCGTTCCCAACCCCCACCAAGCAATGATACAGAACAGGTCATGACCACTGATGCGGCCGTGCACGAGACCGGCCAGCACGAACGTCAACGCGCCGAACACAGCCAGCGCAATCGGCAGGTACCACAGGACACGGCGGTAGCGCAGCATCAGCAGCGTCTGCCGCGCGGACTCGAACACGGTCGCTGCGGCGGTCGGCAACGCTACGTCGGAACGATCCGGACCAGCGTTGGCATCAGCGGAGTTGGCGGGAGAGGTCATCGTGGCTATTCGACGAGATACCCGAAGACGGCTGCCAGGTCGTCATCGAGTGGCGTCAGTTCTTGGATACCACCATGCCACTCGGCGGCAAGGTTGGTGAAGCGTTCATAGAAGCCGCGGTGGCCGGACACCGAAACTTCGAGGGCCTCGGCTTGGAACGACACGCCTTCGACTTCGGGCCAGGCCGTCAGCTGCGCCGCGAGTTCGCGGCAACGCGCAGCCTTGACGCGCAGGCGATGCGGGCGTTCCGGCAGTTGGTCCCGCAGCTCCGCGATCTTGCCACTGGCAAGCAATCGACCTTGGTGCACCAGAACGACGCGATCCACAACGGCTTCGAGTTCGTGCAGGACATGGCTTGAGACAAGTACGCCAACGCCCTGGCTGGGCAGTTCGCGAATGTGCTGTGAGAGTTCGGCACGAGCGACGGGATCGAGTCCGGTCATCGGCTCATCGAGCAAAACAAACTGCGGGCGATGCGCGAGAGCCTGGCCAAGTCGCACGCGTTGCCGCATGCCTTTGGAGTACTCGCGGATCGGGCGGCGCATGTTCTCCGCCAGTCCCAGCTCAGTGAGCACCTCTTCGCCGCGCCGTTCGGCCTCCGTGGCGGTGTAGCCGTGGTAGCGCAACATCCAGGCAACGAACGTCACGCCGGAAAGAGGTTCGTAGAGTCGATCGAAGTCGGGGCAGAAGCCAACGCGGGCGCGGGCTTCGCGCGTGCCGCTATCGAACCCACAGACCTGCACTCGACCCTGGCTCGGTGCCAACAGGCCAACGGCCAACTTCATCAGGGTCGACTTGCCAACGCCGTTCTTGCCAACGAGGCCAACGACTTCGGTACGAACTTCAAAGGACACGTCGAGCAATGCGGCGACGGAACCGTACCACTTGCTCACGCCATCAAAGTGGAGCAACGGGCCACCAGAACTCACTGCATCGCCTCCACGACGCGCATGCGCTTCTTGGCCAACAAGAACAACACCACGAACAACGTTCCGAGCATCAAGAAGGCACCCGGCACGGATGCATCTCGTTGGTTCAGGCCCGCGATGCTGCGCACGATCACACGACCTGCATCCCAGAACGACATGCACGATCGCAAGCTAGGTTCACCGAGCGCGCGCGACAGCACCAAGCCAACCGCGGAGCTCCCGACCAACAACATACTCCAAGCAACCATCGCGAGATTGGCGCTCGAGCACACTGCGGACAGCAAGGTGCCAATCGCGGTCCAGATGCCGGTAACCAACGCGATCGCGAGCAAGCCCGTCACGAACTGCGGCGCAGTGTTGATGAGCAGCGACCAGTCTTCGGCGAGGAAGCACGCGGTGACCCAAAGCACGATCGGCATACCGACGGTCAAGCTGGCGGTGATCAAGAAGCCGCCAAGCCACTTGGCGAGCACATACCCCCACGGCGAGATACCGCGCGTCCAATACAGTTCGAGCGCGTTGGTCGCGCGGTCGCGGGCAATGCATCGCGCCACGACCATCGACGTCAGCAGCAGGAAGAAGATCATCCCCGGCATCGTGCTCAGAGAGCCCTCGAAGTAGAACTCGGCACGCTCCGGGTTGATGCGATCCATCGATGGCGGCAAGTTCTGGTTGAGGCGATTGACCAGATTGCGCGGCCCGAAGTCGAGCACGCCGAACATGATCAACAGCATCACGAGCCGGCCAAGCGACGGGAACAGACAGACGAAGTAGAGCGAGACGCCGAGTTTGGTGCGGAACAGCACCATCATCTCCTGCCGCGCCAACGGCCAGAGGCGGCGCAAGCCCCCTACTCGTTGGCAATCGAGCCCGCGGTAGTGCAGCGCCTGGCTCACTTGCCAGCATCCTCGCCGCGCACCGCCGACAAGAACACTTCTTCGAGCGACCGCCGTTTCAAGGCGAGGCTGCGCACCGTCGCGCCGGCTGCGCGCACTGCCGCGAACACGCTGGAGGTGTCGGTCTCTGGTGGCAACCAAACAGCGTATTTGCCGTCACCGAGTGGTTCGGCGCGCCAGCTTGCCTGCAACTTGGTCAGCATGGAATGCATTGAGTCACTTGCTCTTGAGTCACCCGCTATGGAACTACCGGCCGCGGCATCTGCTGGTTCCACACGTAAGCGGAACTCGCGTTCCGAGCCGGCAGTCAGCTCACGAATGTTGCCCTGTGCCACGACCCGCCCCCGCTCAAGCACGACGGCCGAATCGCAGACGGCTTCAACGTCCTGCAGGATATGCGTCGAGAACACGACCGATTTGCCGAGTTCTTGGCTCAGCTGCCGAACGAGTTCGAGCATCTCGCGACGGGCACCGGGATCAAGGCCGTTGGTCGGTTCATCGAGGAACAACACGGCTGGGTCGTGCACGAGAGCGGCAGCGAGCTTCGCCTTCTGCCGCATGCCCGCGCTGTAGCCTGAGACCGGTCGGTAGCGCTGCTCTTCGAGTCCGACCAGGTAGAGAACTTCGTGGGCACGCCGCCAGGCATCACGCCGGGGCAGGCCACTCAACATGCCGAGCAGGCTAACCATGTCGAACCCAGTTGCCTGTGGCAGATGGGCATCGCGTTCGGGCATGTAGCCGACGTGCGCGCGGACCATGGCCGGCGTCGCGTTGGCCGGCAGCCCCGAAAAGCGCATCTTGCCAGCCGTCGGACGAACGAGTCCCAGCAGCGCCTTTAGGATCGAGGTCTTGCCGGCGCCATTCCGGCCGAGCAACGCAATCGAACCCGGCCCAATGTTGACGGTCAGGTCATCGACGGCCAAGTGGTCACCGTAGCGGACGGTGACGTTCTCAAGCTGAACTGTCATGCGGAGTCTGGAGCTGCCTGGTCGCACGTGTGATTGCCGGGAATCGCTGGGAGCAGCGGCACAACCTGCGTGCGCTCATCCGTCGGAACACACAGACGATCGCACCAAGTTTGCAGATCCGTGGCCGTTCGTGCGAGCAAAGTCAGGCGTACCTCTGCCTTGCGATCGAGAAAACGCGTGGCGCGCTGCCATGAGGCCTGGGCAAAGTCACCGCGTTGCTGGCTAAGGAAGTGGGTCGACAGCTCGCGACCGGGGTCGGCGTGCAACACGCAGCCGCCGTCAGCCAAGGCCATGGCGATTTGCCGCCGCACCGGCATGTGGTGGTTCCTGTGATACGTGACGTCAGATAGCAGGATGAGATCGAAGCTCCCGGACACCGCGCCCCGGGCCCAATCGACTTGCTGGGTTGTTGGCGGAATCAAACAGCCCGGTTGCGCCTTCGCATTCCAATGTGCGAACGACAGCGCGTCGGATTCGAAGTCAACCGAGCATAGTGCGGCACCAAGCGCCGCAGCCTGCACTCCTGGAACGCCCAAACCGCAGCCAAGGTCGAGCACGCGCAGGCCGGCGAAGATGTTCGCCTCGCCTTGGCAGCTAGCGCGAATGAACTGCCGAGCGACGGCGACGGCAGAGGGCCAGATGCGGCACCAATAGGGCGGCTCCTTGCCGCGCAGTACGTCGTGCGCCCAGGTGCCCTCCCGCAGCCACGCGCGATCATCGGGAATGACGATCGACAGTTGGCCGGGGCCGACCGGAATCCGGTGGCGACGCAGCGGGTAGCGCCTCAAGACTGGGTCCCGCTGTGCGTCAGGCACGCCCGGCATCCTCACGCGATCGCTCATCGGTGGTCTAGGCTAGCGGCAATCGGTGCCGGCCGGAACCGGCACTACGGGAGCTCTCTACAAATGAAACAACCCCGCCGTCCTATTGGACGACGGGGCAGTTCGAATAATA
>JAPYTD010000045.1 GCA_029936315.1 Planctomycetota bacterium | reverse complement strand
GGCTTCGACGTCGGCGCGCCGGCACGCGCGGTGATGCTGCTGTCGTTCACGCTGCCGGCGCTGGCCGCGTGCGGCTTCTCGGTCCTGGTCGCCGGCGCGCAATCGCGCGTGGGCGCGGCGCTGCTCGCCACCACGGCTACGATAGGCGCCGCCGCCGCCGCGCTCGCGACGATCGCGCACGCGGCAGGCTGGCCGTCCGGGTTGCGCACGGACCTGTGGGCGATGGCGGCGACGGCGCTGTCCGTGGCCGCTCTCTTGTGGCTGCGGCGACGCGAACGCATCGCTACCACGGTGTTCGGGCTGGGGCTGCTGCTCGTCGCCTTGCTGGATCTGCTCGCCTACTGGATCCCGGTCAACCTGCCGGTCACCAAGAGTCGGCTGTATCCGACGACGCCGGCGCTCGAGTTCCTCGCCGACGAGCTGGGCCACGACCGCTACCTCCGCGTCAGCGACAACCGCGCGCGCGCCGTCGCGGATCGGCCAGCGCTCTTCCACTGCAACCAGAACGTACTCTACCGCCTGCGTGACGCGCAGGGCTACCAGGCGCTGACGACGCTGTCCTACCTGAAGCTCTGGCGCCCGCTCGCCAGCCTTTGGGCGTCGGTCGGGTTCGCCGGCATCGCGGTCGCCGACGCAGACTCGCTCGTGCTCGACGTCGCCGGCGTGCGGTTCTTGATCGCGGCCCGACCGATCGCGGCGCTCGCGGGTCGCGAGGTGTATCCGCCGACCGGCGAGCCGGGCGAGCTGTGGATCTACCGCAACCCGGACGTGCTGCCGCGCGCGCGCCTCGTGCCGAGCGCGCGTGTCGTCGACGACGCAGAGGCGCTGCGTCTGCTGCACGCCGGCGCGACGGACCCGCGCGCCGAGGTTCTCGTCCATCAGCTCCCGCTGGCGACGGCGACGGATCCAGGAAGGGCTCGCGAGGAGCCGACGGACTCGCACGACCCGGCGCCGCAGGTGCGCTGGCTCGTCGACGACGACGAGCGGCTGCTGTGGGACGTCGAGGCCGACGCGCCCGGATACCTCGTCGTCGCCGACACGTGGGACCCGGGCTGGCTCGCGTTCCGCGTCGACGCCGAAGGCGCGCGGCAGCAGCTGCCGATCCTGCGCGCGATGACGTGCTTCCGCGCCGTGCCCGTCGTGCGCGGCCGCCAGCGGCTCGAGATGCTCTACCGGCCGGCGCCGGTGCGTGCTGGCTTCACCATCGCTCTGGCGGCGGCCGGCTGCGGCGTCGTATGGCTCGCATGGTGCTGGCGGCGCCGACGATCAGCCCGCGGATCGCTCGCAATCGGGTTCGGGCGGTCCGCACCGCAGCTTGAATCACCTACACCCCCCGCGAAAGGCGTGTGATCAGGTGCTGGCGAGGTCTTAGTGGGGGAGCGGTGCGTTCGGTGGGTGACGTTGCTGGCGGAAAGTCACGTAGTGATGCGGGGAGGCGGGTGGGTTGACTGGGTGTCGTTCGGGCGAGATCGTGTGTGTGTGTGGGTGGGGTTCGGGTGGTCCGAGCCGCACTTTGAACGTCCTATGCCCGCAGCATCCGGCATCAGTTACTGCTTGTTGTGTGGCCCTGTTGGCTTGTGGCCCGCCTTCTGGCGGGCACCGCACTACCGACCGATTGCTTTGGCCACCAAATCGTTTAGCTCTCGTAACTGGAACGGCTTGATCAGCAGTTCCCATCCATGCTCGGATGTAAGTGATCCCACACGATCAAAGTCTGCATTGCCTGTAATGATGATGACCTTCTTCAACTTGCCTTGATTGGCGAGTTCTTCTGCGAGGTCCAGGCCATTGCCGTCGGTCAAAGTGACGTCCGTGATGAAGAGGTCTGGGGCACCTTGGTAAGCATCAAAGCCCCTCCTTGCATCCGCCAGACTGCCGAAGGCCTGCGCTTCCAGACCCATTTGCCGAAGCGCGCGGATGGTCAAGCTTCGAAGATCGGGTTGATCTTCTAAGAGGACCACGCGCGCGCCGGGCTGCACGACTTGTCTCCAGCCGCTGGCAACACTCGAGATCTCATCTTCGTCTGGTCCCGATTTGCTCGCAGGTAGAGTGACTCGAAACTTCGCCCCCGCACCTACCTTGCTATCGACATGGACTCCGCCACCGGCACCTTTGACGATGCCGTAAACAACGCTAAGGCCAAGTCCTGAGCCGAGCCCCGGGCTACGCGTCGAGTAGAAGGGCTCGAAGATACGGCGTAGCACGTCGGGTTCGATGCCCTCGCCGGAATCTTCCACCTTGAAGAAGACCTTATCGCGACTCTCGTCTTGATCGACTTCGATAAGCAGGCTGCCACCGTCTGGCATGGCGTGGACAGCATTAACGACCAGGTTCATGAGCATCTGCTCGTACTGAACCGGTGAGATTTCGACCATGGCGGGCTCTGTCAGGATCGAAATGCTCAGGTCGATGTTTGGCCCAACAGCTCGCTGAAGAATCGCTGTCATGCCACGCGTGAGTGCAGCTACATCTGCTCGGCCCTTGGCTGGTGCCTGCTGCTGACTGAACTGGAAGATCTGCCGAGATAACGCAGCACCCTTCTTGACCGTCGACAGGATCATCTCGATGTCCGACTGCCGCGAATCTTCGGGCTCCATGTCTCCTTGAAGTAGTTCGGCCACACCACTGATTACACCCAGAAGGTTATTGAAGTCGTGGGCAATGCCCCCAGCGAAGCGACCGAGTGACTCCATTCGGCGAGCCTGCTGCAACTTCTCGTTGCTGAGACGCAACTCGGCTTCCGTTTGCTTGCGCCGAGTAACGTCTCGCAGGATTGCGGTAATCACTGCTCCGTGACCGACTTCCAGATTGAGCACGAGGTGGCCCTCGACTTGGAGCGAGGTGCCTGTGCAGCCAACAAGGTCAAGTTCTACCCAGTGCGACCCTGCATCGCCGACAAGGTTGGCAGCTGCCCGTTTCCAGATCTTGCGGCTGTCTGGCGTGAGCAGTCGTGAGCCTCGTTTGCCGACGATCTCTTCGCCAAGCGTAGCCCGCGCTCGGGGATTTGCATGCGACACCCGACCATGCTTGTCGACCGCGACGATGATGTCGTGCGACTGATCAACGATGCTTCGATAGATCTGTTGTTGCTCATTCAGGCGATTCGCTGCCTCGATCGACTCAGTTGCCGACGTCTCCATCTTCTGTAGCTGGAGAAGGTGAGTGATGACTAGGTCTTGGGGCGCGAAGTCGTCGATCTTCAGGTTGAGCGGCAACAGTTCGTTGACGGAATCAACTATTGGGCTTCCCAAGAACAAGTAGCGGTCACTCAACAAATAGAATGCACCGCTCAATAGCAATTCTGTGCCGGTCACCGACAAGACGAGCGGGTGAGCGACACACTGCTTGATCGATTCTGTCGTGATCGCCTTCTTCGGGCGCACGGGGCTGAAGCAATCGGCAAACAGCCGCTGCCCCTTGTCCGGGATGCGACTATGTAGAGACCGGCCTACGAATGCGACGCGCAGAGATGCGGCATCCAGGGCGAAGCAGAATGGGAAGATCTGCTGACAGGCCGCCGGATCGATCACGACGAGAATTGCAGCCTAAAGACATCGTGGGGTGCGCCTTTGGCCTTTTCTTCGATCACGGTGCACTCCACAGGCTCATCAAAGTGCTCGCTTAGCCCTGATATCAAACCCACAACGAAATCAGTTAGTCCATCGCGAGGGCTCTCGTAGTGCAGATGTATCACTTCGGCCGACATGTCCTCAACTTTGAATGATGGTTGCCGGAGGTTTGCGAAAGAGACCGCAAGATGCTCATGCATTGCGTTGAGGTTAGATAGGAAGGAACGCATGTTGTCTCCGCTGAAGGAGAACAGTGGGCCGTATCCCTTACGCGCCGTATGCAGTACCCAGTAGCGCCCGAATTGATGTAGGAGTTGTGAGAGATCCGCGTCCAGCTCCTCGCAGGCTGTTCCCAGCATGCTGAGAGTTAGTTCGTCAGGATACGCCTGCATGCTGACGAACATGGAGTCATCTAGGGATGCAGTCTCGGCGATGCGACCCCACGCGCTATCACCGTACTCAGTCTTGACACAATCACGTATCGCACGATGAATCAGTCCGTACATTGCACTATCTCTCTCACTGCAGGTCCATCTCAGCGATGCTGCTGGGTGATTCGATCTTACCCGGAAGGGTCCAGCTGGCAAATAGCCATGGTCGGCCGCAAGGCATCGCCTTGGCTCGCCGACCGGCCTCGGTGTCAGGGGCAGCGGCAGCGCCGATCGCATCTCCCCGGAGGTCACATCGGCGCAGTTTGGTGCCGACGAAGTCGTGGCCCTTGGTCGTGACAACTGTGCACTGCCCGTCATCTGGTCCAATGCGGACCTCGGGTTGCCGCCCGGCAGCAACGTCGATGCGTTCTCCGAGGGCCGTGACACAGCCCCATCCCTGAACGGCGGGGGCGGATTCCCCGGCGTCCTGGCGGTGATCTTGAGAACCGGGACGGCTCCGACAGTGGTGGCGGTTTTCTCCGTCGACCGGCAAAGCGTAGGCATCGGCGGCGCAGCTGCGGCCGCTCTCGGCATCCTCGACTCGGCGGTCTATGTCGAGGCCCAACCCACCGATGACGGTGCGGCCAGTGACACGTTCTGGGTCCAGTTCAGCCCCGACTACCGGCCGCCAGAGTCCGGGGCGTGACGCACTCGTGGTCCGTGTTCACCCGGTCATGAGTGGCTCCGCGACGACGAGGTCTTTCCGTTCTACGAGTTGCGTGCAGCGGCTCGTGACTATCGAAACGGGGATGCGTTTGATCATGAAGATGCACGCAGGCGTATCTGTGCCCAGCTTGAGACGCTGATCGATGCGAAGCAGCGCCACGTGGTCTTGGGCGCGTCCGGTTGTGGCGCCTTTGCCAATCCAGCAGCGTCCATCGCGAAGCTCTACAGAGAAGAGCTTACGCATCGGCTTGGCGCGTTTGATTGTGTCGCCTTCGCGGTATTCCACGCTGGTTACGGCCCATGCAACTTCCCGGTCTTCAGTCGAGCGTTCGACTAGGATACGCCGCATGACCTATGCGCCCTGGGTAGTGCTGCACGTTCCGCACGATGCAGTTGTCGTGCCGGAAAGTGTGCGCAGTCAATTCTCGGTCGACGACGAAGAACTGCAACGCGAACTGTGCGTGATGACCGATCACCATACGCATGAACTGTTCGTTGGAGACCATCCCGAACATCTGGTGATCCGCTCGCCGGTCAGTCGGCTTGTCGTAGATGTCGAGCGTTTTGAAGACGATGCGTTGGAGATCATGGCGGCGCGAGGACTGGGCGTGCTCTACCGGTGCACATCGCGCTTGACGCCTTTGCGTCATGACCTTTCGAGTGAGGAGCGGGAGAGTTTGCTGCGCCGCTACTACCGCCCGCATCATGAAGCGCTTGAGCGTGTCGTTGCAAAGGTCCTGGCCGAGTTCGGGCGTTGCCTCGTGCTGGATTGTCACAGTTTCCCGTCAACGCCGCTCCTCTATGAAGGTGCAGGTCCTGATTCGCCACGACCAGACATCTGCATCGGAACAGATGCCTTCCATACGAGCGCCGCTGTTTGCGAAGCCTTCGAGGATGCATGTCGAAGCCAAGGATGGGTCGTTTGCCGCGACGATCCATTCGCTGGCGCGCTTGTGCCTGCTAGCTGCTACCAGAAAGACAGTCGGGTGCAGGCAGTGATGGTGGAGATCAACCGCAATCTCTACCTACGCGAACCTGGCCCCGCCAAGCATGAAGACTTTGATGCTTGTGCTTTGCGTTTGCAGGCTGCGGTGCAGCAGGCGATTAGGGTGCTCTAGTCGGAACTTTAGTGCCGCTGATGCGCGTGAGTGGCGGCGTGTCCCTGCTTCAGACCGCAGATATCGTTGCCACCAAGTCGATGCCCGTACAAAGAAGCATGGCGAGCGTCACCGCTCGCCATGCTTCGCTCTTCTCAGCAAATCACCGTTACAGAACGTCGACGACAGTCGGCGTGCTGAACTCGAAGACTCCTGCACCCAGACCTACGGACTGGAAGAGCACCTTGCCAGTGAAGCCTACCGGCAATGCTGGCATCGGGATCGTTCCGAAGCCGCCAGCAACAACCGCGTAGCCGAAGATGCCCGGCGCGTAAAGATCAGGGAAGCACGTTGGCGAGAAAGGTAGGCCTACGACTGCCGGTGGCACGAAGGCGGGTACCAATTCGATCAACACAACGTTGATGCCGAACGGGCTGTTGTAATGGATGTTGCTCGCCCCAGCTGGCGCACCGGTTGCGGAGGTGGTCATGACCGGCATGTCCGCTTCGAGAACGTGAGTTTGCGCATAGGAGAAGCCCAGGCCAGTCACGTAACTGGCAATGCCTGGCCCCGCTGGAATACTAAGGCCAAGCTGATTGCCGAGCGTCACACCTGCACCACAGTACTGCCCAGCCAGGCCACACGGAGTCGGCTGAATCAGCCCACCAGCAGCCGTGGTCAAGATGCTCGCCCCAGTGCCCGTCTCAGTAGAGAACAAGAGCGTCGGAACTGTGATCACCATGCCGGCACAACCAGATATGGTGGTAACAGGGCCAAAGAGATCGATCTCGAGTCCTTCGACGTCCACTGCCTGCGTTACACAGCCACCCATGTTGTTGGCCACGTTGGCATTGGCGGTGTAGATGTCCATCTGAGCTTCAGTGTGCACGACAACCGCGCTGTTTGGCATGACGGCTGCAATGCGGCCATCAGCGGTGTAGGCCAGCGCACTCGGTGGGATGCAAAGAACATCACCGTCACGGACCAACATTGGGCCGCATGCAGTATTGGCATTGCGGTTGTTGTTGATGCTGAACCAAACCCCATAGTTGGCCTGCCAAGCAATCGCGTCGATGTCGAGCGGCGCACCGGGAGCACGACCAAGCGCGATGTTGAACTGCTCTTGCCTCATGAAGTGCTCGACCTGACCATGGCCGATGCCATTGGAAACGATGCGAGCAACATCACCACTGCGGAAGGGCTGTGCCGAGACCGCGCCGCCCATGGGGGATGCGACGGACCAGAAGACCGTGCGTTGATTCTCATCAAGGCCCGTGCCCATGCTGTGACGGAACGGGAGGATGGCGTTGATGTCGCCAAAGATGCCGGCGTTGTAGTAGTTGCCGTCAGCGTTCTCATCGCCAGCCATGACGTGCGAACAGGTGCGAGGCATCCACTTCTCAGCGGACAACGTCGAGCAGGTCCCGAAGTTGACGAAGGCGATCTCGTTTGGGAAGATCTTCTGCAGGACAGTGCCACCACTGCCAGAAGCAGTCGTCTCAACACCAGAGAGCGAGAGCAGGAAATTGGGGGAGACTTGCGCGACACTGGCACCCGCAAGGGCGAGGCCAGCACAAAGGGTCAGTTGGTAAGAAGTCATCGAATTGTCCGTTGGTTGGTTGATTTGCTGAGTTGCTGAATTGCGAACTCACTCTCTCAAGAACCAACCCGGCCAAACCGCACGCTGACGCCTCACAAAACCACCGATCGGCTCACAATCGCGGCCTCAGCACCCTCCCAGAGAATCCATAACGGACGTATGAACATGCATTTGCAACGTATCGCGACTAGCAGGAAGATGTCCGCCGATCAGTCTTGAGGATCCCAAACCTCGGCCAGGACCTCGCAACCACGCGGACCAAACTCTGCCAACTCAGCACGCACAAAGGGGGAGAAGTCGTTGCGATACAAGTTGCCAGGCATGCTCAAGGCACGCTTGCCAACCGCGCTGTGTTGTCCCTCAAGGAGCGCCGGATCGACATGCACCGTGCAACCATGCATCTTCTGGATGACGGGGTCCAATCGCTCCACGAAAGACATGGAGGCTGTTGGCGAGGTCTTGGTGGGGGAGCGGTGCGTTCGGTGGGTGACGTTGCTGGCGGAACGTCACGTAGTGATGCGGTGAAGCGGGTGGGTTGACTCACAGCATCTCCACGCCTCGGAGCACCCGCTAGCGCCAAGACCAACGCGCGCAGTATCCTGATCTACATGCGCAGCATCCAACTTCTCGCCTTCTGCTTGGTTGCCGCTGGTCCCATTGCCGCTCAGAGCACGCCCGATCGCGTGCTCGTCGGCTATTGGCACAACTGGGGTTCGCCTAACACGCTCCAGCTGACCGCGATCCCTGAGGCCTACGACGTCATCAATATCGCGTTTGCCACACCGACCGTGCCGCATGGCGCCACGATGCAGTTCACGCCGTTCGCCGGCGCCTACCCATCAAGCCAGGGCTTCATCAACGACGTCGCCACCCTGCAGGCGGCGGGCAAGAAGGTCCTGATCTCGATCGGCGGCGCCAATGACCCTGTCGTTGTGGATTCGATCGCTGACGCGCAGGCCTTTGCCTCATCGATGCTGCAACTGGTCACGACCTACGGATTCGACGGTCTCGACATCGACCTCGAAGGCAGTTCGTTTTTGTTGCAGGCAGGCGACACGAACTTCCAAAGCCCGACGACCCCGCGGGTCGTGCACTTCATCAACGGCCTGAATCAGCTACTCGCGCAACTGCCACCCGACTTCATCCTGTCGGCCGCGCCGGAGACCGCGATGGTGCAAGGCGGCATGAGCGCGTATGCCGGCGTCTGGGGTTCGTATCTGCCAGTGCTGCATGCGTTCCGCACGCGCTTCGATTGGGTACACGTGCAGCACTACAACACGGGCACGATGTTTGGTCGCGACGGCCAGATCTACACACCTGGAACGATCGACTTCCATGTCGCGATGGCTGACGCGCTGATCGGCGGATTCACGGCTTCGACCGGCATCGCGTTCGCGCCCTTCCAACCTCATCAGGTCGCGATCGGTTTGCCGGCGACGACATCCGCAGCAGGTAGCGGCTACACCGTGCCAGCATTGGTGCATGCGGCGCTCGACCGGTTGATCCTCGGCAAACCGGCTGCGGGCTATCAGCTGGCGAACGCAAACGGCTACCCGGACTTCCGCGGCTTGATGACATGGTCGGTCAACTGGGACGTCAACTCAGGCAACTCGTTCTCGCAGCCGCACCGCAATTACCTGGACAGTGTGTTCTTGCACGTCGACACGCCGACCATCTCCGCCGCAACCGGCGGCAATGCCTTATTCGGCTTGACCGCGGGGCGGGCCAACGCGGGCCGCAACCACCTGTTGCTCGTCGGCTTCACCGGCACGGAGCCAGGCACGCCGCTGCCTGGCGGTGCGATCCTGCCGCTCAACATCGACGCGCTGACTTGGGCAGTCATGAATCCGGCACTCAGCTCGATCTTCAGCGGCTTCATTGGCACGCTGGATGCGAATGGCGAAGCCACGGCACAGTTGGTCGTGCCACCGATTCCGCCGCTGGCCGGTCTCTCGCTGTCATTCGCCTACGCGCTCGAGCCGTGGGACTTCGTCTCGACCAATGTGCAGGTGATGCTGACTCCATAGGTTGAGGCCAGCCACTCGCAGCAGCGCAGCTGCCAAGATGATGACGTCTGCATGTGACTTGAGGAACGTGCGCCACGAAGTCGGTCGATCGGGACTCGGTGCGATGCCGTTGTCCTTCAGCGTCTTGGCGATCGTTGTCCGCGCAACCGGGAAGACGCCGCCATCCGCCTCAACGCGATCGGGGATTACTTTGACCTCGTCGTCTCAGCGAGTTCGCTGAAGAACGCCACGATGCGTGGCTCGTCGAGCTGCCTGGCAGAGCGATGGGCAAGCGCCACACAAAAGCCGTCGCGAGCGCTGCGCTCGAACAGGTTGGCCGACTTGCCTTGCGCATCTTGATAGGGCTCGACAATTCGACCCGGTTGTTCGCACAGGGCCGACCACAACAGCCACCACCTGCGCAGCTCTGCTTCGTTGAGCTTCGCCCAGCGAGTTGCAGCCATGCTGGCAGCCACCGTGAAGGACACGCCACTGGCAGTCGCAGGCACCGCGTAGGCACTGGTCTGCGCTGCCAGGAGCTCGGCAACCGCTTGATCGGCGGCGACTGCCCGCGCTGGCCCGGCATCGGTAGAAGTAGCTCGGCAGCTGGAGACTGCCAAGGCCAACAGGATTGCAAAGACGAGTTTCATGGCCATGCACAACGCTCAGGCAAGCATCGTGCCAACACCGCTTCAAGGCTCGCCAGTCGCCTGCGCAGGGCGCGGTGTTTCTCGGTCGTAACGACAAGCAGCGAGTCGGCGGCCTGGGTGTCGGACGCGCTGGGCCGGGCACTCTTCAGCTGCCTCAGTGCGGGCCGATTACGCTGCGGATGCCGTTGCTGGTGATGATGCCGGCAGCGTTCTGGGTGTTGGGCGCGCTGAACGGTTGCACCAGCGCCATCGCCTGGGCGTAGAGCGGTAGCCCGCACGGCGCCGCAACCGGGATCTGGAACTGCGCCGTTTCGGTCGAACTGTTGCCGGTGAACGGCAGCAACAGGTCGAGGGTGCCGAGCAGAGCGTCGCAACCGGGCGCGCCGATCGGCGCAAGAGACGTCCCGGTCATGTCGCCCTGTAGGCTGAGGATGACGAAGCCGGCGTAGGCGCCGCTGCCCGGTGTGATCTCGGGCACGTCGGTCACGGTGTAGGTAACCAGCGTGCCGGTGGTCGTGGTCGCGATCGGTGCCGGACTGGCGCTGACCGCCATCGCTGGCGTGCTGCAACCCTGCCCGTAGCTGGTGTGCGAGGCGCCGGCCTGTAGCAGGCAGGTGGTCGCGAACGCGCCCTGACTCATGTTGTAGTAGCTGCCCGTCGGCGTCGCTTCGAGTCGCAGCGCACGCACCATGTAGGTCTGCAAGCCGACCAGCGGTGATGGATCGATGTGGGTGGTGCCGGTGACGGCCGTCGTCGTGACCCGCATGAACGGCCCGGTCGGCTGCGCCGCGCGGTAGACGTGGTAGCCCAGGACGGCGTCGGGCGAAGCGTTCCACGACACCGTAGCCGGGCCGCCAATAGCGCTGACGGCGACGCTGGTCGCCGGCGCGATGACGTCTTGGCGCAGCGTCGGGTCACCCATGAGCGCGATGTGGATCTGGCGCACGCCCATGCCGCCGGCGGAGGTGTCGTTGTGGTTGTCGCGGGCGCAGTAGCCGATGGTCTGCCCCAGCCCCATCTGGTGCAGCAGCCAGTGCGGCCGGCCGGCCCAGAGGTTGGTCAGCGTCCAGCCCGAGGCCAGCGGCGCCCGCAGGAAGTTGTTGTTCGAGTCCCAGTCGCCGAAGTAGCTGCCGAACAGGATGGTGAACACGCCGCGGTTCGTACTCGTCGTAAAGCTCGCGGTGTTGCCGATGCCGCTGGCGCTGCTGTAGGAGCCGCCGCCGCAGCCGTACGACCATAGGTAGCCGTTGCCGCTGGTCGTGTTGAGCGTCGTGAAGTAGTCGCCGGTGGTGACGTTGCCCGGGCCGACCAGGGCCGAGAAGTTGCGCCAGCCAGAGGCCGCGAACGCCTCGCCATTGAAGTAGCCGAAGTTGTCGTCGATCACGGCGCGGTGATCGACCGAGAACGCCTTCTGGCGATAGTCGTGGTCCTTGTCGAGGTAGGCTTGCAGCAGCGCGGTCTCGCTGGCCGCGAACAAAGGCATGTTGGCGAGGTCGACGCGTCCGACCGTGAGCTCGACCAGGCTCGGGATGATGCTCTGGTCGAACTTGCCGTCGCCCGGGACGTTGCGGTTGGCGGCCCGGGCGGCGGTGGGGTTGTTGACCGAGACGTCGGTCCAGGTGCCGTCGACGTCGCCGTAGTAGACGTCGGCGGGCCAGGCACCCCGGTGGTTGGCGTGACCGTCGGGGTTGATGTTGCCCGAGTACGGCACCGGCACGTGGCCGAGCAGGAACAGGGCGTTGGTCTTCGTCGGGGCGGCGTTGTATTCGGTGACGATCAGGGCCTTGATGCTGGTCACGCTCGCCGTGCGTGACACGTCGTGGCGAACGACCTGCCAGCCGTCGCCTACGAGATCGCGGATCAGTCGATCGATTTCGCTCGCGAGCGGCGTGGCCTGGGTGTCGTCGACCAGCAGGATCAGGCGGCCGGGCGTTTCGATCAGGTCGGCCTCGATGCCGGCGGTGATGTGGGAGTTCGCCGCCGTCGTACCCCACTGCATGATGCGGTACTCGTAGCGTGTGCCGACCGCGACGTTGCCGTGGGTCCATGCCATCGCCGTGCTGCCGCCCGGGATCGATGTCGGCGCGCTCCAATTCGGGTCGCCGGCGAGCCGAATGTTGATCGTGTAGTGGCTGGCCGCGGCATCGCCGGGCCATTGCAGCGTGATCAGGGGTGGGCTCAACGTCACGCTGGCGGTGACCTGCAGCGCGGCGTCGGCGGCGGTCTGGGCGAGAACTGGAAGAGCGCAAAGGGCGGTCGTTACGAGGGCGGGCGAGACGCGAAGCATCGCGGCATGATAGCAAGTGGGATGCTTGTCGTGGACCAGTCGGTCTGCGCCGCTGCGGCGAATCGCAACCTGAACGCGGTAGCTTGGGTCATTTCGCCTTGGCAGGTGTCGCCCGGCGTATGCTCCGCCCCGACGGCTACTGAGTCTTCTTGTGGATCGCCACCGTGTAGGTCGTGCCAGCGACGCTCTTGAAACTCACCGGCCTCGCCTCGCCGGGGCCGCCGAAGCTGATCGTCAGTTGATGATCATGGATCCGGTAGATGCCCTTCAGTGTCTTGCCTTGGAATCGGCCATTGTTCACCATCTGGTCGATCGTCTTGGGGTTGGCGTCATCGTTGATGGTGTAGTTCCCCGTGATGGACGAATCGGTTGCAGGAATGATGCTGTAGGTGGATTCGCGGATTTCGCGAATGGCACCTTCGAGGTGATCGAGGTTGATGTCTTGCCCGCCACGGTTGATCGCGATGATCTCCCAACGACCGATCAGATCCGTGTGCTCCGCTGACTCACGATGGTCTCGATCTCCGAAGATGCAGGAACCCGCCATTGTCAGGCAGGTCATGACCAAGACACTCTTGCAGCGCATATCGATCCTCTTCGCGTTCTGGTTGCGGGCTCTGGTGGGGGGCTCGGAACGAAAGCCCTCCGACAACAAGCGCCCACGGAACACTTGACCATAGCTGCTTCGTTCGGGGCGTGCGAGCAGTCGCTGCCTGCGATACGAGCGTTCGCATCAGCCTTCAGAGCGGTGCTATCGGCCCTGGCAGCGCAACAGGCATTTGCTGCTTGGTTACGATCTCAGAAGCCTCCCATGCCCCACACGTTACATACCTGCGGTTGCGCAGTATTCTTGGCGCGCCGACCATAGTAGCCCCACGTCAACCAATGAGACGGGGTTCGAGGCTGCCACCTCACGCAAAACATGAGTGCTCCCCACTACTGCCAGATCGCCGCGTTCGCTTGCGGCATGCTGCTGTCGAGTGTGTCGGCCAACGCGCAGCATCCGGCCGACGAAACTCGTCCGGGTAAACCGCATTGGTCTTTGCAACCGGTCCAACGACCAACACCACCGACGACGACTCCAGGCTACGCGAACCCGGTCGACGCGTTCGTGCACGAACGACTGGCAGCAGTAGGCCTCAGGCTGTCGCCTGCAGCAGGACCGGCAACACTGATACGGCGTTTGTACCTGGTCATGCTCGGGGTTGTGCCATCACCAGAAGAAGTGACCTCTTTCGTTGCCGACCAAAGACCGGACTCATTCGAACGCCTGGTAGACAAGGTGCTCGCCGATGCGCGCTACGGCGAACGCTGGGCCAGACACTGGCTTGATGTCGTTCGGTTCGCGGAGAGCGATGGCTTTGAAACCAATCATCAACGACCTAACGCGTGGCGGTTCCGGGACTACGTCATCGACGCATTCAACTCCGACACCCCGTACGACCAGTTCGTGCGCGAACAACTCGCTGGCGATGCTCTCGGTGCCGACGTAGCCACCGGGTTTCTGGTCGCTGGACAAGCCGACATCGTCGGCAGTCCAGATCCGGTGTTGACCGCGCAACAGCGGGCCGACCAACTCGACGACATGGTGGCGACGACTGGCACCGCCTTCCTCGGCATGACGGTCGGCTGTGCTCGCTGCCACTCGCACAAATTTGATCCGATATCGCAGCGCGATTACTACGCACTGACCGCGGTATTCGCCGGTGTGCGACATGGCGAGCGAGATCTCCCGATGTCAGCTGCGCAGGCCGCGAAGCTCGCACAACTCGACGAACGCATCGCAACACTGGGTCAACAACTGGCGCCGTTCGTCGTGCAGAAGCCAACCGCATCACCGGCCGATGCAAAGCTGCGCCCGGCGGTCAATTTCGCACGCAATGAGGAACACTTCGCACCGGTCGTAGCCAAGTTCGTGCGCATGACCATCTTCGCGACCAGCAATGCCGAGCCATGCATCGACGAACTCGAGGTTTGGGCCGGTGACAAGAACGTCGGGCTGGCGAGCAACGGCACGACCGCGACAGCGTCCAGCACGTTGCCTGGCTACGACATTCACAAACTTGCACATGTCCATGATGGTCTCGTCGGCAACAACCACTCATGGATCTCCAACGCAAAGGGCGGCGGCTGGGTGCAACTCGAGCTCGCACAACCGACACGCATCGATCGTGTCGTGTGGGGGCGGGACCGCCATGACACCATCCGCGATCGCTTACCGGTTCAATACCGTATCGAAGCAGCGATGCGCGCCAACAAGTGGCAGGTGATCGCATCTTCCGGCGACCGCGCGCCGTTTGCCGCTGCGCCCAAGGCTCACGCTGCACCGTCGTATCGCTTTGATGCAGTGCGATCATCCGTCGCCGAACAGGGTCGAGCATGGCTGGCAGAATGGCGCGCGATGCGACAACAGCGCACATCGTTGGCGCACCCCCCCAAGGCATACGCGGGTACGTTCACCCAACCGGGTCCCGCGCACCTGTTGCGACGGGGCGACCCGATGCAGCTGGGCGAGCAAGTCGCAGCTGGCACACTCACTTTGTTTCAACCTGTCGAGTGGGACGATGACACACCCGAGCAGCAACGACGCCTGAAGCTCGCCCATTGGATCACAGACAAATCCCACCCACTGACTGCACGCGTCTTGGTCAACCGCATCTGGCAGCACCAATTCGGCACCGGCATCGTCAGCACACCGAGCGACTTCGGCAAGAACGGCGCCGCGCCCTCGCACCCTCAGCTACTGGACTGGCTCGCAAGTGAGTTCGTCGCGCACGGCTGGTCGATCAAGGCGATGCAACGGTTGATCTTGACCTCAAGGACCTGGCGACAAGCAAGCACACCTCAAAGAGCAGCCTTGCGGATCGACAGTGGCAACCGCTTGCTGTGGCGCTTCCCCCCACGCAGGCTTGCAGCCGAGGCGATTCGCGATTGCATGCTCGCCGTCAGTGGCGAACTCAACCACCAGGTCGGTGGCCCGAGCTTTTCGCTGCACAATGTAGGCAGCGAGTACGTGCGCCACTACCAGCCCAAGGTGGAGTTCGGTCCAGACGAATCACGGCGGATGATCTACGCAATGAAGGTGCGGACCGAACCAGACCTGGTGTTCACCGCGTTTGATTGCCCCGATGGATCGCTGACGATAGCGCAACGTGGCTTGTCGACAACGCCGCTGCAATCGCTCAACTTGTGGAACAGCAAGTTCATCCTGCAACAAGCGGACGCGATGGCGAAGCGGCTGACACGCGAGGCGGGTGACGATCGCGCAGCGACAATAGATCGCGCCTGGCTGCTGGTGTTTCAGCGCGCCCCGACAGGCGACGAGGTAAACGAGGCAATTGGGCTACTGCAAACAGAAGACCTGTCGGCACTGTGCCGAGCACTTCTCAACAGCAACGAGTTCCTGTTCATTCCATGAACGTGCCGCGCCTCGACACCTCGTTCTTGCCTCGGCGACGATTCCTGGTCGATACTGGCATGGGCCTCGGCGCCATCGCCTTGCGCTCTCTGCTCGGCCAACAAGACCCACGACCGGACACGGGACCGATCCAACCAGATATTGATCCTGGTCATCCCTATGCGCCGCGGCCGCCACACACGGTACCCCGCGCAAAGAATGTCGTGGTGATCTTCTGTAGCGGTGCCGTGAGCCAACTCGACACTTTTGACTACAAGCCCGAACTGATCCGCCGCCACGGTCAACCGCTGCCAGGTCACGACAAGCTGGTCACGTTCCAAGGCGAACAGGGTGCACTGACCAAGAGTCCGTGGGCGTTCCGCCAACGCGGTCAATGCGGCAAGTGGACCTCCGATCTGATGCCACACGTCGGCGCGCTCGTTGACAAGTTGTGCTTTGTGCACTCGATGCAGGGCACCACCAACACCCACGGCCCTGGCGAGAACTTCATGTCGACCGGTTACGCGCTGGACGGGTTTCCGAGCATGGGCGCCTGGGTGACGTATGCACTCGGTAGCGAGAACCAGAACCTGCCGGCCTACGTTGCGATCCCCGATCCGCGCGGCAAACCACAGAGCAGCGCCAACAGTTGGGCGCCGGGGTTCCTGCCAGCCGCGTTCCAGGGCACCGACTTCAATACGAGCAACCCGATCCGTAACCTCGCGCGACCAGCGGGCATCACGCCAACAACCGAAAGGAAGACACGCGAGTTTTTGCAACGCCTGAATCTACGCCACGCAGACCGATTCGCTGGCGACACCGAACTCGCCGCCCGCATCGCCAGCCACGAACTGGCCGCGCGTATGCAACTCGCCGTGCCAGAGGTCGTCGACCTCAGCAACGAACCGGCGCATATTCTCAAGCTCTACGGTGCAGTTTCTGATGGCACCAAGACCGGCGAGATACGCGCCGCCTACGCACGCAACTGCATCCTGGCGCGGCGACTGTGCGAACAAGGCGTACGCTTCGTGCAGTTGTTCAACGGCTCGTATCAGACCGGCGGCGAAGGCGTCAGCAACTGGGATGGTCACAAAGACCTCTACAACCAATACAGCGTGCACGGGCCTGTGCTAGATCAGCCGACCGCTGGCTTGCTGGTTGATCTCGAACAACGCGGCCTGCTTGCGGAGACGCTGGTGGTGTGGTGCACGGAGTTCGGCCGCATGCCGACGTTCCAAAAAGGTGCGCAGGGTCGCGACCACAACCCGAATGGCTTTACGTGCTGGCTCGCTGGCGCTGGGGTAAAGCACGGCTACAGCCACGGCTCGACGGACGAGTTTGGTCATGAAGCTCTTGAGGACGTCGTAACGGTGCACGACTTTCACGCGACGATCTTGCACTTGCTAGGTCTGGATCACTTGCGCTTGACCTACTACCACAATGGCCTGGAGCGGCGACTGACGGACGTTGCCGGTCGGGTGGTTACTGACGTGCTCTCCTAGCAGGACGATCGGGTCAGCGATGGACGGACAGAGGAGCAAGCGCAAGTCCCAGTGTGCTAATGGCTAAGTGCGTAGGACATGCTACGCAACATTGCCCCGTGCGGCGGCCTTGACCGGATTTCGGCCGTATTCGGGATCACGCCACCGTAGTCATCAGCTCGCCTGCTAGCATCCGCCAGAGTCGGCAAATGACGTACGTCGTGTCGGCAAACACACGCTTCACCTCCACTTGTTCAAGCCATGAAGTCAATCGTATCCGCGCTTCTTTCGATCGCATTTGCTGCCACATCAGCAGCCGCCCAACTGAACATCTGCTCGGCATCTACTGTCGGCAATGGTTGTGGTCCCACCCTGACTGTGTCGTTCAGTCCAACCGGGGCAGCTGGCAACCAGGCAATCACAGTCGATGGTAGTGGCCTGCACGTCGATGGCGTCTCGATCATGGTCTGGGGCTCGACCCCGGTCAACGTGACGCTGCCCTTCGGTAACTGCCCGATGTTCACGACGTTCCTCTGGGGCCACCCAATCAACGCCACGGGTACTGGCAGCTACAACTGGACGCGCTCATGGCCGAACTCGGTTCAGGGCCAGTACTACATCCAACTGGCAAGCTTGTCGGTAACTGCAGGCGGCGACTTCGACATTCGTACGTCGAACTGTGAATTGGCGATCTGCCACCTGTAGTGCTTCATAAAGGCGGCGCAGAAAGAGAACAGATCCAGGCGCCTCTGCTCGGTTCTCAAGCCCGAAGCAACTGCGTACGTTGTTTCTCCTACACCCCGACGATCGCCGCGATCAGCGCCTGCTTGAAGTTCGACAAGCAGAAGCCGAACACGGTCGCACCGGAATAGCCGAGGAAAGACACGCTCGTGGCCAGATTACGGGTCGAACGACAGCTTCGAGTTGCCCTTTGGCCACTTGGCTGCTCGAATCTCGGGTCCCTCACACACTCGACTTTTTCAGGAAGAACTCTCAGATGAGCGAAGGTAAGCGCCCCGGTGGCCTGACTGCGTTGGCCGTTCTCAATTTCGTCTTCGGTGGTGTCAACGCACTGCTATTCCTAGGCATGGCCGCCGTGATGGCCGTCATCGGAGCAGCCGCAAACGAAGCGGGCGAATCCGACAACGAAGGCGCCAACGAGATGGCCAAGGCCTGGGAGACTGTCGGCGTCGGCTTGTTCTACTTCATCCTGGTGCTGCTGGCGGTGACGGCGTTCCTGCTGATCGCGTCGGGCGTCGGCTACCTGCAGCAGAAGAAGGTGCTCGGCCGCGGCCTCGGCAACGCCTACGCGATCCTGTCGATCCTCTACGCGTTGGTCTACGGCATGGCGGTCACGGTCGAAGCAGGTGGCGGGTTCAACATCGGCACGATCATCGGCTTGGTCTACCCGCTGCTGACGCTCGCTCTCTTGAACACGACGTTCAAACACGACTTCACGCGCTGAGCTACCTTGGATACCAGGCAGACCTCGCTGATCGCCCGCTACAGCGCCCGTTACTCGGTGCGCGGTGGCGTCGGCCTCGTCTTCTTGCTGCTGTCGTTGACGTTCGGCCTGATGGTTGCGCACCTGACGCTACAGCCGGTCGAGATGCTCTCGAAGCAGGTCCAGGAGCGCATGGGCGACCAGGATCCGGAGAAGGTCACGGCCGAAGTGCTCGATCTACTGATCGAGCAGGCGGCGCCGGCGGTGTCGTGGGTGCTGTCCAAGCGCGAGACGGGCGACGCCGACACCGACGAAGCCGAGGCAGAACAGGCCGACGCGTGGGCGAGCTACCTGCTGAACGATCGGCCGGCGATGCTGTCCGCGATCTTCCTGATCCTGCTGTTCGGCTGGCCGTTGATCGTCGCGTTCGGTGCGTTCGATCTGTACGCGGGTGACATCTCGTCGCGGCAACTGCGCTACCAGTTGCTGCGCGCGGACCGCGGCAGCATCTTCTTCGGCCGGCTGTTCGGCACGTTGATCACCTTCCTGATCGTGCTCGTCTTGCTCGGGCTGGTGGTCTCGGTCTACATGGGTGCCAAGTTGCCGCTCTATGGCTGGGGCGAACTGCTGAGCTGGGCGTTCTACGGCGTCACGGCGCTGGCGATCGTGACCCTGCCCTACGTCGCGCTGTGCGCCTGGATCTCCAGTTCGATCGGCAGCTCGTTCGCATCGTTGACGATCGTATCGTTGATCATCGGTGGCGTGCCGTTGCTGGCTATGTTCGCGCGCATGACGTACGAGCCTGCCAGCTACATCAGCTACCTGCTGCCGTGGGGCTTCCAAACCAGGCTCTTCCACAACGAACCCATGCAGGTGGTGCTCGCCTGTGCCGGCTGCGGTGTGCAGACCGCACTGTTCGGCTGGCTCGGTTACCGCAAGTTCACGAGGCGCGATCTGTGATACCCCCCGCCCCCCCGCTGGCGACCGAGTCCGGTGGCAAGATCGCCCTGCGCATCGAGAACCTGCGCAAGAGCTTCGGCGAGACCGTCGCGCTCGACGGCGTGTCGTTCGACGTGCCACTCGGCTCGATCTTCGGCCTGCTAGGCCCAAACGGCGCCGGCAAGACGACGTTGTTCTCGCTCGCCGCTGGCTTCATCAACGCCGACGAAGGCAACATCGGCGTGCTCGACACCGACGTCGCGCACATCAGCGACCTGCAGGGCCGCTTGACGATCCTGCCGCAGGACGCCGCGTTCCAGAAGAACGTGCCGATCATCGAGCAGCTGCTGTTCTTCCGCCTGCTCGACGGCCGTGACCGCAAGACCGCCGAACGTGAGGTCGAAGAGGCGCTCGAGAACGTCGGCATCGCCGAATACAAGCACCGCGGCATCCACGCGCTGTCGCACGGCATGCTCAAGCGCATGGGCATCGCGCAGGCGTTCCTCGGCGAGCCGGAGCTCATCCTGCTCGACGAGCCGACGTCCGGCCTCGACCCGCAGAACGCCAGGCAGATCCGCGACCTGATCCGCACGATGCAGCAGGAGCGCGGCGTCACCACCGTGATCAGCTCGCACAATCTCGGCGAGATCCAAGAGCTGTGCGATCACGTCGCGATCCTCGACAAGGGTCGGCTGAAGACGGCCGGCTCGGTCGAGGCGGTGACCCGCGGCGGCCGCATGCTGGAAGTCGAGCTGCGCCGACCGCTGACCGACGCCGAACGCGCGCGCCTGCTGACGGTCGCCGGCATCGGCAACATCGCCGACCGCGGCCCCCAGCGCTACCGTTTCGAGTTCGCGCTCGATGAAGCGGTTTCCGTCGACGCGGTGACGATCGCCGTGCTGCGAGAGGTGCTCGACCTCGGCATCGCACCGAAGAGCGTCACCGAGGGCGACAGCCTCGAAGAGACGTTCCTGCGCATGACCGGCGAGCAAGAAGAAAGCTAGGCTCAGCGCCGCACGCCGCCCTGGGCCAACTACCGCACAGGTAGCGTGGCGAGGTCGTAGCCGGCCGCGCGCTCGAGGTCAGGATCGAGCTGCTCGACGATCCACGCGCGATCCGTTGGCGAAGCGCTCGCTGGCTCGGGGCGTGATCGGCGCGCGTGATGGTGCGCGCCAGGTGAACGCGCAAAGTCGCGCGCCAGGTGAACAGATGGCGGTTGCGGGGTCGCTGTGGGGGAGCGGTGTGTCTGGTGGGTGGAGTTTCCGGCGGAGTGCCCTGGTAGCTGGCTGGGAAACTGTTGGGTTGACGGGGTGCCGTGGAGGCGGGATTGTGGATTGGCAGGGTTCGGATGATCTGAGCCGCACGTTGTTTCTCCTAGACCCCGACCGCACCCAAAGCACCGCTTTTTCCGCATGACTCTCACTGCAGGCATCGTCGGCCTCCCCAACGTTGGAAAAACCACCGTCTTCCAGGCAATAACCGGCACCGAAGCCCAGTCGCGCAGCATCAACATGTTCTCGACGACCGCACCGGTCCCCGGCATCGTCGATCTGCCCGATCCGCGCCTGCAACAGATCACCGATCACATCGAGACCAAGAAGATCATCCCGGCACAGATGCACATCACCGACATCCCAGCACTGGTCTCGGGTTCGAGTGAGGGTGCCGGCATGGGGGTTGGCTTCCTCGGCGCGATCAAGGAGAGCGACGCGCTGCTGCACGTCGTGCGCTGCTTCAAGAACGACGGCGTGCAACACAGCGGCGGCAGCCTCGATCCCGCCACCGACGCCGAGATCGTCGAGATGGAACTGACGCAGACCGATTGCGAGACGCTGAAGCGCAACATCACTCGCGTCGGCAAGAGGGCTCGCACCGGCGACAAGGACATGAAGGCGCAGGTCACGGCCTTCGAAAAGGCGCTCGCTTTCCTGGATGACGGCACCTTGCTGCGGCAGGCCGAGTTCACCGACACCGAGCGCCAGTTGTTGCAGCCGCTGTTCCTGATGACGATCAAACCGGTGTTGTTCCTGGCCAACGTCGGCGATGACGATCAGCAGGGGCAGGGCGAGCATGTGCAGGCGTTGCGGCAGTACGCCGAGCAGACCGGCGCCGAAGTCGCCCATCTGTGCGGCGATCTGGAAGCCGAGTTTGCGACGATGGACGAAACCGACGCCGCCCAGTTCATGGATGACTTTGGCTTCACCGAGTCTGGGCTGTCGCGCATCATCACCCGCACCTTCGACCTACTGGGGCTGCAAACCTTCTTTACGGCTGGCGAAAAGGAGACCCGCGCCTGGGTAATCCACAAGGGAGACGTTGCCCCCATCGCTGCCGGCGTCATCCACACCGACTTCATCAAGAAGTTCGTCCGCGCCGAGGTTTATCAGTTCAGCGATCTCATGGAGTTCAAGGCCGAAAAAGCGATCCGTGACGCCGGCAAGCTGCGGATCGAAGGCAAGGCATACGTGCTGCAGGACGGCGACATCTGCCACTTCCTGATCGCGAACTGACACCTGGTTGGGTGGGGTTCGGGTGGTCCGAGCCGCAGCTTGAATGTCCTACACCCTCCATCTTGCCCTGGATCACCGGCTGCCTACAACCGCTCGTTGTCCGCGATCATGAAACCCCGATACGTAGACAAGATGAACACATACCGTTTCACAATAGGTGTAGTGGTGCTCAGTATTATGAGTGCGGCTTCGGCATCTGAACAACAACCGGCGTCAAACAAGGCGACCGTTGTGATCGACACAGGTGCGCCGGCCAAGGAATACAATCCGATGATCTTCGGCGGCTTCATCGAGCATCTTGGCAAACAGATCTACGGCGGGTTCTTTGAGCCCGGTTCATCGCTGGCCGACAAAAAGGGCTTTCGCCACGATGTAATCGAAGCAATCAAAGAATTGAAGGTGCCCGTTATCCGCTGGCCAGGTGGCTGCTTCGTTGACAGCTACCACTGGCAGAAAGGTGTCGGGAAGGTTCGTCAACCTTATGACGACGACCGTTGGGGCGTACGTGAGCCTAACACGTTCGGCACCCACGAGTTTGTAGAACTCTGTCGACGACTCGGCGCTGAACCCTATATTTGTCAAAACAGCCTGGCCAGCATCGAGGAAATGGCTGACTGGGTGGCCTATTGCAACGCAAAGACGGGCAGGCTCGCCGAAATCCGCAGCATGAACGGGCACCCTGAACCGTTCAACGTCAGGTTCTGGAGTGTAGGAAACGAAAAGGGCGGGAGAGGGTATATCGATAAGGTTCGCGATACAGCCGTCGCGATGAAACGGGGCGATCCGAGTATTGTAGTTACATGCTCGGGAGCACACGGGCCGAGTGCACATATTGATCCATATCTTTTCGAGACTGCGGGGAAGCACTTGGATCTCCTCTCAATTCACGAATACTGGGTCCCAAACTTCCAGAAGCACCATACACCGGACTACCTGTCCTGCATGATGGTCTCCGAGAAGCCAGATACTCACATAGGCGCCGTAGTGAAGTCGATCGACCAAGCCGGCATGCGAGGGCGGATCAAGATTGCCTTTGATGAATGGAACCTTCGCTCTTGGCACCACCCGGGCTTTTCCGGTCATAAAGCACGCAAGGTTGATTATAGTGACCCCGCAGTCGCAGCATTGATCAAGGCGCGCGACAAGAGCCTTGATCCCTCGCTCTACACCATGGCCGATGCTCTGTTTTGCGCTTCGTTCTTCAACGCCTGCCTTCGCCACGCCGATGACGTCGCCATGGCGAACATCTCGTGTCTCGTGAACCAGACGGGGCCTCTCTACGTCCATCCCAAAGGGATCGTCAAGCGCACCCATTTCCACGCCATGGCGATGTACGCCAACCTGCTTCAGTCGCGCGTGGTTAGAACACGAGTCAACGCGGGCAGACTTACCCGTGGCGCGGAATCCGTTGCAGTGGTTGATGCCATCGCCACGGTGGATGAATCAGGCAAGAAATGGGCTGTCGCCATAATCAATCGTTCCCCGTCGAAAGAGGTCGCCTGCACGCTGCAAATGGCAGAGCTGACCATTGATGGCACATACAAGGCAACAGTTCTCACGGGGGACTCACCCGATTCCTACAACGACATCGAACATCCACGCCGCGTGGCGCCAAAGAAGATAGAATTGACCTTCAAGAAAGGAGGCGTCAGCCTACCTCCTCATTCACTGGTTATTGTTGACATACCGTTAGAGAAGTCACCTTTGCGCGACGAGCAATGAAGGACAACTTGCCTGGCCAGCTGGATACAGGCAACGCCAGCCGAGGCCCGTTGTGCCTTCGAACGTTAGTGAAGGGAAGACATCGATAGCGATGCGCTGGCAGAACACGGTCTGACTGATGATGCTCGGGTTGTTGGCGATGACCCACGAGTAGGCCGGCGTGCCGACCGATGGAGGAGAATGGGGGCACCTGTCGCTGAATCTCGAGAAGGGTGCCCCGCTCATCCGGGTGGTCCGCACCGCAGCTTGAATCACCTACACGCAGAGAGCACGTTCGGTTCAACGCCGAAGTTAGTCTTCATGCGCGGTCTTGGCGGAGACCCGTGGTGCAATCTGGGTGGCAGCCTCGCCGGATCTCGCGGTGAGCCATACCTGGCTGGCAACGGCCCTCTGATCGCCGGTGGCTTCTCAGTGGATCTCTACCGCGTCCCGGCGAACGTGCCTACCGTGTTTGTCTTCGGCTTTGGCCGCGTGAACTTGCCTCTGTTGGGCGGCACGTTGGTGCCCAGCGTGGACGTAGCGTTGCTGGCGGTGACAAACGCTGCTGGGAAGCCACGATGAGGGTGCCCTTGCCGCAGACTCCGCCTCCGGGTGTGGAGCTTCATGTGCAGAGCTGGATTGTCGACGCGGCTGCTCCCCAAGGCCTTTCTGCTTCGAATGCGTTCCGCGCCACGACTCTCTAGTTGTGGGCCCGCGCTAACCGTGGCGTTGGTACGCGAACGCCAAACTCAACAAGACCGTAGCCCCAAGCAATTGAGTTCACATCCTAACCACGTACGTAGCCGGCAGGCCAAGTTGCGTCATGCAGTTGAGGATGTTGCATGCGAGTCGAGCCTCAGCGACTTGCGCCTGGGTGTCACGCGCATGCAGCCGATCGCCAAGCATGCTCTTGTGGCGCACGACCGACTTTGCGATTGCGTCGAAAGTGCGATCGCGGCTGCGCTCAACGAGTGGCGCGTCGTATTCGAGCTAGTTGCCGACCCGATCGCCTTTCTCGGACACTGCCAACGTTTGACCCCTCCCCGAAGGGTTGTTAGCGTGCGAGACTGATCGGCGAGCGAGCCCGCACGCCCTGCGAGAACAGTGATGCGAGACTCCTCCACGATGCCCCAGACCTTCATGCCAGCCTGGTCCGCACGCGCGGCCATGCTGCTGGGCCTGGGCGCGTTCGTCGTCTACGGGGCAGTGTGTTTGGCGTTCTTACCCGACGATGCCTACATCACGTTTCGCTACGCATCGAATGCGCACGATGGGCTTGGTCTGGTTTGGAACGCACCGCCGTTTCTTCCTGTTGACGGCTATTCGAGTTTCTTGTGGGCGGCTTCGCTGTGGGCCGCCTGGAGTTGGTTTGGCGTCGAGCCACCACAATCGGCGCACATAATCTCCATCGCATATGGCGTCATGCTGTTTGCGGTGATCGCCGTCGCCGCCGGTCGCATCCGCGACCGACGCGGTCACCGCCTCAGCACCGTTGCGCTGTTTTGCACTCTCGCGGCGATTGCCGGAAACCGCACCTTCCTGCAATGGATGACCGGTGGCCTCGGTACCTCGTTGTTCAACTTGGCATTCGTTTCGTGGGTTGTACTCGCTTTCCGGGCGCGCGAACGGCGCACAGCGAGTTGGCTCGCAGTGTGGACAACGGTGGCGGCAATCGCTGCCCTGGCCCGGCCCGATGGGCTGTTGTTTGTCGCCGCGACACTCGCGACCGCCGGCCTCAGTGTGGTGCGTCGCGAACGGCGCCTCACTCACACCGCCATCGCCCTATTGCCCCTAACCATCGTTGGCGCGCATCTGTTGTGGCACTTGTGGTTCTATGGCGAGTTCCTGCCAAACACCTACTACGCGAAGGTCTCGACACCGTGGCCCGAGGCCGGCGTCCGGTATTTCTTGAGCTTTTGCTTCGAGCATGGGACCTGGCTGTGGGCCTTGTTGGCGGTGACGTGGTTTGTTTCCGAACTGCTGCGTGGCGGCCGCAACGCGATGCGGTCCGCGATGCAAAACGTGCCCGCCCTGGCCGCCGTAGCAGCCACGGTTTTCCATGCTGGCTACTACACACTGCGCGTGGGTGGCGATGCGTTTGAGTATCGTGTGTTGAGCCAACTGGTGCCGTTAAGCGCACTGTCGGCGGCAGCGATGGCGGTTCGCATGCGCGCCGGATCCGCTCTGCCGGTCGTTTGCACGCTCTCTCTGGGCTTGGCGGGTTCCGTCGGTTGGGCGCACTTGGCGCTGACCGAGCCGCGCCTGTCGGTGTTTTACCAGCCGCTCGCCAAGAAGCTGCCGAGTTGGCTACAGCCGTTGTGGCACTGGCACGATCGCACCCAGGCGTGGCTGCAGATCAACGTGCTCTGTGGCCGGCCCCACTTGCATACGCTGTTTCTAGAAGGCGAGGTGCAGAAGTTCCCACCGCGGCGACGTGTCACGGTCGACGCCAACGACCGCCCTGTCGGAGTGTTTACCGGCGTTGGGTTGGCGGGGTGGGCATTACCCGACTACGCCATCATCGATCGGCTCGGGCTCAATGATTGGGTCGCAGCACGCACGCCAATAGATCGCTCTGGATCTTGGGTCATCCCCGCGCCGGTGCTCGAAGCGCTGCTGGCCAATGCCGACCACGATGGCGATACGCGTCTGACGAAGGACGAACTGCGGGCCGCGATCGGTACACTGCCGGGAGCTTCGCCCGAGGACGTCGAGGGTGCCGTTGGCTTTCTCGTGCTCATCTTTGCCGAGCATGCACGCGACTATCTAACAGCGCAGGAAGTTGCACAGATCGTGCCTACGTTTGCCACAATGCGGTTCATGGCGCACGACCGGCGGGCGCCGCGCGCTTACATCGAAGCATTCGATCCAAACGTAGATGTCGCAAACCGCGCGGCCGCTGTCCGAGAACGCACGACGCCGTTGACTCCGGAGCGAGTGCGCGCCATCGAAACAGAATGGCGCGAGCGCACGCGGCGCGCAAACGACGGGCACTGATGGGCTCGTCCCCGCCGGGTATCGCGATGGTGTAGAAACAACCATGGCTGCACGATCGGGGACCTAGCCAATTGCTCCCGGCTTGCCAGCACGCGATACTCGCGTTCATGATCCGGATACTGCTCGTCCAGGCCGCGCTTGTTGCAGGCCTTGCAGGCCAAGGCCGGCCGGTCTTTGCATGGCGCCTGGAGCAGGCCCAGGTCGAAGGCAGCAGCATTCGAGCAACTCACGGCCTCCTGCCCCTGCAGGTCGGCAATGCGCCAGTGTTTTACGGCACCGGCCCTGGCCAATGCCTGCTCCGTAGTTCCAGCGATGCCATCGCGTCTGCAAACGGCAAGATGCAGAGCTCGCAACTGCCAGGCCATTCTCTCTCCGTCGAAGCATGGGTCGCCATCGACATGCCGCAGAAATGGGGTGGAATCCTGGGCGCGCTCGAAGACAACGGCGAGGACGAACGTGGCTGGCTGCTCGGGTTCCGTGATCGGAAGTTCTGCTTCGCCCTGAGCAGCGAGAAGAAACGCCGGCTGACCTACCTCACTGCCGCTTCACCATTCGTCCTGGGTCGGTTCTACCATGTCATCGGCACCTATGACGGCAAGAGGCTACGACTCTACGTCGACGGCCAACTGGCCGCCGAAACAGAAGATCAGCAAGGGCCGATCTTCTATGCAGACACCCACATGTTTGTCGCCGGTGCCTATCAGGATCGCAACGAGGCCTACAAGATGCAGGGCGCACTTCAGACACTGCGCGTCTACGACTCGGCCTTGTCCGCTCGCCGCATCAAGGCCATCTTTCGCAAAGAAGGCAAAAACTCACCACAAGCCGAAGGTCCTACCTTCACCACGGTCCCCAAGAAGACGTATCCATCCCTGGCCACACTCCAGCCCAAGATCAACACCGCCATCGATCGCGGCGTCCAGAACATCCTCCGCCAGCAGAATCGCGATGGGTCCTGGAGCTACTCGATCAGTACCTACCGCAATGGTCCCACCGCGCTGGCAGTCTATGCGCTGGCCAAGTCCGGACTGCCGCCAGAGCACCCGTCGATCCAGGCCGCCCTGCGATTCCTGGCCGCCAAAGATCCCAGCAAGGTCTACTCCTTTGGCTGCCAACTCCTGGCCCTGGCCAGCGTCGGCACCAAGACCAAGGAACACCGCGAGTGGGCTCGCCGCCTGACGACGAAACTGATCTCACTCGAAAGTCGGACGGAACCTGGCGGCTGGGCCTACCCATCTGGAGCCGTCGACCTGTCCAATACACAATTCGCCGCCCTTGGTTTCTTCGGTGCTGCCCAGCTTGGAATCCCGGTCGAGACGGAGATCTGGCGAAGGATGGCCAAGAAGACCATCCTGCACCAACCATTCCTCAAAGCCAGTGGTCAGCGAGGCCGCAAAGGCGGGACCAGAAGTGAAGAACAAATGGGTGGCTACACCTATTTCGCGGGCGGACGCACGTATCCCGAATCGGGTTCCATGACCACTGCCGGACTCTGTGTGCTGGCGCTCGCAGACCGCTTATGTCCCGGCGGACTTGGCGGCAGGGCCCTGCGCGCACTGCATCCATCCAAGCGCCAGGCACTGCGTTGGCTAGACGAGAACTTCACCGTCTCCACCAACCCTGGCTATCCCAGTACAACCTACTACTACCTGTACGGCGTCGAACGCGTCGGAGCACTCCTCGGTCTCGAGGAGATCGGGGGAACTCCCTGGTACCGAGCAGGAGCCCAATGGTTGATCGGCAGACAATCCGACGATGGCGCTTGGGGCCGATTCGACGAGACTTGCTTCGGACTGCTGTTCCTGACCCGCGCCACCGCACCCGTCACCGGCCTGGCCACTCGCAAACCAGAAGTCTGGACCAGCAAAGGTGACGTGCTGCTCGCTGCGACCGGCCGCGTGAACTGCATGATGTGGGTTGCGGGCTTCGACGAGAAAGTCGACGTCGATGACTTACGAATCCGCCAAGTACAGTATCTCCTGAACGGTCAGCCGATCGCGGCTGTGATCGGTGACCCCGAGCAAGCCTGGACCTCCGAGAGCTTCCTCGCAAGCCACCGCTTTGCTACCGCTGGTCTGCGCAAGCTGAGCGCCATCGTAGAACTCGACGATGGCAGCAGGCTTCGATCTGCCGTGCTCGAAATCCGCGCCGACCACGATGTCGAACGCTGGATGCAGGGCAATCTCGAGCAGATGGCAAACGATCACATGGCAAACAACCTGCTGGACCAGGCGTCTGTCAAGATCGGTGCGTCCAGCTCCGCCGAGGATCACGCTGCCCGTGCAGCACTCGATGGCCTGCACGCCACCGCCTGGCTCTGCGCAGCCAAGGCCAAGGATCCCAAGCTGACGTTGGAGTGGAGCAAGTCTGTTCGCGCCAATCGCATCGTCTTGTTTCCGGTCAACTCCAACATGCTCAATGCCGGGCATTACGACCAGGTGCAGCGTGTCGCGGTCACCATCAATCGACGCCGAACCGAGGTGAACTGCCCGGAGGATGCGCTCGCAGCCACCGTGATCGACCTCGGCAGGACTCGCGCCATCCGCTCGGTCGAGATCCAGATCCTGCAACGGGAAGCAGGAACAAAACACCCTGGACTGGCAGGGTTTTCGGAAGTTGCGCTGCAACTCTCCGGCAAGAAGCGCTGAGCAACGCGTCGCGCGGCCGACTCTTGTCGCGTCGATCCTGCGCAGCCGACCGTGTTCCTCGATCCAGTCAGCCCGGCGCGCTGCTCCATGCCCGACGGTTGCACCGTGCAACCGTCGGCGAGCGTCGGTCAGAACTTCATCACCGAGCACCGGCCGATCAGGTAGGAGATCCGAGCTGGATCGGAGAGCTTGATCACGGTGTTGGGGTTGTTCTGGTCCCGCAGCAGCACCGCGGTCGGCGTTCCGTAAGCGTCACGCTCCACGCCGAGGATCGGGATGATGTGCGCTCCGCGACGGTAGCCGTCGAGGCGGATCGGGTGCTGGTCGCTCAGGGAGCCGAGCTTCGAATTGAAGCCAGTGTAGAGCGAGCGGCCGAGCTGCGTCATGTGGTCGACCTTCTCCATGAAGTCACGCGCCTGGTAGATCAGTAGAATGACGTTCCAGTTCCACGGCCGGCCCGCCTGGTCCCAATTGTAGATCGCCTCCTTGGAGGGGGTAGGGGAGGGAGCTCCGTTGCTCGAGCCAGGCATTTGCCAGCTCTCGGGAAGCTGACCACCAATCAACTCGGCGCCGAGCGTCTGCGCGTGGTGCTCGATCTTCGCGCTATAGCCTCCATGGGTCCTTGAGTAGACCCCCTCGTTGTTGCGGAAGAACACGTAGGCCTTCTCGATCAGCGGCGCCCAGATGTTGGTGCTGTTGCCGGGCCTCGCGAACCGCGTCATCATCGGCGCGGTCGTCCACAGGTCCGCGTCGATGCGCAGGTAGCGTGGTTGGCCTCCCCGGTAGAAGCGCACGACGTAGGTGCCGTCGCCGAGCGGGGCGATCATGTTGCGGATGACCTCCGGCTGGTGGTGGCCGATGGCGCTGAGCGGGCCCACGAAGTAGCAGTTGCCGATCCCGTTCTGCTGGACGTCCGAGCCGACTGGGCCGCCGGCGTCGAACAGGTCGTAGTGCGCGAAGTTATCCTGCCGCATGGAACCCAATGGGTCGCCCTCGGGGATGCTGACATAGTTGAAGGAGGCCAGGTTGTCCCAGAAGGTCGACAGCCCCGACCAGTTCATCGAGAGATTCTGCGGCACCGGGTCGAGCAGATCCTGCCCGAGCGGCTCGAGGCTCGGCGTCTGCGTCTGGTAATATTCGCCCCAGCCGGTGAGGTCGAAGCGCGTGCGCAGCGGTTCGAACGCCGACACCGTGTGCAGGTAGTTGAGGTTGATCTCGTTGCTGTTGGCGTCGGTCGTGTCCTGGGTGTCGACCCAGAAGTAGTCCCACTGGCTGCCGCCGCAGGCGTAGTCCTCGCCACCGCCAATGGTGACGAGCAGATCCTGGCCCGCCTGGCCCAGCAGCGAGTCGTTGCCAGCGCCGCCGAAGACCGTGTCGTTGCCGTTGCCGGCCGCGATGCAGTCGTCGCCGGCGTCGCCATGGATGACGTCGGCGCCGCCGCCGCCCTGGATGTCGTCGCGGCCTTCCCCGCCGCGGATCTCACTGGGCAGGTTGGTGAGGTTGCGGATCGTGTCGTGGCCGTCGTGGCCGTAGATGCGCAGGCTCGAGACGTTCGCCGCCGGGAAATAGTAGTACTGGCTGCCGCGACGGACCCTGACGTAGTTCGAGCGCCAGGTCAACGAGACCTCGATGAAGTCGTTGTAGTTGGTGCCCTGGACGACCAGGGCGTCACCGCTGACGTATGCGGCCGCGAGGACCACGTTGGAGAAACCGCCCCACTGGGCCCGGGGTGCCGCGCAGAGGGCGGCGACGATCAGGGCGGCGTTGAGCGGGCGGGAGAACGGATTCTGCGTGATTGGGAACATGGTATCTTGCTCTTGGAAAGGAGTGGTCCTGTGACACCCTTCTCAGCGCAGCACAGGCCGCGGGCCCAAGGTCCAAGGTGCGGTTTTTTTGCTGTTCCCCTGCGGAATCTGCAGGCACGGCCAACGGCGGTCCTGGCGTCGGCCCCCGGGGCCTGCGTCGCGCAGCGCTGCCCCTCCGCACGAGCATGGTCGAGAACAGCCACCGTGAATGGTCAGTATCAGCGTGTGCCCGCCGCCCGACCGCGAGCAACATGATCTGATATCAGCAAGACGCCCCCTGTCTACTGGAGCAACAGTTGGCGCAGTTCGTACCGCCACATCAGCCCGAAGAACGGGAACCGCTCACAGATCTGCGCGTGTGCGAGCTGGCGATCCTCCTGATGCAAACGCCCGGCCACGTAGGCGACGAGCATGCGACGTAGCGGCTCGAGTCCACCCGAGGCGGGCTGCGCATCGAACTCGATCGCCGCGAGGTGTTCCCTGGCCGTTTGCAGGAACTTCAGGAGCTGGTCGTCATCTTGCGCATGCACCGCTTGTTCTACGGATTCGTAGGCGAAAGCCAGTCGCGCGCGCGAACGCAGGTGCTTCGAGATCTGCTTGTCGGCGAGCAGCCGCTCGACCGCGAGAGAGCATCGACGCCATCGCGCAGAAACGCTACTCGGCCCTGCTGGCCCAAAGTTGACCGGACCTGTGTTTCTTGCCGTCTGCATCGTGGAGTTCAGCGTGGCGGACAGCGCGTCATACTGTGCCTGCAGCGCAGCCGTGCCCTCCGCCAACAAGCACGCCGCGTTGGCGGGGTGATCGCGAATCTCGATCGTGAGCCAAGGGGTTTGTAGTTCGGTCCACGCGGCGCCCTCCTTGGCCCGGTCCTTCACTTCGACCGCGAAGCGCAGTCGTATCCGGCCGGGTCGCGACACCGCGTCGAGATCCCACAGTTCGACCTCGAACGCGAAGTTGCCCTTGACCGGCCAGCCCGTTGGCGACGTGATGTAGCGGGCGGGGTGCGAGGAGCGCCTCTTCTTGGTCGGTCGAACGGGTTGCCAACCTTCGTCGTGCTCGTATTCGACCTCGAACGGAAACAAGGTGCTTCGCTTGGAGGAGTACTTACTACGCACCTGAACGTCCGCACCTCGGTTCAGCACCTCGAGGGCACAACGGATAGGATCACCCTGCCACGACCAGCCTCGCGCCGCAACCAACCGCGCGCGCACGTCAGGCCGTGAATCCTGCGGCAAGCAAATCGACGAAGCCAACAGTTGCTGCGAAAGGAAACAGCACAGGACCACTGCCGATCGCAAGCGGAGAATTGCGCTCATGGTCAGGAGCATAGCGCGAAGATCGACCCGTACCTCTTTGCCAAGACGCTTGGTTACCTCACCCCCGAAGTGAGATTCTGGAATGTTACTTCCGTGTCTTGCGCGGATGGCACGCGGTTTCATGTCGACCTGGTCATGAAAGGGACTGCAGGTCCTGCTCCGGCGGCGAACACCTGCGGCAGCACCGAACGGAGAGTTCGGCGTGCTGTCTGGGTGGATTTTGGTTCACCTGGGTTTCACCGCACAGCCTCTGCTGCCCTGGATAGTCTTCCAAGTTCGGGCTACGGTCCATTGACTACCTGCATCTGGAGCACGGCCAGCGCCGTGAGAAACACATGGCCCCACTGCAACGCCTCGTCTTTCTGGCAAGCCTCTTGTCTTTCGTAGCCATTGGCACAAGCAGCGCGCGCGCGCAGAATGCCCCCAAGCCTCGCGACGTCTGGTACGAATACATCCAAGGTAACGTGCGCTGCGGGAACCAACACGTGATCGTCGTCAAGCAAGCCGATGGCAACTACCGCTATGCGATCGATACCATCTATCTACTCGACATGTTTGGCGCCCAGAAGCAGAGGATTCAGGCCCACGCCGTGTATGTCGTGACGCCGACACTGCAGCCCGTATCCATACAGATTGATTCCAGTGATCTGACCGGGAAGTCTCAGGTGAGCGGCAAGATGTCGGGCGACGAACTCCTGTTGAACATCCATCGTGCTGGAGAGCCACGAGAAGAACGCATCCCCTGGGGCAAGAACGCCAACTTGGTCTTCAGCCATTGTCTCGAGGATCGGCTAGCTGGTCTGGCGCCGTCGATCAAGACTGCGAAGTTCCGTGAGATCAGCGGAGAGGGTCTAAGTGCGGCCGGCGCTACTGCTACTCGCCAAGAGAGTACCGGTACCGCAACTGCGAAGTGGCGAGTCGACACCGGCAGCGAACTCGGAGTACGCACCTTCCAGTTCGACGCACACGGCGTTCTCGAGTCGGTGGCCACCCAGTTTCCAGACCTCCTCATGCGGCGATGTTCCGAAGAGCAAGCCAAGAAGATCGTCTATCGCAAGATGGACGGCCGGGAACTCCTCACCTTCAACCTCGACAAGCCTATTGTCGCGCCGAATCGTCTGCGCAAACTCGAGGTGCGCATGACGTGGAAGGACATCCCGCTCGACGAGCTAAGGCTCGAAGACGCCAGACAGCGCATCACCAAGAGTTCACAGAAGGATGGAACCAATACTGTCATCTTGACGATCGGTATGCCTGCTGAGGCTGCCAGCAAGAGGGTCATACCGATAGACGACAAGCTGCTCACGCCCTACCTGGCGGCAACTGCGTTCGTCAAGCCGAAGCACCCCAAGATCCAGGCGGCGGCGATCGCCGCGATCAAGGGTGAGAAGAACGCCGAGCGTGCCGTGCGCGCACTTTCCAAGTGGGTGAATGGCTACATCGAAGGCGAACTCAGCGCGCGAACCCTCACCGGGCCCGAAGTGCTCGCATGCAAGAGCGGAAAGTGCACGGAGTATTCCACGCTCTTCGCGTCAATGGCGCGGTCGGTAGGCATTCCGACAAGGCTAGCGCTGGGTGAACGCATGGTCGCGGGCAGGTGGATGGGACACATGTGGAATGAAGCCTATGTCGGTCGCTGGATCACGGTGGATGCAACGGTCAACGAAGTTGATAGCTCATTCGCACTACTCAAGTTCGTGCACAGCGACACGGTGATGGGCACGCAAACTGTTCGCTGGAAGTTGACGCGGAGTCTCACGCTGTCGATCGAGAGCTTCGAGCTGACACCAACCGGGTTGGAAGGAAAGTACAAGACCGGTATTGCGGACGGGGTCTACACCAGCATCGACCGGGCTTGTCGCATCAAAGCCCCAGACAAAGACTGGACCCTGGTCGACCAGTCCGAGGGGGCTATCGTGACCGTGCAGTTCAAACCAAAGGCAGCCGATGGCGTCATGATCCACTTCGTCGCCTTTCCCCTTCCGGTAGGCACACCGGGAAAACTCATCCTCGAGAATCGGCTGAAGATGTGGAAAGGCAACTACAACAAATTCGAAACGACCAAGAACGAAGCTTGGAAGATTTGGGACGCCGCTGGTCATGCCACGCGCTTTGGCGGAATGACCAAGACCGAACGCCCAATGAAGAACGGTCATAGCGAGACGGTGTGGGCGCATGGCGGGCACGGCTATCTACTGACGATGTTCTCTCGCGAAGCCATCCACGATCGACACCTGCCCGATTACGAGAAGTTGCTGGCGAGCTTCGAGTTCTTGGGCCAGTAGCAGCACGCACACAAACGTGACAACCCGGTTGGTATTCTTGAGCTCGCCACGGATGCGCAAGTAGCCGCCAGCCTGCGGAGTCATTCGATCTCAATGCTCGACGCGGATTGCGCTGGCCGGAGTTCGCACCCATGATCGGCGCATGATCGGTATGCGTAGCGATTCGCCCTGGAAAACGGCCGCGATCTCGGTGCTGCTGCTCGCGAGCACCAGCGGGTTCACGGCTCCGGTGGTCGGTCAAGAGGCGCAACCGAAAGCGAGTTCCTTCAAGGCTACGGCCACCCGCTTCGTCAGCCAGTACTGCACGAAGTGTCACGGCGCCAAGCGGCAGAAGGGCGACATGCGCCTCGACAACATCGGGCACGACATGTCCGACGACAAGACGGCCCGGCAGTGGAACGACATCTTCGCGCAGCTTCAGTTTCGCGAGATGCCACCCCCCAAGAACCGGCCGCAGCCGGGCGCCAGGGAGAGGGCCGATTTCCTGCGGCGGGTCGAAGCTGAACTGACGCGAGCCAACCGCGGGTTCGGCTTTGCGGAGAAGTCGATACTCCCCCAGTTCGGCAACTTCGTCGACCACGGGCTCCTGTTCGACGGCAGCGTCGAGGACATGCCCTACACGTCCGCGCGGCTGTGGCGGCAACGACCGATCATCTACGACGCGGTCTGGGCGAACGCCTACGGGCGAGCCCCCTGGTACAGCGTCAAGATCGGCGGCACCGGAAGCCACCGGATCGAGCGCGGTCCACACAAGGGCAAGCTCCTGGCGCACCGTTACTTTTCCGACGCGAAGTACGCCAACCCGTTCTTCGAGATCGTGCACCACGCCTCGGGCTTCACCGACTACGCGTCGATCCTTGCCGACCAATCCTCCCTGGAGGCGCTCCTGGTCAACGCGGAGACGATGGCCGAGATCCTGACCGTCGGTCAGAAGGTGCGGGTCGTCACCCAGGTGAAGAACAAGGGCAGCCGCACCGGCAACAACGAGGCGATGTTCGTCGGCGGCGTGACGACGTCGGCCAACGAGTACCGCGGTCGCGTCCCGGCGGTCTTCCAGACGATCATGAACACGCAGGGGCCGGTCTCGCGCGAGGTCTTCGACGAGGCGCTGGACGTGGCCTTCGCGCTGTTCCTGCGGCGCGCGCCCCGCGCCGAGGAGTACGAGCGCCACTGGCGCAAGGTGTTCCTGAAGAACGACGCCCTGGGCCACCGGATGGCGCTGCAGTCGGTGTTGATCTTCATCACCCTGTCGCCCGAGTTCGTCTATCGGATGGAGTTGGGTCTCGGTGAGGCGGACGCCCACGGCCGTCGCTTCCTGTCGCCCCAGGAACTGACCTACGCGATCCACTACGCCTTCCACAACAAGCCGGCCTTCGGCGTGGACGAGTTCGACACGGTCGACGTCTACACCAAAAACAGCGAGCCGCCAATCAAGAAGACGATGAGCACGCCGCGGCCGGCCTGGGCCTCACGGCACGGCACGCTGGTCATGGAGATGAAGGCCGGCAAGCTCGCGACGCGGTCCGACGTCGAGCGCGTGGTTCGAAAGCTCCTCGACGTCAAGCAACACAGTTGGCTCACCAATCACAACCGCACCTACCTCAAGACGCCCAATCCGCGCATCCTGCAGTTCTTCCGCGAGTTCTTCGGCTACCACAAGGCGCAGGAGGTCTTCAAGGACGTCGACAAGTTCAAGAAGCGCGACGGCTTCAAGC
>JAPYTD010000044.1 GCA_029936315.1 Planctomycetota bacterium | reverse complement strand
GAATAGAGAGTCCAGGTCTCTTCCTGGATCAGACGGAGCGCATCTGACCGCGTTCCCGGTTCGCCCCGTCGCGTGTGAATGGCGGACTTCGCGGACTCGCCATGGACAGGGTCGCGCCCAACGGCCATAACGCGGGAGTGAAGCGATCTTCTTTGTGGATGTTGCCCTTGCTGTTGGCCGTTCTGGTCAGCGGTGCCTGGTACTTCACGGCCCAGGCCAAGAAAGGGGATCGCGAACTCGGCGTCTATGTGACTGGTGGCGATCGCATGGCTGCCGGCGAGGAGATCTATCTGCGTGGCACCGATCTCAAGCCGTTCACCTACCCGCCGTTCGCAGCGGTCCCGTTCGTGCCCTTTGGCTTGATCCCCGACGATTGGCAAGCCTCAGCGTGGTTCGTGATCAACTTCCTGATCTTGCTGGGCATCGTGCGGTGGTTGCATCGCTACGCGAGCGCCGAAGAGACCGGTCGCTCGCCACCCAGGCTGGTCTGGTTCTGGGGTTTGACCGCCGCGCTGGGCGGACGCCACGTCGTCTCGGTGTTCACGAACCAGAGCAACGACCTGCTCATCGCCGGACTGCTTGCGCTTGCCGCCGCTGCCTGGTGTCGCAATCGCGCCGTGGCTGGGATGTGGGTCGGTCTCGGTGCAGCCATGAAAGCGACGCCGCTGCTGCTGCTCGGCTTGTTCGGCCTACGCCGGCGCTGGGGGGCGCTACTGTGGCTCGTCGTCGCAATGGTGTTGGCGACGGTGATGCCAGACTACCTGTTCCCGCGCAACGACGGTGGCTCATGGTGGCGAGCCTGGTACGACGTCAACCTGAGTGGGCTGGAAGTGGGCGGCACCGCGGAAGCGGTCGGCGCCTGGGGTTCGCACAGCGTGCTCAATCAGAGTCTCAGCGGCACGCTCGTGCGGCTGTTCACTCCGGTCAAGGTCGACGATGTCAGCTTCGTCGTCGGCTACGCCGGCCAGACGCTGTTGTTCGAGTTGCCCGCGACGGTGGTGAAGATCCTGACGCTGGCGATGCAAGTGGGCATCCTGGCCGTGATCACGTTCGGCGTCATGGCAGCGTCGCGGGCTGTTCGCACCGCGATGGACGGGGCGCGCAGCGCCGTGCAGCGCACGCTCGGACTCGGTGAAATGGGCGCGTTCGCGTGTGGCATGTTGTTGCTGTCGCCGCAGAGCAGCAAGGCACACTTCTGCATCTGGCTGTTCTCGGCCGCTTTCGTCGCCAACTACCTCGTGCGAACCCGCCGCGATGCGATCGCCATCGTGCTCGGGGTCGGCGCGATGGTGCTCGGCTTGTTGTCGAAGGGCATGTTTGGACGGCAGATGGGCAACATCGTGCTCGCCTATGGCTGCGTAGCCTGGAGCACTCTGCTGTTGCTGTTCGCGACGGTTCGTTGTCTGCAGGTTGCGGCACGGCCGAGCCAACCGTGAAGGGGAAGCAGCACACGCAGGCTGCTGAGAATCGCTCTCGACCAAAACTGATGGGAAGAATGTGCGTCCCCAAGAAAGCCTGCCACCGCTGACGATTCCGGGCGAGGTCCTGGTTGGCCGCAGTGCCGATTGTGCGTACCCATTCCTTCCATCAGTTCCGTCTCGACCCGCTCATCTCGCTTTTGCCGCAGCAAGCACGTCGTCATAGACCTCGACGTATTGCTCTGCCTGCTTGTCAGCGGCGAACAACTCGACAACTCGTCGCCTGCCGTTCGAGCCGAGGCGCATGCCGAGTGCCGGATCGCCACCGAGCGCCTGCAGCGCGTCCGCCAACTCCTGCGGCTGTTCCGGCTCGACGAGGATCCCGGTTTCGCCGTCGACCACGGCCTGCGCGAGCCCACCGACGCGACTCGCAACCACCGGAACGCCCGCCGCCATGGCTTCCAGGGCGGCGACTCCCACGCCTTCTCTTCGCGAAGGCAGCACGAACGCGTCGACCTCGCGCAACAGATCGGCCTTGTCCGAGCGCCATCCCAGGAAGTGCACGCAGTCCTCGAGTCCAGCCGCCTTGACGGCTTGTTCGAGCGACCGTTGTTCCGGTCCCTCGCCGGCAATCCAGGCGTGCCAGGTCGCGTTGCGTTCGCGCAACAGGCGGATCGCGTCGATCAGGACATCGATGCCCTTGCGCCGGACGAGCGCGGCCATCGTCAGCGAAACGCGTGCACCATCGCTCGAGCCGCGCACTTTGCGCTCCGAACCCAGACGCCCGCTCGCCGAGAACTCGTCCGGATCTACCGCGTCCCAGATGAGGCGGATGCGTTCCGGCGCGACGCCTGCCGCGATCAGCGCATCGCGCACAGCCGGCGAAATCGCGACCGTGAGGTTGATCAGGGAGCGGTAGATGAAGCGCATCCGCCAGCTGCGCTTGACGGTGCGGTCCATGCGGCGGGTCGAGAGTGTTGGCAGTCCGGCGCGACGCGCTGCGAGGCCGCCGAGCCAATTGGCCCGGCCCGTGTGAAGGTGCACAAGGCTGACACCCTCGGTGCGAAACGCGCGAGCAAGGCGCACGACACTCCATACGTCGATGTTGTTCCGCAAGCGCGCGGTGACGACCGGAAACGAGCGGCGCCGAGCCTCCACATCCGACCGCGACCCCGCCGGGCAGAACAGCACGTTGCCGTATCCCCGCCGCCGCAAAGCTTCCATCAGCAGGAAGACCTGGACCTCTCCCCCCGAATAGCCGGTCTCCGGATTGACGTGTGCGATGGTCGTCATCGTTCGCCGGCGACTGCGGCTAATCGCGACAGGGTGTAGGTCATTCAAACTGAGGCCCGGACCACCTGAACCCAACCAACCGACTCTCTCACCTCTTCAGCCAGCCGTCAACCAGCAAGCCAGGCTACTTGCGGATCAGTCTCAGGCGCTCAGACGTTGCGAGGTTGCGTGGTATGTCGCTGGCGACCGATGGCACTCGACGGAGTTTGATCCATAGCGGCACATCGCGAGGCAGGAAGTTCCAGATGTCGGTGGGTATGGCAAACTCCTCACCGCTGATCTTCAGATCGCCTTTTGTCCATTCGTGGGTGGCGAGCCAGATCCTCCCATTGTCGTCAAATGCATATAGCGTGTAGTGCGTGCCCGCGGGTGCGGAAGGGTCACTCCACGTCAGAGTTGGAGGAGCTTCGAGGTGCGATGCACCCAGTTGGCTGGTCCACTCGATACTCGTGTTGGCTGGATCTTTCGCGATATGGCCTACCAGGCTGCGGTGTGCAACGGGCGCTGGTGCGAGTGTTGGGTCGAACGCTGGGCGGAACGTCGAAAAGAACACCGCGATCGCAGTCATCGGAAGGAGCCAAACAGCAAGTCGGCGGTGTGGAATGCTCGCCGAGATTCTCACCAGACCAGCCGCAAGCAGCACGGTAGCTGGCGCGATAGCCGGGAATAGAAAGCGCGCCTGCGGTTGGTTGTGGCTGAGGTTGAAGTAAGCCGTGCCTAGGAAAACCAAAAAGCAGGCTGACAGCAGTAGCCAAGTTGCGTGTGGCACGTACTTTCGTCCCCGGTCGCAGAGTGCCCGCACAAATCCGAGGCCAGCGATCACGGCAACGACAGCGCCGCAAGTGACCAGTGCTGGGTGTGGCGGGAGGTGGAACCACCCAAATCGCCCAAAGAGGGAAGTAAACACTGTTGGCAGAAACGAGGGAGTGGTTTCTGGCCAGGGGTCCCATCCGAAGAAGTAGTACCAGCGTGCTTCTGGGGGCAGTGGTAGGAATGACAGATCGTGTGCGTTGAGTGCTAGGGGGTCGTGGTAAAGCCAGTAGTTGCGCGCGAACATCCATCCACAAACAACGAGTGTTGTAATGGTCGCTGCAACAACCGTGGTGATGTTGGTCTGCTTGCGTCGCAGCAGGGATATTGCAACCAGAGCGGACAGCCCGCCGAGAAACAAGGTGGTCAGTTTTGTCAGGAAGGCGAGGCCCAGCAGCATGCCGAGCGCGATGCCGTGCTTTGTGGTGGTTCGGTCAGCTAGTAGTAGCTTTGCCAACATCAGGATGGTCGCTGAACTGAGCGTGGTCGCGAGCACGTCGTTATGCAAAAGGCCATGCAGAGCGGACCACATCGGCAGGCAGGCCGTCAGCAGTGCCGCGAGATCGCCGATGCGCGGGACCGCGGGGCAACAGATGCGGCCAAGTCGATGGACACACAAGATGGTCGCGGCCCCGAGCAACACGGAGATCATGCGAAGCCAAAAGAGCAGGCGATTCGGTTGTTCTTCGTGGAGCCAGTGGAGGTGTCGCGACGGTGCAGATCCGCTGTCGAACTCAGGGTTCCTGCGGGGTCCATTGACGGTGTCATCGCACCCCAATGCCTTCATGCCAGCAGCAACCACGGCGTAGTAGAGCGGCGGGTGGATGGCGAGCACGGCCCCTTCTGTCTGTGGGAGTCCTCGTTCCCCTGCCAGTTGCATGGTCAACGGAAGCTGTTGGGCGTTCGCGATGTGCCAGGCGTAGTCGTAGTGGCTGTTTTCGTCTGGCCCTTCAAATGCTGGTGTGTACCACGCATAACTCGTAGCGAGGGCTACGTGCAGTGCGAGAGCCAGCCAGAGAAAGGGCGAACGCATGATGCGGCAGTGTAGTCGGCTTCGTGCGCTTGACCACCCTGGTCGTTGCGCGAGTCTGCCAGTCACGCGCGCTAGCAACCGGTCGGAACGATTTTCGAACCGCCAGCCAGCCACCAGGGCATTCCGCCGGAAACCCCACCCACAAACGCACCGCTCCCCCCGCAGCGCGCGCCGTCAGGGTCGGAGTGCCGACTACAGCTCGCCGACGGTCAGCGAGATGCCGTTCGAGGTCGCAAGGTTGCCGATCGAAGCGTCGAGCTCCCCGGCCTGCACGTTCAGCAGAAAGCCCGCGAGCGACGGGGTAGCAGGAATCGCAAACATGGCCGTGTGGCTCGTGGCGGCCGAGACGGTCACCTCGGTCAGAGCGGCGTTGTTGAGCAGAGTGCAACCCGGCCCCGCGCCCAGAATACCGGTGAGCGGCAACGCCGAGGTGGCGGTGCCCCATATCGTGAGCTTGATCGGCGATGCGGCACTCATGCCGGTGCACGTGCCACTCCAGGTCGCCCCTTGCCACGGGAGGTTGTCGGCGGCGAACGAGAGTGCCGTGCCACCCTGGCCGTTGCAGCCGAGGCCGTAGCTACTGGAGCTGGCCCAGGACTGGGGACCGTGTGAGCGGGTGCGGTTCTGGGTGCCGTTGAACTCGTTGCAAGGACCGTACACGCCCTTGTTCAGCGCGGCGATCCAATGCATGCCGCCGTTGCGGCATGACGCACCGTTGCTCGAGATTTCCGTCCAGTCCGTGCCGTCGAACTCCCATGTCTTGTTGCTGGCGGAGCCGCTGTTGCCACCGTGGACAATCATCATCCCCGTGAGCGGGTTGTAGTACGACATCGAGGCGAAGAGCCCCTGTGCGGGGTTGGAGCTGTTGAAGGGATTCGTTCCCCCCGTGGTGAGCTGCGCCCACGTCCCGGACCCAAGGTCGAAGCGCCAGGTCTCGCCAAGTTGAGCGGTCGGGTTGAAGCTCTGCCCGCCGTGCAGGATCAGGTCACCCTCATTGGAGCGGTACTCCATCATCGCGTTCTGAATCGTTGGGCCACCGTTGGACAGGATTACCCAAACGCTCCCGGTCCACAGCCAGGTCTCGTTGCTCTTGTAGCCAGTTCCCGCCGCGTCCCACGCAGCGCCGCCGTGGAAGATCACGCCGAAGCCCGGAACGTACACGCTGTTGTTGACGAGCCAGCGAGGATCGGGTGAGCCTGAGGCTGGGGTGACGTTGACCCAACCGTTGGTCGCATCCCACTCCCAGGTGTCGTTGTCATGCGTGCCAGCAACTCCGTTGGTGTTGTAGCCGCCGAAGACTACGAACTTGCCGCGTGCGGTGTCGAAGGCCCCAACGGCGCCCACGCGTGTTCCGGCACTGGCGCCGGAGGCGGTCACCAAGGTCCAGTTGGTCCCGTCATAGGTCCAGAGTTCGTCGTTACCGGCGAAGGCCGCGCCGGTCTGACCGCCGTACATGTAGTAGAGAGTGCCGTCGGTGCCCGTGGCAGTTCGCTCACGTGCCCCGGGGACCGCCGCGAGACTTTCGAGGGTCCAGTTGAAGGCTTGGGCGTTGGCTGCTGCTGCCAAGCCGGAAAGAACGGCTACCTTGAGAAGTGAGTTCATGTGGTCAGACGCGGAGGCGGTGACTCGGAAGGAAAGAGAAGTCCCAGAGATTCTAAGGCGACATTTGCGGAGCGAAAGCCGGGGGAATCCGAGAAGTCGAGCGGCTAGTCCGGGGTGCCAAACCGTTACGCGCGGACGTCAGACTCTCGAAGCGACCGGTTCTCGCCAGATTCGCTGCGGCGCAGTTTCGGGGTATTGCCAGCCCGGGAAAGCAGTCACGGCTCGGGCACTAGGCAGCGACCACCTCAACGAGTAGTTTTCGTCTATCCAAGTGGCGAGAAGAGCCCCGGTTCTCGCCTTAAACCTCAGCAACTTAGGCGCGGACCATGAACAAGCTTCTTCTCCCCTTGGCAATCGCCGTCGCGGCGCCGGTTGCGATCTCTCAATGCACCATCACGCCGCCCGGCGTGTCCCTCGCACAGAACGGCGTGCTGGTCGACGGATGGACTGCCCCAATCCCGATCGGGTTTGCGTTCACATTTGGCGGCACGGCTTATACCGACATGTACTTGTCGGATCACGGCCTGGCCGCGCTGAATAACGGCGGCACGCCGGTCACTCCGCTAGCCGTCCCGTTTACGTACGACCCCCTATCCGCCAACCTCGGCGGTGCCGGCACAGCGCTACTGGCTCCCTATTGGAGCGATCACACCATGTTCTACGGCACCAACGCAGGCGAGCTGTGGATCGACAATACCAGCACAACGTTCTGCACCGTGACTTGGGTAGACGTCGAGACCTACATCGATGGCACGCCCTTCACCTTCCAGATGACGTTGTTCAATGATGGCCGCATCATCTACGCCTACGACAGTCGCGTCTGCAACGAGGGCTCGACGTGGGGCGCAATTGCCCTGAACGCAGTCATCGGCATGTCGGAGTCGCTCGGGACACTGCCCGCGGCGAGCGACCTCACTGCTTCCCCCGTCGTGACGACCACCGAGATCTTCGAAGAGTTCACGACATCTGCCCCGCTGACCTGCAACCCGGCGTTTGATTTGGCGTCAACGGTTCTGGAGTTCATTCCTACCAACCCAGGCTGGGTCGTGGTCCATACGCCGCCCCCCGCCGTGTGTGCGGCGAAGATGACTTACGGCACTGGTTGTGGCGGCTTGGAGGTCGACAGCAACTTGCCAGTCATCGGCACGAGCTGGGACCTTACGACGTCGAACGTCGATGCGATTTCGCCTATCGCGATCACGTTCTTCGGCACTGCTCAGGCCAACCTCCCGTTGACCCTGGTGTTCGGCAACGCGGACCCGACGTGCAGCATCTACATCAACACGATCCTCGGCAGCCTGACGGCTCCGGCCGTCGCCGGCGTGGCGGTGGCCAGCTTCCCGATCCAATCCAACCCGGCTTTGGCCGGCGCGATCGTGACCGCGCAGTCGATTTGCCTCACGATAGCGAATCCGTCAAACATCCTCACGTCGAACGGCCTGGAAGCAACGGTAGGCAACTAAGTCGTTCGCGTGTTCGAGTCACCTCGTTGAGGAGGTGGCTCAGCTGTGCAACCCTGCGCGGCCGTCGCAGGGCGGTGGTGCATGTCTCGCAGAGGTGCTCACACACGCGGGGTTGGTGCACGCGTCCAACTCATTGCAAATTGCGCAAGAATTGGTAGCGGGGACCAGGATTCGCCGAGCAGGTCGCCGTCGCGCAGCGGCGGGTAGCTCACACCGGTGCCGGGCCCGACACAAAAGAAACGAGGCCCGACGCTTTGGCGTCGGGCCTCGTTGATTGGTAGAGCAGTCGGGACACTGGTCGTCACTGTTCTCTGTTCGAAGAGCGTTCCGACCGGTTGACTCAAATTGCGCCCAGCGGTGTGCCAAGTGACCGAATCCGACCGCAACTCATTGGCCAGCGGAGAGTTCGCACGGCTCAATTCGCCGTGAAACAGGCGCGGTCGACTTTTCGGGCACTGCGGGCCAAGTCACCAGCCCGACGAACTAGCAGCCTCGATAGAGAAACTCGACAACGCTAGCCGCGCTCGGGCTTGGTTGCGGCCGCTGGTTTCTCTTCCGGCTCCTTCGGCTTGCGGCTCTCAAGCAACTCGCGCCAAGTCGTAGCCCGCTCGGTTTCCGACAGCTCGTCAGCGAACTGGATCATCACCGTCAACACGTCCTTGTGCTTGGTGTAGCCAAGCGCCTTGTTGCCGGCCGCGAAAGCAATCGCAACGCCATCGCGTTGGTGCAACTCGGTTAGCACACGTGCGTGGTCCTCGATTGCCAGGCGACGCTGCGCGAGCATCTTTTTCTCCAAGATCCACGCGCCCTCGGTGTCGCCAGCAGCACGGCGCAGGTATGCGAGTTGCTGCTCGGCCAACGTGTCGTCCGCTGCCAACACGACCAACTGCTCCGCGCAAGACGCCGCCAGACCTTGGAAGCCCGCTTCCCCGGCTTTGACGCCCAGCAACCCAAGCGTCTCTACCGACTTCGCCAATGTGCCGTCCTGATGCCACTGCAATGCGCGCTCCGTGATCATCTTGAGCCACGCCTGCTGGTGCGGTGACTCGATCGCCAACAGCTCTTCAATCTGCTCATTGGCTCCGCGTGCAATGCGGCGCGACACACGACCGTAGATGTCGGCGACCGGCAAGCACAGCAAGTGGCGCAACTCGACCATCGCCTCATCGGTCATACCGGCTCGCAGCAACGCCTTGCAGAACGCACCCGACAGCGGCACCGCCTTCTGTTGGAAGGTGTAGGAAGTCATGCGTGCAAGGCGCAGCTTGCACACCTTTTTGTGCAGCTCCAACACGCGGGCTTGCAGCTCTTCTTCGGACAGCAAAGTCGCCCACGACTCCAACGCCGCGACCACCATGTCCGCGTTTTCGGTCACGGCCAGCTTGTCATCGACCATCGCAACAGCCGTCGTGCGGCCAAGGTCCCCGCCGAGGCGCTCTCGCACCGCCTTGATGACCTCCGCAGGCTTTTCCCGCTTGCCCCGCATCAGGTACGAAGGCTGGCCGTCACTCGCCGCGAGCACTGCCAAGCGGTACAGGTGGGCAGCCGCCTCGGGTCGCTTCATGCGAACCAGTTCGTGCGCGATGCTACGCATGCGAGCTTCGTCTGGCACCTCGCGCCGCAACAACAGCGCCGCCACGATACGTTCACGCAGCTCGTCGGGCAGTTCGTCGATTGCCAACGACACCAGCAGCGAGACCGATTCCGATGTGCCACCGTCTCCAGTCGCCAACGTCTTCAGGTGGTTCTCGCAGGCAACCGCAGGATCACTTGCCTTGGGCAATGCTTGCAGCAACGGGCCTAGCAGACTCTGCGAACCGAGCTGGCCAGCATCTTCGAGCAAGCGCAGCATGCGGCGCGCTTCGTCCGCGACGAAGTCCTTGTCTTGCAGAGCTTCGAGGTCGCGCGGTGTCAGCGAGATGTTTGCCCTCGGGAACAACGGTGAATAAATGATGCGACCGTTGCCCTGACCTCGCCACTTGCGACGCAGAGCGACCCGACCTTTGGCGCCGTCTTCCAGTTTGGTCAAGTCGGCAGCCGAACGCACTGCCGCGCGGCTAACACCCAGCGCCCGCAACACTACGGCAGCTCCAGGAACGCTGGAGATCGCTGGCGCCTTGTCTTTCGCCTTACCCATGCCTTCGCGCAGCTCCTTGGCCGCTTCCGGGTTGCCGAGGCGAACGTGCATAGCGGCTAGGCGCGACTGCCAGCGCTTGGTGCGCAGCTTGTCCGCGGCGATCAAGCGCTGCAGGGTTTCACTAGCCTCGACCAGCCGACCGCGCTGTTCCTCGAACTTCAACGTGCGCTCCATCAGGTCCAGGTCACTCTTCGCCTTCGCGTTCGCCGTGGCATCGGCAACGAACTGGCTAGCGCCTGGCATCTCCGTGCGCAGCAACCACTGCATGAACAACAAGGCCTCATGCCGTCGCGACTTCTTGAGCTTTGCTTCGACGATCGCGGCAGCAGCATCACGCAAACCTAAGGCTGCGATTTGGTCCATGGCCGTTGCGACCTGCCGCTTATCGAGCGCCTTCGGTCGATTCGGGATCAAGCCAGCCAGATCGTCACGCACCAGCATCTCGGGAATGCCTTGCTCAAGCATCAACTTGGCGCGCTCGGTCTCGCCATCAACGGCAACCAGCTGCAACAGCCGCAACCATTCGCGATGGCTACCACCCAGCTTGATCGCGACCTCAAGGCGCGCGCGTTTCAATCGGGTGCTGCCAGTCCGCGAGTAGCTAAACCCGGCATTGCGGCGCTGGCGCTTATCCGTTTCGGCAAACTCGCGTTCGAACACCGCCTTGAACCACTCGATGTAACCATCGGATAGCGGCTCTTCGATGAAGTCCGCCCCTTGGGAGAGCACCTTCAACCGCTGACTGGCTGGCGCGGCAGTGTAGAGCTCACGCACCAAAGACGCGCGACGCTCGACCGGCAGGAAAAACAAAAGCTGCATACTGCGCAAGCCGAACTGTTCTTGCGCGCTGTTGGCGACCTCGCTGCGCAACATCTGCTCGACGACTTCCGCGTCGAGCAACATGTCGGTCTGGCCTTCGAGCTGGAACTGCATCTGCACCAAGGCCTTGGGCCCCTTGGCGGCCGTGCGTTGCAGTCGATACTGGCGCAGGCGATCCTTCAGCTCTGGGTTTAGTCGCGATGCGAGGTTGATCACGGCCGCGGCGTTGTTGCGACCGAGCTGGATCTGTTCGCGCTGGCTCAACGTCGCTGCAATACGGACACCGGCTCGCGCGATGCGTTCGCCAGCATCGATGGCGCCGACGACGGCACACGCGCCCAGCAAGACTGGAACGCTGCTCAAGTTGGTGGCTTTGAACGCGGCCGCGTCAATGTTGTCCAACATCGCACGCAGTTTGGCGGGATCTTCGACCAACAACGGCACGACGCGAGCAGCAGCAATCTCCGGCGGAATTGGCCCCTCGATCTCGCCACTGCTGGCCAACCACGCGAAGTCCGGATCGTTGCGGAACTCGCACGCCTCCGTCAAGCGACCTGCGGACACGTGGAAACCACGCGCCGCGCGATGCCCAATGCTGGCCTTGGCGAGCGCGCGATCCGTGGGGAAGCGTTGCAGCAATTCCTTATCCATCGCGTCGGCGACCTCTAACTGGCGGTAGCACAAGCACAGGCGGCGCAGGATGTCAGCGCGCGCGGCCAACCGCGGGAATTGGTCGATCGTGGTCACGGTTGCCTCATCGGCACCATCATTAGCAACAACCTGCTGCAGGTCTTGCTTGACCAGCTTCTGCATCTCTTGCAAGTAGCCAACGGCGTACTTCTCGGACATCGTCACCAACAAGCCCTCAAGCAACTTGGGCATCGCCGTCGTGATCGCGTCGACACTGCGCTGGCGACCAAGGAGTCCAAAGATGTCATCCGGATCCGGCGCTTCTTCGGTGGCGACATGCACACGAGGCGCTGTTTGCCGCAAGGCTGCGGCCAGCCCTTGCTCGTAGACAGAGCGCGCCGCAACGTCACGGCCCGCGAGTTCTTCGAGTCGGCCAATCTTGACAAGCAAGCCAACGTCGTTCGCATCGACCGACAACAAGCGACGATAGAACTTCAGAGCTCCATCGTAGCGTTCAGCCTCTTCGAGCACGGCCGCGGCCTGACGATGCACTTCGCCACGATCCAACAGTTCGGCGGCGCGCGAGAACGTGCGCATCGCGTCCGGCACTGCCTTGACGTGCAGGAAGATCGCGGCGAGATCCATGTATACCTGCGGCGGCACCACTTCGCCTTGACCGAGCAAGCGGCGACCAATCATGACGTACGGCGCAGCATCCCATTCGGGGCTGACCCGCTGACGGCGGCTGCCACCGAACATGACGCGCGCGTTCTTATCGAGCGAACGAAGTTTGCCGAGGATCTCACGCAACAACGCCGTGCGGCGTTCGCCAGCCACCGGAATGCCGGCGGTTAGCGTGCGGATCGACATCGGCATGTCGTTCATCTCTTCAGCCAGGTCGGCGGCGAGACGGTGCAGATAGAAGCGGTGCGAACGTTCTGCCAACCGCTCGAGCGTGACCCGCATCGCCCAGTCGACAACCGACTTCGGCACTTGCGTATCGTCTTGCGCGCGCAGGTTTAGAATGCCGTCAATAGCGATCGTGAACAAGTCATCGCGTTTGGCGGTGCTGGCGAGATATTGGAAGCGTCGGGCAGCTTCCATTTCGCGCCCGGTTTCACGCATCAGGTTGGCAACCAGCAGATGCGTATCGATGCGATCGGGGAAGCGGCCGAGCCCCTTCACGTAGCTCTTCAACGCCGGTTCATTTAGCCCAGCCAGCTGGTAAATGCCGGCCTCGAACTCATCGGCGATGCCACTGTCGTCTTCGGCAGCACGAAGCGCCGGCAGATTCTCAATCGCCTGCGCACGACGGCCGCGTTCGAGACGACTCAGTGTCAGCTCGCGCATGTGGTCGAGGCGATTCTCGGTGTCGCGCTCAATCAGCTGTTCGATCAGCCGCTCGTATTCGAGGTAGTCCTGACACGCGAGGTAGATCGTTGCCTTGCGACGAATGATGTCGAGGTCCGAGGCGTCAGACGTGCGCAACGCTTGTTCGGTGATCTCGGTCGCCGCCGCAGAATCCCCCACCTTGACGTAGAGGCGGACCAGCAACTCGACGTCGGTGGTATCCGCGCTACCGGCATCAAGCTTGTCCTCAAGCTCGATCGCAATCTTGGCCAACACGCCGAGGCGCGCGGCCACCGTCATCATGCGGTCTTCGACGTAGCGACCGCGTGGCGTACTGCGCACTTTGGACCACAACGAACGCCAGACGACCAACGCGTCGTGCTCGCGATTGACCTTCGACAACAGTAGCGCGTACTTCATGTCGAGGTCCGTGCCGAGGAAACCCCCGAACGCCTCGCGCATGCGATCGAGCACTTGAACCGCTCGATCGAGACGGTCCATGCGTTCATAGATACCGGCAACTTCGGCGAGCACGGCGTCGTGGCCGTCGGCTTTGCCTTCGATCTCTAGCAACATCGCGCTCGCCTCATCGAAGCGGCCGCGGTCGACGTGCAGCTTGACGACGAACAGCTGCGCCGTTTCACGTAAGCCTTCGGACTTGATCGCAATGCCAGCGGCACGCAACGCGAGGTCATCCAAACCGAGATCCATCAGCGAATAGGCCGCCTCAAGCTGTCGGTCGGCGCTGACTTCGCCCTTGCCGAAGTCCTGCCACGCCGCCTTGGCCTGGGCGCGGTCTCCGTTCTCGAGGAAGTGACGGCTCAAACCGCTGCGCCATTCGAGGTTGTCTGGTTCGGCGGTCATCAGCTCGCGAAACTGAGAGATCAACACATCTTCGCGGCCGGTCTCGCGACAGATCTCCAGCAACTGGCGACGCAACGCCGGGGTCCACTTGCCCTTGCCCTGATCGGCACTGCTGCCCTGGTCGCCCTCGCTGCCATGGCGGAACAAGCGCAACGCATCGTCGACGCGGCCTTCGTCACGCAACAGATCAATCCAGACCTGGCGCGCATCATCCTTCAACTCAGGACTGGCCTCGAGACGTTGCAGCAACGCGTCGATCGCGTCGCCGGCTCGATACGCAGAGACCACAACGGTCAACGCGTAGCGGCGGTCACGCTTCATCTTCGCAACCTGCACCGCCTCCCAACCGCACTCTTGCGACTTCTTGTAGTCCTTGGCGGCCAACGCCCATTCCGCGAGACGCACTAGCTGGCGGAAGCGTTCGGTGCCTTCGCCCTGCACGTCGTAGAGTTCGACTGCGGCAGCAGGTTCGTTGCGCAACGCCAGGATGATCGCTGCCTGGTTGCGTTGCTCGCGGTCTAGTTCGGGGCTCTTCGCGAACGACTTGAGTCGCGCGATCGAGTCGCTGCCGACAAGTGCCCGGCGAAAAAGAATGCGGCGCCGCAGGGCTGGCTCGAGCTGCTTTTTCAGCAGTTCGTCATAGGCGCGCGCGGCGTCATCACCGCGGCTGAGCGTGTCGAGCAACTCGGCGCGCAACAAGAGGTCGCCATCGCTGCGCTGACCGACCGGGATGGCGCCGATTACGCGTAACGCCTTGTGCGGTTGGCCCTGATAGCGAAGGATGCCGCACAGCAAGCGCGAGGCTCCCGGCTCCTGGTTGCTCGCGATGCGAGCTTGCATCATGTCGACCAACAACCGGACTTCGCCGTGGGCCGCAGCCGCGGCTTGCCACAACGCATCGGCTTGCGATTCCGGGTGGTTCGTCGCTAACGCCTTCTCGGCGAGCGAGACCACGCTGGGATGGAGGGTTTCGGCCACTGGGCTCTGCCCCGATTGGGACACGAGCGGCTGCGACAACCACAACAGTGCGCACAGAGCGCCGGTGCGAACGACCATCAGACGAGCCTCCGTGCGGCGCCCGCACGACGGCGGTGCCACACATCCAATACATAAGTAAGCAAAGCGAGCAGCACGAACCACAGCCATACCGGCCACACCTGCAGTGGGGAACCTGTGCGAGCAACTGCGAGCGTCGGAATCGCCGCGACATCACGAACGTGTGCGCCACCCGTCGCCACCGCAATGGCGGCCGTGGGCAAGGCGGCACGCGGATCGACCTGGGTCTCTGGCGCCCGCGCCGACAGCGGATCCGAACAGACACGGTGCCGCCAACCATCACTGGTGGACGCCACGAGTTTGACGGTGTCGTCGATGGCAGCGATGCGAGTGCCATGGAAGACCCCGGGGGCAACCTCGCGCATCGGAATTTGCACGCCCTTATCACCGGCCAAATTGTCACCAGACAACTCCATCACGGGCACGACCGACGAACGAACTTCGCGCCGTGCTTCGATGTAGAGGTGCGTCGCATCGCGACGCACCGTGACGGCAAACGGCGGCTGCGCGGAACGCGAGGTGCGGCTCAAGACGCGCCCGAGCATCGGGCCGTAGCCCGGCCACTCGCTCCACTTGCGGGTGCCTGGGCCAACCGGCTCCGTGCTCAACGACGTGACGCGGCCGAGGCCATACTGCCACGACGCCATCACTGGGCGCGAACTACCGGCAACCGACAACAACAAGTCGGCACCGGGGCGCAGCGAGGTTTCGACCAACGTTTGCACCGGCGGAATCGCGTCCGAGTCGACGTCGCCCCACCAACCGCGGCCACCGCGAGCTTCGATCTGGAAGTTGCCCGGTCGGTATGGCGGCAACATCGAGGTACTCGGCTTCTTGAGCAGCAACTCCGGCAGGTTGAAGCGATCCGGCGAGTGGTAGTAACGACCACCGCCCCAATCCGCGATTTCGACCAAGAACTCGCTGTGGCGACCCGGTCCAACCAACACCGTCGACACCGCAATGCCGTCGTCCGACATCTTGCGCAACAACGCTTCGTAGGGACCAGTCTCGACGCCTGCGTCGGTCACAATCAGCACGTGCTTGTAGCGTGTCTGCACGTTCTTCAACGCGTAGTAGGACTCTTCAACGGCTGGGAACAACACGGTGCCGCCGGCAGCACCCAGACGGTTGAGCGCACGTTGGATGTCGATCGAGTTGGCGGCGGATTGCACCGGCGCGGCCCACTGCTTGGTGCCGTAGAACTCGACGATGCCGACCTTGTCGTGCGGTTGCAGCCGGCGAATCGCAAGGCGCGCGACCTCCTTGGCCAGCGTCATGCGGTTGCCAACCATCGAGCCCGATGTATCGATGACGATCGCCAGGGTCGTGCTCGGATCCTTCTTCTCTTCCTTCTGCACGTACTCGACCGGTGAGATCGTCTCGATAACCGTGTCGTGGTAGCCACCGGGACCGAACGCCGATCGGCCACCGCTGACGAACAGCCCCATTCCGCGCTGCTGCACCGCGTCGGCCATCTCTTGTTGCCAGCTCTCCGGCACTTGGTCGGCCGGGCGATCGTCGAGCATCGTCAGGTCAGTGCGTTCGAGGTCGAGTGGTTGCCCGCTGGTTGGTTCGCGCAGTTCGAAGCCACCGCCGAGCAGTTGGCCGAGATGCGCTGCGGCATCCTGCACGCGGGCACCGAGATAGAGAACGCGCAACGGGTCCTGTACCGCGACGGTACGCACGAGCTCGTTGTTACTGGGATCGGCGTCGACAGCATCGGTGCGGCCAACCTTCGCGGTCAGTGCCACGTAGCCTGCCTTGCTTGGCTCGATCGGCAGTTCGACGGTAACGATGCCATTGCAGGCGATCTCGCGCGACTGTGCGACTTGCTCGCCATCCACCGTCAGCGTGACTTGCACGGTTGCCTTCGCCGCGGCAATTGCAATGCGAACGCGACCGACGTGGCCGACTCGCAGGTCGTCAAGTACCGTCAGGCCGACGGTGCGCACGTCTTCGGTATCGTGCGCGAGCTCGACACAGTGCAGCGGCAAACCGCGCAGAGTCAGTTCTTGTAAGCCCGACTGCCAACGCCCATCGGTCGCCAGGCCATCACTGATCAACGTGACCGCGCCGCCCGAGCCTTCCGGAATCGTGCGCAGGGCACGCGCCAAAGCCGCGCCCAGTGGCGAGGCATGGCTCTGATCGATCGCAAGATGCTGATCGAACGTTGGCTGCTCACTAGCAGTAGAACTGCGGCCACCAATCTCGAGTAGCACGCGGACCCCGCCTTCGGGCAACGCCTGTTCGACCGCCCGCAACGCCGCATCGATGGCGTCGGGATCGGCAACGCTCGCGCTGCGATCGACAATGACAACGTGATGATCCGTCCACGCGACGCTAACTAGCACGGGCCGAGCGAGCCCCAGCACCAACGCGAATATGACAACCGTGCGCAGCAAGGCATGCCGCCATGCGACCGCGCGGCGTGGCACAAACCACACCAACGCAGCGAGCGGCAGCAACCACAGGAACTCGGGGAACTGAAAGTTCATCGATGAAGCGAGGCGTTACGGGATGCGTGAGGTGCGGAAGAGCAACCACTCGACACCGAGCAGCAACAGAGCGAGGAACAAGAGCACCGTAATCAGGTCATAGCCGCTGGCCGTGGCCGTCGTCGCAGCAGGCAACGGCGCGGCAAAGCCATCGATAACGCCCGTCGAGTGCGGGTCGAGCAAGGAAGCGGCGAATCCCTTGCTGCCCACGGCGACACCACTCGCGTTCACATCGCTCGCCATCGAATACGAACCGGCGAGTCCAGGCACAAACGATGCGGAGAAGGCACGGCTTTGGCCACCCTCATGCTTCACGGCGCCATCAGCGAGCGATAGTGGCTGACCAACGGCGATCTGATCCGGGCCTGCTTCGAAGCCGGCAAGCCAACGGATCGACAGGCCAACAAACAACGGGAACGACCGCGAGTTGACGAAGTCGTAGTCAGGATGAAGCAGTTTCTGCCACACCCACAGCCTTTTGCTGGTGCCGGGCTTCGCCCCCATCGTGACCGCCCGACCAAGCGCTGCCGAAGTTGACATGGCGTCGATCTCGTTGAGGCCGAGACCGCGGTAGAGATCGTCAAGAACCTGATCTGGGTCGAGTCCGGGCGGATGAAAGACCAAGAAGGCATCCTCAGCTTGCTCCATCGTGCTCAGTTCGAGCGCCGGAAGCTGGCCGCCAAAGTCGCTGCCAACGCTGCGAATGACGACACGGGTTTCGGCATCGACAGTGTCCTGCAGCACGACCCCGGCGTCCGCCGTGAGCACCTGCCGCAACACGTCCGCGACGCCCGCTTGCACAGCAACGGTAATCGGGCGGCGATCCGGCAGCACGAACTGCGCATGGTCGTCGTGTACCAGCGCGTCCCCCCCAGGCAACGACGCAAGCAACGACTGGCCGTGAGCTGGCACATCGCGGAAGTGATAGTGCGAGCCATCGGCCGAGACAGTCACTTCGGGAGCATTCGCAAACGCAACACCATCGAGTTGCAGATCAGGAATCGCCGGCCCGACGACTTCAAGCAGCACGTCGACGTTGTGCCACTTGCCGGAAGCGGCAGGGCGCACGCCGAAAGCCGTGATGCCAGCGTTGGTCTCGGTGCGTTCGCTAACCTTGAGTTGCCGAACTTCGATCGACTCTGGCAGCAGCGCCAACTCGCCCGCCGACAACGAATGCTCGCCGACGACACATACCGTGATCGGGCGATTGCCGCGAACCTGGGCAAACTGTTGCAGCACGCGGGCGACGGTATTGGGACTGGCCTCTGGCTGCGCATCCTGCAAACGACGCGCTAGTAGTAGCGACTCTTCCCCAGGGCGCAGCACCGTGCGAACGCGACCGCCACACAACACCACGGTGCGCGCGTCTTCGGGCAGGGCGCCGACATAGTCACTCGCCAGTGAAACCGCTTCTGGGAAGCGTTCGCCAATGGCCATCGCAGCCGAGCCATCCAGCAGCACAACGTGATCGCGCTGGGCGTTGCCGCCGCCGCGCAGACCAGCGACCGACAGCCAAAGCAACAGCGCAATCGCGAGGATCAAGATGTAGGCCCATGGATGACGGAAGCGCTGCACCAGCACGCGTGCCCGCGACTCTTCCATCGCCTGTTGCCAGAACAAGGTCGTCTCGACCTCGACCAGCCGATGGCGAACGCGCAATCGCTGCAACAAGTAAAGCATGCCCGCGATGACAAGTGCGCCGAGCAGGCCCCACACCAGCGGGAGGTTGCTGAAGCTCATACGACGAAGGCCCCCGACTCAAACAACGTCGATAACTGCGGAACGACCGGCTCGTCGACATCGACGCGGACCAGGCCCGCTTGCTGCGACATCGCCAACTTGTGCAAACCTTGCTCGAAGGACTCGTAGGCGCGGCGATAGGCGGCGAGCACATCGGGCGTCACCGACACGTCGTGTTCCTGACCGTTCTCGCAATCGCGCAACAACAGGTCGCCCGAAAGATCCGGGAATTGGTCCGTCTTGCGGGTGAGTTGCACCAACAACAAACGGTGACGTTGCCGCGACAGGCTTTCACGCACCGCTTCGATGCCGCCCGGGTCAAAGAAGTCGGAGACGACAATCAGCAAACCTGAGCGCATGCCCAGACGCGCGAACTTGCCGAGGGATTTGGCGAAGTCCGTGGTGCCGCCCGGCTGCTGCGCAGCGAGCGCTTGTGCCATGCGCATCATGCGCACGCGGCCGCTACGCGGCTTCAATGCCACGCGTAATTCGTCGGCGAACGGAAACAAGCCAACACTGTCGTGGTGGTTCAGAGCAGCGGCCGCCAATGCGAAGGCCGCACGCAGGCCAGCGTGGGCGCGCGGCTGGTTGCCGTGGAACATGCTGCGCGAGACGTCCGGTGCGAGGTAGACCGGCAGGTCTTCGAACTCCTCAAACAACCGCAGAAACAACCGCCCGAGTCGGCGGTAGATGTTCCAATCGATGGCCCGCAAGTCGTCGCCCGGCGCGTAGCCGCGGTAGTCGCGAAACTCCATGCCGGAGCCCATGTGCCGCGAGCGTTGCTCGGCGTGCACACCACCGCGCGCCACGCGCTTGGCGAGGATGCGAAACCGCGACACCGAGTCCAGGAAGGCCGGGTCGAACAGTTCTTTCGCAGTAATTACGGCGTTCGCCATAGATGTTCAGAAACCGTGCTTAGACGACCGGCGGTTGCACGTGCTGCAACACCTCTTGGATGACGCGGTCGGCCGTGACCCCGTCAGCGGCACCGTGGAAATTGACGATGATGCGGTGGCGCATGACGTCGTAGGCGACGGCCTTGATGTCGTCGTTGCTGACGGCGAAGCGGCCCTCTGTAAGTGCGCGTACCTTCGACGCCAACATCAGACTCTGCACAGCGCGCGGGCTCGGACCCAACGAGACGAACTCATTCACGATCTTCGGCGCAAAGTCCGATCCCGGCTGCGCACCGACGACCAAATGAATCGCGTAGCGCTTGGCGAACTGCGGCACTGGTACCGACAACACCACCTTGCGCAGCTCCATGATCTCCTTGCTGCTGGAGACGTTGTTGATCTCCGGTTCCTTGCCGGACGTGGTGCGGTCGACGATCGCTTCGTATTCCTCAATCTCGGGATAGCCCACCTGGATCTTCATCAAGAAGCGGTCGAGCTGCGCTTCGGGCAGCGGATACGTACCTTCTTGCTCGACCGGGTTCTGCGTCGCCATGACGCAGTATGGCTCCTGCAGTTTGATGGTGCGGCGGCCAACGGTGATCTGTCGCTCCTGCATCGCCTCGAGCAACGCCGACTGGGTGCGCGGCGTCGCGCGATTGATCTCATCGGCGAGCACCAAACTGGACACCAGCGGCCCTTCCTGGAACTGCAACTCGTGGCCGCCGCCTTCCGTTTCCATCAGCACGTTGGTGCCTTGGATGTCGGCAGGCATCATGTCCGGCGTGAACTGGATGCGGGAGAACGGCACGTCGACGGCTTGGCCGATCGAACGCACCATCATCGTCTTGCCGAGCCCCGGCACACCTTCCAACATGACGTGGCCGCCGGCGAACAGAGCAGTCAGTGCGGCATCGAGCACCGCCTCCTGCCCGACAATGAAGCGCTGCACTTCCGTCTTGATCTTCTGGTGCACATCACGGAAGCGCTGGGCGTCGCGCTCGGCGACTTCGACTAGTTCTTTGGCGTTCATCACTGCGGTCCGCCTTCCTCACGAAGGCTTAGGTAGAAGCTGCGCACGAGATCCTGCATCCATGGACTCAGAACTCGGCGTGACAGGTGACCCATCGGAGCGGCGCGTGCACCCCGGCCTTCGCCGTTGATGCTGTCGCCCTGTTGGGCCTGGGGTTCAATGCGTTCCTGGGTGATCTTGCTCATACCAGGATTCGGCTTGGCGCTGATGTGATCGGGGAACGTCACCCCGAGCACCAGCTGCGCCACGCCGCGTTGTTTCTTAGGACCACCGGGACCGCCGCGACCGTTCGCGTCGTCCTGTGGTTTGCCGCTGCCCATCGAGATCTGGAGATCGCGATTCACCGGCGGCTTGCGTTGCCGAAGGTTCGGCTGCACACCACCACGCGCCTTCGACTCGTCGTTCTCGTCGTCGACTTCCTCGTCTTCTTCGGGATCCTGTTCGTCGTCGGAGACGACCTGATCCTTGGCGGACCACGGCGAAGCGGTAGGGCTCTTCGACGAACCCTTGCCCGAACCACGACCCAACGTCGAACCCGACTCTTGCGGCGGCTTCTTCTGGTCTTCGGTCTTCTCCGCGCCGTCCTTCTTGGACTTCGGCTTCTTCTTGGCCTTTGGCTTCGCGGACTTCTCGCCCTTGGTGCTCTGGGCTTGGTTGCTTGGCTGGCCCCGCTCCGAACCACCACCGGCGGCGGCGCGCGCTTCGGCACTGCGACCACTGCCAATTGGATTCTTGCCGCGACGACTGGCGTCACTCGACGTTTCATCTTCGCTGACCGACGAACTGTTGCTGTCCTTCTGCGCCTGCCGAGGCGTGCGTTGCGCCGCGACCTTCACCTCCGGCTTGGGTTGGTTCACGATATCGAGCGGCTGCTCGCTCGGCTTCTGCGCCACCGCGGCAACTTGGCGTTCGCCGCCGGGGTTGGCAACGTCGACCGGAACGGCGACGGTCACCAAGCTGGCGAACCACAGCAGCGCGAGAGCGGCGAGCCCAGCCACCGACAGACTGCGCGGCGACTCGGGAGCCACAGCGGGTCGGCTTGGACGGGCGACATGCGCAGCTTGGATTCGTTGTTGGGCATCGCGAATCGCGGCTAACTGGAAGCCATCGGGTTGCGCAACCTCGACGAACTCGTGCGCCGTTGCCATGCGGTCGGCCAACTGCAATTCGCTGTCGATCGCACGCAGCGCAACGGCATCGGCGACGCGTTGCTGCTGTGCTTGGTACCAACGCAACAGGACGCGGCAACACGGCAACATCACCGTCAACAGCACGAGGACCAACCATGGTAGCTGCAGGTCGATCCCGAGTGGCGCCATCAACACCACCAAGAACAAGTACGTCGCCGGGAATGCCAGCGTCGGGCCCGCCAAACCACTGAGGCGACGGGTCTCTTGTTGCACCAAGCCGCGACGCAGCTGTTCGGCAACGGGTCGAGCCAGGTCACTCAGTTCGGCGCGAACCTCGGCAGGTGTGCGGTTTGTCTCACTCATCGTTGGCCCTCATGACCCGCGAGCAGCACGTCGCACTGCACCGATTGCTCGACAATGCGGGTGCCGGGCTCGCGCAAGGCTGCAACGACCACAAGTTGGTCCTTCGCGAGGCGCGTCGACAACCGCGAGGCCGGCGAACCGCCCCGCTGTTCGTAGGCATCTAGAAACGCGAGGTTGGCTGCTTCGATGTCGTTGAGCGCGCGCTCGAACGGGACCTCCATGACGCCGTTGGTCGGTTGCCACTTGATGCCGCGAACGCGTTCGGTCAATGCGGCGCGGGCGACCATGCGGTGCACAACCGTCGCGCCGAGGCCCGGGTAGATGGCGCCCTTCTCCGCGAGGGTCAATTCAACATTGCGACCCAAGCGTGTCGGCCCCTTGATCTGCAGGGTGCCTCGCACCACACCTTGCTCGAGGCGCGCCGAGATCGTCATCGTGAACGGGCTCTTGCGACGCAGACCTTGCAGCGTCACATCGCGAACGTCCTGGTAGACGCTGTCAGCATCGGGGTAGCGACAAGCACCGGGACCGGCTTCACGGCCATTGACGAGGAACACCGGCTTCTTGCCAACCGAGTCGGCCATCGCCATTGAGACCTCGTTCATCAACGCCACCGGCTGCGGCGCGTCGACGTGGTACGACAGCATCGTGACGCGGTCGACAGGGAAGTGGCTCTGCAGTGCTTCGAAGACCATGGCGCCGCCTTCGGTGAATGCGCGCCACCTTTCGCCCTGCTTCTGACCGAGGTGCGGGTTGGTGATGTGCTCGATCAATACGCAGCGGTTGTTGTCGTTCTTGCCGCTCGCGACGAAGCGCGTCGGCGCCGTCATGCTGCGTACCTTGCCGGAGATCAAACGATCTACGAGTTCGTAGGAGAACGGCGCACCGCCCATCTTCGACTGCAGATTTTCCATCAGCGGCACGGCTTGCGGACCAAACTCCGGCGAGATCACGGCCTGCACGTAGCGCGACATCGCACGACGATGCTTGCCTTGCAGTTCGTAGACGCGACCGAGCAGCAGGTTGACCTTGGCGCGATCAGCCGAGCCAAACGCATCCGTCAAGCCAAACGCGGCCGACATCAAGTGTTCCCAGGCGCCGCGCTGGTCCTTCATCTCGAGCAGCAACTCGCCCAGGCGAACGTGCAAGCGATGCGTTGCCTCGGGGTAGCGGTCCTTGCGGCCGCCGTCGATGCCGAGGCGACCAGCCATCACTGCCAGGTCCGGACGCCTGCTCTGCACCAACATGTCGACCGTCAGCAGCGCTTCGGTCGCCTTCATGTCGGCAGGGCGCGTCTCGTGCATCCAACGCAACGCCGGCTCAATGTCTTTGGCGTCGGCACCTTCATCTACCTGCATCTGCAACAACATGCTGGCGGCCTCGCCTGCCAGCCGGCTCTCGCCGTGCTGCTTGATCCATTCGAGCAGCGGATCCACTTCTTCTTCGGCGCGCGCCACAAAGAACGCCGCCTCTTCGGCGGGGAACGGCAACTGCTTGACGCGAGTCAGGCCGATCCAACCATTCTTGGTATCGATGTGCACGCGGAAGCTCTGCAGGAAGCCGAGCCCCAATGTCGCGAGCGCGCCGTCACGGTGCACGTGGTCGTAGGATTCCGGACGCCACGCCACCACTTTCGAGAGATCGAAGCCGGCCACGACGACCGAGCCGATCTGGCCTCCGGGTTGGTCGACTTCGAAGCAGAAGTCTTCGTCGACAACGGCATCGTAGCGTGATGAGCCGATGCCGAGCATGCGCACCTGGCCGTTGGCAAGCTTGGCGGGCATCCACGCGATGTCGCCGGCAACCGAACCGGGCACGTAGTGCTTCTCCGGACCATCGGGCCGCGCGCCTTCGCGATCGACAGCAGGCTTCAAACGAACCTGACCGCGAGCGAGATCGTAGGTGACTTCGTACTGCGACAGGATCTTGCCGCCAATCGTTCCTGCGACCGAGATCTCCTCCATCTGCGGCGCGTAGCGCTTGGTGAAGTCCTCCATCGCTTGTTCGTCACCGTGCTCGCGCATGTCGACTTCGATGTCGAGGCCCGGCAACTCAATCGTGATCGGCAGCATCGTGCCGTCGGGCTGCTCAACGGCGAGCCCCGCCGCAACCTTGTTGTGCAGTTCAAGACCACACGGCTTGTCGTAGGCGAGCCAAAGGTTGACCGGCGCGCTCGAGGTCGGCGACGACAACTGGCAGCGCGCAACCAAGCGACCACCGAGAACACGCACCGGAATGCGCGCCTCTCCCTGGTGCAGCTGCACGCGTTGCGCCTGCACGCCAAATGCGAGCACAAGCATCGCAGTGGCCAAAAAGCCGACAGTGGGCTGGATACGGAGCATGGGCCCGGAAGGGGTAGTGCGGGGGTTGACGGCATTCGCTGGGGAACGAACGCGGCCCAAGTGGATGGCGAAACCGTGGTCGCGATTAACCACGGTGGCGACCAACCATGCGCGCGGAACGCTCACCGCGCATGGCTAATCGGGTTGCGGACTAGCGGTGACTACTCACCTCGGGGGGAACCGACAATCTCGCCAAAGGCCCAGTTGTCGAAACGCATTTCAATCGAGATGTTCAGGACGTTGTTCGGCACGCTCACGGCGACCGGTACGAGGCCACGGCCTCAACAACTCCCTGGAAATCTAGCCTCGGCAACGATCTTGCCGGTGGCCTTGTCGGTGATCACGATCAACGGCGACTTGCCGACTGGATTCCAGTCGCGGTATTCTTCGTTGGTCGCGCCATAGAACCAGATGCGGTTCGGATCGAAGACCAGTTCATCGCCCTTTTCTTGGTAAGCGAACTCAGCCTTCGCCGGGCCACCCCAACTGAGCTTTTGCTCGGCCTTCGCGGCAACCGTGATCGCCTTGCTGCGACCCTTCTGCATCGTCACGCGGCTACCCGCCAGCGACAACACACCGGAGTGCAACAGGTAATCACCAGCCGGCACGAGCACTTCGGCGTCCTGCTTGCTGAGGTGCACCGAGTAACGACCGTCCTTGCTGTTGAGCACGGCAGCCATCACCTTGCCATCCGTCACCGCGTGCAACGACAGCTTGCCGACGTCGCCGGTGAACAGCGAGTAGCTCAGTTTGCTGCCATCGGCTGCAACCTTCAGGTTGCGAAGCTCGCCGTCGATCGAGATGACCTCGGACAGGAAGCTCGCGGCGCGGCCGTTGCCAACCACCATCGCGTCTTCGCCGATGTCGTTGAAACTGCCGTTGTGGTTCTGGTCGATCAGGCGGATCTTGGTCGAGCCAATCTTGCCCGCGACCTCCGAGCCAGCCTTGAAGCTCCAGCTTGGCTTGGCCGACAACGACACGCCGTAGCGGCGACCGTTGTTGGTCAGGACCACAAAGCCCGTCTCGCCTTCGACGCGAGTCTCAAGCGTGCCGTCGCCGTCGGCATCGATCAGCAACGCGGTGCCGTCAATGTTGGCGCGGAAGTCCGCACCGAAGCCATCTTGGAAGTGGAAGCCCGTCGCCACCGGAGTGGCTGCTTCGCTCGGCAGCAAGAGTTTCTGATTACGCCGGATTTTGGCCTTCAGAGTCACTTCGCCGCTCTGCGGCAATCCTTCCTGAGCAGTCGCACCGCATGCCATCGCGCAGACTACCAGCCATTGCATCGTTGTTCGCATTGGTTTTCTTGATTGGGTATATGGACAGTCCACAGGGTATCGGATCTTTGACGATCACACCGTGCAGTCTCATTTGTTACCAAATGGAAACCTCCGCAAGCTTCTTCGATTACACCGAACCTAGGCCAAATCCGGGCCTTACTGCCGCTGGTAGGGCCGCCTTCCGGGCCGCAACATGGGGCGATCCCCATGGGCCCCGATCGCATCTTGCTGGTGGAAGACGCGTGCTATCCGGAAACTCGATCGCGCTCCGGGTGCTTGAGTTACATCGGCCGCATGGATGCCGATGATTCGGCCAGATGGTCGACAACTTCCCTCTAAGGCTTCTGCTTGCCCGTCGCGTCCCCGGCAATCGTTGCCGGTCTGCGGATCGTCAGGCCCTTGTCGAGCGGATCACCGAATCTGGAGCACGGTCGGGCCAGTGGCGTCGAGGCCGTTCGCGGGCGACCAACTGACTCCCTGATAGTAGACTGCGAGGTGGAGCAACGATGGTTGGTTGGGCACGACCTGCGAGTAGCTGGCTGTGCCGTTCGCCGGCAGCACGAACGCCGCCAGCGCCACGGGGCTCGTCGACAGCGTCCACGGAACGTCGAAACCCGGGATCACGAGCGCCGTGTGGTTGAGATCTGCGAACAGGCCGACCAGGTCTGCGTTCGCACCCTGCACGTCGATCGAGACGGTCGTGCCAATCGAAGTCTGCGACGGCGAACTCAGGTAGGCGAGCGACTCCGTCGGGCAGGCGGTGCAGGGGGGCTGCACGATGCAGCCGTACGCAAGCAGCGTCTGGCCAAACCCGGTCGCCATCGGCGTCACCGCCGGAGCCGCAATGCCAGCGGGGCACCCCGATGTGCTCGGCATGCCAGAGCCGCCGAGTATTTCTGCGCCCGCGAGCGCAACGGTCCGGCCGCCGCCGTCAATCGCCGGTCCGGCTATACCCGGACCTTCACAGCCAATGCCGGGCCCCTGGTAACTGCCGCCCTGGCCCCAGCCGCCTTGGAGTCTGCCGCCGACCACCAGCGCGGTCGACCAGAAGTCGACGAACAACGCGGTGCTCGCGGTTCCGCCGAGCCCGTCGCCTGGCGCGCCGATGATGGTGCACTGGTCGAACACGACATCACTGTTGGCCAGGCGCACGGCGGGCGGCGCCCACCAAGTGCCGAAGTTCGGCAACCAGGCGACAGAGACATCACGCAGGTAGACGCGGTCGCTGTTGGTGATCTCGATGGCGGGGTCGGTGACAGCGACGTAGCTGACCGAGGTGGCCTGCACGTGCACCGTGCCGGCGCAGGCGGTGACGAACAGCCCGCCGATGTTGGCGAAGCCGTACAGCGATGCCTGGTCGCTGGTCGCCACTCCCGACACGTTGATCGACGAACAAGATGCGTTCTGGACCGCATAGACCGAGACGCCGCGGTCGATCGTGAAGCCGGGGTAGTAGTAGCTGCCGCGGACCTCGATACGGTCGCCGGGGGCCGCGGCATCCACAGCGGGCTGGACTTGTGTGAAATGCACGCCGGGGACGCCGACACCGCCGGCGTCCACGATCCAGGTCTGCTGTGCGAAAGACGCGCCGATGACCAGCGATGCAGCGGCCAGCAAGCGACCGAACAAAAGGGCTTGTGCTTGGATGGCCCGGACTACACCAGATCGGCAAAGGCGCGGAAGACGGTGCGGCAAGGAGTGTCTGCGGGAACGGATGGATTGCATGAGGTCCTCGGGAAATGCAGCGATGGGTTGGATTGTGTGTGGTGGGCGGCGACGCCAGTCGTCACCCTCGCCCAAGCTCATCCATGTGGCGACGACCTGCTTTGCAACCGAGAATCGCGAACATGATCAGATGGCGGTTGCGGGGTCGCTGTGGGGGAGCGGTGAGTGTAGGCGATTCAAAGTGCGGTGCGACTACTAGCAGCTAGTGACCAAAGATGCGCTTCAGGCTCTTCTCGACGTCGTATTCGCCCACGCTGCGAATGATCCCATCCGCATCGATGATGAGCTTGCCATAGCCGAAACCACCAAACCGGAGGGCGCTCGTAAAGCCGTCGGGAAAGATAACGCTTGGCCAGTTGCCGCCACCGTACTCCTCGAAGAGCTTCGCTGCCCGGCTGTGGTAGAGCTCCTTGGTTTGATCCGTGCTCAGCAGAATGACGCTGAGCTTCTCGGTCGTGTATTTGTCTTGCATCCGCTGAACTAGCGGAAATTTTTCATAGCAGTTGTGTCAAGTGACGGCCCAGATATCGAGGATCGTCGTCTTGCCTAGAATGCTGTCTGTCGAGACGGTCTGGCCATCGACGGTTTTGTACGAGAAGTCGGGACACTTCCGATTGAGGACCGCACCGGCGAGTGGGATGTCCACTTGCTGCAGAGCGATCAACTTCTTGCTCTTGCTGATCTCGGTGACGACAAACATCGAGTCAAAGATGCGGATCGGGAGGTTGCTGGCCAGCGACTCATAAGCTTCGATCCGGCCATCACTGTTGTAGTCGATCGAGATGTAGGTGGCGGTGTTCTGGAAGTTGGTGTTGCCGGCGCCGGTGTTCACCAAGCTGTACTCCTCTTGATTGGCGATGTAGAGGGTGACAGAGGATCCGTCTATCTCGATCGCGCCGCCCAAGGTCAAGGGTTCCCTGGCTTGCATGGAGGCCCTGAGTTGCTTGACGTACTCGCCAATGTCCTTCTGCGGATCCGCAGTGACCAACCCGCTGGGGTTGATCAACCTGCGTTCAAGCTTGGTCTCCGCGAGTACGATGGTGGTTGGTTTCCCCATCGCCTTGTGGGCAAGGACTTGAAGTGTTGTCGGTTTCCGTGGGGCGGTCGTTTCGGCGCCCAGGGTGAACGGCAGAGTGATGGGCGGTAGGCAGAGTTCTTCATCACAGGCTTGAAACCGAATCGACCCTGTTCCGGAGTAGGTCGTTGCCTGCTCGAGGACTCGGTACGTACGTCTCCATGACAAGGAGCCCGTGTGCTGGAGATGGGTTGCGTCACCGATCTTCACCGCGCGGGGCTTCACCGACGGCGTGAACTGCGTGTCGATTGCAGTGAGGCCACGTGCCTCAAAGCCGATGCTGGTCGGTAAAGACGGGGAGTCACTCAGTTCTTCACCGACGGCAGAGATATGCCAACCGGGCTGAATGTCCGTCTCCACGGTTAGCGTGACCGTCGCGCCGGGCTTGGCGTCGACCGGTGAAAGGGAGACAGTGAAGGCCACCGTGGGGGAAACCTGCTGTTCCGTTGGCAGCCGAACTGAGTAGGGCGATTGTTGCGCAGCGGCTGGCGCGGCAACCGCAGCGAGAGCGAGAAGTGCGAAGGCGCCGCCGCCTTTGCGAACCGGGACTCCCCCGGCGTGGACAGGCTGGGCGCGGTTCGGACGAATCGCGCCCAGCAACTTGCTGAGGCATCTACTCTGAATGTGCATTGCGAGTCCCTGGGCTCGGATGTTTATGGGCGCTCTACGGGGAGCGCTTGCCCCCCACTGTACTTGGCTCGCCGGACGGAGGATAGGACGACGTGGGCGCTACCGTTCGAGCGGAGTGTAGGCGATTCAAAGTGCGGTGCGGACCAGTTGAACCCAACCAACCGACTCTCGAATCATTCCTGCGTTGTGGGATCTTGGCGCACGGCTTTGCGCGGGTCTGGTGCGAGGCATGTCGTCACGACGACGTAGTGGCCTTCTCATGCAAGAGGCGCGGCTTTTGCCCGATGTTCGACCAGCATCCCGTTCGACCCCCTGTTTTCTGCTCTCGGGTTCATAACCCAAAGCCGTGCTCTCAGAGTACGAGAGCATTTGGGGCCTGAATTGCTCTCTGCCTCATAACCCGCTGAGCACGGCTTCGACGCGCATTCCGAGCAGCACCGCGCCCCCACCGTCGCATGTAACCACACGTGCCGACGTTAGAAGCGCACCGTACATGCCAACGCCCTCAAGCGTTTCGGCCTGAGGGCGTTGATCATGTTGGCGAACCAACAAGTGGTAGCGGGGACAGGATTCGAACCTGTGACCTTCGGGTTATGAGCCCGACGAGCTACCGGACTGCTCCACCCCGCGATGGGTGTGGCAAGGAAGATAGCGAGGCCATCTTGCAAAGCAAGCATCTGTTCGGGTGATCAGTTTGCCGACTGCAATTGCTTGAAAGCTTCCCGTAGCGGGGCCGGGCAATCGGCGGCTTCGAACAGGGCGGCGTGCTTTTGGCCTTCGGCTAGCGTGGCCTCGCGATTCTTCTGGTCGTGCTGGATGCTGTGCTTCATCCAGTCCAGCAGGCGGCGGCGGAACTGGGGGTTTTCGGTCGCGGTCGCACGCATGGTGCGTTCGAAAACCTCGACGGCGCGGGCGAGTTCCTTTTGGGCGACCAGGTCATTGGCAATGCGCGAAGACAGGTCAAGCACCTCGGCGGTCGCGGCCGCAGTTGCCGAACGCGTTTCCAACACTGTCAGCGCTTTGAGTGGCTGCTTCAGCGCCAGTTGGGCTTCGGCAGTGAGAAACCGCATGTGGTCCGAGTAGGCGACGTCTTGCGGACCGGCGGCACCCGTCGCCTTGAGCCAGGTCGTGGCGCGGGCGACGACTTCCGCGTTCTTGCCTGCGGCCAGGTCGACGGTGAGCCGCACCAAACGGTGTTTGGGCTGGTCCAGGCGCTGGGCGGTATCCGCTTTGTCGAGTGCTTCGAAGGCTGCGCGTACGTCACGGGCTTCGTTCTTCAAGTCGCTCGAACTGCTCCACGCCGTGCTGGCCGGCTTCAATACGGCAGCCTCAATCAGGTAGCGCATCGCCTTGCACGAACGATCGACGAGCGCCTTGTCCGCGCTGCCGACGTCTTTGGCCAAACTGATCGCGTCATGGCTGCCGAGAACCACGCGCAACAGGCCACGCTCCGTGTTGCTCAACAGCGGTTCACACGCGGCCAACCACTGGCCGGGCTCGGTGTTGGCGCCGGCGGCAATCGTCGACAAGGCACGCAGCAGAGGCTTCATGCGGAACGTGTGCTCCGGCTTGATCGGGCTGCCGAGACCGCTCAACACGGTCTTCAAGGCGCCGATCGTCTTCTCGGACATCTGGGCCTCGGCCCCGATGGCCGTGACGCAGTTCACGAGCGCCTTGAGAACGTCCTCATCCCTTTCGACCAACAGACGATCGCGAATGACTTCCAACGTCGTCTTGAACCACCCATCGCGACGATCGTCCTTCGAGTTCGGCAGATGCACGAGCGACTCCGCCGCCTGACGACGCACTGGCTGTTCGTCATCGGAGAGCAGCTCATGCAGGGCGAGCAACCACTGCTCCGCCAAAGGCTCATCAGAACGCCACGCCTTGAGATAGATCAGACAGTTCGCGCGGAAGTTGGTCTCAACCTTCACATCCATTGCCAACGTCAGCAGCGTGCCGAAGGCATCCGGCACTCGCGCCCCGGCGCGGTCCGTCACCTGCGCCAAAAGCAAAGCCTTCTGACGAAGCCCGAGGTCCTTCGCCGCCCGACAGCTCGTATCGATCAGCTGCAGCCAATCCGCCAGGTCCGGATCGCCGGGTGACGGCGCGAACCAGCGCGGTTCGCGCGGGGCAGCGAGCGTCTCCAACATGATCTTGAGTTGCTCTTGCTTGCCCTTGCTTGCGGCGAGGACCTGCAACGCCCGCTTGACCAAGGCCTTGCGCGCCTCCGGTGACGGGAAGCGCCGCAGCCCGCGCAGAGCCGCAACCTGGCTGGCAGGCGACGACGAGGCCAATTCGGCGATCAGCACGGTCCGTATCTCGTTGGCGAACTCCGTTTCCTCGGCCTTGATCAGGTAGGCCGCGACTTCGATCAGCAACGCGCGACGTTTTTGGATCGTCGGGTCTGTCGAGACCCCGACCAAGCCGAAGCGATCCAGCAGTGCCCGGCAGAAGGCCTGCCGCGTCGGAGCGGCTCCATCGACCGCGGTGCCCTTTACCAGCACACCCTGCAGCGCCTGCAGGCACGCATCGAGAACCGGACGGCCGTCGGAGAAGGTTCTGGCCTGAACGGCCGCCCAATCAATGCCAGACTTGGCAGCGATATGCACGGTCACGAGCTCGCGGGCGGACTCGACGCGCAACTGGACGAGCTGTTCGCTCAGGCGGCTGTAGGTGCTTGGAGCATTGCGCGCGACGCGCTCGACGAGATCCACGTAGCGCATCGAGCCGAACTGCGCAAACCATGCATCGAAGTCGGCCTTGGTGCGGATCGGCGTGTCGGCGTAGGTCAGCAACTGCAGCGCCTTCTGGGCGCCGAGGCGAACGACGTCTTCGGGGGCTTCGAGTTGGTCCGCGATCGTCTTGGCCAACAGCGTTTGCTGCATGTCAGCCAGACACCGCAAGACGAGCACGCGGTCCAGCGGTGCGTTGCGCGTCATCAGAGTGCGCGCCGCCACGTCGAGTTCTCGCACAGGCACTCGTCGCAAGGCCTGACGGGCCGCGCCGCGCACCGGTTGGTTCGCCACATCTTCGACGTCGGTTGCGTCGCGCCACAGCGGGGCGCACGCATCGAGGTAGCCGGTGAGGATCACCTTGCGCAGAGTTTCGTCGGCACCACCAAACTGGGTCGATGGATTGCCCAGCAAATGAACGCCAAGGCCTTCGAGGATCGTCTGGCGCAAGCCATCCGGATCCTTGCTGCGCAGCCGTTCATGCAGGAGCCGGTGAGCCTCGCGCTTGGGCAGGGCCAATAGCTGCTGCACGGCACTGACGCGATCGGCCTTACCCTCGGGGCCAGACTTGTCGAGCATGCTGCGAAGCTGCTCGAGGTCGACGGGCTTCTCTTGCTGATCCGAGAACGGCTCCGTGGGGGTGGTCGCGTAAGAAGCGACCGCCGGGGAGGACAACGTCGGGGAGGACACCGCCGCGCAAGACACCGCCGCGGAGGACAAGCAGGTAAGCAGAACGCTCAACGCGCATCCGTGAAACCAAAAATGAGTGCCTTGCCGCTTGCCCTTCATCGACGCCGTATCGCCATTCACCACACCTATCGAGGCCCCCATCGTAGGCACCTCGAAGACCGCTAACGACTGGATCCTACCAGAGGTCGCAGGGGGAAGAACCATCGACATAAAACGCAGCCGATCCGAAGCGCACCTGCCAAGCGTTCTCCGCAGAGCAGTGTTGCGCCTCTATCTGGTTACAACGAGGGGCAATCGGGCTTCACGCTCCTTGCGAAATCAGGTGATCAGCCACCGGCCGGCGCGCGATTTTCCGACCTGAACTACATAGCTTCCTGGGCCGAACTCGGCCTTCACATCACTGACGACCTCGCCATCGACGCGCACGCCCTTGCCCTGGATCAGGCGGCGGGCATCGCTGCTCGATGAGGCCAGCTTCGACGCGGCCATGGCCGTCGGAAACTGGATCTTGCCGCTATCCGTTCTTCGCACCGACTCATCCGGCGTCCACTCGGGCAAATCGTCCGGAACGCCACCGTGCTTGTGAACACGATCGTACTCGGCACGGGCCGCAACAGCAGCATCGTCGCCGTGGTAGCCAGCGACGACGGCTGCGGCGAGCGCGAACTTCGCGTCGAGCGGGCTCGGCAACATCTCCTTGATGCGTTCTGCCAGCACGTCGGTCAGCAAGACGAAGTACTTCTCAACGAGCTCGTTCGGAGTCTTCATCAGCTTGCCGAACTGCACCGAAGCGGACTCCGCGACGCCAATGTAGTTGTCGAGCGACTTGGACATCTTCTGGGTGCCGTCGAGTCCTTCGAGCAGCGGCATCGTCAGGCAAATCTGTTCCTTCTGGTTCTCCTGGCCCTGAAGGTCGCGGCCGACGAGCAGGTTGAACAACTGGTCGGTGCCGCCGATCTCGATGTCGCACTTGAGCTCGACCGAGTCCCAACCTTGCAGCAGCGGGTACAGAAACTCGTGCACCGTGATCGGCAGACCACCCTTATAGCGCTTGGTGAAGTCGTCACGCTCAAGCATGCGGGCGACGGTGTAGCGACTCGCCAGCACGACGCAGTCCATGAAGGTCTGGCCGAAGAACCACTCGCCATTCTCGCGTTCTTCGATGTTGTCGAGGTCGAGCACGGCGCCAATCTGTTGACGGTAGGTCTGCTTGTTGCTTTCGACCTGATCGCGTGTCAGAGCTGGGCGGGTCTTGTTGCGCCCACTCGGATCGCCAACCATCGCCGTCGCGGTCCCCCACAGCACGATGACTTGGTGGCCGAGGCGCTGGAAGTCGCGCAGCTTGCGCAGCGGTACCGTGTGGCCGAGGTGGATGTCCGGCGAGCTCGGGTCGATCCCGAACTTGATGCGCAAGGGCCGTCCCTCATCACGGCTCGCCGTCAGGCGCCTGGTCAGATCTTGCTCGTCGACGAGGTCAACGGCGCCGCGCATAATGACGGCCAACTGTTCTTCAACCGGTGGAAACTGCACGCGGGAGGTCTAACGGGCAGCTCGGCAGCTGGCAACCAAGCCGTGTGAAATCAGGCCGCTCTCACGGGCCAGCTAGCGGCCGCCAACGTCCGCAGCACTCGACCGCAGGAGCTCGCGTGAGCCCTCGGTCTGCCACCAGGCGAGCCATGCGTCGCGGTCGCCCACGGCGAGTGACAAGCCCGACAGGCGCTTCACAGCGGCCATGGCGACCTGTGCCTGGTCGGCCCGGCCGTAGCGAATTTGGTCGACGAGCAATGTGGCTGCCGCAACTCGATCCGCCTGGGGCATGAGCAGCGCCGCCAGGTAGGCGCTGGCGAAGTTCTTCGCCTGGAAGTCGGCGATCGCCAGCTTCAGCGCCGCCAGCGGCTGAGCCTGGATGATCTCATGCCCGGCAGGCAGCTGCGTGAACGAGCCAGCGCCGATGGTCGTGCTCTGGACCGGCGAGCGAATCCCGTCGATCAACACATGGCCGCGCATGTCGACGCGCACAAACACGTGGCGACGCACCGCATCATCGGTGACGCGATCGATGTTGACCGGCAGCGTCAGCTCATTGCCGTCGGCAAGGTTAAACGACTGCGGCAGCCAAACGGCGCCATCGGTGTGCGACGAGCGCGTGCGGCCATCGAAGTATTCATCTTCAACCGTCACAGAGACGGAGAAGGTGAACGGATCAGTGTGCTCATGGCCGCCGAGCAAAACTGGCTCGGCCATCGCCGGAATCCGCAGATCCAACCGCAACTCCTCACCGAGAGCTGACTCAACACGATCTTCGACCGGCGTCTTCTTGCCCGCCGCGATGTCGGCTGGCGACAAGCGCAACTCGAACGTCGCCTTTGCGGCGACGTGCTGGCGGAAGCGGATGCCACGCCCCATCGCCCGGAAGCTCATGAGGTGCTCCTTGACCGAGTCCGGAGTGCTGGGCTTGTCGTAGGCCGTAACCAGCGAGTCCAGCAGCGCGACGTCGCCGTCACTGGCCGCTTCATGCAAGCGGCGCAGGATGCCGCTGTAGAAGTCAAGCAGCAGCTTGTTGTTGCTGCTGTCGCCAAACTCACCAATCGGAATCACGATCGGCGGTGCTGCGATCAGCTCGGAGTCCGGATTGGTGAAGTCAACGGGCTCGTAGGTCGTCACACATCCGGCAGCAAGCACGACGGCAACCGGCGCGAGCCATGCTCGCGCCGACCGTCGCTCGGCTGCCGGAGGGCGAATCACTACTCGCCGTCCTTGGCCTCGTCCTTCGGCTCTTCGGCCGTTTCGGTAGCAGCCGCGTCTGGCGCGGCGGCTTCTTCTGGCGTCACATCTGCCTCACGCTCACTGACGCGCTGACCAATGCCCTTGAGCTGGTCTGCGAGCGAGCCGAGAACCGGCGCGGCTGACTGAGCCGGAGTGGCCGGTTGCGCTTCACCGACCGTTTCGACGGTTTCACTCTCACCGAAGTGAGCCTGAATCAGGGTCAGGCCAATCTTGCGCTCGTCGGTGTCGATCTTGATGACACGGACTTCGACCTTCTGGCCAACCTTGACCACATCTTCCGGGTTCTCGACCTTGTGGTCGGCAAGCTCGGAGATGTGCAGCAGACCTTCGAGGCCCTGCTCCAGTTCGACGAAGACGCCGAAGTTGGTGATCTTGGTGACCGTGCCCGGAACGCTGTCACCGATATGGTAACGAGCCGGGATGTCGCCACTCCACGGGTCAGCCTGCAGTTGCTTGAGGCCGAGCGCGATGCGCTTCTTCTCTTGGTCGACCGACAGCACCACGCACTCGATCTCGTCGCCCTTCTTGACGACCTCGTTCGGGTTCGTGATCTTGCGGGTCCACGACATGTCCGTGATGTGCAAGAGGCCATCGATGCCTTCCTGCAGTTCGATGAACGCGCCGTAGTTGGTCAGGTTGCGCACCTTGCCACGGATGACCGTGCCCGGCGGGTAGTTCTCCGCGACCATGTCCCACGGGTTGACCTCGGTCTGCTTCATACCGAGCGAGATCGTCTGCTTCTCCGTGTCGATCTCAAGCACCACAACCTCGACGTGATCGCCTTGCTTGACGACTTCATTCGGGTGGTTGACGCGCTTGGTCCACGACATCTCGGAGATGTGCACGAGGCCTTCGACGCCATCCTCAAGCTTGACGAACGCGCCGTAGCTCATGAGGTTGACGACTTCGCCGTTGATGCGCTTGCCGATCGGGTACTTCTCACCAATGTTCTCCCACGGCGAAGCGCTCTTCTGCTTCATGCCGAGCGCAATGCGCTCGCGTTCGCGGTCGATCTTGAGCACCTTGACTTCGACTTCGTCGTCGAGCTTGACCATCTCTGACGGATGGTTCACGCGGCCCCACGACATGTCCGTGATGTGCAGCAAGCCATCGATACCGCCGAGGTCGACGAACACACCGAAGTCGGCGATGTTCTTGACGACGCCAGTGCGAACCTGACCTTCTTCGAGCTCCATGAGCAGCGCGGTCTTCTTGGTTTCGCGCTCTTCTTCAATGAGCTTGCGGCGCGAGATGACGATGTTCATGCGCTCTTCATCGATCTTGATGATGCG
>JAPYTD010000043.1:17218-36703 GCA_029936315.1 Planctomycetota bacterium | reverse complement strand
CGGGTTCCACGTGCCGAGCCACGGATCGATTTCTTCCGGCGGGCCAAGCCACGTGCGGCTGGCGTTGTTGCCGGCGCCGTAGGTGTCCGCGCAGTTCAGGCCCATCAACGAACCGGTACCGGGGTTCTGGCACGAGCCGCAGGCGCCGTTGACGTTGATCGACAGGAACGCGTGCTTGCAGAAGCTCCACTCGTTGATCTGCTCGATCCTGTCGTTCACAACCCGCACGACCATGAAGCCGAACTTCGGGTGGTTCGGCTGCATCGCTTGTTGCCACGGGATGTTGACCGATCCCGGGTTGCACATGGTGTTCGAAAACGCCATGCCGACTTCCCCATTGGGATAAGCCGGGCCGCGACGTCCATAGCGTGTTGGGTTGCTAATGTTGGTCAGTCGACCATCTAGGCCAGCAACGGTATTGGATTGGGCGACCATGCCAGAGGCAAGCGCCGTGAACATCAGCAGCGGAATGGTTCTCATATCGGTGGAGGAGCAGGCGAGGTTGGACACCGACGGATGCCGGTGCAGGGCGCGGTAGAGATTACCACGGATCCGGCGCTACCAAAGCCCCCGCATTCCCGGCCGAACGTAACTTCCGGCCGTTTACGGAAACGGTGCGGTCTTGCGCTCGGCCACAAGGAAGCCGATCGTCTTGGCACGCATGCACCTCCTAACCCTTGTCATCGCCCAGTGCCCAAATGTGCTCAGCCAGACCAAACTGCTGCGCCATCCCGACATGCACGGCGACCGCGTCGTCTTTACCCATGGTGGCGATCTGTGGCATGCACCTGTATCCGGTGGCACCGCGACGAGACTTACGTCAACGCCCGGTGCCGAGCTGTTCGCGAATTTCTCACCTGACGGCCGTTGGGTTGCCTTCACCGACCCGGACATCGAAGTCGACAACGACCCCGCCTCGGTGCTGCGCGGCGAAGACAAGCAACTGCAAAAAGCAGTCGACGTGTTGCTTGAGCAGATCAAGAATGACCCTCCCACCTTCCCGACCGCACCGCCGGCGCCGGTGAAGACCGGCCGATGAAGAATCGCGATTCCAAACCCAGAGCGCACTCCCGAACCAGTAGGGGCCGGGCGAGTTCTACGGAGACAGGCTCCAAGGTCAGGTCCGCCGCCAAACAGCAGCTGCCCGAACTGCGCCTGAAGGTCCGCGCGCACGGCCGCCATCCCTGGTTCTACCGCAAGATGGTGCAGAAGCCGCAGGAGACGATTCCGCCCGGCTCGATCTGCAAGGTGCACGATCGCGAAGGTCGAATGTGCGGCAGCGGCTTCTACAATCCGCGCGCCGAGTTGGCCTTGCGCATGTTCGCCGACCATGCCATTGACGATGCCGGGCAGCACTTCCTCGACGCCCTACAGGCAGCCGTCGCGCTGCGTGAGCAGACCCTGGAGCTGCCGAAGGTCACCAACGCCTACCGGCTCATCCACGCCGAAGCCGATGGCTTTCCCGGCCTGATCATCGACAAGCTCGGCGACGCGATCGTCGCGCAGGTCGCTTCACTTGGCATGCGCCAGCAGCTCGAACCGCTCGGCGAGTGGTTGTTGCGTCACTACAAGAAGTGCGAACTGATGCTGTTGCAAGACAAGGACTGGGCCGAGCGCGAGGGCATGGACAAGCTGCCGCATGCGCACCCGATCGCGACCACCGTGGTCGAGCACAAGCTCCGCTACGCGGTACAGGCAGGCACGGGCCACAAGACCGGCTTCTTCGCCGACCAACGCGACAACCGCTTGCTGGTGCGTTCGCTGGCCAAGGGCCGCTCGGTTCTCGACTTGTGTTGCAACAGCGGCGGCTTTGCAATGAACGCCGTAGTCGGCGGTGCCAGCAAGGTGCTCGCCGGCGACCTCGACGAGGTCATGGTCGAGCACACCCAGCACAACGCCAAAGCCAACAAGCTGTCCTTGCAGGCGGTGCACGGCGACGCGTTCGACATGTTGCGCGAAGCCCAACACGGCGCGCACGACCTGATCGTGCTCGACCCGCCAAAATGGGTCGCCAACAAGAACCAGATCGAACTGGGCTTGCAGCGCTACTCCGACCTCAATCGGCTGGGCTTTGAGAAGGTCGCGCGCGGTGGGCTTGTGGTGACATGTTCGTGTTCGGGCAGCGTCTCAGAAGACAGCTTCCTGCGCATGCTGCGCGAGTCGGCCGCGGCTGCTCGCCGGGACGTTCGCGTGCTGCATCTGCGTTCGGCCGGTGCCGACCACCCAGTCGCGCTCGAATGCCCCGAGACCCGCTACTTGAAAGTGGCCGTACTACAGGTCCGCTAGCAGTCATGAAGACGTTCGCGATGCTGATGTTGCGAACGCCACGATGACCGGCGTCAAGTTCGACGATCCGCTCTCGTCGAGCGAACCGTAGCGTTACTTGTTCGACGCGGCGCGCGCAGCGAATAGCACGCCAGCGAACATCAACAAGCCGCCGGCTGGTACCAATACGATGGCGAAGCCCGGGTCGTCGCCCAAGGACCAGATGCCGCCACAGAGGAACCCGAGTGGCATCAGGATCGCCGCCCACTTCATGAGCTTGCCAGCCTTGGCAACTGTGGCTGCCGGCTCGACTCCCTTGAGGCTGACCGCCAACAGGATGTTGAGCACCGCCAGCAACGTGCCGTGCGTGTGTGCCAACGTCAGCTGCAAGCGCCGACCATCGTTGCCGACATCGAGGTACCAACCAACCTTGAAGCCATGCATCGCCTCGAGCGCGATGCCCACCGAAAGCCAACACAACAACGACCACCAACCGAAGCTTCGGCTAGCCGCCAACGGGTCCATCTCAGTATTGCTCATTACTCAACCAATCGGATCTTCGTGAGATTGCGGCGCTTCAGCAGGCGCGCATATTCCTTGACGTCCAGCGTGCCGTCGGCATTCATCAGGATCTGAGGCCGTGCCGGCTTGGCGGCCGCGCCAGATCCAGTGCCAGTTCTACTGCCGCGCGCTGACCAATTCGTCAACACCTCGGCCTTGGCCTGTTGCCGCAATTCTGGTGCGGCGTCCAGTTCTTTGCAGAAGGTCTCGTAGCCCGGCAACGTGCGCAGCGACCGCTCGGCGATGATGCGCACCGCGGGGTATGGATCGACCAACAGCTCGGCGAGGTACGGCTCCATCCAGTCGGTGCCAGAGGCGGCTTGTGCTTCGGGCCACCCCAAGATCCACGCCATCAAGGCGCGCATGCCTGCATCGCCTTCTAGGATGCCGCGCACTATCGCCGAGGCGCGCTCATCGGCGCGATTGATGGTCGGCGCCTTGATGCCATACCACTGATCGAGATGCTTGGCGGTCCAGCCGAGCGTCTGGTCGAGGTGGCACATGTTGCACGCATTCGGACGGCCGGTGCCCATTGTCACCTTGACGCTGGGGCTCTCGATGCGGTGGGTGCGCGTGCCCTTCATCAGCCCATAGGTCGTGTGCGGCATGTGGCAATTGACGCAACTGCTGCCAGACGACCCGAGCGCATGATGCGTATGTGCCGGAATGTCCAACGCGAAGGACTCATGGCACTCCATGCACGAGCGGTTGTCACCGCCGAGATGCAATTGGTCGCTCGCCCACTCCTTGCGCGTCCTTTCTGCAGTGTCCGCGGGATGCATCTCGTGGCACGACAGGCAGCTCATGCCGCCCTTCTCGTAACAGGGCGAGCCAAGCAACGCGTTGTATTCGCGACCGGCGGTGCGGATCAGGCCATCCGGCCAGAACCCCGACTCGCCCGCCTTGTTGGAGAACTGCGGCTTGCGGATCTTCTCGACGTCACCACCCGGTCGGTAGTCGAAGCCACGTTCGGACCAGATCCGCATGCGCTGATCGTCCATGCCGTAGTCCCAGACCGCGTGGCACTGACCGCAAACCTGGGTGGACTGCTTGGGGTCGAGGTTCTTGGGGTTGACGATGGTTGGGTCAGGCTGGTTCGAAAGCCTCTGCGAGTAACGACGCAGTGGATTTTGGTTCACGGCAACATGCTCCGCACCGGGGCCGTGGCAGCTCTCACACGCGATGCCAAACTCGGTCACGCGCGTATCCGCATCGGCAACCTGACCCTGCGCAATGTCGAGCTTTGGTCGTCCTTGGGTGGCGTGGCACTTGATGCACACCAGATTCCAGCCGGCGTATTGCAGCGAATGCGAATCCTCGGGAGGCAACACAAACGACGCATCACGCGTGATCCAGCGCTGCTCTTCGACTTGCCACGACAATGGCATCTGGCCCATGACGCGACCGTGGCCGGCAACGGCGTAGCCGCTCTCGAACCAGTACACCTGCATGTTGTGCGAACCGGTCGTGAGAACGATGCGGCGCTTCACTCGCGGCTTCTCCGGCCCTTGCGCAACCTCATCCTCGAGCTCAACCCAGTAGTCCTTGCCGTCGTGAGTGAGCTTGTAGTGCTTGCCCTTGACGTCGATCTCGAAGTTGTCGAAGTCCCCCAACACCGTTTCGGGGCTCGCGACTTGGGTCATGCTCTGGTGGTAAGAACTGTCCCAGGTGTCGTGTTCATGCGCGTGGCACGAGCGACATGCTGCCGACCCGACGTAGCCTGTGTGGGGGTCGGTGATCGGGCGGTCGGCGACCTCAAGCTCCGGCACCTGCTGATCGTTTTGCACCAGCACGGTCGTCGTTGCGATCGTCGCAATGCCAGCCCCAAGAAGGGCTCCGCGAGTACGCCAGGCCGGCGGCAAGAACAGCGCCGCGAGTGCCAGCAGCAGCGCAGCAAGAGGAATGAGGACGAGGAGATCAGTCGGCATGGCGCCGGGCCGTGAGTCGAGGACGTGCAGATCCTAGCAACTTCGTGGGCTCCGTCAGTGGCTAATCGAATCGATCCATAAAGCGCGCGAAACCGATCTCGCGGCAGAACTCGCCGAGTTCGGCGTTCGGCCCACGCCATCGCAAGTCTTCGAGTTCTTCCTCGATCGGCACGTCCAAGCGCAAGGTCGCCAGCTGCCGATACAGCATCGCGGCATCACGATGCTCCGCGAGACCCTGAGCCAGCGACTTCGCGCCGCGCAGTTTCACCTGCCAATCCTCGCAGTTCTCGGGGATCGATTCGAGGTGACCGTAGTGGAACAACATCGTCGCCGCGGACTTCTGCCCCCACTTCGGCACGCCCGGTATGCCATCCTGATCATCGCCAACCAAGGCGAGGTAGTCCGGAATCGACTCGGGCGCGACGCCAAACTTTTCGTAGACGCCGTCCTCGTCGTAGAGCTTGCGCTGCTTGCGATCCAACTGCACGACGCGACCGCCAACCATCTGCGCGAGATCCTTGTCGGGCGTGCAGATGATGACGCGCTCGACCCGTTCGTGCTCGGAGAACTTTTTGGCACCGGCCGCGAGTCCATCATCCGCCTCAAACTCGATCATTGGCCAAACCACCACCCCGAGGGCCTTGACGGCGCGTTCTGCCAACGGGAACTGTTCCCATAACACCGGGTCCATGCCCTCGCCCGTCTTGTAGCCATCGAACATGTCGTTGCGGAACGACTCGATCACGGTGTCGAACGCAACCGCCATATGGGTTGTGCTCGGCTCGCGCAGAAGGCCACCCAGGCTCGCCAGCAGCCCACGCACCGCGCCCACTTCGCGCCCATCCGGCGCCTTGGCTTCGGGTGCGCCGAAGTAGCTGCGGAACAACTCGTAGGTGCCATCGATGAGGTGCACGTTGACCAACTCGGACATGCGAACATCTTGCCCGATAGCCTCGCCGGGCCGTAGCGGGTATCAAGACGACCTGGTGTTCGATCTCGATTCGTATCTGCAGCGTGTGTTGCCCGCCCCCGGAGACTGGCCGCCCACCGACCTACGCCGGGCGGCGGTCTTGTGCCCGATCGTAGTTCACGAGGGTTGCGACCATGTTCTGTTCGTCATGCGGCCCAATGGCAGCCACCAGCACGCCGGCCAGATTGGGTTTCCTGGCGGCATGCACGAGGCCGACGAGTCGCCGCTGCAAACCGCCTCCCGCGAGTGCTTCGAGGAGGTCGGCACTCCACCGGAGGCGATCCAGCCACTGGGCGAACTGCCGCCTCGCGAAAGCACCTCTATGATCCACGTGCACTGCGTCGTGGCGCGCGTCGCCACGTTCGACTTGTCTCTGGATAGTCGCGAAGTCGAACGTGTCATTCGCATGCCCTTGGTCGACCTACAACGCGACGATCGTTGGCAGCAGAAGCCGCCGCCGGTGCCGACGCCGGGCCAGCAACCAAGGACCGGCCCACACTTCAAGTTTGGCGACGACCTGTTGTGGGGCTTGACGGCGCGATTCTTACGCGACCTGGTCGAGCAAATATCGGGTGGTGCCGAGTGATCGCGTCGATGCCGCGGATCATCGGTGGCTTGCTCGTGCTGATCGCAGTCGCCTGGTGGCTACACCGCCGCAAGCAAACCGGCAAAGGGCCGTCGGCCATCGCCGAGAATCCCGACCTGTGGGATTCCATGACCGAGCACTTCGAAGGGCTCGACCGAGAACTGGCACAGGCGCGACACTGGAGCAAAGACGAGGTCGCGATCGCGATCGAGCAGTATGTCTTCAAGCTCGAGCACAGCAGTGAGGACGATGACGACCTCGTGCGCAAACTGTCGCAACAACCCAACAAGACCGAGAACCAAGTCCTGCGAGTCTTGGGCGATCCCAACATGCAGACGCGCTTGCGCAAGGAGCCGCGCGACGAACCGGCGCTCTACCGCGCCTGCCAATTGCTGCTGGCGCAACCGACCAGCCAGGCCGTTCCGTTTGTGCGTCGCCTGTTGGCAGCGGCGTCGGATCCGGTGCGTATCGATGCGTTCCAATGGCTTGCGCAAGCCTGTGACGACACGGCTGTCGGCGAACTGGCCCAAGGACTCAACGATGCCGACGAGCGCGTGCCCGCCGCAATCGTCACGGGCCTCGCGACCGGCAGGCATCCCGCCAAGAGTGCAGTTGCCAACGCCTTGTTCGAACCACTGGCTTCACTGATAGCACAGGCACCCGCACACATCACCGAACAGGCCACGACGATCCTGTTGTCCTGGAACCGTGAGCAGGTAATTACCCGTTTCGAACAAGAGGGCATCCTCCAACCGGGCCATGCTGCATTCGTCGAGGTGATGACCGCCATCCAAGCAAGCGGTGACCTCCTGCCACGCGAACGCCTCGTGCAGATGCTGCGGCAACACGACCTCACCTTGGCCACCGAGGCCGATGCCACCGCCCTGCTACGAATGCTGGCCGGTTGCCATCAAGCAGAGGATCGCAGCATGCTGCTCGCCCTGCTGGAGCAGCCCGGTCCCATTGCCGGTGCCGCCGCGACCGCGCTATTGACCGCCCACAACCTCGAAGGCTGGGTCGACGCAATCCTCAACGAATCCAGCCGCGAACGCAGCGAACCCGAGCAACAAGCGTTCGCAATCCGGCTGCTCGACAGCGACCTGCGCAACGGCGGATTCCAACAGTACTTCGCCAACCCCAGTTCGAGCCACCGGCAAGACGCCCTCGCCGGACTGCGCGAAGCCGACGACAACGACCGCCACCAACTCCTCACGGAAGCCATCGAACGATCCGAAGCCAACGCCAACGCCTTCAGCGACCTCGACACGCGCTACCAAGATCTAACCCGCCCACTCCAGGTAACCATTACCCGTCTCATCCTCGCCAACCCCCAAGCCTTCCGCTCCTGAAGACGTCCCCATGGGGGGCTTAGCCCCGCAATTCGGCGCCGATCTGGGCCGCGTTCTTACGGACCTTGTCGAGGAACTTGCTCTCGTCTTTGTCGGAGAGGGTGCGGTCGGGGGCGCCGAGGGTGACGGTGAAGTTGAGTGACTTCTTGCCGGCGGGTACGTGCTCGCCGCGGTAGACCTCGAACAGTTCGACGTTGCGGATCAGCTTGCGGCCGGTTTCGCGCAGGAAGCCGCCAACGGTTGCAACTTGGGTGTCTACGTCGACCAGGAGGGCAACATCGACCGGCAATTCGGGATGGGTCGGCACCGGGGTGTAGCTCGGCTCGATGCGGCCGTTGGCGAGCAGCGCGCGGATGTCGACGCAGGCGATCGCGACTTGCTTTGGCAGGTTGAGGGCCGCGGCGACGGCTGGATTCAGGTGGGCGACGTAGCCTACCGGTGAGCCATCGCGATCGAGAGCGACGGCGCGGGCGGGGTGCACCCACGGTTGGTCCTTGCCACTCCACGTGCGGGTCAGCTCGACTGGGTAGCCCAGACGTCGCAGCAGGTGCTGCACGTGCTCGCGCAGTTCGCCGTATGGATGCACGGCCTCCCCGCTGTCGCGCGTGGCGTAGACGAAGCTCAGTTCGCGCACCTCGTGCGGCAGGCCGTGCCCATCCTTTGTCTCACCGTGGTAGCCCTTGCCGGTCTCGACGAGACGAACGCTCGCGGTCTGCCGCAGATTGCCTTCGACCATCGACAACAGACTCGGCATCACGTGGCGACGTATGCGTGAAATCTCGGGCGCAACCGGGTTCGAAACCAAGATGTATGCGTGATCCTTGGCGCCGCACGCTTCGAGCACCGCATCGGGCGTGAAGCTGTAGTTGTAGATCTCGTTGCAGCCGAGTTCGAGGCAGCTGACCTCGATCATGCGGCGCACCAAGAACAGTTCTTCGTTGCGCTTCGGTGGCTCGACGATGCCCACGAGCGGCTGCTCGGGGATGTTGTCGTAGCGATACATGCGGCCGACCTCTTCGATCAGGTCGTCTTCGATCGTGATGTCCTTGGTCGCACGAAAGCTCGGAGTCATGCAGGTGAAGCCCTCTGCCGTCGTTTCGACTTCGAACGACAACGACGTCAAGATCTGCACGATTTGTTCGTCTTCGAGCGCAATGCCCAGCTTCAACGCCAGGCGCTCACGGCGCAGCAAGAGCGGCTTCGCTTCGTAGACAAAGCCCTCCGGGTCGACCAGCGGGCCCGCAGCCTTCGCGCTCGGGCAGTGGCTCTGCAAGAGCTGCAGGAAGTAGTGCACCGCGGTTTCGGCGTTGGCCGGATCCTGCGCCTTCTCGAAGCGCGTGCTGGCGTCCGTGCGCAAGCCCAACCGCATCGTCGTGCGACGCACCGTCGATGCGCGGAAGTTCGCCGACTCGAGGAACAGGCTCGTCGTGCCGTGCTCCACCATCGTACCAACCCCACCCATGATGCCGGCGAGCGCCTCAGGCTTGTCGTTGGCGCAGATCAGCAGGTCCTTGTTGTCGAGCTTACGCTGCTGGCCATCGAGCGTCGTAATCGTCTCGCCACCCTTGGCGCGGCGAACGCGAATCGTGGCATCGCCATCAGGTGACGAAACATGGCGCGAATCAAACGCGTGCACCGGCTGGCCCAGGTCGAGCATGACGAAGTTACTCAGGTCGACCGGCAAATTGATCGCGCGCTGATCGACGGCCTGCAGCTGCCAACGCAGTTCGTTCGGCGATGGACCGCTGGTTACCCCATCGATCATCAAACCGCAGTAGCGCGGACACGCTTCCTTGTCCTCGATGACGACCTCGACCCTCTTGCCATCGCTCGGCAATTCGGCGGGCACCCCTACCGGCTTGAGTTCGCGGCCGTAGATCGCCGCGAGTTCGCGAGCGAAGCCGTAATGGCCCCACAAGTCGGGACGGTGGTTGATCGACTTGTTGTCGATCTCAAACACCCAGTCCTGCACCTTGCAGACGTCAACGAAACGCGCACCGATCTCGCTGTCCGGCGGCAATACGAAGATGCCGTCGGCCTCCTCCGACAGACCGAGCTCGGATTCCGAGCAAATCATGCCGTGCGACTCGACCCCGCGGATCTTGCCGATCTTGATCTTCAATGCCCCCTTGCTACCACTGGGTGGTAGCACGTCACCGGGCTTGATCACGATGACGCGCTGGCCGGCATCGACATTGGGCGCGCCACAGACAATCTGCACGATGCCGCCGCTTTGGCCGAGGTCGACCTGGCAAACCGATAGCTTGTCGGCATCCGGATGCTTCTCGCGCTTGCGAACGTGGCCAACCACCAACGGCTCAAGCCCGTCGCCGAAGCGGATCAGGTCCTCGATCTCGGCGGTGCTCATGGTCAGATCGGCGAGGATCTGCTTGGGATCGATGCCGCTCAGGTCGACGTGGCGCGACAGCCAACGAAGCGAGATCTTCATCGTGGAACCTCCGGGAACTGTGACAAGAAGCGCAGGTTGCCGCCCATGAAGTGGCGGATGTCATCAATGCCGTAGCGCAACATCACGACGCGCTGCAGGCCCATGCCGAACGCGAAGCCGGTGTATTCTTCGGGGTCGAGGCCGCCTTCTTTGAGCACGTTGGGGTGCACCATGCCGCACGGCAGGATCTCGATCCATCCGCTCTGCTTGCAAACCGAGCAGCCCTTGCCCGAACAGAACGGACAGTTGACGTCGAGTTCGAAACCGGGCTCCACGAATGGGAAGAAGCCGGGGCGTAGCCGCACTTCGACGTCGCGTTCGAGGATGACGCGCAAGCACGTCTTCATGGTGTGGATCAGGTTGGCAGTGCTGATGCCGGTTGCGCCATTCTCGCCCTTCTGCACGCGGTCCACCACCAGACCTTCCATCTGATAGAAGCTGTGCTCGTGGGTCTTGTCGACGGTTTCACTGCGGAAGCAGCGACCGGGAACGATGACCTTCAACGGCGGCTCGAAGCCTTGCTTGACCAGACGCTGCAACGTGCGCACCTGCACCGGCGACGTGTGGGTGCGCAGCAGGTTGCCGTCGCTCAACAAGAACGTGTCCTGGCTCTCGCGCGCCGGGTGATCACCTGGAATGTTCAGCGCGTCGAAGTTGAAGTACTCAGACTCGATCTCAGGGCCATCTTCCCACTGAAAACCCATGCTGGTGAACAGGTCGACCAGTTCGTTCTGCACGATCGTGATCGGGTGCATGGCGCCGGTGCGCGCACGCGGGCCGGGTTCGGTTGGGTCAAAGTCGGTCGCGTTCAGCTCCTTGTTGAGCTCTATCTGCGCGAAGCCGTCCTTGCGGGCAGCGAGTGCCTTGTCGACGGTGAGCTTGACGCCGTTGGCGGCCTTGCCGAACGCGGGTCGCTCCTCTCTTGGTAACGACGTGACCGAGCGAACCATTTCGAGCACTTCGCCCTTCTGACCGAAGAGCCGCGCTTCTAGTTCGGCGACGGCGGGCCCATCAGATGCCGCGGCGATCGCCTGCAGCCACTCGTCTTGTTTGCCGGTGATATCCATGGATCAACTAGCCTGTGCTGCGCCGTGTGTACAGCACAGTCTGTACAGCACAACGGCGCTGGACATGCCAGCGCCGCCTCAAGCTTGCGTACTCCGCTCCAACGAGCTGTTGGTTGCCGAGCGAACTACGCGATGGCACTACGGGCTTGACCGCAGATTGCTTCAAACGTCTTCGGATCGTGAATCGCCATCTCGCTCAGTTCCTTGCGGTTGAGTTTGATGCCGGCCTTCAGGATGCCGTAGATGAACTGCGAGTAACGCAGGTTGTGCGGACGAACCGCAGCAGTCAGACGCGTGATCCACAGGCGGCGGAACATGCGCTTCTTCTGCTGGCGACCGGTAAATGCAAAGGCGTCGGCGCGGAGAGTCGTCTCCTTCGCCATGCGGAACAGGTTACCGCGACTTTGGCGGAAACCCTTGGCACGCTTCAGAACGCGATTGCGGCGTTGCTTGGTTGCGGGACTGTTGGTTGCGCGACTCATACGTGGTTATCTCCCACCCAAAAGCATGGCCATGTTGGCGTTGATCTTGCCCTTACAGGTTTCGGCGCGGCGCAGGTTGCGCTTGCGCTTGCGCGACCGACGCACCATCAGGTGCGACGTGAAGGCATGGTGAAACTTGACCTTGCCGGTCTTGGTAAGCTTCATGCGCTTAACAACCGCCTTTTTGGTCTTCTGCTTGGTCATGGCTAGACTTGACTTGTGTCAAATACACTATGCCGGTTTTGGCAGGCACCCGAGCGGCCGGCACATACTGGGCTGACCGTTCGAAATGGGTGGCTGGTGAGGGAATAATCTCACGGTCCCGGCTTGCGAAGGGCGAGCACGGTAGCGAGGAATCGGGAGACCGGCAAGTGCGGCTTGGGGAAAAGTCTGGCATCCAGACCGGCCTGACACGAAAACCCCCCGCCATCGGGGCGTTGCCTCGGTCACTCCCATGGACCTGCTCATTTCCCTCTCCCACGTGCTGGCATACGTCATGCTGGCTCTCGCACTGGCCTTTCCCCGCTTTCGCCGTTCCGGAGTCGCGGTGCTGGCTGTCGTGGCCATCTTGACCGCCGGCGTCGCCGCAACCGGGGAGGGCGAACGCACGCTCGAAACCGTGCATACCTTCGCGGGCTTTGAGGGCTCGGCGATGGAGATCAGCATGGTGAGTTTTCCCACGGGAACGTTCACCGCGGGAGCCTCGGCGTGGGCGGTGCCCTTCTTCGCGTTTGCCGCGTTCTGGATCGCGGTCTTACTGCTGCTGAAGGACCGCGACGTGCAGAGCCCCTGGGTCGTGCCCATGCTGTTTGCCTGGACCGGGCTGACGGTTTGGCTCGGCGAACAATACCTGGCGGCGCCATCGATGCTGGTGCAGCCGATCGGCATCGACCGGTTCTTATGGCCCGCGGGGTTGCTGCTGTGCATGGTCGCGTCGAAGCAGTGCAAGAGCTTGATCGCCGTGTTCGTCACGATCAGTGCCGGCATCATGATCGCGCGCTTGCCGGCGGCGCTGTTCAGCAAGTATGCGAGCAGCATGGCAATCGGCACCTCGCTCGACATCCACACCATTCGCGACATCGTCAACCCGATGACGCGGATGCAGTTTGATCCACGGCTTGAGATCGGTTCTGCCGAGCAGGAGTTCTGGCTGATCTGGCTAGAGCACATCATCTTCTACCCAGCCGTCTACCTCATGAGCTTGTTCGGGATTGGCTTCGGCACCTACATGTGGCACAAGCACGGCGACAAACCCGAGGTACTCGCAAGCTCCGTGACGGCAAAGTAGAACTTCCCGGCGGCAACATCTGGACGTAGCAAAGCCAACGATGGCAAGACTCACTGGCGCGATTCTCTCGATGCTCGTCGTCATCGGCGGGCTCACTCCATGCGACGCTTCTGGTCAGGACGCAGCCAAGGATGTCGCGCTGACCGCGAAGTGGCAGCCCTACATTCTGGGCAAACTACCAACGCCCGAAAAACTGCCACAGCTGCTCAGTGAGCTCAGCGACCTGCTTGGCTCACGCAATCCGAAGCTACGCGACGACACCGCGTACTTGCTGCTGAGCCGCTGGATCCTGCGCCACAACCTGCCCCGCAAGAATGACTGCCTGCGATTGCTGAACACGTGGACCAGCAATCTGAGCTACCGCCTGGACGCATCGCCTAAGCAGCGCGATGAGGCGGCCCTGCGTCGTTCGTTTTCAGCACTCAGCCTGGTGCTTCTGGTCGAGCGCGACCGGCAGCATGCATTCCTCCGGCGCGACACGTTCCACGAACTGGTCACCAAGGCAACGGACTACATGCGCCTCGAACCGGACGAACGCGGTTACGTGCCCGTTCTCGGATGGGTGCACCCGACAGCGCATGGCGCCGACCTGTTGCGCCACATCGCCAAGAGCAAGCGTCTGGAAGGGCGCCACCACACAACAATCCTGGACAGCATTACGCATCGCCTGCAGCGCCTGAAGTTGGCGTTCACAGCGGGTGAAGACAATCGCTTGGCGCACGCCATCGTCGAACTCACGCAGCGACAAGACTTCGAGACGGCAACGCTAAAGCTCTGGTTGACCTCACTCGTCAACGTGCGCGCAACGGGTCCGCAAGAGCACAAGATCGCCTTCGGTCACAACCGTCGACTGGTTGTGCAGGCCGTGATGGTTCGCCTGGCGCTCGCTGCGCAGCAGACCAATAAGACCACCGCAAACCTCGGTGTGGTTCGTGAGGCGCTCCAAGGCAAGCTACGCAAGCCGCGCTAAGCTAGAATCGCAGCTGTGACAACTGGGATTGCGGCACTTGCACAAGCAGCGGTTGGGCCTCGGCTCGCAACCACGTCAAGACACGCAACAAGTCCTCGCGCGCCATCGACGTGCAACCGCTGGTTGGCTTGTCCGCCCCCCGCCAGACGTGCAGAAAGATCGCGCTGCCCCGCCCGGGCATGGCGGGCGTCATGTTGTGATTGACGACCATGCCGAGTTCATACTGAGCGTCGAGGCGGCGCATGCGTTCAGAAGACTGCCAGCGCTGCTTGGGATCGTTGGCTTGCCCCTCGGGGATGTGACGCCATTGGTTGTAGGCAGCCGAATCGGGCGCATCGACGAAGTAGTCGCGTTCCGTCGCATGGCGATACGGAACCTGCATGCCCGCAGGCGCAGAAGGCGCGTAGCCGAACGCAGTGCCCAACGTGAAGACACCGGCTGGCGCGCGACCATCGCCTTCGCGCTTCTTGGGACCATCGCCATCGACGTGCAGGCCAATGCCCCAGCCAAGCCCGCCACCCCCGACGCGTGCAGCGATCGGCGCGCCGACCTTCTGCCAGCCAGACGGCGAACGCGTCAGGCACTGAAAGACCGCAGCGGTCTCTGTCCATGCGGCCGTCGTGCACAACAGCAACTGGGTCGTGGCAGCCGGAAGATCCTGCAGAGCAGGGAATGGCGCGATCGAACTCGGGCCACCCGCACACGCAGGTAGCCCAAGCAGCAACAGCGTTCGTATGAACAAAGGTCGCATACGTCAGAAGGAAGGGCCCGGTGTGGTCGAGGCGACCCGAAGTCGAGCCTTGGTCATGGCAACATTTTCCATTGCCCCGACGGTAGCGGTCGGGCGTTGTCCTGCCGGAACGGGCTATCCCGTTCCGGCCCCGGCGCAGCCTTTGCGAACGCCTACCCGCTGCGACTACTTGCCCTTGCGCTCGAGTTCGTCGGCGAGAGCCGCGGCGCCGTAGATCTTGCGCAGCGACTCAATGATGATCGCCGTGTGCACCGAGACGGTGCGCCCCACTTCGTCATCGAAGACGTAGCGGTTGCCAAGCATCTCGATGTTGCCGTCAAAGATCAGGCCAACGACGTTCTGTTCCTTGTCGATCATCGGAGAACCAGAGTTGCCACCGATGATGTCACAGGTCGCGACGAAGTTGAACGGGGTCGACAAGTCGAGCTCTTTCTCCTTGTCCAGCCATGGCTGCGGAATGTCGAACGGGTGCTTGCCAGCGAACTCGTGGTAGCGGGCAAACAACCCGTAGAGCGTCGTGAAGTGCGGCGCCAGCGTGCCGTTGTACTCAAAACCCTTGACCACACCGTCACTGATGCGCAACGACATCGTCGCGTCCGGCGGGATCTTGGTGCCGTAGACCGCGAAGCATGCTTCGCCAATCTTCTTGTTCAGCGCGTTCTCTTCAATCTGGAGATCGCGCATCTTGTCGCGGTCCTGAGCCTTGATCGCCTGGACGCGAGCCGACTGGATGCCAGCAATGCGATCCCAGGTGTCCCCGTACTTCTTCTGCAGTTCTTCGTTCTTGGCGACTTCGGCGCGCAGGTCGGCCTCGGCACTGGCCTTGATCTTCATGATGCGCTCATTGCGCAAGCCATCGAGGTAGCCCTGAACGGCCTTGCGACCGTTCTCGGCGCGCAGAATCTTAGGCAGCAGTTCCTTGTGGGCCGCCTCACTCGCCGCGGCCTGAGCGTTCAGATCCCGGAGCTGGCCTTTGTAGCGGTCCACCACGTTCGGCAGAAGGTTGTCGCGCTGGTACTCGCACTGCGCGAGCGTCATGAGTCGGCCGGTGCTGCCGGGGTTGCCGATGACAAACACGGCTTCCCCTTCGTCAGCTCCCTTGGTCTTCCACTTGTAGCAGAACTCCTTGGAATCGACGGGGCGATCGTTCTCGTAGGCACGCAGGAAGGCAAAGTCGAGCCCCCAGCGCGGGTAGCAGAAGTTGTCGGAATCGCCACCGAAGTGCGCGCTCTGCCCATGCGGCACGCAGACCAGTCGTAGGTCACTGAAGATGCGATGGCTGTAGAGTTGGTAGTTACCGCCCTGATAGAGCGCGATGATTTCGTGCTCTAGGTCCGGCTTCGCCTCGCGCGCAGCAGCCAGCACCGCTGCCTGGCCGTTCTCGGCAACCTCTTTCGTTACGTCGGTCTGCTCCAGCAACTGAGAAACCTTGGCGCCGGGGATCTTGATCTCCTTGTCGTAGGCACCCGCGTAGAAGCCAGTCGTTTGCCAGTCCTTGTCACCCTGAACCTGAGCCACGAAATCGCGGGCGCAGTGATGGTTCGTCATGATCAAGCCGTATGGACTGACGAACGAAGCAGAGCAGAAGTAGCGACTGCCATTGCCCAGCCGCAGCGCGGACATGCGAGCGTGGTCGAGCCACTTGTCAGTGGGCTGCCAGTCGTAGGCTTCTTGGAACCAACCGAGCGGGGCCGCTTCGAAGGTCCACATGCGGCCCAGTTCCTTGCGGGTCTGGGCAGTCGCCGGAGCGACGCAGAGGCCGGCGAAGGCCAGCAAGAACGCAGCTCGCGCCGCGACGAAACGCCGCTTGGGGGCGGCTGAGGGGATAGTGATGTTCATGTCGACGGCGGCAGTCTACGGGTCCGCCTGCGCTTCGGCGAACGACAGCCGCACGTTTTCCTGATCTGACGGGCAACAAACCGGAAACTGACATGTGCCAGCCTCTGCCCCGGCTACTCAGCGATCACTGGCTACTTGGCGATCACTGTCAGGTCGTTGACGAAGCGCTCACTGACATCCAGGCAAGCACGCAGCTCCGGGTGGCGCACGACGATCCAGCCGTCGCCCACCACCACCTTGCGCCAATCCCGTCGGGGCTCGCCAATCGGCGTCAGCTCGATGCTGGCGACACAATCGCCGTAGCGGCGCATCAGACCGCGCAGCCCGCGGTGCTCGCACACCAGGCCGTCCCCTTCGGCACGCTTGAAGATCATTGCGGCGTTGTACTTCTTCTCGGTGCTCTGGCTGAGGCGGCCAAAGCACGTCGCTTCCGCCCAGCCGGTGAACAAGTCAATGTCCGCCGAATAGTTCATCGCGTGCACGAGCCGCGCACCGGGTGGCCGACCACCGATCTCACCAAAGACCGCTTCGCCGTTTTCCGTGCGAAACCACTCCATGTGCGTGAAGCCGGTCGTGAACCCGAGCGCCTTCAGGACGGCCTGGCCAAGTTCGACACCCGGCCGTGGAAAGTCCTCGGTGATGTCGCGCAGCACGATGTTCTGCATCGAGATCCACGGGTTCTGCGCCAGGACAATCGGCTTCGGGCGGTACCAAGCGACGTTTTCGAACAACACCTCACCATTGGCGCAGACCGTGTCGTAGGTGAGTTCCTCGCCTACGATGAACTCCTCTACCGACAACTCATCGACGTGGCGGGTCTTGTGCAGCGCCGTTTCAAACTCGTCGCGGTCGTTGCAGCGATGGGTATCGACACTGCCGGCACCGTCAATCGGTTTCAGGATCGCTGGGTAGCCAACGCGCTCGACGACATCCCAAGCCTCTTGCATGCTGCAGGCACGGCCGTGACGCGGCACGCGCAAGCCGGCCTCCTCGACGGCCTGCTTCATCAGTTCTTTGTCGCGCACAATCTCGGTCTGCGCCTTGTTCATGCCGGGCACTGAGAACGTCTCACGCAGCGTCGCCGCTAGATACATGAGTCGCTCCCACATGCACTCGACGCGATCGATCGACTTGCCGCGCAACCAACCGCGGATCTCTTCGACCACCCCCGCCTCATCGCCAAACGAACGCACCTGCAAGTAATCGGTCATCGCACTGCGAGCCTGTTCGGGCAGCGCTTGCATGGGCTGATCGCCGACGCCGTAGACCTTGGCCCCGACCTCCACCAGACCGCGCACGAACAGAGGCATCTCAGCCGGGAATCCAGGACTCAGGTACACGACATTCATTCAGGTATTCCGTCGGGAGACAGTTCGGGGGTCATTCAAGGACAACATTCAGGGAGACACTCTCAGGCTCAGCCAAGCTCGACATGCACGCTGCGAACGATCGTATCGACGGCATTGCGAACGACGTCGCTGTCCGAATCGCGCACAATCAAGAAGCCGTCGCCTTCGTAGGTGGTCGCCGCCGGCTGGCCTGGCTGCGGCAGCTTGCCTTCGACGATCAGCTCGCCGAGTTCCTCTTGCACTTCCTTGAGACCGTGCACAGCTCGCACCGTCAACGGCCGGCCGCTCTCGCGCAACTCAGGGCTCGCTTGACCACGTAGGTAGGCAGCACCTGCCGCGAAGCGACGCTCCAACAACGGCAGTCGCTCAAACACCATCAACTCGGCGAACACGCTGTGCATGTCGACGTCGAGCACGTGCCCCATCAGCGCCACGAACTGGGCGCCCGGTGGCCGGGCCGCAACTTCGCTGATGGCGATGCTGCCATCCTGGCGTCGGAACCACTCCATGTGCGACATGCCAGTCCACATGCCGAGCGCATCGAGTGCTTTCGGCCCCATCGAGTGGATCTCGCCAAACTCCGGCTGGTCCAGTTCGCGCGGCAAGACGACACACCATTGGATCCATGGATTATCCATGACCTCAAGCGGCGTCGGGTAGTAGCAACAGATGTTGTGGAAGACGTGGCTGCCGTGCAGCGTGATCGAATCGAACGAAAACTCGCGTCCTTGCACGAACTCTTCGAGCAATATCTCACGCCCCTTGGCCGGTCGCACCATAGCCAAGAACTGGCGCAGTTGCGCGTCGTCATCGCAACGTGAAGTCGACTTGGCGCCGGCCCCAGCAGGCGGCTTGCCAACCACTGGGTAACCAACCTCGGCGGCAAACTGCGCCGCTTCGTCCATCGACGCACAGAGGCGGTGCCGGGCGCACGGGATCTGGGCCTTGGCGAACACTTCTTTCATGCGCGCCTTGTCGCGGAAGTTGCTCGCCGTCTCGGATGCCATGCCACGAATGGCGAGTTTCTCACGCACCTCGGCCAGCGGCTCCTGCAGCGGCTCGAGGATGCCGAGCAAGCGATCTACCGGAGCAACCGTCTCGGTCAGCCTGGCGACACCGCGTGCCAGATGGTTCGGGTCCATCGCGTCGGGAACCTGCTCGAAGCCGATCAACTGTTCGCGAAACGCGGCGGTGAACTTGCCGGGCGAATCCTGCGACACAACGCTCATCTGCACGTCGGGCATTGCCGCGGCCGCACGCGCGAACCGCAGCGTGTTCTCCATGGCAAAAGGAATGGCAAAGACGACGTGCACCATTGACGGGCAGAAGCTAGCCCGAATGGGTCACGAGCAACACGGTTCTATCGGGCGAAATCTGCTCCTCCGACGGCGGCCGCAACCAGATCCCATCGCACACCTCAAGAATACGACGTCGAGCCACCGGCAATTGCACTCGCGCCAGCGAGATCGCCATGCCAACATGCCAAGCTATGCGTCCCCTGCGCCTTGCTCTCGTCGCTGCTGAGTTGACCCCGTTCGCGAAGACAGGCGGACTGGCTGATGTGTTGCTCGGCCTTAGTCGGTGGCTTGGCCAGGATGTCAGTAGCGCAAGCGATCAAGGACCCAACGGTC
>JAPYTD010000043.1:0-17118 GCA_029936315.1 Planctomycetota bacterium | reverse complement strand
CCCGGCCACGACGTGCGCGTGTTCGTGCCCTACTACAAGCGCATCGCCGACACCGGTGTCGAAGTAACCGACCTCATCAACGGCGAGAAGTTGGACGTGCGCTTTGTCGACCGCACCATTTCGTTCGGCATCAAGGAAGGCAAGCTGCCGGACAGCGATGTCTCGGTCTACTTCGTGGATTGTCCGGAACTCTACAATCGTGACGGCATCTACACCGAAGACGGCGATGAGTCACTGCGCTTTGCCATGCTCAGTCGCGCCGTGCTCGAGACCTGCCAGCGACTGCAATGGGCGCCGGATGTCATCCACTGCAACGACTGGCACACGGCGCTGCTGCCGTTGTATCTGCGCACGGTCTACACGTGGGACAAGCTGTTCGCGCGGACCAAGACGCTGTTGACGATCCACAACATCGGCTACCAGGGCTACTACGACGCCAGCTTACTTGACACGCTCGGGCTCGGGGCACAGCGAGTGCACGTGCACCACGGCGACCTCAAAGACGGCAAGTTCTCGTTCCTCAAGACGGGCGTGTTGCACGCGACCAAGCTGTCGACGGTTTCGATTACCTACGCAAAGGAGATCCAGACCGACGAGTACGGCATGGGCATGCAAGAACTGCTGCGCGGTCGCAGCGGCGACCTCGTTGGCATCGTCAACGGCGTCGACTACGGCGAGTGGAATCCACAGACCGATCCGAAGACCCCGCACCACTATTCCATCGACGACATGGCCGGCAAGGCCAAGATGAAAGCGGCGCTGCTCAATCGCTTCCAACTGCCACATGACGCGCGCGCACCGGTGTTCGGAGTCGTCTCGCGCCTGACCTCGCAGAAGGGCTTCGAACTATTCGCCGACTCGATTGCAATCTACCTGCAGCGCGAAGACATGCGCCTGATCGTGCTCGGATCTGGCGAGACCAAGCACGAGAACTACTTCCAATGGCTGCGCGACACGTGGCCTGAAAAAGTCGGCCTGTATCGCGGCTTCCAAGAGGAGCTCGCGCACTGGATCGAAGCCGGCAGCGACGTCTTTTTGATGCCTAGCCGCTTCGAACCGTGCGGTCTCAACCAGATGTACTCGCTGCGCTACGGCACGCCGCCCATTGTGCGCCGCACTGGCGGCCTCGCCGACACGGTGCAGGCGTGGGATCCCGCAACCCAAACAGGCACCGGCTTTCCCTTCAACGAGTACTCGAGCGAGGCACTCTCCGGCACCATCGACTGGGTTCTGCGCAATTGGCGCGACCAGAAAGGCTGGCAACAACTGATCAAGAACGGCATGTCCCAAGACTTCTCCTGGGACCGTCAAGGCCCCGAATACGTCGCGCTCTACCGCTCGCTCATCCCGCAACGCTAAGTCCGATACCCCTACCATGCACGTCGCCTTCGTCGAGCCCTGCTTCCCCAACAACCAACGCGAGTTCCTACGTGGTCTCTTGAGCACGGGTGCCCGCGTGTCCGCGATCAGCGAACGACCGATCGAGGCGTTGCCACGTGATCTGCGCGAAGGACTGTTCCAGTTCGAACGCGTTCGCTCCGTCGTCGACGAGCACGCGATGGCCGAAGCCGTCAAGCGCCTGTCGCAACGCGTCCAGGTAGATCGCCTCGAAGCGACTGTTGAAGCACATGTGATGGCGGCAGCTCATGTTCGTGAGGGCCTTGGCATCCAGGGCACGACCTCGAAGACGGCGTGGTTGTGCCGCGACAAGCCCGAGATGAAGGCCGCAGCGCGTGCGGCTGGCATTGCCTGCGCCGCTAGCGCCCGGGTCACGGCCATCGCCGATGCGGAAGCGTTCTCGAAGGACACCGGCTACCCGTTGATCCTCAAGCCACTCGATGGCGCCGGTGCCGCCGGCACGCACAAGGTCGAGAACGACGAACAACTGCATCAAGTGCTCGGTGAATTGCAGGTCGCGCAAGGTCGCGAAGTCGCGATCGAAGAATTCTTGACTGGCCACGAAGGCTTCTACGACACGCTCGCCGTCGCCGGCAGGGTCGTGCTCGACTTCGCCTGCCACTACTACCCCAACGTGCTCGAGGCGATGCGCACGCGCTGGATCTCGCCGCAAATCGTCGTCACGAATCGCATTGACGACGAAGACTACAATGATCTGCGCACCATGGGCCAGGAGGTCATCGACGCCCTCGGCATCTGGACGTCACCAACCCACATGGAGTGGTTCGCCGGCGACAAGGGTTTGAAGTTCTCGGAGATTGGCTGCCGGCCACCAGGCGTCGGCGTCTGGGACCTCTACTGCGCCGCCAACGAGTTCGACCTGTTTGCCGCATGGGCTCACGCCATCGTGCACGAAGATGTGCCCTTCAAGGCGAGCCGTAAGTATTCCGCCGGCATGGTTGCGCTGCGCCCCGACCAAGACGGCGCGATCACCCACTACGAAGGCGTCGAAGAGATGCGCGAACAGTTCGGCGAACACATCCTCGACATGCACATGCCTCCGGCCGGCACCCCAACACAGGGCATTGAAGGAGGCTACATGGCCAATGCCTACGTGCGCCTCAAGCACACGGACTACGACGCGCTACGCAACATCATGAACACGATCGGCGAAACCGTGAAGGTCAAAGCCCGCTAACGAAGGCCGCCGTATTGGCCCTCTACGGCACTGGCTCTCTGCCCCACTAACAGGCTCGGGGTTCGAACTCGAAGCGCTTTATGGTTGGGGTCTTGCTTCGCATCGCGACGGCGCCGACGAACTCGGGGCAGGGGGAGACGTCGATCATGGACCAGTTGCCTGGGTCTTCGCGGCCGTCGTGACAGGCCAGGAGCTCTGGGTTGTCGTCGACGCTGACGTCGAACGAATCGAGTGACATCGACAGGCCCTCGCCGAGTGCCTTGATGTAGGCCTCCTTGCGGGTCCAGCAGCGATAGAAGCCGAGCTCCTGCTGGTCGCCCTGCAGCACGTTGAGTTTGGCGAACTCGCCATCCGAGAAGTGTCGTTCGGCGATCTGCTGCAGGCTCTCCAGATGCCGTATCTTTTCGACGTCGACGCCGAGTTCACTGGTGGCAACACCGATCAACGCCAGCTTGCCTGAGTGCGACAGGTTGAAATGCAGGCCGTCGCCAACCACGTAGGGCTTACCGCGTGGACCAAGGCGGAAGTCGATCGCTGTCGGCTCGACGTTGAGGTAGCTCGCCAGAATCAACCGCAAGGCACCGTGGCCGATCTGGTAGCGGCGTTGGTGGTCCGCGAAGCGATAGCGCTGCAAGCGCTCCATCTCGGTCGCAGATAGAAGGTCGCGATAAGCCTCAGGATCACCACCTAGCGGCACAGCCCAAACGTGCAAATCGGAACTGGCCAGTACGGAGTTGGAAGGACTCGCCTTTACGAACGCATCGTGCAGCGGTAAGTCAGCCATGCAAGTGCCTAAACACTACCTCGTCCCGGCTCGCAATGACATGCAAGTCGCGCTTGAAGCACTAACGAATGGGCAGTTCGAACGGCGCACCAGGCAGGCCCGCCGCGTTGACCAACGACCATGCGGGCGCGGCGTGCCACGCGTAACGTACCGTGGTTGGCTGCCCCACATCATCACACGACAACTCTAGCTGGCCTTGCTCGACGATCGCAGACGCGGCGTGGAACTTGCCGTCCGCGCCTGCCAATTCAAATCCTACGCCGGCATTCATCAGCATCGGCTCGCCAGTTCCGGCGGCGAACTGCACGTGCACCACTGCACCCTGATTGGTAGCAGCAATCGCGCGCGGCCCGCTGCAGGCCACGGGATCGCCGTAGTGCTGGGCACGGGCCAACAACGCCAGGCGAGCACCGACAGGCTGCTTGGCCTTTGGGTGGATGTCACGCGCGTTGCCACAGTCCAACGTCACCACCATGCCCGTGTGTGGCAGGTCCAGCGCGACGGCCTGCGCAGCGCGCAATTGGGCACATTGGCCGGTGTCGCCCTTGTAGCCATACGGTGCGATCTGCACGAAGTAGAACGGCACGTCGCGACCAAAGGCCCGGCGCCAATCGCGAATCATCGCTGGAAACAGCTCACGGTATTGGCTCGCTCGGGTGCGATTCGACTCACCCTGGTACCAGATGCACCCCGTGAACGGAAACGGCAGCAACGGCTCAATCATGCCGTTCCACAACACTGCCGGGCGGTTGGCGCCACCACTGCTGCGCGGCCACGCGGGCAACTCCTTCATCTCGGCGCGAACGGTTCGCTGCCAGGTGCCGGCCAGTGGCACACTTTCGATGCCACTTTCAGCGGCACTTTGAGCGGCACTGTCGTCGGCAATCACAAGGCGCAGCGTCTCCGGCGCCGACGTGAAGCCACCTTCGCCACCGGTATCGAATACGCGAACGAGCAAATCGACGGACTCGACGTTGGTGTGCTTGGCGGCCACTGCATAGTTGCGCGGCGTCGACCAAACGCCATCCCGCTCGCTGCCAGCGATACGGGTACCGTTCCAGATCACCGTGTCCATGTCGTCGATCGCGCCCAGTTCTAGGCGCAGTTGTTTGCCGCGGAAGTTGGCCGGCAGCGCAACAGCACGAGTGTAGTCCGCAACGCCATCGAAGTCCTTGAGCGCCGCCTTGGACCAAAGGTCCGGAACGGTGACTTCGACCGCAGCCGCTACAGGCCTGGCCTTGGCGGCGGCAGCGAAGAATGCTCTGCGGCGAAGCGCTTGTTCCTGTTCCGAATTGCCATCCTGCTGCGCCGCCAACTGCTTGGCAAACTCGGGGAAGCCAGCGAGACCAGCGCCACTGGTCCAGGCCTCGCAGCGCGTACCCCCCCACGAACTGACGACCAGACCGATCGGTCCCTTGTTGGCCTCGATCAGGTCGCGCGCGAAAAAGTACGCTGCCGCCGAGAACGATGCGGCCACATCGGGAGTGCACACCTGCCACTCGCCTTCGATCTCGCTGGCGGGCCGATCCCTGGCCTGCCTGGTCGCGGTGAAGACGCGCAGACCAGGGTAGTTCGCGTCGCGCACGACTTGCTCCCAGTTATGGACGCCACCGCCCTTGCCGATCGACATCTCCATGTTGGACTGGCCCGACGCCAACCACACATCGCCCATCAAGATGTCGCGAACGTGGACCTTGGCCGCGCCACATTGAATCAGCAGGCTGGCTTGTTCGCCGCGCCCCGGGGTTTGGATCTTGGCCTGCCACCTACCCGCGCCGGCGATCGTTGTGCGCACTGGCGGCCCCCAAGTTGGCGTCACCGACACCTGGGCAGCTGCCGGTCCCCATCCGCGCACCGTGACGGCGGTGTCCGGCGGCAAGATCATGTGGTCCCCGAAGATCGGCGCCAACCGCAAGGGGGTAGCAATCGCAGGTTCCTGGGCATTGCCCGGCGAAGACCACAACGAAACGAACAGGCAAACAACGGCGGATAGGCGTGACACGATGCCGGTACTCTAGCCGCGAGAACTCAGGGAACGGTTACCAACCTCGCAATGCGTCCGTCACTACCGCTCGCCCATACAGAACCGTCTCGCCCCTTGCTCAGGCAATGGAAGCCAACCTCCCCGAACGCTTGCCAGGTGCTCCCCTCATCGCTAGACCAACTCGCGCCATGCGAGCCGACCGAAAGCAGGGAGTGCTCATCGAGCCAGACCACCGCCGAACGAAATCCGCCTGCGTCGCCAGGGATCCAGGTGATGCCGCCATCGCATGTCGTCGCGACCGTTTCGTTCGTGGCACCAGGGTCGCTGTAATTGCCACCGACAGCGACACCACGTGCGCCGCAAAAAGCGACTGAGAAGGCCCCCTTCGAACTGGCACCATCCTGCAGCGGTAGCCATTGGCACCAATGGTGCGCGCCCGAAGCCGCGGTAACCGATGGACCAAACGTGATCACGCGGGTCGGACCGCCGCCGGTAACCAACGAAAACACGGCGGCATCTTCATCGGCTGCGACCAGACACGTGCCACTGGCTGCGAACGCCGCTTCGCCCACGCCTGGCGCCGGCAACATCACGCCGGAGCGATCGTGCCAGGTGCGCCCACCGTCGTTGCTCTGCAACATGCAGAACTGACCGTCGATCGCATCGCCAAACATCATCCCGACATCACCAGCGAAGGCGATGGCGTCGAAGAACGCTTCCTTACGGGGATCTTCGTGCACCAGCTGCCAGTTTTGGCCAGCGTCGTCGCTGCGATACACGCGCGCCGGCTGGCCAGCGACCATGGCGACAACCTGATCGTGATCCAACGCCTCGATGTCGCGAAAGTCACAGTTCTCCGTTCCGCTCGGCGCGACATCCTGCCAGGTCTTGCCGCCATCCTCCGTGCGCAACACCGTGCCGCCCGAGCCACTGACGTAGGCCACGTTGGCATCCACCGCCGACAAACCGCGCAAGCTCGCGTCGCAAGCCGTCGGCAGCATCCTCCAACTGGCGGGAACAACGGGTGCGGACTGGCAACTACAGAAGGCGATGCTGACGACAACCAGAGCTAGGCACGAGGATCTCATGGCGGGTCAGTATCGGGCCAGGCGACGCCAAGCCCTAACGAACGTCTTGTTATCGCGGCGTACGCATCTTGTCGCGCAGTGCCTTCGCGTTGATTTCGATCGCACTGGCGCGCGTCGTCACGACTTGGTCATCGAGCAACTCAACCAACTCGCGCAGCGGACCACGGATCAACTGACGACTGCGCTCAGACCTGCCAGGAGCCCCACGGCGCTCCCCTCGTTCGCCCTGCCTACCCTCATCGGGAGGGCCACGGCGGCCGTTACCACGCTCGCCTCGCGAACCACCTTGCCCACGGGCACGCGGCCAACCTCGGCTGGCTCGATCTCTCTCACTACGGCCACGACGCTTTATCGCCATCGCCGTCTGCGCTTCGAGGAGGTCCATCGCGGCCAGCGCTTGCTCCTTCGCCAGCTCCCTGGCCACTGGGTCCGCGACACCATCGCTTGACTCTTGTGCCGCATAGCAGAGGCCTAGCCAGCTGCGCGTCTCGAGCAATTGGCGCATGAAGCGGAAGTCCGTCGTACCGTCCTCGTTGAGCAAGCCGGCGCCCGCCCGCAACGCCGACACCAACAACTCTGCGGCGCGCGTAGACGGCTTACCCTTCAACTTGCCTACAAGAGTACGGGAGTAGCGATACACCTCGACGCCGTGGCGAGAACGAACACGCATCAGCATCGCCTGCGCTTCGCGGAACAGCGGTTGGTCGCGGTAGAGCCGTTCTGCCGAACGATCTGCCTCGACGAGAGTCTGCAATCGCTCTTCCGGACTAGATCGCTGCTGCGGCCGCAGCAGCGCTTCACATAGTTGGAACCGGTAATCGGCATTCTCGGGGTGCGCCTCTACCAGGTCGCGCCAAATGGCGAGCGCCTTCTTCAGGTTCTCGGGCCGCTCGAAGCTGCGCTCCCCCTCCATCAAGACACGTGCCTGCAGGGCACGCACCTTGGGATCTTCGGAGCTCTCGACCACCAATTCCTGCAGGATCGTCTCAGCGCGCTTCAGATCACTACGGCGACGCGGACGACGTCCCGAGCCTGGCCGACCGCGCCCAGGCCCAAGCCATGAGTGATTGGTACGATGCAGCTCGAACCACACCGCCGCCTGTTCGAGACGGCCCACAACACTGCTCGCATTCGGCAGTTTTTCGAGCAAGGCCAACGCGCGTTTGAAGCTGTCGTTGGCCTCCGACTCTTGGTGAAGGCGCTCGTGAAGGCGGCCGATGTCCGTGTGCAACGTTGCCAGGTCACGACTGACGTCGCGATCCGTAATGCCGTCAAGGCCAACCTCCGCCTCAGCAAACGCGGCGCCCGCCTCTTCGAGACTCTCTGGCATGCCGAGCCGCAAGTGGATCGCACCAACGCGTCGATACGCGCGCGCTGTTTCGTACCGCAGCGACTGGCTCTCGGCATTCTCGCTGGCGAACTTGCCGTAGAACGCCAGCATCTTGCGCAGCAAGATGACGTCGCGCTGGGACACCGGTGAATGCACGACCACCGTCTGTTCGCCAGTGTCCGGATCCTCATCGAAACTAAACGCAGGATCACGCCCGACCAGCGCATCGAATACGTCGCCGAACGCCGCGAGGCTCAAGCGCAGGTTGGTTTCCGCGCGCGCGCCCTCCTTCTTGGCCAGCGCCTCCGACGTGGTCTTCTGCTGCAAGGCATCACCGGTCACGCCGTAAGCAACCCAGCCAGTGATTGCTGCGAGTAAGACACCTGCGGCAGCACTGGCAGCCATCGCCGCGGCCGCGCGATTGCGGCGACACCAGCGCCACATCGTCGCAACCGTCGACAACCGACGCGCCTCGATCGGCCGGTCCTCGAGGAATGCCAACAGATCTTGTTCGAGCGCGTGGGCATCCCGGTAACGATCCACTGGTTCGCGAGCCATCGCCTTGCCAATGATGATGGTCAGGTCGAGCGGCACATCCGGACACGCGCGCGCCAGCGGCTCAAGGCGCTGCGACTGCACCCGCTCCATGATCTCGCTGCGATGCCGGCCGCCGAACGCCGGCTTGAGGGTCAGCATCTCGTAGAGCGTGACGCCAAGGGCGTAGACCTCACTGCGCACGTCGTAGGTCCCGGCGAACTGTTCGGGCGCCATGTATTGCAACGTGCCTAGCAAGTCGCCCGAGTTGGTCAGGCCTTCTGCTTCGAGGGCCTTGGCGAGACCGAAGTCGGTCACCCACAAGTGATCGTCCTGGTCGAGCAGGAAGTTGCCGGGCTTGATATCGCGATGCAACGTGCCGAGGCCATGCGCGTATTCCAGTGCGCTGGCGGCATCCGCGCCGATGCGGGCAACGAACCGGGAGCGACTCCGCCAGGCACCGGACCCTTCGGGCACGCGCTCGCTCTGCGCCTTCTGCCAGCGATCGAGGCTTTGCCCCTTGAGGTACTGCATCGCGTACCAGTGGTAGCCATCACTCTCGCCGCTGCCGTAGACGGGCACGATGTTGCTGTGGTGCAAGCGCGCCGCAATCTGCGCTTCGCGGCGGAAGCGTTCGAGTTGGTTGCCGGTCAGTAGCGACGCCTGCGGCACCACCTTGAGCGCAACCCGGCGGTCGAGCGATTCTTGCACGGCTTCAAAGACGACGCCCATGCCGCCGCGGCCGAGTTCCCCTTCGATGCGGAAGTCGCCAAGACGGTCGAGCTTTGGCAACGAGACCCGGGTGTGGCCGGTGCCACTTGAGGCGCGATCGCGCTTGACGTCTTCGAGCGCCAACAGTGCCGGCAACAACTCAAGCAGCTGCTCGGCGTGCTCGGGATGCTGCTCCGCGAACACCTGTGGCGTCACGGGCTCGCCCTTGCGATGTAGCACGAGAAATTGCTCGATCAACAGATCCAGAGGGTCACGTTGCGACGTCGATTCGGATGTTGTCACGATGGTAACCTCACAAATGCGCGGCGCTCACAGCTCGCCGAGGCTGCCAAGGAATCCCTTAAGGCGACCGAGTGCGCGCACATAGCGGTTGCTGGCAGCGTTTTCCTGGACGCCGAGCACCAGCGCGGCGTCCTTGTTTGACAGATCTTCGAAGTGTCGCAGCATCAGGACCTCGCGATCGATCTCGTCCATTTCTTTGAGTGCGCCTTCGATCTTGGTACGGACCTCTTCGCGCATCATCGCACGCGACGGCGACGTGATGTGTCCTACGAACAGACCCGACAACGTACCACTTTGCGGGGCCGCGACTTCTTTGCCCGCCGTGCGCATCTTGGCACCTAAGTGCTTACGGTGCAGGTCGATCATCGTTTGCTGCGTGATCAGTCGAATCCAAACCAGGAACGGTTTGTCATCATTCCGGTAGGCCTGCAGCCGTTTCTCAGCCTCGATAAACGTCTCCTGCAGAACATCCTCGGGATCGATGCGGCCGACCAGCCGCGGGTCGAGCCGAAATTGCACCATGCGGCCGAGGCGCGCGCGGTGGTTCTCAAACAACGGTCCGATCGCAGCGTCGTCGCCGCCTCGCAATGCCAGTTCGTGGAGTTTGTCTTCGGGGTCGATGCTGCTATCCATGCGTCCCACAAGATAGCTGCTGGGTAGCGCAACGTTACCCAAGACCCGTACTTCATTGGTCGCATTGCCAATCGGACCGATCGCCCGTGGACCGACAGCCGGGAGCGATCGGCCGTTATCACCGTTGTCGTAGCCGATCGTTATCGTGGTAATCCGCGCCAGCGCGTAGTCGCCACTGGAAGCAATGCCCGCGGGCCCGCAATCACCCTCGGCGTCTGCCTCAAGTGGCAGTGGCAACGGCCGAACCCGCCAAGAACCCCCGCAACACCGACTCAGACAGATCCTGACCGGTGAACAGGCGCACTTGCGATCGCGCTTGCCGCAGGAACATCTCAACGCCCGGCACCGTTACCGCACCGGCGGCTTGCGAATCGCGCAGCAGCTTGGTCTGCACCGGCCGATAGACCATGTCGTGCACGATCGTGCCCGGCCGCGGCACGTAATCGGGCAGCAGTCGTTCGTGCTCGTCGCGACCGTAGCTGCCAATGGGCGTCGCATGCACGATCACGGCCGGATCGAGGTCGCTCAGGACGGCTGCGCTCAGGCTGCCTAGGTCGACGCCAAACTGCGCGGCAAAGGCTCGCACCGGCTCATGCGAACGCGCCAAGATCGTGACCTGGTAACCAAGTTGCAGCAGCGCGTAGGCGCCGGCTCGCGCCGCACCGCCGGCTCCGAGCACGACCGCACGATGGCCTTCGCCGTCGATCGCGCCAGCGCTTTCGAGCGCCGAACGCACGCCAAGCACATCGGTGTTGTAGCCGTGAAAGCCGCCACCAGGAACGGCGAGCATGGTGTTGACCGCGCCGACCGCGGCCGCCTCATCGCTCACGTGGAGGCACGCATCGAGCATTCGTTCTTTGTGCGGCGCGGTGACCGAAAACCCGGCGAGGCAGCCGCTCGGCAGCATCGCCAGCACCGCTTCGGGCCGGGACGTTTCCAGTGGCAGGTACACGGCATCGACACCGAGGCGCCGGAAGGCACGGTTGTGCAACCACGGTCCGAGCGAGTGCAGCGCCGGGTTGCCGATCAGACCAAACCATTGCGTTTTTGGGCTGAGCGAGCCGACGCGAAACAGCTCCGCCAACATCGCGACCGACGGTTGGTCGGGCACCGTAGCTTCCTGTTCGTCGATGCTGCCGTAAACCAATGGTGCGCCCATTGCCGCCGATAGCACGCGCGTCGGCCAAGCGGCGCGACCCATCGCGAACGCTGCGGTTGGTTGCTCTTCTTGGTTGGTGTTCTTGAGCAGTTCGAAGACCGGCGCCGCATCGGCGAGGTCGTGTGCGGTAACCACCAACTTGACGATCGTGCCCTGCGTCGACAACTCATCGCGAATGCGGTGCAACTCCTTCGGCACGCCAGTGAAGCTGTGGAATGACCGGATTCGTAGTTTGATACCGGTGCGGCCCGAGGATGGTGTCCACGTCTCCCACTGTTCGAGATCGATGCCTTCGGCGCCCGCTTGCAGCGCATGCGTCAACAACTCGCGCCGCGCCGTCAAGGTGCCGCGGAACTGGCCGCCATCCTCCGGGGTGCGGCAGGCGACCAGCACCGGCAAGCCGATCTGTTCGATAACGGGCGTCAGGTCTTCCCGTGTCGACCAGACATCCAGCCGCAACTCCAACCAGTCGGCGCCGAGCATGGCGGCTCGCCGAGCATGCCGGATCACCGAATCGCGTGAACGAGCAAGCACACTGGCAATGATGAGGGCCATGGCGGTTGGTAGATTCAGGAAGAAGGCCGGAGCAACGAAAGCGCAGCGGCCACACGTTCGCAATCGGCAGGCGCAAGTCCCTGGTCACGAGCGAGCAGCAGCGCCTGCTGCATCAACGCGACATAGGTCGGCGTAGCCACGGCGGCCTGATCTTGCAGAGCGGCCAGATGCAAAGCCACCGTTTCCGCATCGCCACGCCGCACCGGCCCCGATAAGGCCCGATCGGCACCATGTTCGGACGCGGCACGCACCCCGGCGTTCATCAACGCCGCCACAATCGCGTCGCCATCACGTCGGTCCAGACCACCCGCGCTGCGAACCAAGTCCGCAGCCATGCCGAACAACGCCGTCGCGCCGTTGGCCGCGAGCACGCAACCAGCGTGATAGAGCGTACGGCTCTGCTTGTCGCCTCCCCGCCACTCGATCACCGCCAACTGCAACATCGCCGCCAGCCGCTTGAGCAGTCGCATGCTGCGTGGTGGCCCAGCAGCGACCGCGGGGGCGCCAGCCATGTTGATGTTCTCGAGCGAACCCGAGAATGGCAGCAGCGGGTGCAGCGAACCAGTTCGCACGCCCAGCAACTCGGCGCTCGCAAACACTTCCAGACCATGCCGCCCGCTGGTGTGCAGCCACAAACTACACGGTCGGCCACCAATCGATGCGGCCTGCTCTACTGCCTTGGCGAGATCTCCGTCCCCGACGGCGAATACGACGACGTGCGCCTTGTGCAGATCGGGCCACGCCAACACGGCGCCGGAACCGACCGCCGCAACCTGTTCGGCGGTAGCCGCACGATCACGACCGACAAAGCCAACGAAGCTGGCCCCTGCCTGCACGAACCGGCGGGCGAAGGCAGTGCCTACGCGGCCGGGTCCAACAATCGCAATCCGCAGTGCCATGGTCTGTGCTCTTGCAGCCACAAGCAGGCTACCGCAAGGACAGCGCCCTGTATCAAGTCATTCGGGCAAGTCAGTCTTCGGCCAAGTCGTTCGACCAAGTCGTTCGGCCAAATCGCTAAGCCAAGTCACTGGGAAGAGGCCTCGGCGGCATTCATGCTGGACTCCGTCTTGGCAGCCTCGCAGCGCCGCCGTTCGCGCCCCTGCTGCCGTCGTTCGAGTTCTTCGACGTATTCATCGTCAACCACCTCACTGAGATGGTCGAAGTCATCGAACGTCTTCGGCCGGTAGGACTCGCCGGCAGCTTGCGCCGCGTCGACCTCTTCGGCGTACGCCCGCACCACCGCCTTGTGCACCTCGATGCGCGTTGCGCTGTTGATCGGATGCGCCAGGTCGGCGTGTAAGCGCGCGCGACCCCGACCATCCCTGGGGGCGCGATCAGGATCAAGTCGCGTCCCGCAGTGGTTGCAGAACGAGGCACGCAGGTGGTTCTTGTGATGGCAGCGCGAGCAGTGATCGGAGAGCTTGCGCGAGGGCATCGCGACAAACGGTCCGCGGCTGCCTTCGATGATCTTCAGGTCGCGCACGACAAAGGACTGGTCGATCGTGACGCTGCAATACGCCTTAAGCTTGTTGCGCGGATCGTCGGTTAGCTTGACCCGAACCTCGGTAACGTGAAAGTCGCGTTGTGCGTCCTCGTTGTGTTCGTCCTGCATCACCATCTCCCTGATTGGTCGCAGCGTTCCGCTCAAGTCATCAGTCGAGCGGATCCGGTGATTGGAACCGGACCGTCGCAGGAATCTGCGACGAAGGTTGGTCGACGTCGATCGCGGGGCCACTCGGTGTGGTGAGGAATTGGACCTCGCGATGCTCGGTCTCGGTCAGCGCACGGGCAAGCTCGTGCTGGCACTGCTGGGCCATTCCCGCATCGGCAACCGCAACGAACAACGTGGAGCCACTACCGGACATGCGAACGTGCGCGTATCCGGCCTCAGCTACGGCATGGCGCAGTCGACCCAGCTCTGGTCGCAGTTGCTCCGCCGCTCGTTCCAATTCGTTGCAGTACCCAATGCTCACAGCAGTATCCCAATTGTCGGGGACCGTAATAGGTGCAACGCTATCTTCAGTACCGTCGGCGCGCCACTGGGCTGCGTAGTTTTTATAGACCTCGACCGTGCCACAGCCATACGGCGGTATCAGCAGCACAAAGTGCTGGGTCACTGGCTCAGCGGCCAATAGCTCGGTGCCGATGCCGCTGCCCCGCTGCGTGCCGCCGCGCAAGAAGAACGGCACATCGGCACCAAGTTGTTCGCCGAGGCGCGCGAGTGCCGGTTGATCGAACTCGTCGCCGAGCAATCGATTGCCGAGCCGCAGCACGCATGCGGCGTTGCTGCTGCCGCCGCCGAGGCCACCACCGTTCGGGATGCGTTTGTGCAGGTTGATGTGCAAGCCACCAAGCGCGGTGGCACCAACTTCTTGCTGCAGCAACAAAGCCGCCTTGACGGCGAGGTTCGATTCGTCCGCCGGCACCAGCAACCGCTCGTGTTCGGCCGTCACCGTGATGCCAATGCGCTCGGCGCGAGCGACGGCGAGGTCGTCGTGCAGTTCGATCGTGTGGAACAACGTGTCCAGCAGATGGTAGCCGTCGGCGCGGCGGCCAACGATGCGCAGGACAAGGTTGAGTTTGGCGCGCGAAGGCAAGTAGAGCGCGGGCCCAGCCACAGATCCATCCGGGCTCACTCGGCCTTCGCTCACTGGGCCTCGCCCTTGGCTAGCGACACGTTGTCGAGCAGGCGCACGGGTCGGTCGCCATCGACAAACTTCGCAGCCACGAGCAGCCGACCGCCCACAACGTTGCCCGGGGGCAGTTCGCTGAAGTCGCCTTCGCGGCGTAGCTCGACGTAATCAGGCCGGCAGCGCGGCTCGGTTGCCAACACGGCGCGCACGCGGCCGAGCAACTGATCGCGATCGCGGGTGCCGCGCCGGAACTGTTCGCGGGCACTGCAAAGCGCGCGATACAGAACCGTGCTAGCCTGCCGATCGTTTTTGCTGAGGTAGACGTTGCGGCTCGACAACGCCAACCCATCCGATTCCCGAACGATCGCACACGGCTCGACGCGCACCGGAAAGCCAAGGTCGCTGGCCATACGTCGTACCACGGCAATCTGCTGCGCATCCTTCTCGCCGAAGTAGGCGCGGTGCGGCCGCGCCATCGCAAACAACCGGGCAACAACCGTGGCAACGCCTTGGAAGTGGCCGGCACGCACGGAGCCTTCCATACCTTCGGCTTCGCTGCCGACAGCCACGTAGCTGGAAAACTGCTCGTCGAACATCTGCCCTAGGGCCGGCGCAAACAGCACATCGACACCGGCATCGCGGCACAGAGCCGTGTCGGCAGCGAGGTCGCGCGGATACGCCGAGAAGTCCTCCGTCGGGCCAAACTGCAGTGGATTGACGAATACGGTCACGAGGACTCGGTCGCATTGCTCGCGAGCCGCACGCATCAGGCTCTTGTGACCTTCGTGCAGGCTGCCCATGGTCGGGACCAGTCCGACAAGGCAATCCCCCGCCAACCACTCCGCCACCTTGGCCGTCAGCATCTCGACGGAATCAATTACCAACGGCGACGACTTCGGCACCCAGACGTCGACGTCGACACCAAGCTCGCGCATCGGCCCGGCTACGAACTCCCGCTCGTGATACCGCGGGTGCGGCACAACCAATTCGCGGGTGTCGATCGTGCGGGAGCCAAACAGGATGATGTCGAGATCGAGTTCGCGCGGTTGGTTGGTCTCATGCGGAAACTTGCGGCCCGCAGCAGCTTCGAGTGCCTGTAACACGCACAACAGCGCCATCGGAGTCAACGACGTTTTTAGCTCGACGACTCCATTGAGAAAGCGCTCCTGCTCTGGGCCAGCGCCGACGAAGTCGGTCTCGATCATGCCCGAGACCCGAAGTACCGAGATGCCGGGCGTGTTGCGCAGGCAGTCGAGCGACGCCTCCACATGCGCCTTTCGATCCCCAACGTTGCTGCCGAACGCGACGTAAACGAGTTCCACTGGTTGACCGTTCGCTGTTGTCGAAAGTTACTAGTTGCGGGAGGGCGCGGGCCGAATCAGATCGAGGTCTTCGCCGTCGTCGTCATCATCACGTGGACCGCGCCGGAACACAGCACGGTAGATACCGAGCACCATGCCCCAGACGACGTAGCCCGTAGTCAAGGTGACCATCGCCAACTGCCATTCGACGGCGGCAATCGCAACGACCACGACCACACCCACCAAGAACGGCATGCTGTGCCGCCCCTTCGCGAGCGCGTAGACGGCGTGCGGGTACGGCACGCGACTGATCATCAACAATCCGAGCAGCGCCAACACACCCGGCATTGCGACGATGATCATGTTGTAGTGAACCGGGTCGAACAGGCGGCTGCCGATGTCCGACTCACTGCCACGCGTGCAGAAGAATGCGACCATCGAACACACAACGGCGGCAGCGGCGGGCGAGGGCAGCCCTTTGAACTCGCGGTGGTCTTCTTCGTCGACGGTGGTTTCGACGTTGAAACGCGCCAGCCGCATCGCCGCACCAGCGACGTAGACCGCGGCAGCGGCGTAGACGAGCTTGGGACCGATGTGCACCAGGTTGTTGACGTCGTTCTGGGCGTGCCAATCGATCAGCACCTTGGCGATGAAGGCAGGCACCATGCCAAAGGTGACCATGTCGGCCAGACTGTCCAGTTGGGCACCGAAGTTCGACGTCTGGCCGGTCATGCGCGCGACCCGGCCGTCGAGCGCGTCGCAGACCATCGCCACGAAGACCAGGATCGCGGCCAACTCGAAGTACGGCATCACGACCGAGAACTCGACACCAGGCGCGTTCAAACGCAGGGCGTCGGCCACCTTGGCGACGGCCAGGAAGCCAAAGAACAAGTTCGCGAGCGTGACCAGGCTCGGCAGAATCGGCACTTCCTTCAACCGGCGACGCAATCGCTTGCGAGCGCGACGCACGGGGATGTCTTCGAGGCGCGGGGTCGTCATCAAGGACGCAGAATCGTATGACACGAACGCTGCCACGCAAAGGGAGCGATTGCCCGAGAGCCCCGGCAATGACGGGACCCGTAGGCCGACAACCGACAAACCCAGCACAACTTTGCGCCCCAACCCAGTCGTTCGGTCCTGCACGATCCTGAACCGCCCCGTATCAGGGCGACCAAGACCGGCCCCTATCCCCGGCTGCGCCCGCCGCAGCGCCCAGACCCAACTCGTGTCCACACCTACAAGATTGTCGTTCGAATCCCCCATCCCCTCCGCCACCCGAGGCGCAGCGGCCGACCGTCGACGAGGACCTGTGGAACGCGTGGAAGAAGAAGGATCGGCGCGGCAGGCGCATGCCGAAGAAGCCGGCAGCGCCGTTGACGGTTGAAGGCGGCAAGTAGGACTGGCTGTCCAGGCCTGCGGCCGTCGCATTCATCCACCGTGGATCAGAACAACCTGCCCTGATTCGAGTCACGCATCGCAACCGGTGGCGACAGGATCTCATTCATGA
>JAPYTD010000140.1 GCA_029936315.1 Planctomycetota bacterium | reverse complement strand
GGAATACCTGGACTGGCCAAGCCTCGTCCAGTTGTCCAGTGAACCACCCCAGGTTGAACCAACGCAACGTCACCGGAAAGTTCTGCAGTGCGAGGTTTGCGGGCACGACAAAGGACGCTGCCTGGGGGTCACCCGGGATTGGGTTGTTCGGATCGCGAACGTGCACTCCGCCGATCAGAATGGGGTCAATGTTGTTGTATGTCGTAAGGAATGCGACCGCAAGACTTGGCGTGGGACCACTCGTGGATGGCCAGCCGACCATGAAGGTGTCGAACCGTATCTGTCCGCCTTCGTAGCGCCGGTAGGCAGATCCGCTCATCTCTGGAACAGGGCCCAAGATGCCATCGCGAGGCGCACCGCATGTAGAGCCAAAGCCATCGCCTCCGGTCTGCGGTGTGTTGGCGGCTTCCAGATTGGGGTCGAGTGTGCACACGGCGTCGACGTCATCATCGGCGTCGATGCCTACGGACTGGCTGATGGGCACACCGTTGGTCTTGACTACAGGGACCGGTTGGTTGCCGTCAGCCCCGAATCCCAAGAACAAGAATTGGTCCCGGGCGTTGCCTGTGACGGAAAACAGCAGCTTCTCCTCGACGATATCAACTGCAAGAGCATCAATGTCCTCGGCTACGCCAAGGCCAAGATCCGCGTAGGTCATGAACGTCTGCGGCGGCGACCAGAGGCCTGAGGACGCGGAAATCTCCGTCGAGAAGATCGTGGCACCGCTCGGTGCGGAGCCTTGCCACCAGCTAGTCGGAACCAGGGCTTTGGTGGCGTCGGAGACAGTAAACAGGATCGTGGGTGGCGCATGTTGGAATGCCAGGAAGCCCGGCTCTTGCAACACGTTGATGCCGTTGTTCCCAAGGCCTTGATCCAGCCCGAACATCAGTTGTTGATCGATGCCATCGATGTCTGCGGATGCGCCGGGCAGCCCAAGATCATTGCCAGAATGCGATCGCTCGACAACGCCGACGACTTCGGCAGGCAGGCCGCTTCCTGGCAAGACATAGGAGAACAGTGCCGAGCCGACGTTGCCGATCAGTGCTTCGCGAGCAACTGCTGACCCGGCGCTGCCGACAGCCCCTTGTCGAACTGAGAATGACCAGACGCTCCAAAGGTGGGTGGGTACTTCGAGGACCCCGTTTTCATCAACGAGGATGTCATCCACACCCGTGCTGTAGTCGTCACAGTGAAGCGCTGCCGGAGCGCCATGCAGGCTGAGAATGAAGCGCAGGTCCGGCGGTGCGTTGAGCGTCCCAGGGAATTGCAGTGGCGCTGTCTGTGCAAACCCGTTCGGATGAATGAGCGTGGTCCCGTCGAGCATCCCCCCACTGCCGACACAAAGAGTCACGCCGCTATTGAGGGTATCGGAGATATCGACCGAACCTGGGTCGGACGCGTTATCCACTGAGAAGCCGACGAGGTAACTCCCGCTGACGGTGATGTTCTGGTAGATGACGTGCACGTCACCGTTGGCCCAGAACTGCATCTGGAACGTGTTCGAACCAACGTTCGGGTAGTTCGGGACACCGGACCAACTGACCACCGTGCGCTGCGAACTGCTGTCAACGAAGACATCCCCGCCATTGGCCGGGTTGAAGTCGCGCCATAGCGCACACCACATTTCGAGCGGCAAGAACTTGGCGACCGTTGGCGTGTAGTTATTGACGGCCGGTGACGAGCCGGTCGTCACGAAGCCGTTGCTGCAGACCCGCAACGTGGTCGTTACGCCACCTGGGTATGGCAAGCCGAACGGCAACGTGATGTTTGCTTCGGTGTCGTCACCGAAGTTCTGGCCACCGGTCGGGCTGATCCAACTGCCAGCACCGGGAACCAGAGTGTATTGGTCGGACTGGTAGGCCAACGTGAAGGACGAGTTCTGCAGGTCGAAGTTCGGATACTCGTAAATGGCCTCATCGCAGGCGGGCGGGCTGCTGGACGCATTGACGGATACAGAGACCGCGGACCCCGCCAGTAGTCCTCTGGATTCTCCGCCCTGGGCTAGCAGCGAATCTCCAATGGCGATAGCGATGATGCAATTGACGAGCTTCATTGAACTTGTCCCTACTGAGAGGATTCCTTGCTGAGCTACCCGTCTTTATAACCACCTCGCCGATGATGGACGAGAAGATCTGGGCGATCATCGACAATGTGACGCCAGGCTATGGGTGCGCTGGGCATCTGACGCGGCCGTCAAGGTGCTCTACGGCGGCATTCCGCCGTAGAGCATCGAGGTCCTGGCTGTCGTTAGAACGCTCCGGCGACGCAGTCGACGCCATTGCTCGTGATGATTGCAGAGCCGACGGCGAACGACTGACATGCAAACTGCGTCCCGATCAACGCTGTGTTGCTGGGGATGCTCAGCGACACCCTGTTCAGCGGTGGCTGCAAGACAGTCCCTACACTGACGAACGAACTGGTGAGGTAGGCCTTGCAGCCAACGGGAGTAAATGGAGCAAGCCCAATCCCCGGAACGACAGCTGGTCCCATCGACAACGCCACCGCACCAATCCAGCCACCAGGCATATCGAACGTGTCGAGGTGCATCACGTTGCCCAAGACTGGGCGTGTGGCTGCCGTCAGCTCAAGATCAGAGATCCAAGAGATGGGTGAGGCTCCGTTCGAGAGATCCACACTGCCGGGGGCTACCGACGGCGCGTTGCCATTGCTCAGTCCGACCAGGGCTGAGGTCGCGAACGCAGCGCTGATCGCATTGCCATAGCTGATACGAATCGAATCGGGGCGGATCTCAACCTGGCACGTAGCTTCTGGAGCGCTGCCGTTATAGGCGAATACGCCAGCATACGTTACGCGCACCAGAGAACTTGATACGTAAACATTGACCGAACCACCTGCTGCCGGATTGAGATCTGTCCAGTAAGCAGCAATGCGCGCTCCTTGTGAAACAAACTCAGACTCAGTCTCGGACCAATCCGCTGCGCTCGATCCGTCCAGCCAAATGTAGCCATTGGAACAGACCCGAATCGTGTTCGCGCCAAGACCTTCCACTTCGAACCCAAGCGCAATCGGCGAACTGGTCTCGTCGTCGCTCAGCCCCAGATCTGCGCCGAATGGGAATTGCAGTCCCGTGCTCGGCTGAACCACGGTGGTCGCGATGCCGCCAGAGAGATCGAAGGTCAGATCCTTGCCGAGCAGGTCGAAGCTCGTCGCCGGGAAGACCTCGTAAATCTGCGCCGGTGTCTGACAGCTTTGGCCGACAGTGACAGCTGATGCCGCTGCGCTGCTCCAGGTCGAAAGAGCATCCTGGATAGACGGGCGCAACATCTCTGCGATGGCTTCTGAGACGGCAGTCCATGCGTTGGGGCCGTTGGTTGCGTCATTGACGAATGCTCCAACACTGAAGCGCGCACGGTTGATCTGGTTGCCTGAAACAGACGGGATCTCGACGAAGCTGTATGCCGAACGATGCATGATGCCATTCAAGTTGTAGCTACCGCCCTTGTAGGCCATCTTCATCTCTGACTTGAAGCTGCTGACGGCACCAGGCGAGAGGTTGAGTTGGCTTGCTTCTTGATCGATGACGGAGTTGACACCGAATCCATTGAGGCTGTTGAGCATCAGGTCATAGAACGTGTCTCGATAATCGATGCATGCTCCCGGCACATTGGTCGGGCAGCTCGAGACGGTCAGGAACCCCTGGTCAACCGCTTCGTGCAGCTTGCCAAGGTCGCGTAGCGTGATCTGGTTTGGCGCTGCCATCGCTGGCACGCCGCATCCCAATCGGTGACGCAGTTCTGTGCTGGCCATGCCTAGCTGGTCGGCAGTCAGGTTGATCATGTTCTGGCCAAAGAAGCTCGTGACTGCTTGCGTTCTGGCGTTGTCCGAATTGGCCATCATCTGACCCAAGACCGAGGACAGTGACTCCGTGATCGGACCGGTGTCCACGGGGCACGACGAGTTGGTGGGTGAGTAGTTCGTGAAGACGGTTAGCGGTGTGAGGAGGTTGATGCCGGCGCCAAACGCGGCAACCTGACTCATCGCGTGCACGTGGTGCAGGGTCTTCATGGTGCTGGCGGGCTCGAAAACGAAGTTCTCGTTCAACGTGGCCAGATCGACACCACCGTTCCACGAACTGCCGTTCCAATCGTCCATGCGACGGAGATACGCGCCAACAGAGCCATCTGTCTGCTGGTTCATCAACGCCGCTACGTCTGATGTAAGTGTGTTGCTGTTGTCGATCGTCACCATGGCAAAGCGTCGTTGCCCGTTGACGAAGTACGGTTCGATGTTGACAGGACGATGACCGTAATTGTTCAGCGTGTGACTGACGCCGCTCGTGTCGAGGTTGGTCCACCAGGTGAAGCGCGGCTGCATCGATTGCGTCGTCATGACCACATCGTAGTTGCCATTTGTGCGCCTATTCAGGCAGTAGATACGGCTCGATGTCTGCTGCAGGGTTGCGCTGACGTTTGATTGCGTGGCGTTGGCCAGGTACCAGAACGGACGGTAATCGGCTCCGGTATTGCTGATCATGACAGCCAGGTACTTCGTGCTGCCTCCAATCTGGTAGCTATCAAGATCGACAGGTCGATAGCCAAACGCGGATTGTGTAGTCACAATCTGGTTGAAGGATGCGCCAGCCAACCAGGTCCCCTGCTTAAAATTGCTGCCGGTGTTTGGCACCATGACGCATGCAAACCGGGCGTTGCCATTGCCGTCATCGTAGCCTTCGAGGTCAATCAACCTGGCCTGATTGGTGGCTAGACGTGATGCGACTTGTGCGCTGGTCAAGCCGTAATACCACCAGTATCCGGATTGGTAACTGCCGGTATTCTGCACGTAGGTCGCGGTGAAGAGCAGGGGCGACGCGCTCTCTACCTCGATGTCGACGAGGCGGTTGCCTTGCGACAAGTAGTTCGCGATGCCTGTGGCGGTGACGCCGTGCTGGCGTCCGTAGCCGGTCGGCACGGACAATTCGCGGACGTCTTGAGAAATGGCGGCTACGCTAAGCAGGGCGCCAACAATCGTTGTTTTGAGTTTCATGGGTATGGAGTGGGTAAGAGAGTCCAATTCGCTGGACCCCCTCACAGCGGTGTGCGACCTCCGGATCCAAGGTGCTTTCTTTGGATCTCGTGAAAATGCCTGGGTCTGCTCCTCGAGCCGCGCCAGGCGACGAGCCCCTCTGCTGCTGGTAGTTCCTGACCCAGCGTGAGATGCGAGCCTCACACCGCTCTGGATCGGTTGGAGGCCCTGCTCGAACCACATCTGGGCCGTTATCAGCGACGGGCTGTCGACGCGATGGACGTGGTGCGTGAGTTTGTCGAGGAGCGACGAGCCGATCTGCTTGCCGAAATCGAAGGCGGCATGCCGATCTGGACCAAGAAGCCCGAGCCGCCATTTGCCATGCCGGTGTCGTTCTGGTCAGCCGATCACAAAGATCGCTTCGTTGCTGATGAAGAACTTGGAGTTCTTGTCGTAGCGATAGCTCTGCACGCTGACCGGCGAACCGATCAACATGGGGTTCATCGGGATCGGAATCGCCAGGAAGTTCGCTCGCCAACCTTCTGGCGGCGAGACCCCTAGCTGCTCGTAGTCCCACGGCGACGGGCCGAGCCATTCGAACCCGAAGCTCGGCAGCATCAGGCAGTTGGGGGTGCCGAAGATCAAGTTGTGGCCGGGTTCGGCGAACCACATCGAATGCACGATGCTGGTGGTCCAGGTCAACGAGAACATATGGATCACGTCGTCGGCGGGCAGGAATGTCGCAACCGGCAGGTCGTCGAAGCCGGCTGAGTAGGCGTACACCATGCCGCCAAGTCGCGCTCGTCGCCCCAGCCCAGCACCGGGCAAGGTATGCCCCGGCTCCGCAACCACGCTGACGCGCTGTT
>JAPYTD010000042.1 GCA_029936315.1 Planctomycetota bacterium | reverse complement strand
GCATGCGCGAAGACGGCGCGCTGCAACGTCTCTCAGAAGAACGTCTCTCAGAAGGCGGTGAAGGTCCCGGTGCGGTTGGCGCCGGCGAGCTTATTCAGTTGTTTGAATTGGCGAGTGGCGGTCCCGCTGCGGAACACCTGACGTTTGACCCGACGTTGGCGCGCGGCTTGAGCTACTACACTGGTCCGATCTTCGAGATCCAGGTCGAAGGCCTTCCTGGCTCGATGGGCGGCGGTGGTCGTTATGACAACCTGATCGGCATGTTCCAGAAGCAGGGCGTGCCGGCGGTCGGGTTCTCGCTTGGTCTCGAGCGTGTGCTGCTGGTCATGACGGAGCGTTCGATGTTCCCCGACCTCGGCATAGGCCCACAGGTGCTGTTGTGCCGCATGGCCGAAGTTTCTACGTCGCACGCGATCGCCGTCGCTACCGAATTGCGTGCGACGGGCGTGCGCGTCGAGGTCTACGCCGACACCGCCAAAATGAACAAGCAATTGAGCTACGCCAATGGCATTGGCGTCGGGCACGTAGCGATCCTCGGACCCCAAGAGGTTCTAGATGGCACGGTGGCGCTCAAGAATCTAAGCAGTGGCGAGCAGACGGCGTGTTCGGTGCAAGATGTCGCCCGCCGTATTGCGACGTAACTGTCAAAACGCCCCAAACTAGTTTCATCAGATGCCGAAAACGGAAGCCAAGACACCCGACTCGCAGCCACTGCGACCTGAAGAACTGGACCTCGTGTCGCGCGTCGTCGCGGCACTCGAGGTCAGTGGTGGCGACGACGGCCAAGAATCGATCCGCGTCATCCGCCATCACCTTGAGAGCCTCGCGCTGTTTGGCGAGCTGCTCAATCGTTACCCGTCGCCGCTGACCGACCAAGTGCTCTACGGCAAGAAGCGGGGGCTCGAGACGCTGGTCGATACGATGGTGACGACCGACCAGGCGACGTTCCCATTCCGCGCGCCGACGCAGGCGTTGGTTGGCCGCACGATGAACATGGCGCAGATCAACTTCCTGCGCATGCTGTGGCACCTCACCGGTAGCCTGCCCGTCGGCGATGAAGCCGAACGAAGTGGTGCCGAGGATGCGTCGGTCCTGCGCGAAGTCGCTGCCCAGCGGTTGCGTGCGGCAGTGCATACGCGTCTCGTCGAAGAGGTGCTCGCCGACATCGTGACCGATGGTTCGGTCGAACGCAGCGTGCGGGCACAAGGCGTTCGTAACCTCGCCAATCTGTGGGACAACCGCCTGACTTGGCGCGTGCACGACTTCTTTCCGATCCTGGCAGCAACCTGGGAGGCGCGCCAACGCGTGCAGGTCATCGGTGGTTCGCTCGCCGGCAGCTGTGAGTTGATGCAGCTGATGACCAAGGGCTGCGACGAGGAGTTCGTCGACCTGTTCACCGAGCGTGATTACGAGGAAGTCGAGCTGCAGGCGTTCCGGGAGTTCTTGTTTGGCACTTCGTCCGAAGAGCTCGACCGCCTGGCACTGCGCATGGCGCGCGAAGGTCTGACCAGCATCGAACTCGACAGCCAGTTTGGCGAAGTCAGTCGCGATGGCGGCTCGATCCTGTTCGAGTTCTTCCGTTCGCGCCTGGTGCAATGCAGTGCTCGCCGAGTCGCAGATCTACCCGGCCCTCGCCACACCGCCGAGGGCTACGTCATGCTGACGTGGCTGCAGAAGCAAGGCGCGTCGAAGTAGTCGTTGGCCTCTGCACGTTGTAGAGGCCCGTTCCTTGGAGAGCATGATTCTGTGCCTGGCACGGTACTAGTGGGCTTCTAGCCAGTTCTTGCCGACGCCTAGGCTGACTTCTAGGGGGACCTTTAGTTTGGCGGCGCCGATCATTGCGTCGCGAACCAGGCACTCGACTTCGAGTCGTTCTTCGTCGGGTACGTCGAGAACCAGTTCGTCGTGCACCTGCAGCAGCAGCCGGGCATTGAGCTTGCGCTCGTCGATTGCTGCCTGCACCAGCAACATCGCGCGCTTGACGATGTCGGCGGCGGCGCCCTGGATGGGGGTGTTGACGGCCATGTTTTCGGCGGCGATGCGCTGCATGGCGTTGGTCGAGTCGATGTCGCCGAGTGGCCGGCGGCGGCCGAACATGGTGCGCGCCTCCTTGTCGGTGCGGGCTTGTTCGAGCGATCGGTCGAGATAGTCCTTCACGCCTGGCAAGGCGCGGAAGTAGCTGTTGATGAACTTCTTCGCCTCTGGTGGCCGCATGCCGGTTTCGTTGGCCAGGCGCGAGGCGCCCATTCCATACATCAGGCCGTAGTTGATGATCTTGGCCTGGTTGCGAAGCTCGGGCGACACCATCGTCGGCAGCAGGCCGTGCACGATCGCGGCGGTGCGTGCGTGGATGTCTTCTCCTTGCTGGAACGACTCGACCAGCGCCTTGTCTTCGGACAGGTGCGCCAGGATGCGCAGTTCGATCTGCGAGTAGTCGGCCGACAGGATCTGCCACCCGGTGCGCTTGGCGATGAAGGCCGCGCGCACTTTGCGGCCTTCTTCGGTGCGGATCGGGATGTTCTGCAGGTTGGGATCTTCGCTGCTCAGGCGACCCGTCGCGGCGACCGCCTGGTTGAAGGTCGTGTGAACGCGCTCAGTTTCGGGATGGATCAATACCGGCAGGCTGTCGATGTAGGTGCCCTTGAGCTTGGTCAGTTGCCGCCACTCAAGCACCAGCTGTGGCACCTCGTGCTTGGCCGCGAGCTTCTCGAGCACATCGTGATCGGTCTTGTACTGGCCCTTGGGCGTGCGCTTTGGCTTGACGTTGGCGATGCGGTGCACCTCGAGTTCGTCGAACAGCACGACGCCGAGTTGCTGCGGTGACGCGAGATTGAACTCGTGGCCGGCGCGTTCGAAGATCCGTTCGGTCAGATCTTCGATGCGATCGTGCAGCTCGCCCGACAGTTTGGTCAGGTGGTCGCGGTCGATGTTGATGCCTTCACGCTCCATCTTGAGCAAGACGGGAACTAGCGGTAGCTCGAGGTCGCGATACAAGGAGGCTGTCTGGTAGCGCTCAAGCAACTCGCGCAGCACTGGCACAAGGCGCAGCACCAGATCGGCTTCTTCGCAGACGTACTTGCCAACTAGCAAAGGGTCGATCTCGGCGAACGTGCGCTGTTTCTTACCCGTGCCAACCAGGTCTTTCTGCGATGTCTTCTTGAACGCAAAGTGCTTCAACGCGAGTTCGTCGAGCGAATGCGAACGTAGACCGGGTTCGGTGCAGTAGCTCGCCAGCATCGTGTCGAGGTCTATTCCGCGTAGGTCGACCGAGGTATCGTGCAGCGCCGCCAGCAGGCGCTTTAGATCGTGCACGTTCTTCTTCGGCGTTTCGGCCGCGAGCAGGCCGCCCATGATCTCAAGATGGCCGGGCAGAACCTCATCGGACAACGGCACGTAGGTCGCAACGCCGGCAGCTTCGGCGAACGCAATGCCACACAGTTTGCGACCGTGTAGGCCACTGCGGATGGTCTCCGCGGCGATCGCGATGCTGTCTTGGCCAGCCAGCCGTTCGATCAAACCCCGCAAGTCATCGGCGTTGGTGACGACCGAGTAGTGCTGTTCGATGTCCGGTTGCGGGGTGGATCGAGCTGCGAGGTCGGCAAGCAGGTTATTGAACTCAAGCCGTTGGAACAGCGGCCGCAGTTTGTCAGGATCCGGGTCGGGCGCGCCGAGATCTTCTACTTCGACACCCAGGGGCAGGTCGAGCTGCAGCGTCACGAGTTGTTTGGACAGGCGCGCAAGTTCGCGGTTCTCGTCGAGCGACTTCTTGATCGACGGCTTCTTGACCTCTTCGAGGTGCTCGTAGATGCCGTCCATCGTGCCGAACAACTGCAGTAGATCGACGGCCGTCTTCTTGCCTACCTTCGGCACCCCCGGCACGTTGTCGGAGCTGTCGCCCATCAGCGCTAGCATGTCGACGATGGCGGTCGGCGGCAGTCCCCACTTCTCCTGGCACGAGGCGGCGTCGAAGATCTCCGGCTTGGTGGTCGAACTGCGCAGGTTCCACAGCTTGATCTTGTCGTCGACGATCTGCAGGAAGTCCTTGTCGCCTGTGACGATGAACACCTCCATGCCGGCATCGCGAGCGCGCACAGCGAGCGTGCCGATGACGTCATCGGCTTCGTGCTCTGCAGCCGACACGACCTGCAGGCCAAAGCCGTCGACGGCTTCGCGGATGTCGTCGAGCTGCATCGCCATTTCGTCCGGCATCTTGGTGCGCGTCGACTTGTACTCCGGGTAGATCTTGGTGCGCAGCAGGTCACTGCGCGGCCCGTCAAAGGCGATCGCCATTGCATCCGGTTGCTCGCGTTCGATCAGCGCCCGCAGCGTCATGCAGAAGCCGTAGGTTGCGGCGGTTGGATGGCCATCTCCGGTCGTCAGCGGCGACCGGCCAGTGCCCTGGAAGGCGAAGAAACTGCGGTAGGCCAGGGCCGTGCCGTCGATCAGGAATAACCGCTTCGCCATGCAGTCTTTTGTAGCGCCTGGCCGCTCTGCGTCGAAGCTATTGGCGTAGCTAGTGCAGTAGATACTTGATGACGACGAAGCCGCCGATCAGCACGACGGTCCCGACGGTCGTGACCAGCGCGAAACGCTTTTCGATGAAGTCCTTCATGCTCGGCCCGTAGCGCTTGAACAGCCAGGCGACCAAAAAGAAGCGCGCGGATCTGCCGACCGCTGACGCGATAACGAACATCGGGAAGTTGATGGCGCAGACGCCAGCCAAAATCGTGATGACCTTGTAGGGGATAGGCGTAAAGGCCGCTGCGAAGACGATCCAGAAGTCCCAGTCGGTGTAGAGCTGTCGCACTGAGTCGACGCTGGCTGCACTGACGCCAGGGACGTAGTCGTAGAAGAAGCTCTTGACGCCTTCATTCTCCCAAAGGAAGTAGCCGATGCCGTAACCGGCCATCCCGCCGACGATCGAGCCGAGAGAGCACCACAGCGCAAAGCGGTAGCTCTTCGCGACGGTGCCGATGCACATCGCGATCAGCAGCACGTCCGGCGGGATCGGGAAGAAGCTGCTCTCGGCGAACGCGAGCAAGAACAACGCCGGCAATGCATACGGCGTCGGGGCCCAGCTGATTACCCAGTCATACATCCGCCGCGGCACGCCGATCGTCCAGTTCCAAGCGCGCCGCAGCATCGGAGGCCTCGGCCCTGATGATTCGGGGCCTGATGATCCAGGCATGTCTTGGGTTGCGTCGGTCACGGGCACCCTATCGGCCATTGGGTTCTGCCCTCGCATGCCCGTTTTCAGGTTTGGCTGCACCTGCCGACAGATCGTGAATACTGAGCTGCACTGGGCCATCCTCGCCGCGTGAACTGATGCGTGGCGTGTAGGCGATGCTCCACGGTCCCTTGTTCTTGCGCAGCATCTCGAAGTGCGCCACGCCTCGCACGACCCGCGCTGGCAGGATTTGTTTGCCCTTGGCAACGCGAATGCGCACGTGCTGGCCGCGCATCTCGACGAACGGGTTGCCGACTAACTTCACACCGTGGGTGACGAAGCGCGGTCGCGGGTGGCCCTGGCCAAACGGGGCGAGCGCGTCGAGGCGGCGGATGGTTTGCGGTTCGAGTTCTTCGAAGCGCGCCAGACCGTCGACGCGATAAGGGTGCTCGCTTGGCGCTAGGCGCGCGCAGACTGCGTCGAAGCGCTCACAGAAGGCGTCGAAATGTTCACGCTTGATCTCGAGCCCGGCGGCGGCTGCGTGGCCACCGTGGGCCTCCAGCAGATCGGAACACTCGCCGAGCGCGTCGCGCAGGTTGACACCGTTGGTGCAGCGACCCGAGCCGCGGCCGACGTCGCCGTTGAACGCCAGCAGCAGCACCGGCTTGGCCGTCGATTCGGCGATTCGCGCCGCGACGATGCCGAGCACGCCCGGGTGCCAGTTGGATGCGCCGAGCACGATCGCGGCACCGGTTTCGCCTGCGACCAACTGCTGAACTTCATCCTGCAGTTGCCGTTCGACCTTGCGGCGCGCTTCGTTGTGTCGTTCGAGCACCTTGGCGGCCTGTTGTGCTTCGATGTAGCCCGGAGCACACAGCAACGCGACGGCGTCGTTGGCATGGCCGACGCGACCCGCCGCGTTGATCAACGGCGCAATGCGGAACGCGATGTCCTCGACACCGGCGCCGCGATGCAGCAAGCCGGCGGCGTCCATCAGCGCCCGGATGCCTGGGTTCCTGCTTATCGCCAACGAGCGGAGACCATGGAATACGAGCGTGCGGTTTTCGCCGCACAATGGTGCGACGTCGGCGACCGTGCCCATGGCGACGTAGCCCATGGCGTCGATCAGATATTCGGAGAACTCTGAGCTTTGGCGCATCGAGCCGCTCAGGGACTCCGCGATGGCCGCGACGAGGGTGAACGCGACCCCGCACCCGGCAAGGTTGCTGTCGGGGTAGCCGGCATCTGGTAGTCGCGGGTTGAGCACGGCAAAGGCGTCGGCGACGTTTTCGGTCGTGCCGTGGTGGTCGGTGATGATCACGTCGATGCCGCTCTTCCGCAGCTCGGCGACCGGGCCTACGGCGTTGGTGCCATTGTCGACCGAGATCACCAGCGGAAACCCGCCCTTCTTGATCGCATCGACGCTCGCCTGGGAGATCGAATACCCGTCCGCCCGCGCCGGGATGTACGGACGACTGTCGCAGTGCAGCATTTTCAGAAACTTGTGCAGCAGCACTGTGCCGCTGATTCCGTCGACGTCGTAGTCCCCGTGGATCAGGATCCGGTCGCCGTTACGCAGCGAATCGCGGATGCGATCGACTGCCTTCTGCATGTCCTTGAACGCGAATGGGTCGTGCAGGCTGCCCAGGTCCGGCTGCAGGAAGCTCTTGGCGCGTTCGGGGGTGTCGATCCCGCGGGCCAACATGACGCGCGCGACCAGGTCGGGCAAACCAAGGGCCCGTGCCAGCGCTTGTTCACGCGGATCAGGTCTTGGTGTCTCGAGTACAGCGCGAAGCATGAAGGGTCGGGTATGGTAACGAGCGATCCAGCGATGCCCACAACTGACGCCGACCGTTCTTCTGCCCTGCGCTTATTGCCCTCGGTGGATCACCTGCTGCGTAACGATGATTTGCAATCGTTGTCGCGCCCCGTGTTGATCCGCGTCGTTCGCAGCCTCGTCGAGGAGTTGCGGGAAGGGGCGCTCGATGGCTCGATCGACGCCGCTGCGATCAAGCGGCGTTGCTCAGCCGAAGCTTTGGTAGCAACGATTCGGGAGCGCTGTGAGGCGGCTGCTCGCCGGCGCCACGAGTGCGTCTACAACGCCACTGGCATTGTGTTGCACACTGGCATTGGCCGGGCGCCGCTGCCGAGTGCGGCCGTCGCCGCGATGGTGTCTGCCAGCGGCTACGCGATTGTTGAGGTCGATCCGAGCTCTGGCCAACGCGACCAGCGGGAAGTGGCGGTGTCTGAGTTGCTGCAGGACCTCACCGGTGCAGTTGGTGCGTTGGCCGTCAACAACAACGCGGCGGCGGTGACCTTGATGTTGGCTGCATTGACGGCCGACACCGAAGTGGTCATCTCGCGCGGGGAGTTGGTCGAGATAGGCGGTGGCTTCCGCATTCCGGACGTCATGCGCCGAGCCGGCTGCACGATGGTGGAGGTCGGCGCGACCAACAAGACCCACCTATACGATTTCGAAGCGGCGACGACCGAAGCCACGTCGGCCTACCTGAAGGTGCACCCTAGCAACTACCGCATCGAGGGCTTTGCCGGCACGCCGTCGGTCGAAGAATTGCACAAGATCGCCAGCGAGCGCAATCTGTTGGTGCTCGATGACCTCGGTTCCGGACTGCTGTGGAACGACCCGTTGCCGGGCCTCGTCGACGAACCGCGCGTCGCCGATAGCCTCGAACAAGGCGCCGATGTGACGTGCTTCAGCGGCGACAAGCTGCTTGGTGGCCCACAGGCGGGCATCTTGGTTGGTTCGGCTGAGTTGATCGCGCGTTGTCGTGCCCATCCGCTCTATCGCGCCATGCGTTGTGACAAGCTGACCTTGGCCGCGTTGGAGGCGACGCTGCTGTTGTATCGCGATGGCGATCCACTGGCCGGCGTGCCGACCCTGCGCATGCTATCGGTGTCGCCCGAGGACCTCGAAAACCGTGCTGGTGCGTTGGCGATGTTGTTGCGCGATCTCGGTGGTGAGGTCGTGGCAAGTGAGTCGTTCGCCGGTTCCGGGGCCAATCCCGCCAAACCGCTTGCGAGCTTTGCCACCGCGATCCCCGGCGGTGATGCCCAGTGCGACCAACTGCGCGCCGCCAGGCCTGTCAGCGTGTTCGCTCGGGTTACCGATGGGCGGGTGTTGTTGGACGCGCGCACGCTGTTGCTAGAAGATCTTGATGCAGTTGCCCTTGCCGTTCGGCAGGCCCTGGCTGGTTAAGCTGACCGACTCCCTGGCCGAAGTCACCCCGCGAGTACTTTAAGGAATGGCAGACACAACCGATCTCCGACTGACGCGCTACGCATCAAGTTCTGGTTGAGCAGCGAAGCTGCCACCTGGGAGCCTCGGGAAGGTTCTCCATATGCTGAAGGCGAAGCCGAATCCGGACCTGCTTGCGGGCCACGCCGGGTTTGAGGATGCGGGCGTCATGCGTATCGATGACGAGCGCGCGCTCGTGCAGACACTCGATTTCTTCCCGCCGATCGTCGACGACCCGCGCTGGTTTGGTCGCATCGCTGCGGCCAATTCGCTGTCGGATGTCTACGCGATGGGCGGCAAGCCACTGACGGCGATGAACATCGTCGGCTGGCCGCGCGAACTCGACGTCGAGATCCTCGGTGAGGTCATGGCCGGCGGCCTCGACAAGATCGAAGAGGCCGGTGCTGTCCTGTGTGGCGGCCACTCGGTCGTCGACTCCGAGATCAAGTATGGCTTGTCGGTCAGCGGTCTGGTGCACCCCGACCGCTTCTGGCGCAACGCGGGCGCTAAGCTTGGCGACGCCATGTTGGTGACCAAACCGCTCGGCATGGGCGCGGTGTCGACCGCGCTGAAGAAGGACAAGATGGCGGCCGGTTCTGCGGTGCCCGGCATGGAAGAGAACGCCATGCAGGTCATGGCGACGCTCAACCGGGTCGCGAGCGAGATTGCGTCCGAGTTTGACGTGCATGCGGCGACCGACATCACCGGCTTTGGCTTTGCCGGCCACTCATGTGAGATGCTCCAAGGCACTGGCTTGCAGCTCGAAGTCGAGACGGCGCAGTTGCCGTTGATGGCGGGTGCGCTCGATCTTGTTCGGGCGGGCTCCCTGTCGGGCGGTTGTGCGCGCGGCAAGCAGCACTTCGGCGGCCGCGTGCAGATCGAAAGCAGTGTCGACGCAGCCTTGGCGGATCTGGTGTTTGACGCGGAAACATCCGGTGGTCTATTGATCGCCGTGCCGGAGGGGCAGGCTCAGAAGCTGTCCGATCGCCTGCGCGATGCGGGCGTGCCGAGCTTTGCCATCGCTGGCCACTTCGTCAAGAGCTCGCCGGACGCGGCCCTACTGCGGCTGAAGTAGCGGCCGCGGCATGAAGTTGCGCGCGACTACTGACCGCGCTTCTTGTCACGGTTGGCAGCGTCCGCGTTCTTCTTGGGCGATGCGGGTGTTGGCTTGCCGGTTTCATCCACTTGCAGCAACTCGCGGGCACGCTTGTCGAGTTTTGGCAGCTTCGCGTCCTTTGGATCACAGCGCTCCAAGTGCCAGATGGTTTCGATCATCGGGAAGCTCTTCAACGCCGGCAGGCCTTCGGGCGATGGCGGCGGCAGGACGTCGTCCGGGATAGCGCGGCCATCGAGGTACGAGAACCGCATCGTCGTCGAGAGCCACTGGCGAGCGGCTGGGTCGTAGAGCATGGTCGCGTCGACCATGAATCGCCCCGTCGAGTCTCTCGCCGCGGCTCGGCTGAGTGCCTCGAGGATCTGTTCGTGCCTGGTCGAAGGAACGGTCGTCGCGTAGAGCGCCCGGGTCGCCGGCTTGCCGCGCCACCGCGCCCGAACGCGCAAAGCGGGCCGGCCTTTGTGTTCGGCGGGCGTCGGCAGGCTCAGTTCGGCCTTGGCCAGATGGGGAACGAACAGCATCGGCGACAGCGGCACGTCGGGTGAGTTGCCCTGCGGCTTGCCCCAAGGTTCGCCTGCTTGGGCTACCGCGGATTGCGCGCCGCGGCTGACGACTCGCCAGTCGTCGAGTGAGAACCACTGCAAGGTGCGATTGCTAGCACCGGTGAAGTCGAGCTCGAGGCCGTGCAGGTCCGCCGCGTTGCCGGAGCACTCGAACGTCACGCTGCCCCGGTACGCGTGTGCTGAGTCCTTGAGGTGGGCCTGGATCTTTGCGAGGTCCTTGCGCAGGCGTGCGATTGCCTTCTTTTGGCGCGGGCTTAGTTTCTCAGCATCAGCGCCGCCTGGCTTGTCAGTAGGCGCTTTGGCGTCGGCCTTAGGCGCCTTGTGGGTGGTCTCACCGCCAGCTTGTTGGCAGGTTCCAGCTGTGGTGGTGCCGGCAATTGTGCCGGCGGCCAACAAGAGGACTCGCAATGCAGCTCGCATGACGCGCATCGTAGCCCGAATGCCGCGGGGCCTGTCGCAGTTACCGCAAGAGGCTCTTCTGCTTGTCGTTCAGTTCCGCCTGGGCGCGTTGGCCGTGCTCCGTGAGCCGCAGCGTGACGTTCGCGACACTCATCTTCTTGCGGGGTCGCTTGGGCAGGCCCTTCTCGTAGACGAGCGGCGCGCTCTCATCGACTTCCTCTTCCTCCTCCTCATCGTCGGCATTGCCGCCGATGCGCCCGTTGATGACGAAGACGGCCATGTTGGCGTTCTCCTTGGCCCAGGCGCGGGCGCGGATCTCGTGCACGAGGTGGGTGCTTGGGTCGAGCGAGATCGCGAGGTCCATCGTGACGTCGGGTGGGGTTGCTGCAGCGCGGGCCGCCCGGCCACCTCCCACTTGTCGCGCGATGCGGAAGACGTTGCCGTTGCCGTTGTTGGTGGCCATTGACTCCGGCAGCGCGCCGGACCAGAACAACTCGCCGACCTGGTCCGCGTTGAGCGTCACTGAGACGATCTCGACCGGGCGGTCATTCAGTGCGCCGGCTTCGCGGTGGGTGACGGCGAGCGGCCACGCGGCCAGTTGCTGCAGCAGGACCTGCGGGTCCGGGATGTAGGTGATCTGGTTGCCATCCGCGAAATGTGCATTGCGGCGGCACCACTCGCGGTTGTCGTCGCGGGCAAGCATGCGCGTGCCGGACAGCAGCAGTTCGTCCTTTCCTTTGCCAGCGAACTTCACGGTTCGGTAGTCGTCATGCCACGATCCCTTGACCGAACCAGAGTTGCTCTGGCCCATCATCGCGGCGAACGGGTTGTTCTGCTTCGCCTTCTTATCGGGGCCCCACTTGAGGCTGAACGCCGTGTCGGCCGTCGCGCCGGACTTGGCAAGCGCCGCCTTCAGCCGCTTCTTGACCGCGGCCTTGGGATCCACTGCCGGCTTTTGCACGGCGTCCTGACTGGGGAGCGTGGCCATCAGCAGACTGGCCGAGAGGAGCGATAGCAGGAGGGGCTTCATTGCGTCGTCGACGCATCATAGCCCGCAAAGCTTCGGGATCGTGCGGACCAGGCTACGCGTCGTCCGTTTTCGGGCTGTCGCCGGCGGCTGGATCGTGCGTGCCCGCGCTGTCAGGACTGGGCAAGTCGCCCTTCTCGCCGGGCGGATTCTCGTCAGGTTGACCTTCGCCAGGTCCTGAATGCTTGGGGGCGTTGACCTCCCGGATCAGCTCTTGCATGCGCAGGGCGCCGTCGATGCCCTCATCGAACAGGAACTCCAGATGCGGCACCGAGCGCGTGTGCAGAACCCGGGCCATCTCGCGCTGGCAGAACCCGCGGGCGCGGTTGAGCACACCGGCGCTCTCGCGGCGCGCCTTGTCATCCTGATTGCTGCCAGACAGCACCGACCAGTAGGCCTTGCAGTGCGTGAACTCGGTGTCGAGTTCGATGCGGGTGATTGTGACCAGGCCAAGCTTGGGGTCGGCAATGTCCCGCTGCAGCACCTCGGCAAGGCGCTGTTTGATCTGTTGTTTCAGGCGAGCGAGACGACGTTCGTTCATTGTTGCGGGGGTAACTACGGGGAGCTACTTCGGGGAGATGATTTCTAACTGATGGTCCATCAGGCTGCCGTCGCGCCAGTCGCGCAGCTCGTTGATCAGATGATCCATCGAGGAGTTGACGTGTTTGGTGTCGCTGCCGGCGACGACCGCGCCAAGGGTTGCGATGGTTGCGGTGTCCTGGTCCTCAAACTCGGTGATCGAGACGTTGAAGGACCGGCGTAGCCGGTCCTTCAAGCTCTTGATGGCTGATCGCTTTTCCTTGAGCGACACCGCGTATGGGATCTCCAAGGTGAATTGAAGGACTCCGATGTAGAGCATGCTTAAGGCACCCCTGAGCGCTGCGCTGGTTGGCAGCGCCCGGCCGGTTGGGCTATGTATCGCGGTCGGGCTATGTGTCGTGGTGGGGCTAGGTATCGCCCAACTTGCGCTTGATGAGATCGACCTGCACGAACTCGAGGTTGTCGCCTTCCTTGAGGTCTTGGAAGCCATCGAGAGTCATGCCGCATTCGAAGCCAGTTTTGACTTCCTTGGCGTCTTCCGTCTCGCGACGCAGACTCGCCAGCTTGCCGTCGAAGATGACCTTGCCATCGCGCGACAGGCGCACGATCGAACCGCGTCGAGCGACGCCATCGATCACGCGACAACCGGCGATGATGCCGAACTTCGAAGACTTGAAGGTCGCGCGGATTTCGGCGTGGCCGATGACCGACTGGACCTCTTCGGGGGCCAGCACACCTTCCATGACGTCGCGGACCTGATCCAGTAGCTCGTAGATGACCGAGTAGTAACGGATGTCGACGCCGGACTCGTCGGCCAAGGCGCGAACGTTGGCGTCGGCCACGGTGTTGAAGCCGACGATGACTGCACCCGATGTGGCGGCGAGGTCGACGTCTGCCTTGTTGATGCCACCGAGTCCGGAGTGCACCAGGTTGACCCTGACTTCGCTGGTCGCCAACTCGTCGAGGCACTTGCGCATCGGCTCAAGTGAGCCCATCGCGTCGGCCTTGAGGATGAGTTTGACTTCCTTGAGACTGCGCTCAGCAAGCTTTGCCGACAGAGTCTCAAGAGTGACCGCCGAGCGCTCAGCGCGCGACAGGTCGCGCACGATTCGCTGCCGTTCTTCGACGACTTCCTTGGCCTTCTTGGCGTTCTCTACGACGAACAACTTGTCGCCGGGACTCGGCAGGCGGTCGAGGCCGAACACCGTGATAGGTGTAGCAGGGCCCGCTTCGGTCAGGCTCTTGCCGTTGTCGTTGTGCATCGCGCGGACACGCGAGAAGCTCTCGCCACAAACGATCTGATCCTTCAAGCGCAGCGTGCCATCGGTGACCAGTAGCGTCACGACGACACCTTGCTCGGACGATTGCCTGGCTTCGACGACGATACCCTTGGCCGGAGCATCCGGGCGGGCATTGAGGTCGAGCAGTTCGGCTTCGAGGTGGATGCGCTCGACCAGTTCGGCCAGGCCCTGACCGGTCTTGGCCGAAACCTCGACCATGCCAGTTTCGCCACCGAAGTCCTCGGACTGCAAGCCCTTGACCATCAGCTGCTGCTTGACCTGCATCGGGTTGCCCTGCGGCAGGTCACACTTGGTGATCGCGACGATGATTGGCACCTTGGCCGCCTTCGCGTGGCTGATCGCCTCTTCCGTTTGCGGCATGACGCCGTCATCGGCGGCGACGACGAGCACAACCACGTCGGTCAGCTCGGCGCCGCGGGCACGCATTGCGGTAAACGCCGCGTGGCCGGGAGTGTCGAGAACGACGAGTGCCAAGCCATCGTCGTTAGTCACCTTGTAGGCGCCGATGTGCTGGGTGATGCCGCCGGCTTCGTGGGCCGCGATGTCACTCTTGCGCAGTGCGTCCATCAACGAGGTCTTGCCGTGGTCGACGTGACCCATGAACGTCACAACGGGAGCGCGCTCGGCCGTTGCTTGGCCTTCGCTTTCCACAACGAGCTGTTGGACCAGCTCGTCCATCGCTTCCTTGGCCTCGACGACCTTGATGTTGCGTCCGAGTTCGAGCGCGACGAGTTCGACTTCGTCGTTGGAGAGCATCGAGTTGATGTTCTTGCCGCCGATCTTCAGCCGGAATGCGAACGTCGTGATCAGCTCCGTGACCTTGATGCCGAGGCCTTCGGAGAGCACCTTCATCGAGACGGGCTCTTGCACTTCGACCAGTTTGCTCGGATCGATCGGCGTCGAGATGCGTCCCTTGCGGTTACCGCCACCGCGCGGATCACGGCCACCGCGACCTCCGGGACCGCGTCGATGGCCTGGGCCGACCTGACGCATCGAGCCTCGCTGCTGCATCTTTTGCAGGGCGGCACGGCGAAGGTCGCGAGGAGCGGCCGGCGCCGAACGACGCGTCGCGTCGCGAATCGTCTCTTGCGGAAGTTCAATGCGGCCGAGCACGGTCGCCTTCTTCTGCGGCAGGAGTAGCTTGCGAACCTTGGCCTTAGGCTTGTCGCCGGCTGGTGCTGGTGCTGGCGCAGCTGCGGGAGTTGTCGGCAGTGTAGTTGATCCAGGAGGATTGGCGGCGCGAGCTGCTGGCTTGGCCGGGGCTTCCTTCTGCATCTCCGTAGCATCATTGGCTGCGGGTTGTGCAGTGGCTGGAGTTGCCGGAGCGGGGGGTGCCGGAGCCGGGGCGACTGGAGCGGGCGCAGCGGAACCTTGCGGTGGCTGGGCGGCGCGCGCTTGCTTAGCTGGAGCCGGTGCTGCCGGAACCTGTGCCGCGACCTTTGCAGGTTCGGTCCGCTGCGCGATCGGTGGCTTCGGTGCGGGTGGTGCAGCGGCGGCAGGTTGCGCGGTGGGTGCTGCTACTGCTACCGCGATGGGCGGGGCAGCGTTGGGGGCCTTCGGCGCCTCTGCGACCGGCTGTTCGGGGAGCTGGCGCTTCGCCGGGGCCTTCTGGAGCTCGCCCTTCTTGGGCAGCGTCTTCTTCTTGAGCGGTAAGCCATCACCGTCTTCGGCGGCGGCAGAGAGGGAACGCTTCTTGGGCGCTGCGGCTTCGGCAGTGTCGCTCTTGGCGGGATTGCGTCGCAAACCCTGCGCGGAGAGACGTGCCTCGACCATCATCATGTCGGCATCGTCTAGCGTGGTCATGTGGGTCTTGACCTTCTCGAAGCCAATCTCGCGCAAGAGCTTCGCCATCTCGGGACCTTTCATCCCAAATTCTCTGGCCAGTTCGAAGACTCGTACCTTTTTCAAATCGCGTTTGCTCCTCAGTCATGGCCGTTCAAAGGATGGCCAAGCCTGAATGGTTCTGTGCTCTAGCGTGCGTGTGGGTGGTAAGTGCAGTTACGTGACGTAGCGTGCCAGGTCCTAATTAGGACAGTCTGCCGTGCCGGTTTCATTACCCGGTGGCTGGTCGCTCGGCGGTGTTTCTGGTGGGGCGCTCTCGGTCCCAGATGCGTCTGTCGCTGGCGTCTCTGTCGCTGGCGTCTCTGTCGCTGGCGTCTCTGTCGCTGGCGTCTCGGCAGCTGGCGTCTCGGCAGCTGGAGCGTCTGCATCACCATCTACCGATTCTTCTTGTGCGACGTCTTCGGCGACCGACTGCTCGAGTTCGGCGCGCGTCATGATGTCGATATCCCAGCCGGTCAACTTGCTGGCCAGGCGAACGTTTTGGCCCTTGCGGCCAATGGCGAGGGACTGCTGGTCTTCCCCGACGATGACCAGCGCCTTCTTGACGTCTGGGTCGAGCGTGATGTCGCCGACCTCGGCCGGCTTCAGGGCATTGGCGATAAGAATGATCGGTTCGCCATTCCATCGGATGATGTCGATGCGCTCTCCGTTGAGTTCGTCGATGATCGACTTGATGCGGTTGCCGCGCACACCGACGCAGGCGCCGACGCAATCGACTTTGTCATCGCTGGAGTCGACCGCCAGCTTGGTGCGGTAGCCGGGCTCGCGCTCGATGCGACGGATCTGGATCGTGCCGTCGGCGATCTCCGGGACTTCGACTTCGAACAGGGCACGCACGAGGTCGCGGTGGGTGCGACTCAGGATGACCTTGACGCGCGGGCCGACCTTCTTGACTTCGTAGACGAGTGCGCGGATGCGCTCGCCGACATTGTAGTTTTCGCTGCGAACCTTCTCGGTGCGCGGCAGGATGCCCTCGAGGTTGCGGCCGAGGTTGACGATGACCGTGTCGCCCTCGAAGCGCTGCACATTGCCGCTGACGATCTCGCCGAGCTTGGCTTCATACTCGGCGTAAATCACGTCACGCTCGGCTTCGCGAACCTTGCCGATGATTGCCTGCTTGACCGACATCGCGAAGATGCGGCCCTGCTCTTCCATCGAGACGTCGTAGTTGCAGACGAACTCGCCGGTCGCCCGGTCGAGCGTGATCTCGACATCATCCACGCCGTACTTCTTCGCAAGCGCATGAGACATCGCGTGCTCGATGCCTTCGATTAGCGCTTCCTTGTCGATCTCCTTGTCGCGGGCGATGGAGTCGATGTGGCGGAGGATTTCAGCGAGGTTGGCCATTCCAGATTGCGGGGGCGATTCGTGCTGGTTGGAGGTCTAAAGAAAAACGGTTGAGAAAAACGCCAAGCCCGAACAGGCGAAAGGATCCCCGCCCCCCGACCAAACGGGCGGGGTTCCTGAATGGCCTGGCTACCAAGGCAGCTACCAGTGAGGAAGAGGATCCTGCCGTCTGACCGGGTTTCCGGGGACGTCAGGTTCCGCATGGCGCAAGCGACATGCGGGTTGGGCGAGGATCCTAGCCGCGGTGTTGGGCTTGGGTCAAGCGAACGGGTTGGCAATGTCGCGGTTGCCAAAGTGTCCGGCTTCCGGTGGTTACCTGTTTCGGTACGATGCTAGATTGCACCACTCGCCCATGACCAACCCCACCGCATCCCTGCAGTTGCGTCCCTTCGAGCTTGCTGATGCAGAGTTCGTCGCTCCGTGGCTGAGTGGTCCGGGCCTGCAGCTGCCGCGCGGAAGTTCGGCGTGGCCGGAGCGCTTGCTCCGAGATCGGCGCATCGTCGCCCTCGTAGCCCACGCCGGTGGTCAGCCAGCCGGGCTGGTGCGCTTGGATTGCGCCCCGGACGGGGTCGCCGAGATCACGATGGTCGTCGCCCCAGAGCAGCGCCGCGGCGGCCACGGCCGCAAGATGTTTCAGGAGGCGTTGGCCCGCGCCCGTGAGGTCGGCATGCGCCGCCTCGTCGCCTACATCGACATCCAAAACGAGCCGGCGCTCGGCTTCTTCGCTGAGCTTGGCTTTGAGTCCAAGGGTATCAGTGACAGCCGGATCCGTATGGAGCGCATGGTGCATGCCGGCGGTCGCTCGCCGCTCGACGTCAGCGTCTAGACGCGGCGACGCCCTTAACCGTCGGTCCGATGGTCACGGCGCGCGTCCAGCCCACGTTTGCTAGCTAGCTGCATCGCCAGCGCTGCCTGCCCCAAAACTCTTGTTGGCACCGTTCCCGCCGCGCTGTTTGCTCAGTCGTCGAGAAATCATGCAGACAGTCAGTATTGCCAAGCTGCTCAAGGGGCAGGTCGCCATCGATAGCCAGGTCGAGATTCGCGGTTGGGTGCGAACGCGCCGCGACAGCAAGGCCGGGTTGTCGTTCATCCAGGTCAGCGATGGCAGTTGCCAGGGCACGATCCAGGTCGTCGCCAGAAAGGAACTCGCCAATTACGTCGACGAGGTGCAGAAGCTGACGGCCGGTGCGTCGTTGGTTGTGCGCGGCACCTTGGTCGAATCGAAGGGGCGCGGCCAGACGGTCGAGATCCAGGCCGCTGCGGTTGATGTGCTCGGGCTCGTCGACGATCCGGAGACCTACCCGATCCAGCCAAAGCAACACAGCCTCGAGTTCTTGCGCGAGCAAGCGCACTTGCGGCCGCGCACCAACACCTTTGGTGCGGTCGCTCGCATCCGGCATGCGGCGGCATTTGCGATCCACGACTTCTTCACCAAGAACGAGTTCTTCTGGGTCAACACGCCGATCATTACGGCGAGTGATGCCGAGGGAGCTGGTGACATGTTTCGGGTCAGCGCGCTCGATGTGTTGAACCTGCCGAAGAACGACAAAGGCGAGGTCGAGTGGCAGAAGGACTTCTTCGGCACCGAGTCGTTCTTGACCGTGTCGGGGCAACTCAACGTCGAGGCCTACTGCCTGGCGTTGTCGAAGGTTTACACGTTTGGCCCGACGTTCCGGGCCGAGAACAGCAACACGACGCGGCACCTCGCCGAGTTCTGGATGGTCGAGCCGGAGATTGCGTTTGCCGACCTCAATGACGATGCGGATCTGGCAGAAGCGTTCTTGAAGCACGTCTTCCGACACGTGCTGGAAGTGCGGAGCGACGACTTGGAGTTCTGCGAGGAACGCATCGAGAAGGGCGTGATCGATCGCCTGGAGAAGTTCCAGGAGGCGTCGTTCGAACGCATCGACTACGGCGACGCGATCGAGGTGCTGCAGAAGTCGGGCAAGAAGTTCGACTATGCGCCGGAGTGGGGCGTCGACCTGCAGACGGAGCACGAGCGCTTTCTGTGCGAAGAGCACATCGGGCGCCCGGTAGTCGTCATGAACTATCCGTCCAGCATCAAGGCGTTCTACATGCGCATGAACGACGACCAGAAGACGGTCGCTGCGATGGATATCCTGGCGCCCGGCATTGGCGAGATCATCGGCGGCAGCCAGCGCGAAGAGCGTCTCGATGTGCTCGACGCTCGCATGGCCGCGATGGACATCGATCCCGCGCACTACTGGTGGTACCGCGACTTACGCCGCTACGGTACCGTGCCGCATGCCGGCTTCGGTCTCGGCTTCGAACGTTTGATCGTCTACATGATGGGGCTGCAAAACATCCGCGACGCGATCCCGTATCCGCGAGTGCCGGGATCGGCGACGTTCTAGTTGCGGCGCAGAAAGGTGATGCTGCTGGCGGGGTCGCTTGATCAATTGAGCTTTGCGCTGGCAATATCCTTCAGGCCCATGTGTTGTTTTGCGCATGCTGTTGACAACGACTGGAAGCCTTGCTGGCTATCGCATTGTTGCCGAACATGGGTTGGTTGAAGCCAACATGGTGCAGTCCAAGCACCTGGGGCGCGACATCGCCGCTGGGCTCAAGTCCATATTCGGCGGCGAAATCCGCGGCTACTCGGAGATGATGACCGAGGCGCGTCGTAAGGCGAAGAAACGCTTGATCGAACAGGCTGAGGCGCTTGGAGCGAACGCGGTGATCGGCGTTCGCTACACGACCAGTTCTATCGCAGCGGGGATGTGCGAAATCCTCGCGTTTGGAACTGCGGTGACTGTGCAGCCAGCAGACTAGGCAGTCAGCAGGCTAGTGCCGTTGCGGCACCCGCTACGAGCCGGGGACATCCGGCTCGTCGTTTGCAGGGGCCGTCAGGATCTTCTTGTAGCAGCAGATGACCAACGTGGTGACCGCTCCAATGGAGGTCAGCATGAAGATCCAGCCGGTTGTGGTCAGTGTTTCTGCGAGCATGAGTGCGTCCTCAGTAGATGTTGTGGTGACCGACTAGTCGTTGAGTGGCTCTCGGCCGTCGATGTCGAGGCCGAGTTCCCGGCTGCGCTTGGAACCCTTGAAGACAAGCAGTGCAATGCCAGCGATGGTCACCAACAGCAAGAGCCACGTCTTGCGGGCACCCGGCGGACCTTCGACATCGATACCCTGCGTCACCGTCTCGGTGCGCGTGTTCGTGCCGTCGTTGATGACGACCTGGAACGCGACGTCGTAGTTATTCTCTTCAACGGCTCGTTCTGCTGCGACGAAGTTCGCCGTGGCTTCGGTGGTCTTGGTCAGGGTGCCCGGCTTGCCGGACGACTGGGTCCACACATACGTCCAACCCTTTTTGGCTTCGTCGTCGACGTCCTTGGGAGGTGATGGATCGCTTAGTTCGACCTCGATGTGGCCGAACAGTTTGTCGACGTAGCCAGGTGCGTTGTTGATGCAGAAACCAATGACAACGATCAACAGGAACGTTGGCGATATGTACTTCATGATGAAGCCGAACACCGCCGGGATGCGCATGTTCGATCCCTCATGCGCTTCCTTCAGACCCTTGTCGATCCCGAAGATCCAGCCGAACGCGATGATCTGGATGCCCGCGACGACCAAGATGAAGAACGTGCCAACCCAGAAGTCGATCGTGTCGAGCGCGATCAGGCCCTTCGAGTAGTAGAGCACGAACAGGTTGCCGACCAGGCCCCAGACGGTGACGATCACGGTCGAGCCGATGCGGGTGACGCCGACGCTCTCTTCGATGAACGCCTTGGTCGGTTGCAGCATCGACAGCGAGCTGGTGATGGCTGCCAAGAACAGGATCAGGAAGAACGCGCCGCCGAAGAAATTGCCAGCGGGCATGGACGCGAACACCATTGGCAGCGTCTTGAAGCCGAGGCTCATGGTGCCGCCGGTGCCTTCTTGCGTTACCGCAACCCCAACGAACACGATCGAGGCGGTGACCGCGATCATGCCGCCGAGCGCCACTTCGAAGAACTCGTTGGTCGCCGAGGCGGTCAAGCCTGACAGCACCACGTCGTCCTTCTTCTTCATGTAGGACGCGTAGTTGATGATCACGCCAAAGCCGACCGACAGAGAAAAGAAGATCTGTCCCGACGCGGCGAGCCACGTCTTGAAGTCGGTGAGTTTGCTGAGGTCCGGGTTCCAGAGGTAGCCCAGGCCATGCAGCACACTCTGTTCGGGCTTGGCTTCATCGGGCGTGCCGAGCGTCAGCACGCGGATCAGGATGAGCACACCGAGAATCGCCATGATGGGCATCGCTATCTTGCAAACTGCTTCGATGCCCTTCGAGATGCCGCGGAAGATGAAGTAGATGTTGATCGACGCGACCAGCAAGAACGTCCAGACGATTGGGTGGAAACCACCGCCGTCTGGTTGCGAGAACAGGATGCCGTTTTCCGTGGCGCCAGTGATCTGGTTGAAGAACGTGTGGGTGACTTCGACCTGGCTGCCGACTTCCGTGGAGCTGCCAATTGGCGCTGAGGGGTCGATGCCGATGCCGCCGCTGACGTACTGGATGACGAAGTAGAGACACCACGTCTCAATCAGCACGTAATAGAAGTAGACCCCGAGCGGGATCAGCACGCCGAACACGCCGAGGTAGCGACCGACTGGACCCTTGGTGAAGACACCGAGGATCGCGGGGGCACTGTGGAAGCCCTTGCGACCGCCGTAGCGACCCATCGTCCATTCCGCCCAGCCGATCGGAATCCCGAGCAGCACCAGCGCGATGAAGTACGGGATCATGAACGCGCCGCCACCGTTCTCGGCCGCATTGCCGGGGAAGCGCAGGAAGTTGCCGAGGCCGACTGCGGAGCCGGATACAGCGAGGATCACACCGAGGCGCGAGCCCCACTGTTGCTTGGGTTGGTTCGTCATTCCGTGAGCGAGGAGTGGGCCGATGAGGGCTTCTGTACGAGCGGACTGTCTCTGTAGCTGGACTGTGATGCAACGGGTTGGGCCAGATTCGTTAGGGCCCGGCGCAATCGTGCCGTGCCGGTGCCGCCGGATTGCGGGCCGCCTGCCTAGCTTGGATGTTCCGCCAGCCCCGCGCGTAGGCGTGCCGCGGTTACTGCGGCCGGTACGGAATTGATGTACATGTCGCCACCGAGTTCAAGCCCGGCTAGCTGGCCGGTGCGTGGCTGCAGTTCGAAATGCCAATGGAACGTTTCGCCATGGTCGAGCAGGGGGGCCGGCACGTGGTGCAGCCACAGGTTGCACGGCGCGCGATTTAGCCCGTGGCCGACGGCTTGCAGCCATGGATGCAGCGCCGCTGCGAGGGCTTCGGCGTCAGTGGTCAGGAAATCACTGCCGCAGTCGCGCGGCATCAGCCACGTTTCGAACGGCAACTTTGGTGGCTCGGGCGCGAGCGCCACAAACTGTTCGGTTGCGACGATGACGCGTTGTTCGGCCTCGGCGTGCTCGAGCGACGCGCAGGTCAGGCAGCGACCATGCGCGCGCTGTTGGCTGCGTTCGAGTTCGAGTCGCGGTGGCAGCCTGTCGAGGCCGATCACCTGGCTGTGGTTGTGCGCAATCGACGCGCCGGCGCGCGCACCGACGTTCTTGAAGAAAAATGCGCAGGCGATGCCCGGCCTGGCTTCGAGCGCGGTGATACGGCGCTGCCAGACGACGATGGCGTCCGCCCAGGTCGCAGCATCGAGGTCACTCGGGTGCTCCGTATGCGCTGCGCCTTCGGCGATGACTTCGTGGTGGCGAGTTGCCGGATACAAGTTGGCGAACGCGCGCACGCGCCACCCGGGCGTGTCTCTCGCCGTGCCGTCGTCGCGTACGGCGTCGACTTCGGGCGGGGTGTCCGCCTCGTTGCCGCTGCAGAAAGGACAGCGCTTGTCGGTCGGCTTGCTGCCGGTGTGCATCGGTCGCTGTTGACGTTTTGGCGCCATCAGGATGGGGCGGCCGGTCGTTGGATCGACGATGGTGCGCGGTTCGGGTTCGCTCATGGGGGAGGCGTTCGGCCAGTTTTGCTTCAGTCGGCCAGTTCTGCTTAGAAGGTGATGAGGGAGGTCATGCGTGCGGCACTCGTTTGCAGCAGGTCCTTGAGACTAGGTATCTTGCCGTCGTGCGTCGCGTACGCACGCAAGGCACCGCGTACCTTCACTGTCGTGCCAGGCGGGTAGACAAACCAGCGTGCGTCGCCGCCGAACAGCTCATCGTCGGGTTTTGGGTCCAGCTCGAGTCGGTGCAAGACGACGTTGGTCGACGTGACCAGAAACGGTAGTTTGCCAACATCTCCGATCAGAAAGCTCGCATCAAATCGATGGTCTTGATGCGGTGGGTAGCTGGGCTCGGGCATCGTTGAGCAACTGCCCACCGTGAGCATGGCGGCGAGCAGAACGCCAACGAGGCCACAGATCCCTGGCTGCAATCCGGAGAACGCTTTGCCGCTTGGCAGCAGTTGGTCAGGTAGCATCGTGCGCAATGATCGGCGGTTTGGCGGTCCGGAACAACTTGCTATGCGTCACATGGTCCGCTGGGCGTGGCCACGTGTTCCTGTATGACCTCGAAGCGCGGGAGTGTGTTTCGTCCTGGTGCATCCCGGTCGGGCCATCTGGCTATTCTGACGCCGGTGGCGTCACGATCGATCGGCACTTCCGGATCTTCGTCGCCGATGCCCACAATCAGTCGGTGCGACGCTTCAACGCGTTTGGCCAGCACCTCGGTGACCTCGGGTTGACGACCAACGAAGCCCGCGATCACGGCCGCGATCGCCCCGGAGTCTTGGATCGGCCACATGCCGTGGCGGCGCACCTCGAGCGGGTCTACGTCAGCACGGGTGAGCAGGCGCGAAGGCGCTCGGTGCAGTGCTTTCACGTCGATGGGCGGGTGCTCGCTGGCTTGCCGGCGCGCGGCGATGCGGCGAACAAATGGGCGGCGCCGCGCGGAATCTGGGCCGACGACAAAGGGATCGTGGTCTCAGACACGCTGCGTGGTCGCCTGCAGTGCTTTCGCGCGGACGGCACGTTCAGCCACGAAATCGCGGTCAACCAAGGCGATTTCCTGGCCCGGCCCGGTCATTTGGTGCGTCTCGCCGATGGCACGATCCTCCTCGTCGATCACGAGCACGTGCATGCGCAGTTGCTCGCGTTACATGCCAATGGGACCAGGCGGCCGCTGACGCAACTCAGCGAAGTATGCCGCGACCCACTAGCTGTGGCAGTCGATCAGCAGCAACGCACCTATGTGTTGGATCATGACGGCGAACGCGTGCTGCGCCTGACGCCGGAGTTGGAATTGGAGTGCGTCTTGCTCCATCTCAGCGAACACGATCGGGAAGGGCCGGGTCCCTAGAGCTTTAGCTCCGATCTACACGGTCAAGCGAAGAAGTATGCATGTGGTGCTTGAACCGATGGCATCGGACAGTCACACTATCGGTACGCCGTAGGGCGGTGTTCGGATCGGTCAACCGTTCCCCAAGACTCTGTGGAAAGGATGTGGAAAGCAATCCACATTTTCTGCACGACACCTGGGTGATTCGGGGTCCTCGCACCTTTGTTCTGCGGGCGCGTTTCGTTCTCAGCAGTGTTAATCCAGCCGGTCGCCATGCCCTCGGTCCGGTTGCAATGGGAGGGGGTTCATTGGATAGAATCCGAATTCGCGGCGGTCGCGTTCTGAGCGGCTCCGTTCGTGTTTCAGGAAGCAAGAATGGTGCGTTGCCGATCCTGGCAGCAGTACTGCTCGTTGATGGTCCGGTCGTGCTGCGCAACATGCCGCGGCTCAAGGATGTCGAGAACATGCTTCGCATTCTCGGCAAGCTCGGCGTGGTGCACAGTTGGCGCCCCGACGGCTCGCTCGAGATGGACGCCAAGGACAAGACGGTCTACGTCGCGCCCTATGACTTGGTGCGAACGATGCGTGCCAGCTTCGTTGTGCTAGGCCCCCTGTGGGCACGCCGCGGCGTGGCTCGCGTCAGCTACCCAGGTGGTTGCGTGTTCGGCCACCGGCCCGTCGACCTGCATCTGAAGGGTCTCGCTGACATTGGTGGCACCATCGAGCACTCCGACGGCTACGTGACCATCAGCGGTCGCCCGACCGGCGGGGTCACGTTCATGGGCGGCAACATGGGCTCGACCGTGCTCGGCACGGCGAACGTGTTGATGGCCGCGTCCCTGGGCACCGGCACCACCTATCTCGAATGCGCGGCGATGGAACCGGAGATGGAGGACCTGTGTAACTTCCTCAACGCCTGTGGTGCGCGCATCAGCGGCATCGGTGGCCACCTGTTGACCATCGAAGGGGTCGATACACTGCACGGGTGTGAGTGGGACATGATCCCGGACCGCATTGAAGCCGGCACGTTCTTGTGCGGCGCGGTGATGATGAACAGTCCGGTAGTTGTGCAGGACTGCAATCCGATGCACATGCTCTCGGTCATCGATCGCCTGCGCGCTGCCGGCGCAGGGCTAGAGATCGGCAAGGACTCGATCACCGTGATCCCGACCCCGACCGGCAAGTTGCGTGCGGTCGATGTCACGACGATGGCCTATCCGGGCTTCCCAACAGACTTGCAAGCGCAGTTCATGACGTTGATGACGCGCGCGACTGGCGTCTCGGTCATCACCGAAAAGATCTACCCAGAACGCTTCATCCACGCGTCCGAGTTGCAGCGTCTCGGAGCCCGCATTCGACGCGAAGGTCCGAGTGCGATCGTGGAAGGCACCGACGAACTGCAAGGCGCGCCAGTGATGGCGAGCGATCTGCGGGCGTCGGCGAGTCTTGTGCTTGCTGGGTTGGTGGCTCGCGGCGCGACGGATGTTCGCCGCGTCTACCACATTGATCGCGGTTACGAGCGCATCGAGAGCAAGTTGCAAGGCATCGGCGCGGATATCGAACGCATCAGCGAAGGCTAGGCGGCAAGGGTCGCTAGCTTGGCGTGCACGCTAGTGACGACTGGGACCGGTTCGCAACTCCTGACTTAGGTGAGCGCGCTGCGCACCGCGGCGATGACGTCGTCGGCGTCCTCATCGCTCAGCTTTGGCGACAGTGGCAGGGACAGCGTGCATTTGCCGATCGCCTTCGCGTTGGGGTAGTCGTCGGAGTTCCACCCAAACCGCTCGCGATAGACGCGCAGTTCTGGAATCGCCTGATAGTGCACGCCGGCACCTATGTTCTGCTGGTGAAGCGACATCAGCATGTCATCGCGTGAAATGCCGCAGCGACGTTTGTCGACCTGCACGGTGAACAAATGCAGGCCGTGGCGTTCGTCGTCGGGCCACTTCGCCGGCAGCTGCAGTGGTAAGTCAGCGAGCGCTTCCATATAGCGCTGCCAGATCATCTGGCGACGGCGCCACCATTTTTCGACGCGTTCGATCTGGTGCATGCCGATTGCGGCTTGCAGATCCATCATGTTGTACTTGAAGCCGATTTCCTCGACGTCGTAGTGCATGTAGCCCTCGTCGTCAAAGCGCTTCCAGGCGTCGGCCGACATGCCGTGCAGGCCCATCATCTTGGCGCGCTTGGCGAGTGCCTCATCGCGTGTCAACACCATGCCCCCTTCGCCGGTCACGATGTTCTTGGTCGAGTAGAAGCTGAGCACCCCGAGGTCGCCGATCGTGCCGGCCTTCTGGCCCTTGTATTCGGTCTCGATCGCGTGCGCGCAGTCTTCGATGACCTTGAGGTTGTGTTGCCTGGCGATCGCCATCAACGCATCCATGTCGCAGGCGCGGCCGGCGAAGTGCACCGGCATGATTGCTCGGGTGCGCGGTGTGATGGCGCTCAGTACCGACGCGGGATCGATGTTCATCGTGATCGGGTCGATGTCCGCGAGCACGGGTTGGGCGCCGGCGTGCACGATTGCGTTGATCGACGCGCAGAACGTCATCGGCGTCGTGATCACTTCGTCGCCGGGCTTGAGGTCGAGTACTACGCATGCGAGGTGCAGTCCGGCCGTGCACGAGTTGAGTGCGACCGCGTGCGGCACACCCTTGTAGGTGGCGATGCGGCGTTCGAACTCCGCCGACTTGGGGCCGGTGCCGAGCCACGCAGTCTTCAGGCAGTCGAGGACTTCGTCGATCTCCGGCTGTTCGATCAGCGGCTGCCCAAAAACGAGGTAGGAATCGCGCATGGCTCGGCGTTCCTATCGGTTGTTGCGGCGTGTGCCCACAAAGGCAATCGCGAATGCGAGGGCCCAGGAAGCGACTCGGTCGAGAAAGCCGGCGGGAATGCCGGTGAAGCCCGTTTTGTTGACGTAGAACGCCAGTACCGCGGTAGAGCCGCCCACGACCATCGAAGCAAACGCCCAGTTCGGTGCCACCGTACCAAAGCAGAGGCGCACCAGCAGCAGAGGCCCGAACGCCGAGCCGAGTGCCGCCCACGCGAACATGACGTTGCCAAACACATCCTTGGGCAGCATCAGCGCCGCGACCAGGGCGCCAAGCCCGATCATGAGCACCGTTACGCGGGCGACCTTGAGCATGCCTTGCGGATTGTTGCGGCCAACGCCCAGGTCGTGCGTGACGCTGCTGGCGCACACCAGCAACTGGCTGTCGACCGTCGACATGATGGCGGCCAGCACACTCGCGACGACGACGCCGTCGACGACGGTTGGTAGCAGGTTCTTGCTGGCTTCATAGATGCACTGCTCGTGATCGCCGATTGGCAGTTGCCAATTGGCGCGAGCCGCCCAGCCGACGACGATCATGCCGGTGTAGAGGATCACTGCCCAGCTCACGCCGACCGTGCGGGCGACGGTCATGGAAGCGTTCGGCGACATGCCCATGAACTTGTTGACTGCGTGCGGTTGGCCGGGATAGCCGAGGCCGATGCCGATCAGACCGAACGCGAATGCCATGCCCGCGGCGCCGCCGTGTTTGCCGGTCAGGCTGTGCCAGTGCTCTTGGTCGACGGCGGCGACCTGATCCGCGAACTCGCTAACGCCCCCGGCTTGCCAGATCGCGGCGACCGGTAGCACGATCGCGACCGCGGCCATCAACAGGCCTTGCAAGGTGTCGGTAAGGCTCGCGGCGAGGTAGCCACCGACCAGGGTGTAGAGCACGGTGACCAGGGCGCCGATCACGATGCCAACGCTGGCGTCGTCGCCGAACGTGGTCGGGAAGGCGTGCGCAAACGCGAGGCCGGCCGCCTGCATCTGGGCGGCGACGTAGGTCAGCAGCGATGCGAGCGTTAGCAGTGCCCCGAATACGATGATCTTGCGGCGCCCCTTGCTACCAACGGGTCCGGCCAGGAACTCGGTCAGCGTAATGGCTGTGCCAGTCTGATCCCGGAGACGCGGCGCGATCACGAACCAGTTGAGCACGAAGCCGCCGACGCAGCCCGGGATCAGCCACAACGCCGGCATGCCAAACAGATAGGCGAAGCCACTGGCGCCGACGATGCTCCACGCCGACGACGAACTGGCGTTGGCCGCGAGCGCCGCAACCCACGGTCCGAGAGTGCGTCCGCCCAGGTAGAATCCGTCGGAGTCGTTGGTGCGTCGCTTGGCCAGTATGCCGACCACCAGCAGTCCGCCGAGAAAGGCGATCAATGCGATCAGGATCGCCGTTTCGCGCGTCATGCTGGGACACTACCATCCCGACCAGCCCACGTCGCAATGGATACCGTCAACCGCTTCACTCGTTATCTTCGTTTTCGCAGTGTGCTCGACGATCCATTTGTCGAGCTCGACCTCAGCTACAGCGCGCTTGAGGCCAAGGATGTCGACGCGTTGACGCCACCGTTGCAAAAGGCCCTTGCGGCAATGCGCGACCTCGAAGGTGGCAGCATCGCCAATCCCGATGAAGATCGGCAGGTAGGGCACTTCTGGTTGCGGGCGCCAGGGCTTTCGCCGAGCGAAGAGGTCGAGCAGGCCATTCGCGCGTGCATCGACGACATCGAGGCGTTTGTGCAAGCCGTGCACGCCGGCAGCATCTCGCCGCCGGAGGGCGGGGCGTTTACCAAAGTCATATTGTGCGGCATCGGCGGTTCGGCGCTCGGTCCGATGTTGCTCGCCGATGTGTTCGCGAGTGCGGAGGCTCCGATGAGTCTGTGCGTGCTCGACAACACCGATCCCGAGGGCATCGACGCGTCGCTGGCGCGAGTCGGTGGTTTGCAGGACGCACTGATCATCGTCATCAGCAAGTCTGGCGGCACCGCAGAGACGCGCAACGGCATGCTTGAGGTGCAGCGCGAAGTGCAGAAACAAGGCCTTGCGTTCGGGCCGCGCGCGATTGCCGTGACGACCGATGGCAGCAAGCTTTCCCAGCTCGCCGCGCAAGAAGGTTGGCTCAAGACGTTTCCGCTGTGGGATTGGGTTGGCGGCAGAACCTCGATCACATCGGCGGTCGGGCTGTTGCCCGGCGCGCTGATCGGCATGGACGTTCGCGCGTTCCTTGCCGGTGCTGCCGCGATGGATGATGCCACGCGCAACGAAGACGTTTGGCAGAATCCGGCGACGATGCTGGCGGCGTTCTGGCATCACGAAGGCAACGGCCGCGGGGAACGCGCGATGGTTGTGTTGCCATACAAGGATCGCATGCTGCTGCTGTCGCGCTACATGCAGCAGCTTGTCATGGAGTCGCTCGGCAAGGAGCACGACCGCCAAGGCAACGTCGTCAACCAGGGCATCACCGTCTACGGCAACAAGGGATCGACCGACCAGCATGCCTACGTGCAACAGTTGCGCGAGGGCCTGCACGACTTCTTCGCGATGTTCTTGCGCGTAGTGCAGGATCGCAGCGGCGAGCACTTCGAAGTCGAAGACGGCGTGACGTCGGGCGATTACCTCGATGGCTTCTGGCAAGGCACGCGCAAGGCGCTGCACGGGAAGGGGCGCCGTTCGGCGACGATCTGCGTCGACCGACTCGACGAACGGGTGCTCGGCGCGCTGGTCGCGTTGTTTGAGCGCACCGTGTCGATCTACGCGGAGTTGATCGATACCAATGCGTACCACCAACCCGGCGTCGAGGCGGGCAAGAAGGCGGCGGCCGTGGTTCTCGGTTTGCAGGCCAAGTTGTTGGCTGCGCTTTCTAGCGATGCCTTAGGAGTGCAGGACCTCGCCAAGAAGGTCGATGCCGACGCCGCCGATTGTTGGCCGATTCTCCAGCACCTCGCGCAGAATCGCGCTGGCGTGTCAGTGGTCAGTGGTCAGGATCCGGAACGCGCGACGTTCCTGCGTCGTTGAGCCGCCAGCATGCCATGCGCAGCGGGTGCTACGCGGTGTCGTTGGTGTTGGTCGCGACCCTGAGTCTTGGCTGCGGTAGTTGCCGTGACACGAGGGCGGTTGCGGTGCCCATACAGCCAGACCTGGTTGCACCTGGCTACGCGGTGACAGCCATCGTGTTTGTGCCAGCCCTGCCGACTTCTGGCACGCTATCGATCACGCACGAGTCGGGCTGGACGCATCAGGGAGTGGCAAATCCGTCCGGCAGCGATGTGCGCATCCCAGCAGGCCCCGCCAACCTGCGCCTGCTTGTCGATGGTGTCCAGTATGGGTTTGCGATCAAGGTCGCAGTTGAGGGCGGCGAGGTCGTCTGGCGTTGGCGTGAGCGATGCTGAATGCGAGTATTGGAGATCGAGGCAGCCGTCGGGAGTTACAGCGCACATGCGGGGCATGGCGACCTGCATGTGCGTCGCTGCGAGGGCATGTTGCCGCCGACTTGGTCGCCGAGCGCGACACGCTGATTGCGCGTGCCGAGGCGGTGCTGCGCGAGTTTCCACAAGGCTCGGTGCGCTAGAATCCGGCCAAGCACGGCTGGCAGCCACCGAAGTAGGTGCCGTCGCCGTCTGTGGTTCTGATTCCATGGGTGGTTGTGCCCGTGCCCCAGACACCCAACAACTGGTGCTTCCTGCGACGTTCTACGGAACTGTGCATGGCGTTCTTGGTGCCTACTCGCTACGGTCTTCACGCTTTCCCATCCATCCAGGAGAAAGCGATTTGGCTGAGTTCCTCGGCGAAGGCCTGACTTACGACGACGTGCTACTGGTGCCGCAAATGGCATCGGCCCTGCCGCGCGACGTAATGACGTCGACCCGCTTCTGCCGTGGTGTCACGGTGCAGGTGCCCATCGCGTCGGCTGCCATGGACACCGTCACGGAATCGCGCATGGCGGTCGCGCTCGCCCAGCAAGGCGGCATCGGCATCGTGCACAAGAACCTTTCGGTGGCGGGGCAGTGCCTCGAGGTCGACAAGGTCAAGCGCTCGGCCAATGGCGTCATCGTGGATCCGGTCACGCTGTCGCCGAATGACTCGGTGGGCCGGGCCAAGGACCTGATGGCGTCGCACAAGATCAGCGGCTTGCCGGTTGTCGATGACAAGCGCGTTGTGGTTGGCATCCTGACCAACCGCGACCTTCGCTTTGTCGAAGACCGCGAGGCCTTGGTCGGCGCCGTGATGACTTCGCAGAACCTGGTGACGGCGCAACCCGGAACCAACCTGGACCAAGCGCGCCAAGTCTTACGCACCAACAAGGTTGAGAAGCTGATCGTGGTGCATCCGGATGGCACCTTGGCTGGCCTGATCACGATGCGCGACATCCGCGGCACCGAAGAATACCCGGCCGCGGCTCGTGATGAGCGAGGCCGCTTGCAGGTTGGCGCCGCCGTGGGCGTGCACGACCTCGAACGCGTGACCAAGCTGGTCGAAGCAGGCGTCGACGTTGTCGTGGTGGATACGGCGCATGGCCACAGCAAGAACGTCATCGACACGGTCATGGCGATCAAAAAGGAGTTCACCATTCCGGTCGTGGCCGGCAACGTCGGTAGCTACGATGGTGCCAAGGCGCTCGTGGATGCCGGCGCCGATGGCGTCAAGGTTGGCATTGGGCCAGGCTCGATTTGCACGACGCGCGTTGTGACCGGCTGCGGGGTGCCGCAGTTGACGGCGGTGCTCGACGCCGTTCGCGCCTGCGCTCCCGCTGATGTGCCGGTGATCGCCGATGGCGGCATTCGCCAGTCGGGCGACATCGTCAAGGCGCTGGCCGCCGGTGCTTCCATGGTAATGCTCGGCTCGCTGCTGGCTGGCCTCGACGAATCCCCAGGCGAGACGATTCTCTACCGCGGCCGTTCGTTCAAGACGGTGCGTGGCATGGGGTCCCTTGGCGCCATGGAAGAAGGCTCGGCCGATCGCTACGCGCAAGGCGACGTCAAGGACCGCCAGAAGTTCGTGCCCGAAGGCGTTGAGGGCATGGTGCCCTACAAGGGCCCGGTTGCGGACTACGTCTACCAACTCGTTGGTGGCGTGCGTTCCGGCATGGGCTACTGCGGTTCGCGCACGCTCAAAGAACTCAGCGACAAGGCCAAGTTCTTGCGCGTCAGTCCGGCGACGTTGCGTGAGTCGCACCCACACGACATCCAGATCACCAAAGAGGCGCCGAACTACACCGGCGAAGCATGAGTCAGCAAGCAGAGCAAGCGGGAGGCCCAGCAGACGGAGTTCTGGGCGGGGTCCTGATCATCGACTTTGGTGCGCAATACTGCCAATTGATCGCGCGACGCATTCGCGAACTCGGCGTCTACTCGCGCATCACTGTGCCGGCGCGCGCGATGTTCACGCTCAAGCACATGCGGCCGAAGGCGATCATTCTCAGCGGTGGCCCGTGCTCAGTTTACGCCGACGACGCGCCGACGCTCGATCCGGCGGTCCTCGAAGAGGGTGTTCCCGTGCTCGGTATTTGCTACGGCCTGCAATGGTTGGCCCAGCACACTGGCGGTGAAGTGCTCGCAGCGCAAAGCGGCGCCGAGTATGGCCGCACGGAACTGCAGCCGATCGACACCAGCGATTTGCTCGATGGTGTGCGGCAGGATGGCATCGTCTGGATGTCTCACGGGGACAAGGTACAGAAGCTCGGCCCGGGTTTTGAGGTCTTGGCCAGGAGTGAACCGTGCCCGTTTGCGGTGGTCGGTGACCGCAAGCGCAAGTTGTTTGGTCTGCAGTTCCATCCGGAAGTGCACCACACCGTCGATGGCCAACGCATCCTCGAGAACTTCGTGCTCCGCGTTGCCTCGTGCGACAACGATTGGAATCCTGGCAACCTCGCCGAACGCAAGGTGCAGGCGATCAAGGACCTGGTCGGCGAGCAGGGCGAAGTTGTGCTCGGCTTGTCTGGCGGCGTCGACAGCTCGGTTGCCGCCGTGTTGATGCATCGTGCCATCGGCAATCGTTTGCACTGCGTGTTTGTCGACAACGGTCTGCTGCGGCAGGGCGAGCGCGAAGGGGTCGAGGAGTTGTTCCGCGACCACTACCACATGGATCTCAAGGTCGTCGACGGCGCCGATCGGTTCTTGTCGCAGCTCAAGGGCATCGATGATCCCGAGCAGAAACGCAAGATCATCGGGCGCATCTTCGTCGAGATCTTCGAAGAGGAATCCAAGGCCTATGACAACGCCGACTTCTTGGGCCAAGGCACGCTCTACCCAGACGTGATCGAATCGGTTGCCGCGCACGGTGGTGCGACGTCGACGATCAAGAGTCATCACAATGTCGGGGGTTTGCCCGAACACATGAAGATGCAGTTGGTCGAGCCCCTGCGCGATCTGTTCAAGGATGAAGTGCGGGCCCTCGGACGCGAGATCGGTTTGCCATCGACACTCGTCGATCGACAACCGTTCCCCGGTCCTGGTCTCGCTGTGCGCTGTCTCGGGGAGGTGACGGTTGAGAAACTCGAACCATTGCGCCAGGCGGATGCCATCGTGCGCGAGGAGATTGAATCGCGTGATTTGCACAAGGATCTGTGGCAATACTTCGCAGTCTACGTGCCGCAGAAGACCGTCGGCGTGAAGGGCGATGCGCGCGTATATCAGGACGTGTGCATCATTCGTTTGGTGTCGAGCCAGGATGCGATGACCGCTGATTGGGAGACTCTTCCGACCGACGTCATGCGCCGCGTGTCGAGCCGCATCCTCAATGAAGTCGACGGCTTCGCGCGAGTCTGCCTGGACATCAGTTCGAAGCCGCCGGGCACCATCGAGTGGGAATAGCGCAATCGCGCGTCATGCCCTGAGCAGGCGCTACTTCTTGCCGGGGCGAAACTCAGGGTCTTCGTTGCGCAGCGACAGCTGCACGTTGCCTTCGTTGAGGTTCACGCTGCGCCGCGCCGACCAGGTCTTGCCGTCACGCTGCGCGGTGGCCGTCAGCAGCAGGTTGTGCTCGCTGGGCAGGCCCGCGAACGTAAACGGCTTTCCCGCCGTCGCAATCCGCGTGCGTTGTGCTGGCCGGAGATTCCCGCTCGGATCGCGCAAGGTCACCACAATCGTCTGGCCGGCACCCGCTGCCCCGTCGGCAAAGGTGGCGGTGGCGGTCAGCGTCTCGCCGGCGTCGACAAGCAATGGCAACGGGCCGATCGGGATCAGGTCGAGTTCGATCGATTGGTTGGCGTAGCGCGCATCGCTGATCATCAGCGTGCCTGGGCCCTTGACCTGACCAAAGCGCGCGATGCCGGTTGCGTCGGTGTGGGCGACGATGGTTGCCGCGTCCTGAGCTTCTGGGGTGAACAGGACCCTCAAGTCGGCGATCGGCAAGTTGCCGCGATCGCGCGCTTTCACGGTCATCGGCTGTCCGATCGGTGGCTGCAGTCTTTTGCCGGTTCGCATTGTCGACCATGGGCGCGCAGTTGCCGCGTGATCGGGCGCCAGTAGGAGCAACCACGCGTCACCATTCGGGCACGTCGGCATGCGCAGGCTACCATCGTCATTGTTGGCAAAGGCGACGACGCGGAACGTGCGATCGTGCTTGCGAACCAAGCCGAGCAATGTGGTCTGTGCGGGCGCGGTCTCCGCGAGTTGGAACACCGTTGTGCGTGGCAAGCGATCTGCTGCTTGTGGCCAGGCCAGCGGCTTGCGCAGCGGTGGGCGGGGTGCGACTCGCGCCGGCGTGACAATGCCATCGAACCAGCTCGTCAGCGGCGCGGCCAGTGCCGCGCCACGCAGAACGACGAGGCCGTCAACCGTGGCATCGCCTCCCGCGTCTCTCGCGAGTTGCCGAAGCGACACGTCCGGCATGCCGGTGGGATGTACGTACGCGTTGGGCGCAAGTTGCAGGCGCTGCGCTGTGCCGCCAAACACCAGTTCTTTGCGGGCCCCTGGTTGCAGGCGCACGCGTTGCCAGATCAAACCGTCGACGCAGCTTGCCCAGACTTCGTAGTCGCCGGCTGGCAGCCGCACCTTGCGGCCCGTCTGCGGCGGCAAGGTGACCTTGGAGCCATCGGGCAAGGTAGCGCGCGCGACCAACACGAACGTTTCACTGCCCGTCTTGGTAGTGACTTCGGCGAGTGGGTGCAGTGTGATGCGGTGGGCGCGTTGGCTGTGAATGCGCGGCAGCAACGCTCCGAGTCCTGCTTGGGTCGTGATCATGCCGCTGCCCGCCGTCGCAGCAGGGTTGCGGAAGCGCAGCACGCCGCGGTCGTTGCTCTTCGCGGTCAGCTCGTTGGTCCGTGGCGCCGCGAACAGCAGATTGCCGGGCAAGCCCATCGGCAGCGCCGTGAATCGATTCTGCGGCTCGGCGCGGAACCAGCCGTCAGCGTTGGCAACGCGCTGCCCGGATGGGTCGCGCACTTCGATGATGATGCTCGGCTGGCGGTTGGCCGCCTTCGCCGGTTGTGCCCCCTCGATCTGGCCGAAAAGCGTCGAGCTAAGGCACAACGCGAGCGCACAGACACTCGTCGTGGAGAACATCGTCGTGGAGAACATCGACGTGGAGAACATCGACGTGGAGATCCTACCCGCCAAGGTCATCGCCAATGGCGTTGCAGCCCGGGGTGCGCTGGCATGAGGCCACAGCATAGTGGCCTACAACGTAGCACGAGCCACCAGGTTCAGCTCGGTCGTTGACCTGTCGCTGCGGGTTCCTCGTGCTGGCACGGCCAGCTACGGGTTGACAGGCAGGTCCTTGCGGTTCCTTAGAACCTTGGTGACCAGGCCATATTCAAGTGCGTGACCAGCATCGAGCCAGAAGTCGCGGCGGGCCGACTCCGTGACTTCTTCGAGCGTCTTGTTGCACGCTTCGGCGATGATGCGGTTGTAGCGGTCGCGCAACTTCAGGATTTCGCGCGCGGTGATGTCGAGGTCGGATGCCTGACCACGACCGCCGGTAGACGGCTGGTGGATCATGAAGCGACTCTCGGGCATGCAGTAGCGCTGACCATCATCACCACCGAGGTGGATGAGGATGCCGGCGGAGGCTGACAGGCCGTTGACGACGGTGCGGATCGGCGGCGCGATGAAGCGCAGCATGTCGTAGATCGCGAAGCCCGCGTCGGCACTACCACCAGGCGAGTTGATGAAGACCGTGATGGGCGCGTCTTTGTCCTTCGCTTCCATCGCAAAGGCGCGAACCGTTGCTTCCTTGAGCATCTTGTCGTCGACCGGGCCGCTGAGCAGCAGCGTGCGCGATTCGAACAACGCCTTCTCGAACGGATTGGGCATGCCGTCGCCCTTTTTCTCGTCCTTTTCGTGGTCGCAGTCCTCTCCTTCAAGGCGGAGGTGGCGGGGATCGAACTCAGTTGGATTCTGCATCTTGGCGTGCTTTCGCTTTGTTCAGCGGGCAGTTCGCCCGCTGTTGGTCTGATCGGTGTTCGACGGGGGTGAAGTTGAATCCGAACTGCCGATCGCAGTGGAGGGTGGATAGCGCACCACACGGTGAAGGGCAATGTCGCAAACGGGAGGAGCGCAGGTTTGTACCAATCTCGATGCCATCGGGAATTGAGGATGCGACTTGCGCCTCGGGGCAGACCCGGCTACCATTCCTGCCCGTCTGCGGGAGCTATTGATTGAGGGCCGGTTAACCCCGTCCCTAGCCGATGCACCCTGGATCTCGCCCTTGTGGCAGCTAAGCCAATGAGTCCTTACCGAGTTCGGTGAGGCGAGTCGGGGCGAGCGAGGTTGAAGACCAACGGGTCGTAAGGACTCGCGGGTAAGCGCGCTGCGTCTTTTCGCGCAAGTATGGCGAAGCCGGACGCACTGGTGTTGCTCGATTTTCTTCAACTCGGAGTCTCAAGCTCACCGATTTTGCCCAACAGTTCTTCCGACGAGCACGACCTTTGGCCGATGCGTCAACTAGCTGGTAAGCAGCGGTGGGATTCCTTGATGGAAACCTGAACCTTTTGTCGCCCAAACGTGGGTGACGTTCTTGCGGGCTGCTACCCAGATTCGCTGGGCAGCCTCGATTGAGGTGAAACGCAGTTACCTGGCGCGATTCGATTGTTCGTATCGCGTTGGCTGGCTGGCCGTCGCCTGACACGCGCAGCGGTCGATTCGTATGCCATCGATGGTTTTGCCATGTTGGCGGATCGACCCCGAATGGAGCCCGGCAGCAGAGCGCTGTCGGTTGCGACGCACTGCATGAGTATGACGGAGAACGATTTCGGCGGCGGCATCGAAGGCTCGCCTGACCAAGGCGGACCAGATCGCAAGTGGCGGCGCGGTGGTCGTCGTCGGCGCCGCCGCGGCGGTGGCGGCGGTGGCGGCGGTGGCGGCGGT
>JAPYTD010000139.1 GCA_029936315.1 Planctomycetota bacterium | reverse complement strand
GTCAGTGGAACTCGATCCACAGGCCCCAGGCCGGATGCGGGTAGTCGGCCAGAGCGTTGTCGATCACCTCGCCACCCGGTCGTGTCTCAATCAGCCGGAGCTCGCCGCCCCCGTGTTTCGCGCTGTAACTCGTTCCGGCCGTGCTCTTGATCGGGCCGGTCCAGTGGAAGGACAGCCACACCCGCTCGCCGACAGGCACGGTGTGCAGCTTCTCTTCGGTGCTACGCTGGCCGCCGCCCACCCGACCGTGATCGGCGACCGTCATCGCAGACGACGCAATGACCGACGCATTCGAAGATGACGAACTTCCGTCCGGCGAGCCCCATGCGGTTCGGTACCGGCGAATGCTCGCGCCCTTCAGGCCTGGAGCCGCGGTAGTGATCGCAGTGGTGGCGCGGGCATCCATCAAGGAGAGAGCTTCGAGCATGGTGTCCGCCTCGACCTTCTCCTCGCGGTAACTGAGCCGGTACACGCCTGGCTCAACTTCCAGGTCCATACTCGCGTGCCCCAACCCCTTCGAGTTCTGCACGCCGATCGAGACGCCCGCGGGAGCGGACAAGACGACTTCCCAGGCGATCGTGTCGTCCGTTTTCGAGATACAGCGAAGTCCCACTTCCCCGGCCGGAATCTCGGGGGCCGCGGGTTGTTCAGACGACGGCGACGCCGTCACGGGATCGTCGCCGGGGGAACTCGCGACGGCATCATCGGCACAGCCAATCGGCGACAGGATGAGCACGGGCAGCGTGATGAGGGCAACAGCGTAGGAGATACAGCGCATCGCAACGGGTCCTGGCAGGAAGGGAGGAAGCTGCCGGAACCATACAGCAGTGCGTAGCTGTCGGCACTGCATGTAGGACATTCAAGCTGCGGTTCTGGCCACCCATGACCCACCACTCCACGGTCCGCCGGCGGCAGTGGTTTGCATCAGGCCCGATCCCTGAACTGCGCATCGAATTGCGTGACACTTCACATGTCTTGCGTTGGTCGAGAAGGTGGAGCGTGTAGGATCGCCGTGCAACTGGTCACAGCAGCTGATGCCGCTGCGCGGCGCAGCTGAGCGGCCAGAAGACGTCACGCAGACATCGTGGATCCTCTCTCAGTAAGCTTGCGCGGTGCGGCGTGCGTCGAGTTCGAGCGTCAGACCCAAGGCCGGCCCTACGTCCATGCCATCCCTGGAGACCGGCAATCGCCGGCCGAGCGATGAAGTGCCCGAATTGTGATGCGGTGCAGACCGGTCGCTACTGCTCGAGCTGCGGGCAGGACAATCGGCGCACCAGGCTGACGCTGTCGACCCTGTTCGACGCCGCGGTCGAGCAGTATTTCAGTCTCGACTCGCGGGTGTGGCGCACGATCGGCGAATTGGCCCGGGATCCAGGCGGTCTCGTGCGGCGCTACAACGCGGGCATGCGGCGGCGCTATGTCAATCCAGTGCGCTTCTTGCTGGCGATGACCCTGTTGTGGTGGACGGTGGTCTACCTGGTCAATCCGGCGGGGTTCGTCGACGCGATCGAGCACCCGGGGCTGAGGTTTGTGGCTCGCTACGGGCAGGTCATCAATCTGCTCCTCGTGCCGGTCCTGGCGCTGCCGCAGTGGCTGATCTTCCTCGGCGGCCCGTTCGGCCTGGTGCAACACCTGGCGCTGGTGATGTTCGTGTTCGGTCAGCTGTTCCTGCTGCGGGCCATGGAGGCTGGTTTTTCGGTCGTCGGTCCCGTCGAGTGGCTTGAGTATGTCCTATACCTCGACCTGGTCGTGATGATCGGGCTCTACGTCTGCGCGCTCGTGTTCTCCATGCGAGGTCGCTGCCGGTGGCTCCTCGTGCGCGTCATCGTGGCGGTTGTCGCCCTCATGGTCACCAGCGAGTTCGTGGGCGGAGCCTTGATTGGCGCCATGATGAAGCTACTGGCGTAGCGCGGCGCAGTCGTTCCAATCCAGAGAGCGGAACAACGCCGTGCAACTCGTCTCTCATGAGGCCTCGTACAGACCAAAGCGAGAGCCATCCAGGAGCTATTGCTTTTCGCTGAGTGCCATGAGTGCGAAGGCCGTCGCGGCGCGACTGATGTAGTCCTTGCCACTTCGCCTTGGCGAGCGCGTGTACCAGTCACCCCCTTTGCGCTGATGTTCTCGCAGCCAGCGCAGCCCAGCCGTCACGACCTCGTCGGTTGGCTTCATCCCCGTCTCGAGGAGGACGTAGACACAGAAAGCGGTCGGGTAGGCCTCGCTGGTCTTGGTCTGTGCCTCTCCCCCGTCGCGTTTCCACCCAGGTCCTGAGAGCGAGGCCATGGACCATCCTCCGTCTTTGCCGCGGGCTGCCAGGAGTTCTTTCTGCCAAGCCCGGCGTTGTTTGGAACGAACGGCTTTGGGCCAGTGGCTTGCTGTCCAGAGCCTCATCGCCTTGGCGTGCAGGCTCATGGGCTCGTTTGTCTTGAGATACTTGATCAGCCGCTGCGCGCCGCGCCGGTCCGCCGCTGTGATCTTCGCGGAGTCCTTGAGCTCACCGAGTGCCACCAGCATCAGCGTGGGCCCGTACTCGGCGTCTGACTCAAAGGGCGGCCAGTTGCACTGGAGCCAATCATCCCAGGTGTCGCTTTCGTCGAGGAGATCCCAGGCGTGGTCCAGTCCGCGTCGCGTGGCCTCGTGGACTGTAGAGCCCGTTCGCGCATCACTCAGAGCCAAGAAGGCAGTCGTGGCGACCAAACCCGTGACGCTCCCGCGCTGCCCACGAGGCTTTGCCTCACCGGTAAGGAAACTCATCAAGTAGCCTTGTGCAAATCGGCGGCCGACGTCCACCTCATCCGACTTGGGCGCGATGAGCGGCTGCGCCGCGAGGCCCCAGCCGTTGGTGTGGCAGGTCACGCATTTTCGCTTATGGCGCCAACTCTCAGATGCCTTCGTGAGGAACTCAACTCCGGCAGCGAAGGAATAGTCCTCGGGGTGCGGATCTCCCAAGGAGCCTCCACCCGCCATCGCGCAGAGCAGTGGCAGAGAGAGGAGTGGGAGCGCGATCAAGGTCTTCTTCATCGTCATCAGTTTATGTGATCCGCAGAGAGGTGTGTGTAACCCTTCTCTGGCGGGTTGTTCCAACTGCTCATCGAGCTGAGATAACTGCGAGGCAAGCTCTCTTCGCCACATGGCTTGATCCCGTCTCGGTTGGTCCGGCCCGTCGAGTTGCTGCGTTGCGGTTATTGGGCCAGCGTGGCCTACCGGTCTTCCGAAGTACGCTCGAAGCTGCGCTGATTGCGAAGGACCCGAGGGTTCGGCTTGCAGCCGCGCAGTCGATGAGGCCACCTTGGCAGGTCGCGACTGTTAAGCGGGTTGCTAACGCGACCAAGAATGAGCGTCACCCGGTTGTGTCACAAGCGATGGTGCGGTTGCTGTCGCAGATGTTGAACCGGCCTCCGAGCAAGATGTCAGCGTCCGTGCGCAGCTCGATCATGACTGGTGCATTGGCGCAGATTGGTTTGGCTGGCTGAAGGGGTGAGAGAGTCGGTTGGTTGGGTTCGGGTGGTCCGCACCGCAGCTTGAATCACCTACACTCGCGAATCTCGGTGGTGCATGTGTCTGGGCCACCGCGAGGCTTGCCGAGGTGCACCAGTTGCCAAGAGCAGCCCTTAGCCGCACAATTGAGCACAAGCCGCAAGTGGCACCAGCCCGGCGGGCACGCGGCATGCCACCATTGGGAACCACAAGGATAGGCAGGGCTTTATGACCAACTTTCGCAGTGTCACCTTCTTCGCATCCATTCTGTTTGGCTTGACCACGACGCTTGCTAGCCAAGTCGTCACCAGCACCGCGGTCATCACGAGCACGCTCACCAGCAGCGGCTACATCTGCTTCTCGCAATCCACCTACAGCGAGTCCACCCCAGCGGGCGCACTGCCGTCATCGGTCAACATGACGGGTTTCACTTGGGGGCACTCCGCGAACTCGCTCACCATGAATGCATCGGGACTTGCAACGGCTTGCGGCTTCTCGCAGCCGACGAGCATGTTCCAACGAGCCGGCACGGTGCAGCTCACGCTGACCTCGCCGTATCTTGTGAGCTACACGATCTCCGTCAGCGGCACCGTGTCGATCTCTGGCGCCTCCAGCACGACGGTGGTCTCCGGCGCACTATCAGGCACCCTTGGTGGTTTCTTCAACCCGACCACATCCATCAACCAAAGTGCGGTGGTAGTTGTCGGGCCAGGCGGAACCACCGTGACGATCAACCACAGCAGTAGCGGCCCGTCCTCATTGAGTGGCTCGGCTTCCGCCAGCCTCATCGTCAACTGGGCGCCGGAGGATGCCGCCAGCGCCACGAGCTTTGGCATCGGCTGCCTCACGGGAGCCCCAACGCTGACATCGCCCTCGCTACCTTTGCTCGGCAGCAACCTGACGGCCGACGTCAGCGGCGTTGCGGGGCCTGTGCCGGTCGGCTTGATCGCCGTTGGCTTCAGCAACGTAACCAGCACCGCGGGGCCCCTGCCGGTGTCGTTGACCTCGGCCGGCATGACGGACTGCAACCTGCTGCAATCGGCCAACATTACATTCGTAGCAACCCCAACCTCCGCAACCACCCTGTCATGGAGCACGGGTCTCCCCGCCACTGGCGCATTCGTCGGTGTGACCCTGTTCGGGCAAGCCTTCTGCCTGGCACCTGGAGTCAACCCTCTTCAGGTTGTTGCCAGCAATGGCATGGCGTGGCAGCTCGGCACCTGATTGCCAATCGCCGAAAAGCGGGCGAAGACTCCTGACAGCCCCGCTGTCAGGAGCGCCTTATCCGGAGATTGCGACGAGCCTATTCGGGTGCCTCGGCTCCGAACTCGTTGATGACCGATGAGGCCGTCAGGCCACGCGACGGTAGCTGCGCGTGCTCACAGCAATCAACTTTGCCGCGACCGAGTTCGTGCGAATACACGCCGTCTAGCCAGAGCACGTGGAAGTGCAAGTTCCAACGCAGCGCGGAGCCGAACCGCTGCACGAACGACACGGCGCCCAAGAATGACCACGGCAGTAGACCTCTCTGACCGAGGATTCGCCTCGGTAACCATTCTGCTAGAGTTCGGCGATGCAGTGCTGCTGGCTTCTCGCCCTGGTGATTGCTCTACCGCTCACCGCACAAGTGTCAAAATCGGTGGCCTCGTCTCCCTCGGCGGGGAAGCGACCCAACGTGCTCGTCGTGCTGACCGACGACCAGGGCTGGGGCGATCTCAGCCTCAACGGCAATCAGAATCTGAGCACGCCGAACATCGATGGCCTCGCGAAGGTCGGTGCGCGCTTCGAGCGCTTCTTCGTCTGTCCTGTGTGCTCGCCCACGCGCGCCGAGTTCCTCACTGGTCGCTACCACTCGCGTAGTGGTGTCTACAGCACATCGTCCGGCGGTGAGCGCTTCGACGTCGACGAGCGAACGGTTGCCGACGCGTTTCAGGCTGCGGGCTACGCTACCGGCGCCTTCGGCAAGTGGCACTCCGGGATGCAGCATCCCTACCACCCGAACAGTCGCGGCTTCGACGAGTTCTACGGCTTCTGTTCGGGGCACTGGGGCGACTACTTCAGTCCGATGCTCGAGCACAACGGCGAGATCGTGCGCGGCGAGGGTTTCCTCGCCGACGACCTCACCGACAAGGTGATGGCCTTCATGGAGAAGAACAAGGATCGCCCTTTCTTCGCCTACCTGCCGCTCAACACACCGCATTCGCCGATGCAGGTCCCGGATCGATTCTGGGCGAAGTTTGCGGACAAAGAACTCGTGTCACGCCATCGCGAGCCCAAGCGTGAGCACACCCAACACATTCGAGCCGCCCTGGCGATGTGCGAGAACATCGACTGGAACGTCGGTCGCCTGCTCGCCAAACTCGACGCGCTCGGCCTGCGCGATGATACGATCGTCGTCTACTTCAGCGACAACGGCCCCAATGGCTTCCGCTGGAAC
>JAPYTD010000138.1 GCA_029936315.1 Planctomycetota bacterium | reverse complement strand
GCCGCGGCGCCCGTCGCAGTCGCTGCTCCGGCCACTGCTCGGGCCGCTGGGCCGGCCCCTGCTCCGGCCGCTGGGCCGGCCGCGGCGTTCGTGCAGTCGAGCCCCGGCAGGGTACTCGCCGCTCCGGCCACACGTCGTCGGGCCCGCGAGATGGGCGTCGACCTATCCGCCATTGCCGCGACCGGCCCACGCGGCCGCGTCACCAACGACGACCTCGCGGGTGCGACCCCGGCAGCCGCGCAAGCTGGTGGCGGCGGTGGTCTCGGCCACTCGTTTACGCCAATCGCGATCCCGCCGGCTCCAGAGGGCCGCACCGAGGTGCGCACGCCGTTCCGTGGCCTGCGTCGCAAGATCGCCGAGGCGATGACGCGCTCGAAGTACACCGCCACGCACTTCACCTACGTCGACGACATCGATGTCACCGACCTGGTCAAGATCCGCGGCGAAGCCAAGGCGGCCTACAAGGATCGGGGAGTCAATGTGACCTACCTGCCGTTCATCATGAAGGCGATCGTCGCCGCCATGCGTGAGCACCCGACGATGAACGCTTCGCTCGACGAAGTGAGCAATGAGTTTGTCGTCAAGCAGTACTTCAACTTCGGCATCGCAACCGACACGGACAACGGCCTGATCGTTCCGGTGATCAAGGACGTCGACCGCAAGTCAATCGGCGAACTCGCGACCGAACTGCAAGACCTCGCGGCGCGCACGCGCGAAGGCAAGGTCACGGTCGATGATCTGACCGGTGGCACGTTCACGATCACCAACGCCGGCAACATCGGCGGACTGTTTGCGACGCCAATCATCAACTTCCCCGAAGTGGCGATCTGTGGCGTGCACGCGATCAAGGACGCGGCCATTGTTCGCGACGGGGCGTGTGTGCCGGGCAAGAAGATGTACTTGTCGGTGTCAATCGACCACCGCCTCGTCGATGGCGCAACTGGCGCGCACTGGATGAACATCGTCAAGGCCCACCTTGAGCAGCCCTACCTGATGCTGTTGAACTAATGGCTACCAAGAAGAAGACCAAGAAGGCCAGCGCAGCGAAGAAGTCGAAGGCTGCCGCCAAGAGACTAAAGGCTCCCCCAGTTTCCGCGTTCGCGACGAAGAAGCCGCAAGGATTGGTGCGGCTTCTCGAAGACGACGGCTCCGTCGTCAAAGGCAAGGACCCCGGCTTGTCCAAGGAAACGTTGCTCTACCTGTATGAGCAGATGGTCCAGGTGCGCGAGTTCGACCGCCGCATGCTGATGCTGCAGCGCCAGGGCCGCATCGCCTTCTACGGACCGATCCTCGGCCAGGAAGCAGCCACGGTCGGTTCGGTCGCCGCCCTTGAGCACAAGGACTGGATCTTCCCGGCACTGCGCGAAGGCGCTGCCGCGATGATGCGCGGTCTATCGCTGACAGAAGCAATCAACCAACTGATCGGCAACGGCGCCGACCGCTGTAAGGGTCGCCAGATGCCTTGTCACTACACGGTCAAGGAAGGCAACTACTACGGCATGTCGTCCGTGATCGGCACGCAAATCAGCCACGCGGTTGGTGCGGCGATGGCGGCGAAACTTCGCGGCGATGACATTGTCGTGCTCGGCTACATGGGCGATGGCGCCACCAGCGCTAACGACTTCCACGCCGGCATGAACTTCGCCGCGGTCTACAAGTGCCCGGCGATCATGTTCTGCCAGAACAACCAGTGGGCGATCTCCGTGCCACTCAGCAAGCAGAGCGCGTCCGAGACATTGGCGCAGAAGGGCAAGGCCTACGGCATGCCTTATGTTCGCGTCGACGGCAACGACATCCTCGCGGTCTACACGGTGACCAAAGCAGCAGCCGAGGGCGCCCGCAACGGCGATGGCCCGACCTTCATCGAAGCGGTCACCTACCGTCGCCTCGGCCACTCCTCGAGTGACGATCCGACCAGGTATCGCGATGAAGCTGAAGTCAAGGTCTGGGAGAAGCGCGACCCGGTCGATCGCTTCCGCACCTACCTTGTCAAGCAAGACCTGTGGGACAACGGCAAGGAAGAGGCGTTCAAGGAAGACATCGCGCAGCGCGTCAATGACGCGATTGCGGCGGCGGAAGCGAACGGTCCACCCGAAGACGAGACGTTGGTGACCGACGTCTACGCGCACGTGACGGCGCAGCAGAAGGAACAGCTAGCCGAGGTGCTCGCGCTCGAAGGGCGCGGCATCAACGAGGGTGCGTTCCCGCTGTAGGCTGGGCGTGGCCTTGGTCGATCAGTGGAGTCGCTATGACGCTACTGCTCGCGCCATCCGCGCCATTGTGCCGGACGGCGGCATCGCTCTCGAGTTTGGCTTGTCGCCCCAGCAGCGAACGCCCTTCTTGTTCTGCGCACCGTCAACCCGCTCTTCTCCTGCGCTCGGATCAACGAGCGCCGCTCGGACTCGGAGGTCTTTGTCATGCCGTCACATCGTGGCGACGAATCAGGTGCGTGCCAGATGCCTCGGTGAACCGGGCGCTCACGTCACCGACGCCAAAGCCGGCACGTTGACGAACGGTGCGTCGGCCGTCAATCGGCACGCGCTCCGAGAACGTCTGTTCCCTCGTATGCGTCTAACACCTCGGCAGCAGGCCCCGCCATGTGGACCGAACCGCGATCCAGCCACAAGCAGTGCGTCGAAATTGCCCTTAGAAACGACGTCGAGTGCGACACGGTCAAGATGCACTTGCTCCGTTTCATCATCGACTTGATGCGCTTCTGGCTCTTCACACGAAAGCCACGGTCACCGACCGACAACACCTCGTCCAATATCAGAATCTCAGGATCAAGCGACGTGGCGACAGCAAAGCCAAGCCGTGCCCGCATGCCAGTCGAGTAATTCCGGATCGGCTCATCGATAAACTCCTGAAGCTCCGAGAAATCGATGATCTCGTCCATCTTGGAAGCCAGGACCTTAGCCGGAATCCCAAGGTAAGCCGCATAGAGTTGAATGTTGTCGCGGCCTGTAAGGGCCTTGTTGAAGGCCGCTCCCAGCGTCACGAGAGCTGAGACCTTACCCCGAACGGTTGCCACACCTTCGTCGGGCGTCAAGATGCTCGCCAGCATTAGACAAAGCGTACTCTTGCCAGCACCATTGGGGCCAATGATGCCCCAACTCTCGCCTTCCCGACAAACGAAGTTGACGTCCCGCAGCGCCCACCTCGTATCGCTGGCGTCGGATCGGCGGCGCCTGAGTAACAACTCTCGTAACGAGCGCGGGCGCCGCGCCTGCAGCCGAAACCAGAGGCCCACGTCTTGAAACTCGATGATCGGAGCGCCTGGGTCTAAAGCCGAGTCGCTTCGGCACTCCTCAGAGGAATTTGATGACACGTCGGTCATAGTATTGGTAGATGCGGTAGCCGCCCCACAGCAAGATCACTGACTCGACAAACAAGATTCCCCACCAGTGCATCGGTATAAACTGCCCGTAAAGGATCGAATCGCGGTAGCCAGTAATCAAGACAGCAAACGGATTTGCCATGTAGATGGCGAACACTGCGTCGCCCCATGGTGGGGCAAGCGACGCGCGCAAACGCTCCGACACTAAATCGATGCCAAAGAGCCCGGGAGAAAGATAGAATCCCACGCGTAGTACATGAGTCGAGAAGAGCCGCAGATCCTCAAACAGAACCCCGAAGCACGACAGAGCCATGGCAGCGCCAGCTGTGACTGCCAACTGGAAGATCATCAGGAACGGAATCTGGAGCATCGGCAAGAGCGCACCGGAGTGCCGCTCACATGGCCATAGCAGTGTCGCGATGACTAATACGGTGAAGCCGAACAGGAAGTAGGCGAAACCGGAGAACACGACCGATAGCGGCAACACCACAGTCGGAAACGGAATGCCCTTGATCAAGCGTTCGCGCGATCGCAGAAGTGACAGGGAGCGGCCAACTGCTGTTGAGAAGTGTTTCCACGTGATCAACGCCGTAAACAGAAATACCGGATAGGGCGCGTAGCGCTCGGCGCCGCGATTAAAGAGACCAACGACAACGCCCCAATAGACGAGCATCATCAAGATCGGATCCAAGAACCACCAGATCCATCCGAGCTTACTCTGCGCAACTGACGACTGCAGTTCACTGACGACCAGGGCCTTAAGCAGGTCGCGACGCGCCATGACGTTCTGCAGGTTGGAGAGCATCAGCGCCGACTCTTATAGGTGCGCGGGCTCGCAGAGGACACGCTGGCCACAGTGGGAGAAGATTCGACGTGATCAGGCAGCACGGCCGAAGTGAACACCACAAAGGCACGCACGTCGAGCCTGCAGATCATTTCCAGAGTGGTTCAGCCGTGCGCCCGCCGCAGAAACTCGAACCAGATTTCAGGGTGGCGCTAGCCAAACAGTGCACCTCGAACACAATAGCCAACCCGTCAACCACCCGTAGCGACGAATTGATGCCAGCAAGGCCCCACGTGGCGCCATACTGCAACGCCGTGCTGGTCACCTTGGCTCCAAGTAGCGGCGACCACTACAGCCTCGAAGCAGGAAGTAGGCAGCGTCTCTAGGCTCGCGCGAACCGCCGCGTTACCGTCGCGACTAACGCGCAGCCTGCTAGGTCTCTAACTCAGCCACCCTCCCGACTGTTCGGTCACAGATGACAAGCGTCAGCGTAGTAATCCCGGGATGCAACTGCGCCGACACGATCGCGCCTTGCCTACGCGCGATCGCAAGCATCATCGAACAAGCCAACTCAACGGTGCGCGAACTGCTGTTCATCGATGATGGCTCGACGGACAATTCTGCGGCAATCGCGGCCGCAAACGGTGCCACCGTACTCCCCGGTGGCGGCAAGGGGGCCGGTGCAGCACGCAACGTGGGCTGGCGCGCAGCAACGAGCGAGCTGATCTGGTTCGTGGACTCTGACTGCGTCGCCGCCGAAACGGCGCTGGACTCACTGCTACCGCACTTTAGCGATGACGCTGTGGGAGCAGCCGGGGGAGCATACGACAACGGCTGCCCCGACTCGATACTCGCGTGCATCATCCACGAGGAGATCGCTGCACGTCACCGCGCCATGCCGGTCAACGTAGATTTCCTGGCCACCTTCAACGTGGTGTATCGCCGCTCCGTGCTCCACGCACTCGGCGGATTCGACGAGCGCTATCTGCGCGGCCAAGACGCAGAGCTTTCTTTCCGCACTCTAGACGCTGGCCACCAACTTCGCTTCGCACACAACTCACGCGTCGCACACTTCCACGAACGCAAACTCAGTGCGTATCTACGTGCACAGTACAGACAAGGCTATTGGCGTGCTTTCTTGCACATGGAACACCCCGGACGCGCCGGTGGTGACAGCTATAGCCGCCTAAGCGACCATCTCCAGCCCCCCATTGCATTGCTCTCGCTGGTATCGCTGCCACTGCTCGCCTTCCCAATCACCGGGTGGCTACCGCTCGCACCCCTAGCATCACTCGTGGCGCTACAAGCGCCGATGTCTTGGCGCCTTCTGGGACCGGCCGGCCCGCGCATCGCCGTCTGCTTCGCGGCCATGAGCGCGCTGCGCGCGTATTGGCGCGGCATTGGTCTAGCACGCGGGGCACTCGTCAAAATACTCGGCCTCTCGCGCGCCAAACCAACATGACCGGGCCGTGCGATGCATACACTGCCGCAACCATCGGCCCGTTCACCAATGACACGCAAGTAACTACCAGCAGCTTTGAACATCAGTAGCGTCCATTGACTATTCCTCCCGAGCCAACGATATCCGTACTGATCGCGGCCCATGGGCGACCCGAGTTGCTCAGGCGGACGCTGGAGTCATTGGCTGCGGTAGATGACGTGGAAGAACTCGCTCAAGTCATCATTGTAGAGAATGGTCCAGTGGCCGAACTCGAAGGTGTCACCCTTGAGTTTGGCGATTTCCTCCCAATCAAGTACCGCTATACCAGCGAAGCCAACAAGAGCTTGGCGCTCAACTTGGG
>JAPYTD010000004.1:39362-117940 GCA_029936315.1 Planctomycetota bacterium | reverse complement strand
GCGCAAGTGGCGCCGTGTAGTCTCGCAGCGTCGACAACTGACTGGCGAGGTCAGGGCACGGATGCACATTGCTGCAGTAAGTCAGGCGGGGAAGAGGCGCACCCATGATTCCCACACTATCGCCAACTCTGGGCGAGAAGTATGCGGTGGTTCCTGCTCGAATGCCGATGGTTGTTATCGCCCTGGCAACCAAGGCACTCACGAGACGCGCTAGATGACTGATTCTCCAACGACCCCCAACCAGAACGACGAGCAAGCGAACGCCTACCGAATCGCAGCGATCCGCAAATCGACCTCGTATCGCCAAGCTCACACCGACGCCGACTTCATGGCCCGCGACGAACTGCGCCCGGTGCGGTTGCAGCTGGAATTGCTCAAGCCAGAATTGATCCAGGATGAACAAGGAGTTCGCTCAACCGTCGTTGCCTTCGGCGGCACGCGCATCGTCGAACGACCGGAAGCACAGAAACGCCTTGAGGCGGCGCAGGCCGCACTCGCGTCAGACAAGGACAACACCGACAAGCAGCGCGCTGTGCTCATCGCCGAGAACGTCTTGAAGAAGGCGGACTACTACGATGAAGCGCGCGAGTTTGGCCGCATCGTTTCGGGCACTTGCCAGATCGATCACAATTGCGACTACGTGATCTGCACTGGTGGCGGCCCCGGCATCATGGAGGCCGCCAACCGCGGCGCCTTCGACGTTGGCGCCAAGTCGATTGGGCTCAACATCACGCTGCCGTTCGAGCAAGAGCCGAACAGCTACATCACTCCCGAACTGTGCTTCGAGTTCAAGTACTTCGCCGTTCGCAAGATGCACTTCCTGATGCGCGCCAAGGCGATGGTCGCGTTCCCGGGTGGCTTCGGCACGATGGACGAGCTGTTCGAAACGCTGACGCTGATCCAAACCAAGCGCATGGAACCGATCCCGGTCATCCTGTTTGGCAAGGACTACTGGAGTCGCCTGGTCAACTGGGACCTGTTCGTCGAAGAGGGCACCATCTCGCCGCACGACCTGGGCCTGATCAGCTACGCCGAGACGGCGCAAGAATGCTGGCAGGCGATCACGGACTTCTACAAGGATAGCTCGGGCGAAAAGCTGCCGCGCGGCCAGTAGCCGGAGAACACGTTGCCCCGCGGGCAGCGCCCCACCCCGCCCGCAAGTGCGGGGCACCGCACAGGAACCGCCATTCGCATTGACGCGACGGCCATCAGCGCCAGCGTTCCGACCTGCCTTATCGCCGGCAGTTCGAAGTCACTTCCTGGGCTTCCGGGCAGGGAGTTATACCGTAGACTACTTGCAAGTCCGATTGCCCCACCCTCGACGGACCGTCTCCCAGCCTGATTCCATGCGAACCTCTATTTTCCGCGCATCCAGCGCGTTCGTTCTCGCCAGTCTCGCCGCTGCGCTTCTCACCGTTGCACCTGCTGCACAGACACCGCAACCGTCGGGTGTGCGCCAGGCACCGCCATCGCTGCTGTCACAGTTTGACATCCATGCTGGCACGGTGCAGATCCTGAACATCGCGCCCAACGCCAACGGCGACTACATCATCCCAATTCAGGTCGGAGGCCAACAGCGCACCATCTCGGCACAGCCGTATGACCTGCGCGGAGCTGGCTACCAACTCTTGCTCCAAGATGCGACCGGCGTGCACGTCATGCCGACGCCGGCATGTGTCACGTTCCGAGGCATCTTGCTCGAAGAACCGACGACCACCGTCGTCGCCACCATCGAGAACGGCACCATCACCGCGTCGATCCACGAAGAGCTCGCGGCTCCTGGCGTCGAAGGCAAGGTCTGGGTCGTGCAACCGATCAACACCGTGCAACCAACCGCCGGCGCGTCGGTGCACATCGTCTTCGAAGCGAGCGACAGCGCGCAGCTTCCGTACCAGTGTGGCACCGGCCCCGCCCAACCACAGAACCTGCCCGCCCCCGTCGGCGTCGATGTCATTCGTGAGTGTGACATCGCCCTCGAGGCCGACGTGCAGTTCTACCAACAGAACGGCAGCAACGTCACGGTGACGCAAAACGACATCACGTCAATAATGAACCAGATCGAGTTCATCTATAACCGCGACTGCGACATCCAATACAATATCACCACCATCATGGTGACGACGACTGGCGTCTACACCTCAAATAGTGCCAGCACGCTGCTGAACCAGTTCGCCGGTCGTTGGAACTCCGTCCATGCCGGCATCCCGCGCGACACCGCGCACCTGTTTACCGGCCGCTCGATCAATGGCGGGACCATCGGCATCGCCTACCTCGGCACGATCTGCGTCACCAGTAGTTCGTACGGCCTGTCGCAGTCGCGCTACACCAGCAACTACAACTTGCGCGTCAGCCTGACGTCGCACGAACTCGGCCACTCGTGGTCCGCCGGCCACTGCAACAGCTCCAGCCCGTGCTACATCATGTGCTCGAGCAATGGCGGCTGTAACGGCATCACGTTGTTTAGCCCAGTAGCGATCAGCCAGATCACCAGCTTCGCCGCAACGCGAACCTGCCTGACCCTGCTGCCCTCCACGCCAATCATCAACTCCGTCAACCCCAGCACCGTCACCGTGTTCAACCCCGGCAGCGTCACCTTGAGTGGCTCCGGCTTCACGGGCGCCACCGGCTACCGAGTTGGCCTGCAATCGTTCACGAGCGGCTTCAGCGTCATCAACGACAACACGATGCTGATCGCGATGCCGACGCCGACAATAGCCGGCTACGTAACGGTCGACGTTACCAACTCAGCAGGCACCAGCAGTATCGTCGTGGTGCAATACACGCTCACGTCACCACCCAAGCTTGTCCTGACGCCGGTCATCCAGCCAACTGGTGGCATTGCGACGTTCGATTTTGCCGGAACACCCGGACGACAGTGGTTCCTGGTTCTCGGGATCTCGAGCCAACAGGGGCTCTTCCAAGGCTTCCCACTGATCGTCAACCCACTACTCATAACGGCCGGCGTGTTTAGCGGACCGCTTGGCATTGAGTCGTTGCCGGCTCCGGTCCCTGCAGGGCTTGGCCTACTGATCTTCTATAGCCAGATCTTGGAAGGGCATCCGACGTTGCCGATTGCGACCGGCACATCCAACATGCGAACCATTGTCCTCCTCTAGACTGACTTCTTGAGTGGGTAAAGCCACTCACCCCTTGAGTGGATGCGGGCCAGTTCATTTGGCGCGCATTCCTCAATGCAGCTTAGAGCCCAGACACAACTCGCGGCGTCCACAGGCCCGGGCCGAACGTCTTCTGGTGTCCCTCCGCGATCGAACGGTCACCCCGCAAACTCATCGGATGCGGGCTGCGCGCGCCCCAATCCTGGCGCCATCGCACCACTTCCTCGGGAAACAACTGACGGGGAACGAGACCCAGCAACCGCGCCGGCGTCTCATCTGTCTGGTCGCGATTGAAACGCCGACGAACGTAGTTGCGATACACCATCCACAACGCCATTTGAGCACGCAGGCGCTCACGGACCTTGGTCACCAACCACGACTTGCGACGAAGGCGGCCGCAGTTATCACGCGACATCGCCAGCGTCGTGTTGATCGGAAACAAAGGATTGTGTGTGGCTCGCAGCCGAGTGCTTGCGGTTGTCTCATGTCGCAAGCGATCGCCAAAGACCCCTGTGGCGATCGCGGCGTAGCTGACCTTCTTGTCCGTCTGCAGAGTGAGGCGACCCTCAATCCGGCGATCTAGCTCAAGCAGAACTTCGTAAACACAGGCCGAACTCTCATCTGGTCGACGGCCACGATCGCCTTCATCCCATGCTTGTCGCCGACGCCTGGCAGTACCCGCCGGAGCTAGTCGCCGAATGCTGCCAACCGACGCAGCTACGACAAGCCACGTTTCTCTGTGAATGACGACCGGCATGGTCAACGGGCGGATCGAGGCTGCCTCAAACGTCTCCTCTTCGTCCATCACATAGGTGCCACCAGTAGGTAGCTCTGCGGACAGGTTCTCATGCAAGAACGTGAGCGTACGCGCGATCTTGCAGAACTTCTTCTGCACAGACTGCACGCCCAATCCCAGCAAGCGCGCAGACTGACGCAGCCCGACTCCGCTCGTCAGCAACCGAAACAAGGGCTTGTTGCACTGCGGCCTACGATCACGGTAGTCATGCCGAAACGTCTGCCGTGAGAACCCGATGCGACAGGTCTTGCAGCGAAACCGCGGCACAGGTTCGTCGCGACAGCGAGGCTGGTAGGAGCCAACACGCCAATAAAATGCCCGCGCAGGACTCTCCAGAGCAAGGTGCCGCGGGCAATCGCGGTTAGGACAACGTGGTGGTTCAAACATCGGTGCGCTCCTGGGGAACCAACTCCCCAAGAAGCAAGGGCACCGAAATCACCAGCGGTGGCACTCAACCGGCGAAAACCCACTCAAGAAGTCAGTTCATGTGGAGGGCCTCTGTGGAGGTGTCGGGGCCCAAGAGGACTACCGACCCATCCGGCACCACAACCGCCGTATGCCCAACTCGCGCCACCGTCATCGGCGCAGTATCCGTCCACGTTCCATTCGTCGGGTCAAACACCGCCACAGCATCCAAGGCAACTGCAGCACTCAGCAAACCCTCTGAGCCACCACAGACGACAACGTTGCCGTTTGGCAGAAGCGATGCGGAGTGACCGGTGCGGGCACGGCTCATCGTCGTCGCCGACCACGAGTTGGCAACCGGGTCGTAGATGTCCGCATCAACAATCGACGCGGCATTGGCAGCATTCAGCAAGCTTGGCAGCAATACCCCACCCGTCAACATCAAGCGCCCATCAGCGAGCGTCACCTGATTATCGTGATGGTAGGCGCGTCCAGCCGGCATGTTGGGCGCGCTCGTCCAGGAGTTGTTGGTCGGGTTGAAGCGCTGAGCCTTGTTCGTCGACACGGCGGCGATCGGGATTCCGAAGAAGATCGTCACTTCGATGCCGCCTGAGACCAGCATCTGGCCGTTGCTCAGTCGGGACAGGGCCGGGACGAGTCGGCGGCTACTGATGTTGGGACCGGATGACCACGAGTCGGCGGCCGGGTCGTAGATGCTAGTCGAGTCTAGAACACCAAGGATTGCCGCCGTCAGGTCCGTGAAGTTGGTGGTGCCACCAACAACCAAGACGCGGCCATCGGGCATGGTTGCCGCCGCATGGCCAGCACGTGGACCTGGCAGTGGGGCGACGGTTGTGAAGGTGTCCGCAACCGGGTCGTAGATCTCGCAGGACGTCGTGACTGCGGCGGTGGCATCCAAGCCACCGATGAACATGACGCGGCCGTCGTTCAGGGTGGTGTAGGCATGCAGCGCACGCGACGCATTCATCGCGGGGCCTGCTTCGCTATCGAGGGTTCGGAAGTTGAAGAACTCCGTGGTCGCGCCACTGACCAGTAGGAAGTCGCCCATGCCGGCATTGCGACTCGGGGCCATGCATACGGTGGCGCCAGCACGCGCACTCAGCAAGGCGCTCGGCAAGGCAGCACTGGTGCCGTCTTGCACGTGATGGGTCGTGACCGCGTTGCTGATCTGGTCAAACAATGTCGTCACGCCCGGCAAGGTCGCTGCCTGCCAATGGAACACGAAGCCCTGGAACGCAGCGGAGCTCGGCAGGCCAACATTGATGGTGCTCTGCCCCGTCGCACTGGTCGTCTGCAGGGACCAGTTGCCGAGCAGGTCGACACCAACGGCAACCGATCGCGGATCGAGCGGGTCGAGCAGGGCAATGGGGGTCGGGCCAGCGGTTGTGCTGACCATGCCGAGCAGCGGCATATTGGCGGGCGCATTCGTGATCTCAAGGGTCAGAGTCGAGCCGAGCGTGCCCGGCGTGGCTTTGTCTAGATCAAAGTCGCCTTGCGCGCAGAGCGATACGGCGGTGGCAAGAACAGCGAGAGAGGCTTTGGTAGGCATGGCGTCGTTTTGCTTGGAGGGGGCGCCGAGACATTGTCGCACCACCGCCCATTCGGAACAGTCCCTCTTGCAACTCTCGACCACGAAACAATCTGCGATGTCCCTGACGATTACGCTCCACCACGTTTGCGGCTAGCATCGTGGTTGTGACCCATCGAGCGATCGTCGCTACGCGGGCCCAACCATGTGCCTAGTATTCACCGCGCACGGCCCGATCCTGGATGCCCAAGAACTCCTCCACTTGCTGCTCCAAGTAGATCGAGAGCTCCGAGTCGCTAACGCTGCGGAGCAGTGCCTTCTTGGAACCGTTCTTGAGACGCATGTAGAGCGGATAGGAAACGCTGGTGCTGGAGGTGCCATTGTTCGAGCGGCTGTGCGAAATGGACTGCTCAACCCACAGCTGCTCAATCTCACTCGGATCCACGTCGACACCGCCAGGCACAGGTAGCGGACCATGCTTGACCGTGAGTCGCCGATTGCTGACGCGAATCTCGGTCGAGTTGAGTAGCACGCACAGCGTGGCATAGCCAACCAGCGCACCAACGACGAGGAAGATGGACAAGAAGGCCGTGAGTGGCCATAGACCACTTGCCAACGTGCCGATGAAGAACGTCCACGTGATGCCATTCCAAATCACCGTGAACACGGTCAAGAACACGACCAAGAACACGCTGCGCCAACTGCGCACGATGACAAGGTCGCCGCCTTGGTTCTCGACCGTCACGCCTCTGGGCATCGCGATATTGGCTCGCTGTCGACGATGCGCCGACCCGCCAGCCACATCAAACCCGAACACTGCGTTGCAGGCGCCACACTTGGCTACCAGCTTGTCGATGTTGAGGTTCTCCGCAGCCACATGAACACCGCAACTTCGGCACTCGACCTTCATCTCACTCGTGCTCATTTGGTAATCACCTGCAATTCACGTAGCCACCAAGACGACGGGACTTCCACCCGTGCGGCATCTTCTAGTCTAACCACGTGGTACGTCAAACCCGCTTGGCCGTCCAGATCGCGCGGCGTGCACCCTTCGTGCGGCGCGCCTTGACGTGGCGTAGTTCCACGTTGAAGCGCTCCGCGCGCAACCGCGTGTTGAACTTATCGTGGTCGGACGCGGACCAGATGCCAAGCACGCCATCCTGGCGCAGCGCCTTGTGCAATTTCTTCAAACCCGGCTTGTTGTAGAGGCTGTCGTTGTTCGGTCGGGACAGGCCTTCGGGACCATTGTCGACGTCGAGCATGATCACGTCGTAGGTGTCAGGTGAGCTTTCGATCACTTCGCGAACATCACCCATGATCAACTTGGTGCGCTCGTCTTTGAGCGGATCGCCAGCGCAGTGGCCGAACAACTCCTTATTCCACGTCACGATCTCCGGCACGATCTCCGCCACCTCGACCACGGCGCGCTCGGCCACCAGCGCAAGCGTGCGCGCCAACGTGAACCCCATGCCGAGCCCCCCGATCAGGATGCGCGGCGCGCGGCGGTGGCCGAGTCGCTCCAACGCCAGCTCGGCCAGTGCTTCCTCCGAACCAAACACGCGCGTGCTCATCAACTCGGTGTGGTCAACCCAGACTTCATAGGCCCCGTCGTGGTGGTAGCAGCGCAGTTCCCCCGAGTGGCCCGGGATCTTGGCCGTAGCAATCATTTCGCGTGGTTTCACGGCCGCAGTATGCCACGGCGAAGGGCACATGCATGGACTGCTTGCCACAGATGATGTGGCATCGCGGCGCCCGGTGAGCCAGGATTCACTTGTGAAACGCTCAACCGTCACTTCCAAGCGACGCCTCGTCGACTTGTTTCCCAAGCTCGAGCCTTACCACGAAGGCAAGCTGAAGGTCTCAGACCTGCATACGATCCACTACGAGGAGTGCGGCAACCCCAAGGGCAAACCGTTGGTATTCCTGCACGGCGGCCCCGGTGGCGGCATCGACCCGATCTACCGCCGCTACTTCGATCCCAAGAAGTGGCGCATGATTCTGTTTGACCAACGCGGCTGTGGTCGCAGTCGTCCGTTCGCCGAACTGCGCGAGAACACGACATGGGATCTGGTCGCCGACATCGAGAAGCTGCGCGAACACTGCGGTGTCGACCGCTGGGTCGTGTTCGGTGGCAGTTGGGGTAGCACGCTGTCACTGGCCTATGCCGAAACGCACCCGGATCGCGTCAAGGCGTTGGCGCTGCGCGGCATCTTCATGCTGCGTCGTAGCGAACTCGAGTTCTTCTACCAAGACGGTGCGAGCCACATCTTCCCCGATGCTTGGGAACCATACCTTGAGCAGATTCCGAAGCGCGAGCGCGGCGACATGATCAAGGCGTATCACAAGCGACTGACGAGCAAGGACAAGAAGGTGCGCAAGGCGGCGGCCAAGGCGTGGTCGACGTGGGAAGGCAGCACGAGCAAGCTCTACACCAACCCCGAACTGGTCAAGAAGATGGGCGGCGGCCGCTTTGCCGACGCATTCGCGCGCATCGAATGCCACTACTTCATCAACGGCGGTTTCTTCAAGCGCGACGACCAACTGCTGCACAACGTTAAACGCATCCGCCACATCCCGGCCATCATCGTGCAGGGCCGCTACGACGTGGTCTGCCCGGCGCGTTCCGCGTGGGACCTGCACAAGGTGTGGCCAGAATCCAAGCTGATCGTGGTAGACGATGCAGGCCACTCGATGACCGAGCCTGGCATCCGCAGCGCACTGATTGAAGAGACACACCGCTTCGCCAAGCTGTAACGCTACTCCGGTAGACGCACAGTCGTGGCGGCCACTTCGCACTTCTCGCAACACCTCTGGGTTGCGACAACCCAACGCCACCACCGGCCCGCTCACTCGATCGCGACGCGCTGCAGGAACTGTTCACGCGCATCGATCGGCTGAACAACCTCGCTGGCTGGCTTAGAGCAGGGGGCGAATGGCGGTAGTGACGGCTCGGGCCTGACGAGTCATGCCAAGGTCGTTGGGGTGTGAGCCATCCGTAGCGCCGTCGCCGTCCTTGCCGAGCAGGCCGTCGCCGGCGAGCAGGTGCAGACCATTTACGCCGTCGGCTTGCAGCGAGGCGAAGGCATCACGGAGGGCCTTGCGCCGCTGCTCGTGCTGGATGAGGCGCGGTTTGATGAACCAGGCGTTGGTGAAGGTTCGATCCTCAACCAGCAGAATCGGCGTGTCTTTGCGGGCTTTGCGCAGCTGACGTACGAGCGGTTGCGTGCGTTGCGCGACCAGCTTCGGCGACATGTTGGGCAGGCAGTCGATCACGAACACGGCGGGATCTAGCTCGGCGAGGAACTGCCCCACCTCGACTTCCATTCTGCCGTTGCCCGAGAAGCCAAAGTTCATCACTTCGCGATCGAGCGCGCGACCCATGATTGACGTCCACGCCATTCCGGGCCGCGACGAACACGCACCATGCATGATCGACGTGCCGTAGCAGACGATGGGCTTGCTCTTCTTACTACGCCTCGGTAGCGGCTGCAGTTCAAAGCCCTCGACGGTTCCGAGCTCGAGCTTCTCGACGCCATTGTAGAGTGGCAGGTAGAGCTGGAACTGACGCGACTTGCTCGTCGGTTGGTTGACGAACAAACGTGCTGCGACGTCTTGTTTGCTCGGCCGGGTAACCGCAACCCAGCGCCAGCCGTTGCCATCGTGGCTGTAGAGATCGACACCACTGACGCCGGTTGCCGGCATGTGCGCCATCGCCAAGCGCGCATTCGTAAGCCGGTAGCGAACCCGCAGCTCAGGGCTTGCCGTCTGGAAACGCACAATCATGCCAGCGCTTTGACGCGATAGATCCCAGACAGCCTTACGAATCACACCTTGCGCGCGCGCCGGCAAACGATCATAGGGGGCGGCGCGTTCCGCAAAGGCGCGTCCCTCGACCGGCCAATTGACGACGTCGGTCCAGGCGATGCCACGTGGCAAGAGCAGATCGCGCGAACGAGCAAACAACGTATGGGTCGCGGCACCAGCGGCCGCAACGGACAAGAACGAACGGCGCGTCAAGATTGGCATGGACAGCCAAGATACTCGACTTCCGGACGACAGCGCGTGAGACGCAGTTTTGACAACTCCTGGGCCCGCTTACGCGGACTCAGGCCACGCCACATCCTATGATGATCATCGCCGGTCTCCAGATCGCTTCACACCATGCGCTACATCTTTGCTCTCGTCTTGCTCCTCCTCGGCGCGCCGATCTTCGCACAGAACTACTACATCCCGGACAACAACGCGGCTGGGGGGGTTGCCAACGTCATCCCATTCGGCTCCTCGCCGGGTGGTAGCTTTTCAAACTGCCGAATGCATGTGCGCGCAACCGCCGCCGAGCTTGGCAACCTGCCAAACATCATTACCGGCCTCGGTCTTGCATCCAGCCAAACCGGCAGCGCACATTACGACACGCTTGAGATCGTGATGGATCACATCCCGGCAACGCAGGCGTTTAGCACCGTGTTCGCGAACAACCTCACCTCGAGCGCGATCACCGTACTGTCGGTTACGGACTACACTTGGAACGTCACGAGCAACACCTGGAACGAAGTCGGGCTGCAGGGACTGTTCCCATACAATGGTGTCGACGACCTGGTCATTGAGATCATCACCACTGGCGCAACGGCACCGGGTGGCATGCGCCGCGGAACTAACCAACGCATCTACTCGATCTCCTCGACCGGCCCGGCACCACCGACCGGAGTATCGAGTTCGTCCGCAACGAAGTTCGAAGTCAGCATGCTGACCGGCCGCACATCGTCGCACGGTGTTGGCTGCCCCGGCGCCAACGGCACCCCGGTTCACACCCTGGCCGGCACCGCGCAGGTCGGCACGACCCTGTTCTACGATCTGGCCAACGGCGTGCCCTCCAGCCTCGCCCTGCTCATTGTCGGCTACGCCAGCACCTTCCCGTTCCCGATAGACCTCTCGGTCATCAACATGCCCGGCTGCTTCGCCTACACCGATCTGTTGTTCAACGCCGGCGCGACCCTCGACCCCACTGGCGGCACCACCTTGCCGTTCGCCGTGCCAGCAAACGCAGTCGGCTTCCTCTTCTACTCCCAGTACGCCTGCCTGGACCCCACCGCCAACACCTTCGGCTTCACCACCAGCAACTACTGCCGCACCTATACCGGCAACTAAGAGTGCTCGTACGGTACCGGGACAAGAATGATCCTCTTCCGCACGTCACGTCGCGCGCCAGGCGAGGTGCGTGTAGCCCCCATCGCCCAACACAATCTGCCGGTCGTTCCGGGTTATTCTGCGCGGCTAGCCACGACTCGTAGAGCAGCGTGCACACTTCCGCTGGCAACCCGACGTTTCCCCGCATCTACTTCCGCGCCAGCTCCAACGCCCGCTCGCGCGTCAACGCCAGCACGCCACCTTTGTCCGCCGCGTGCCCCGACGTCTGGCCTAACCCTTTCCAAATAGGAGGACACCGATGGCAGCTACCCTACAAACGAACCGATGACCGGCTGATTCGGACAATGGCACCAACTCGACTTGCCGCGCTCGATGGAATTTGTGAATTGGCACGTTCTTGGCACCTGCGATTGCCCGCTGCAAACAAGCTCGAAACGACGATTCAGCAGACCAGGCACGTTATCCCTGGAAGAACTGGGCATCGACTTATGGATTTTTGCACGGGTTGCAGCGATAGGATGCCCACATGTCGCGCCCTGTCTATATCACCTCCTTCGGCACTGCACTGCCGGCGCAGGTGCTATCCAACGAACAGCTCGTGTCAGGAATGCCGTGGCTGGATGCCAGCCCCGAGTGGATTCGCGAACACACGGGCATCGATTCGCGTCACGTCGCACAAGCCGATGAACACGTGACCGACCTAGGCCTTCGCGCCGCATGCCAGGCGCTCGAACGCGCCGACGTCGCCGCTACGGACACCGACATGGTGATCCTGGCGACCAACACTTCGCAGTTCGCATATCCAGCTGGCGCAGCAATCATTCAAGGCGAACTGGCGAAGCACGGTCATGCGATGCCGCATTCCACGTCCCTCGATGTGCAGCAGGGCTGCGCAAGCCTCGTGGCGAGTATCATCCTGGCCGCTTCGATGGTGAAGTCCGGCAACTGTGAACAGGTGCTGGTGATCGGTGCCGACGTGCCAACCCGCATGGTCGACTGGACCGACCGCAACTGCATGCTGCTCGGCGACGGCGCCTCCGCGTGCATCATCACGAGTCGCAAGCCGGACACCAGCCGCGAGACGCCCAGCCTCGAGATCCTTGGTTCGTTCATGAAGACCGTGCCGGACCGGGAGTCGATCTACCAGTTCAGCGGGCTGGATACTCGCAACCACCCGCAGCAACACATGGAACATGCCGCAACCCTGACCGGGCGTGTGACACGCGAGTCGCTGTATGAACGTCTACGCGATCCGCAACAAGGCGGTGCCAACCAACACTTCCAGATGATTGGGCGACAGGTCTATCGTTTCGTGCGTCGCGTGGTGCCAGGTGCTGGGTTCTTTGAGGCACTGCACCGTGCCGGTCTCGTGTCGGATGACGAGTTCGCACAAGTGACGGCACAAGGTCGCAAGTCGTCGCTCAAACTGCGCATGGCGATCGGCAGCCGCATCGATCGGTTCGTGCCGCACGGCGCCAACATGGCGCTCGTCCAAGAATTAGCCGACCAACTGCACATCCCCTACGACCGTATGGCCCTGACGCTGCAAGAGCACGGCAACACTTCGGCGGCAAGCGTTGGCATCGCGCTCGATCGCATCCTTCAAGGCAGCGCCAGCTACGAGACGGTCGGCAAGCGCGATGGCGAGGGCCGCTTGGTCAAGGGCAGCGAGCGAGTTGTCGTCGCGCCTCTTGAGCGCGGCCACAATGTGCTCCTGCTTGCGTTCGGTGCGGGGACCAGCTGGAACTACGTCGCTGCGCGCGCAATCTGAGCCGCTAGCACCATGGCGTGTTCGCCTGCGCACCTCGGCGGCGCGTCTCGTCAATGGCCTGCCTTACATGGCATGCATTCTATTGGGCATGCATTATATTGCCTGACTATCCGCCAGGAGTGTGCGATATCTTGCTTGCTCGCGATTGCAGCGAACACAACACTGTTCGCCCTTCGACTGAGGCTTTCTGATTCGCCACCTGCATGACCGACTTCAACCGACACCCGGACAGCTACCACCACTGGGAGCTGCAAATCGATGGCGACATCGCGCACCTGCGCATGAACGTCAACTCCGACTTCCCCTTCAAGGAAGGCTACGAACTCAAGCTCAACAGCTACGACCTCGGGGTCGACATGGAGCTCGCCGACGCCGTTTCGCGGCTGCGGTTTGAGCACCCGTCGGTGAAGACGTTGGTCGTGGGCAGTGGCCAAGAACGAGCCTTCTGCGCCGGCGCGAACATCCTGATGCTGAAGAGCAGCACGCATCCGTTCAAAGTGAACTTCTGCAAGTTCACGAACGAAACGCGTCTCAGCCTTGAGGACTACAGTCGCAACTCAGGCGTCAAGTCGATCTGCGCAATCAACGCGGCGTGCGCTGGCGGTGGCTACGAACTCGCGCTCGCGTGCGATGAGATCCACCTCGTCAACGACAACAACTCGGCCGTGTCGCTGCCGGAAGTGCCACTGCTCGGCGTGCTGCCCGGCACCGGTGGCCTGACCCGCATCGTCGACAAGCGCAAGGTGCGCCGCGACCTCGCCGACGTGTTCTGCACGATGGCCGAAGGTCTGCGCGGCAAGAAGGCGCTCAAGTGGAACTTCGTCGACGCCATCTGGCCGAAGTCGAAGTTCCATGCGGCGATCGAAACGCGCGCCAAGGAGTTGGCGGCCGAGTCGAAGCGGCCAACGGGCAACGGCATCACGCTCGATGCGATCAACGCCGAAAGGACCGACACCGGTTACTCCTACGAGCACGTGCAAGTAGTCATCGAAGACGAGAAGCGCGTCGCGACGATCACCATCAAGGGACCCGAGGGCGATCAACCGAAGCACGGCGAGGCTTACGAAGCCGCAGGCTGCAACACCTGGGCAATCAAGGCTTGGCGCGAACTCGACGACGCGCTGCTGCAACTGCGCTTCGACCACGAAGAGTGCGGCATGGTCGTGCTGCAGACGCGCGGCAACCGCGACGCACTGATTCAGGTCGAGAAGGACCTGGTCGCCAACAAGGACCACTGGCTCTGCAACGAGATCATCCTGCTGATGGCGCGCGTTTGCCGCCGCTTCGACCTGATGGCCCGTTCGACTTACGCGCTGGTCGATGAAGAGGCATGCGCCGCCGGCGCGTTCCTCGAGCTGTCGATGTCGAGCGATCGCATCTACGCCTACGATGGCGACAAGACCGAGATGATCGTCGGCCCGCTCAGCGACGGCGCACTGCCGATGAGCCACGGCCTCACTCGCCTGCACAACCGCTTCCTCGCGACGCCGGAGCAAGCCGAAAAGCTCGCCAAGGAAACGCCAACGATGATCGCGCCGGAGATCGAAGAACAGGGCATGTGCACCTACTTGCTGGACCCGGTCGACTGGGAAGACGACCTGCGCATCGCGCTCGAAGAACGCGTCTCGATGTCTCCCGACGCCCTCACGGGCATGGAAGCGTCGCTGCGCTTTGGCGGCGCCGAGAACTGCGACAGCAAGATCTTCGGCCGCCTCAGTGCGTGGCAGAACTGGATCTTCATTCGCCCGAATGCCACCGGCGAGACCGGTGCACTGTCACGCTACGGCGCACCAGAGGGTGCCCAGTTCGACTGGAGAAGGACTTAACACCATGAGCAACGTCGACCTCGAAGCCAAGATCCCCAACAACGTTGGACTCCGCGATAACAAGCGCCTGACTATGGCGCTCGAAAAGTGGCAACCGAAGTTCCTCGAATGGTGGCAGAACATCGGCCCGTCGGACTTCAACCAACACGACATCTACCTGCGCACCGCGATCGGTGTCGGCCAAGGTGGCTGGGCACACTTCGACTACGTGAAGATGCCGGACTACCGCTGGGGCATCTTCCTCGCGGAAGGCCCGAGCGATCGCAAGATCCACTTCGGTGACAACATCGGCGAGACTTGCTGGCAAGACGTGCCCGGTGAGCACCGCAACCGCCTACGCCGCCTGATCGTGACGCAAGGTGACACCGAGCCGGCGTCGGTTGAGCAGCAACGCATGCTCGGCCACTGCTGCCCGTCGCTCTACGACCTGCGCTCGTTATTCCAAGTCAACGTCGAGGAAGGGCGGCACCTGTGGGCGATGGTCTACCTGCTGCAAACGCACTTCGGCGCCGACGGCCGCGACGAAGCCGAAGCACTGCTTGAGCGTCACAGTGGTGACGAAGACAACCCGCGCATCCTCGAGGCGTTCAACTACCCGGTCGACAACTGGCTCGACTTCTTCTGCTTCACGGCCTTCATGGATCGTGACGGCAAGTATCAGTTGGCATCGCTCGCCGAATCGAGCTTTGACCCGCTCGCGCGCACGACGCAGTTCATGCTCGCCGAAGAGGCCTACCACCTGCAAACCGGTGAGAACGGCGTCGGCCGCATCATCAAGCGCACCGGCGAACTGATGGCCGAAGGCAAGGACCCGAAGACGGTCGGCGCCATCCCGCTTGAGATCATCCAACGCTACGTGAACTTCTGGTTCACCGGCTCGATGGACCTGTTCGGAGGCGAAGACTCAACCAACGCGGCCGAAGCCTTCGCCACGGGCCTGAAGGGGCGCTACCGCGAGAGCGATGGCATCTACAAGGATCCGAAGGCGCTCAACATTGGCTACAAACTCGAAGTGCCAACCGATGACGGCAAGGTTGAGACCAAGGAGATCCCGCTTCGCCGCGCGATGAACTCGGTCCTACAAGACGCCTACATCGCTGATTGCACGCGCATCGTCAGCCGTTGGAACCGCGAACTGAAGAAGCTAGGCATCGACCAAGTGATCAAGCTGCCCAACCGGAAGTTCAACCGCAACCAGGGCGTCTGCGCTGGCTACAAGTTCAACCCGGAAGGCGAGATCATCGACGAAGCGACCTGGACCAAGATGCACACGACTTGGTTGCCGACCGCGGCCGACCGCGAGTATGTGACTTCGTGCATGGTCAAGGTCACCGAGCCCGGCAAGTTCGCGAACTACATCGCGCCGCCACAGAAGGGCCCGAACGACCAGCCGATCGACTTCGAATACGTGCAGTTCCACTAGTCCGGCTCGCTACAACGCGCTAAAGCAACATCCGCGGATGTCTTGAACCGCTGGCCGTCTATGGCGATCCTGAGCTTCGCGTTCGCGAAGCTGGCCAGTCTGACTGCCATGCAAACACCTTAGCCTGATGACCAACCGACTCTGTTACGTCTGCGAAGGCGGCGACTGCACCGAACGGGGCAGTGGCGATTTGTTCGATAAGCTGCGCGACCTCGTCAAGGAATTCGATCCTGGCGAGGAGCGCATCAAGATCCGCCGCTACCCGTGCTTCGGCGCCTGCGAGCAGGGCATCAACGTCACGCTGTATCCCGACAGGGTCTTCTACAGTGAAGTAACCGAAGCCGACTTGGCGGAGATCGCAAGTCACATCAAGGGCGAGGGCGAGCCGGTTGCGCGGCTGACGGGTAAGTGTGAACCGGATGTCGAACAGATCATCTGGGACATGCTCGACAGCCCTTACTAGGACAGTGAGCAACGAATCGAGGACAACTACTTGTCCTCGCCCCCGCCGCCTTTCTCCCCTGCTGGCTCTCGGAGCATCGCGAAAGGCTCCGGCATCACAACCATCCCGCGCTTGAACGCGTGCACGAACAGCGTGAAGCCGCGTTCGTAGTCGTCGGTGCCCAACGACACATCCTGTGCCTTGAGATAGGTGTCATTCATCGCCGTCATAATCCTGGATGCGATCGCGACGGTGTGCTTCTTGCGGATCTTGCGCAACTCCGCGAGGTCATCCTTGGCGCGCTGGGGCAGATTGTCATTCAGCCACATCGAATCCTTGAAGTGTCGCCACGAACTGGCGTAGCGGATCATCGACAGCGCGGTGCCGTAGCGAGCCAATGGATCCTCAGCACGCAAACCAGCTAGAAAGCTCACGAGATTCGCATCGGCTTCCCCGCAGTAGCCGAGGATGTGGGCCAACTCGTGGCCACTGATGGCCAGACGCATCGGCATCGGCAGCGCTGGGTCGACGTTGGCCTCCATCGTAAACGGTGAGACCACGCCGTAGATACCGATCGCCATCAAGCTGCCTTCGGGCGGATGTTTGATGTGGGCCGGCAAGGACGGTGACCACCCCTCCAACTCGATCACCATCTTGCGCTCTGCCTCGGCGATCGCTTGCCACGCCCGAGCTTCATGCACGGGAGTCGATGGCGCCGACGCGTCGCGATGCAGGATCGCCAACAAGCGCAACTGCACGTCACGCACGTCGCCGTACTCGAGTTCACCTTGGATCAACTGCCAACGATCTTCGATCGGGATGCGGTGGTAGCCGAGGCCCCACAGGGCCACGAACGTGGCGTAGACATAGATGGCGGTTCGCAACGTGCGCAGACCACCGGCAAGCCAAAGCGTCGTTCTCTTGCGGCCTGCTGCGCGACCTCGCCGCCAGCGTCGCCACACGAGCACGGGCATCACCACCGACAGCAACACGAGCACGGTGCCCATCAACGGCCAATCGATGGCACCGGAGACCGGCACCATCACCGACTGAATCCATGGAAACACGCCGCGGCAATACGCAGCTTCCACCCATGTTGCAGGCAGCGTCAGGCTGAGCAGGATCACCGCGAGGGACCCTGCCACCAACCACCGACGCAACCCCGAACGCTGTTCGCTACTCACGTTGGCCAGCGTAGCCCACAGATCTTGATGCTGCACGGACGCGAATCTGCCGATTGGGCTGCGATGTCCGTAATGTCCCGCGCCGCCCCAACGCTCGCTTTGGCGACAGCATCACGGTCGACGCGACCTTCACGAACTTCGTCACGTCGAACCGCAGCGTCAACTGGGTCACACTGACGCCGTAGCGTCGCTGGCGACTGCTGCCGCAACTACAGCGGCAGCGGCACCAGGATGCGTGAAAACTCGCCAAGCTTCTTGCGTTGCTCGGCGGTCAGGCCGGGTAGCTGGCGGATCTGCCGCATCCAGATCACCTGGTTGCGCAGCGCGGCCATGCTGCGACCCGAACGGATGAAGTGCGCCTGCGACATCTCGGCCGTCTCGGCGGGGTGCTGCCAGAGTTCTGCTGCCTGACTGGCGCGGGCGATGATGTCGTGAACCCGCTTCGCCGTCGCGTCACTGAGGCCAAGCTTGTCGCTGAGGTTGCTCGACACCTTGCTGGCAAACTCCGCCGCGTTCTTGACGGCAATCGGCTTCATGTAGGGACGCATCATCACACCCGAATGGAACAAGCTGCCACCTTCGTAGTCGGTGCTGCCAGCCGGGTAGAGGGCGCTACTCTGATCGGCCGTCAAAGAGCCCTTCATCTCATTGAAGAAGCGCTCCTTCATCTCGCTATCGGCCAGCAACTGATCGAGCGTCAAGTCGTGGGTCGAATCTGCGATCGATTGTGCCTCGGCGGAGAACATGCCTACGAGGCTCGACAACCGGCTCTTCTGATCCGCCGTCATTGCCTGGCCGGCTGCCTGCAGCGTATTGGCCACCGTATTGGCGACCACCAGCGGATGCGTGTAGCTGCCGTTGGCGCCAAAGCCTGGCACGCCCGCCTCCATCAAGGCCGGGATCATCCCAAGCAGTTGCGAGTTGAGCTGCTGCACCTTGATGGCCAACTCCATCGGAATCTCCGCGCCTTCCTCGGTCATCGCCGCCACGAGTTCGGCCAGCACCGGACTCATCTCATGCGTAATCTCGCCCATCTTGGCCCAGTCGATTTTCGACAAGACATCGGCAAAGCGCGGATCGGAGAACGCCATGCCAACTGCTGGCGGCGGCTCGTCGGCGACGGTTTCTGGGTTGACCGTCGGCGCCTGCTGCCGCTCAACGCCACCGCGCAACGCCCGGTTCTCTTGTTCCAATGTTGCGATGCGATCGCGCAGGTCGCTGTTCTCCGCCGCGAGCAACTGATCGCCCTCTGCGTCGGCATTCAGCGTCACGGTCTGCCCAGCATTCGCCGTCTCCGTTTGCGTCATCGTCTGCCAAGTAATCACTCCCGCCACGACCGCCAACGTCAACGACGACGCCATCACCACGCCCTGCTTCACTTCGATTGCCATATTCTGTACCTTCAGTTTTGTATCTTGCGTTGCAGTCAGCACAGAGGTGACTCCCCCTGCCAGCACGTCGATTTCGAATGCCACTGCGTGTTGCGGCGGTGCGAGCCTTCTACGCCCGGCGACCGCCTCCAGTCCTCTCAAGCAAGCCGAGCTTACTTGGTGCCCATCAACTCTTTGACGAGACCCTTCTCTTCGTAAACCTTGGCTAGGGACTCGACAATGATGCCCGTGTGCACGCCGACTGTGCGGTTGACTTCTTCGTCGAACCAGTAGTTGCCCGGCAGCGACTCGATGTTGCCATCGAAGACCAGGCCAACGACGTTGGCGTCTCGATCAAGGATCGGACTGCCCGAGTTGCCGCCAATGATGTCGCACGTGCAAACGAAGTTGTACGGCGTGTTCCAGTCAAGCTTGCCCTTGGCGTCAAGCCACTGCTTCGGCAGATCGAACGGATGCTCGTTGTCGAAGGCGGCGTTGCGCTCGTACAGGCCGTGCACGGTCGTCTTCGGCGCGACCTTGGTGGTGCCAGCCTCGTAGCCCTTCACCGTGCCGTAGGTCAGGCGCAGCGTGAACGTCGCGTCCGGGTAGTTGGCGGCACCGTAGGCCTCGAAGCGCGCGTCGTTGATGGTCGTCTTGGCGTCCGAGCAGGCCTCGGTAGCCTTGGCCATGGCACCACGCATCTTGCGGAAGTCGGACTTCCCGAGGTCCTCGGCTAGGAGCGCTTCCATCTTCTTGGCGATCTCGGCGAAGGCCGCCTTGGTCTCTTCCTTGCCAGACTTTTCGACCAGGGCCGCGTCGCGAGCCTTGACGATGTCCATGCGCTTCTCGTCGAGTAAACCGTTCAGGTGACCGGTGAAGGCCTTGAGGCTGTTCATCTGGCCAAAGTACTGATCGCGCAGGCGGAACGCGGCTTCTTCGCTCTGCTCCATGCGCTGCTTGATGATCTTGCAGTTGTTGGTCAGCAGTTTGACGACTTCGGGCACCCACAAATCGCGGTGCATGACCATCTCTTCGTAGGTCAACGAACGCTCGGTGCCGCCCGGGTGGCCCGACACGAACACCAGATCATCCGTCTTGGCACCCTTCGGCTCGAACTTGAAGAACCACTTCGACGAGTCGATCGGCTTGTCATCTTCGTAGACGCGGAAGAACGCGAAATCGAGACACCAGCGCGGGTAGGTGAAGTTGTCGTAGTCGCCACCGTAGAACGCGACCTGCTTGGCCGGTGCAAAGACGAGACGCACGTCGTCGTAGACGTGGTAGATGTAGAGGTGGTACTGGTTGCCGTCGTAGAGCGGCACCGGCTGCGCATCGAGATGCTTCTCCTTGTCGGAGTGCGCGGCGGCGAGTTCGGTGAGCTTCTCTTCTACGTCGCCCTTATCGGCCTTGACCTTGAGCACCTCGGCCGTGACATCCTTGACGTCGATGAGCTGGCGCAGCACCAGGTCCTTACCGTGAACTTCGCTGCCGTAGATGCGCGAGCTGAAGCCCGGCTCGACCCAATCCTTCTCGGGCGTCGAGATCTTCTGGATAGTCGACAGCGCAACGTGGTGGTTGGTCATGACCAACCCGTTCGGCGAGACAAACGAACCCGAGCCACCGGTGTCAAAACGCACCGAGCCGAGACGCACGTGATCGAGCCACTTCTTGGTGGGCTCGAAGTCGTACTTCTCCTTCAGGATCTTCAGCGGCAAAGCGCTGAACAGCCACATGCCCTCGTCGGGGCGGTTCGTTGACTTGGGGAGACTCGTTCCGAGCGCCAACAGCGCCAAGGTAAATGGGATTACGGGAGTGAATTGCATTGGAGTTGTCTACGTGTGTGCTGCGCGGCTGCGAGCGTTTGGTCGAGAGATCTTAGTGGGTGGCATATGCGGGAGCACGCACCTTGCTCAGGTTCGGCGCCGTTTCGGGGGTTGCCCCACAGCCAACCATGGCTGCGAGCCGAATCTGGGCAGGCCCCCGGACACAACCGTTCGCAATGCCTCGGGAAGTTCGGGCAAGTCCTCAAGCCACAGGTAGCGGAGCGGCATGCTCGCAAGGGTCTCAAAGCCATGCGAACGCATCGCCCGGCAACCGGGGCACTTCAGAAAACTTGAGCGGGCGTACATGCAAACGCGACGTCCTGCAGCCAATGCTGCCGGCGCCGCGCTTGCCGCTGTCGTTGTTGCTTGGTGCCTGGTGACTGGTGCCGAAGGGCACCCGCAACAGCTACTTCTTCTCTTGGCCGCCGGTCATCTTGGCGACGAGTGCTTCCGCAACCTTCGTTGCCGCTTCGCCATCGTGACCGCGGTAGTGGATCTTCATCTCGCGATCGAGGATGACCACCGTCGGCCAACCCTGCACAGCCCAATCCTTGGAGATCTCACCGTCGTTCCCCTTGTTCTGGAAGCTGCGCCAGTTGAGGTTGTTGTCGGCGATGGCCTTCTTGGCGCGCTCAATCGTTTGATCACTGTTGACGCCAATCAGAGCAAATGGCTTGTCCTTCATTTCTTCCACGAGCGACCGCTCGTGTGGGTACATGGCCCGGCATGGGCCTCACCAATCGCCCCAGAAGTCCAAGAAGATGACCTTGCCCTTGTAGTCGGACAGCTTGAACTCGACGCCGTCGAGGTCGATGCCGGCGATGTCGGGGGCAACGCAACCGATGCCGTACTTCTCGCGTAGATCGATCGCACCGCGCATCTGCTTGGCGAGACGCTGGTCTTCGACATCTTCGCATGCGGCGAGCAGTGCCTTCTTGGCGGCAGCGTAGTCTTCGCCTTCACGGTCCGCCTTCTCGATCGCGGGCTTGTGCGTGGCGTAGAGAGCCCAACCGCGCACGTCCGCGTTCTTGCTGCTGAGCATGCGCTTCGTCGTCGACTTGGCAAAGTCCTCGTCGATCATGCGCGGCAGGTACTCAAGCATGCCACCCATCTGCGCGAGCTCGGGGCTGTCGATGTGCGACTTGAGCATCTCCTCGATGCTGGCTTTCTGCGCCGTTTTGTCAGGGCTCATCTGCACGACCATCATCAAGAACGGCACGGCATCATCGCTGCCGGCGAACTGCTTCGCGAACCGGGTGGCCATCTTCGTGACCGGACCGAAGTCGGGACGCATGCGCATCGCCTTGACCGGCTTGCCAGTGGCAGGGCCCTTCGCGGCTTCGGCCGCTTGCTTCCTGTCGGCGCGCCAATCGGTGATTGCCTTCTGCTGCAGGTCTTGGATCTGCTGCATGCACTCGGCGGCACTGGCTTTCGCCGGTTCCTGGGGTTTGGGAGTAGCAGTTTCTTGTGCGGCCACAGAGCCGAGCAACAAGGAGCCTGCCAGGACGAGAGCAATTCTCATGTTTGGTGTCTCTGAATAAGATGGCATACGGGCACCGACGTAGTGGCCGTTGGGCCCAACAGCATGACCCCGCCCTCGCGTGCTGACAACCGGACTAACACAGATCCCCGTTTCTGTTACACCGATGACAATGCTCCGCGGCGTAGGATGCGGGCGTGACCCTGCGCTCTGCTAAGGCGGCGCGTTCATGGAGGAACTCGGCCGCGCCCGCAAACAAGCGCGCAGTCAACGCGCAACCGGCGTGCCGGAAACGATGACGCACTGCCCGCATTGCGAGAAGCCGCTGACTATCGACTAGATTGCCGCGCCCTATCGAAGCCGCAGGTCAAACCACGTGCGCAGATCGGCAACCAGCTGCTCATGCGCCTCCTGGTCGACATAGATCATGTGGCCCCTGGGTTGCCCCAACCTCGCGTATGGACGGCGACGGCCATAGGATCCGTTGCGTGCCATCGCCCGCCCTCTTGCTTGCCAACCGTTCTTCCGACGAACCCGAAGGCCTCGCCGACTACCGCGCCCGCGGTGGCTACGACGGGTTGGCCATTGCCCAGGAAAAGGGCCCCGCGTGGCTGCGCGATCAGGTTGCCGCATCGGGACTGCGCGGCCGCGGTGGCGCCGCGTTTCCGACGATCCGGAAGTGGCAGTTGGCGGCGGATGCGGCGGGGACCGAGAAGTACATCGTGGCCAATGGCGGCGAACACGAACCCGGCAGCAACAAGGATCGTTACCTGGTCGAACACCATCCACATGCGGTCGTCGAAGGACTCGCACTGGCCGGGCTCGCGACCGGTGCGACGAAGGGCTACCTGTACCTGATCGAAGATATGCGCGGTCCGCGTGCCAGCGCCGAGATGGCGCTGGGTGAAGCGAACGAAGCCGGACTGCTGCCGTTTCCGATTGCGATCCACTGCGGCCCAACGACCTATGTCGCCGGCGAAGAGACCGCGGCACTGAACGCGATCGAAGGCGAACCTGCCAAACCGCGCAAGAAGCCGCCGTTCCCAGGAGAAGCGGGACTGTTCGGCAAACCGACGACGGTCAACAACACCGAGACCCTGGCGCACGTCGCGTGGATCGCGCGCAACAGTGGCGCGGCGTTCGCAGCGATCGGAACAGAAGACAGCAAGGGCACGCTGCTGTTTACACTCGGCGATCAGGTCGAGAAGCCCGGCGTCTACGAACTGCCGTTTGGTGCAACCTACCGCGAACTGATCGAAGGCTGCGGTGGCGGACTCAAGCATGGCCGTACGGTTCGCGCAATCTTGCCAGCGATGTCGGCGGCGTTTCTCGATGGCGCCCACCTCGACGTGCCGATCGCGTACGAGACCCTGCAGCCACTCGGCACTTCGCCTGGTTGTGGCGGCGTGCGCATTGTCGATGAGACCACCGACGTCGTGGCATTGACCTTGGAGATCGCCGAGTTCTTCATGAAGGAACAGTGCGGCAAATGCCCACCGTGCCGCATGGAGACCAATCAGTTCGTGCACATTCTCAAAGCCGTGCAGGCTGGCAAGGGTCCGGGCTACGACGCGAAGATGAGCAAGCTCGCCACGTTCTCACGCAAGAAGGGCGACTGCTCGCTGATCGAAATGGCGGCCGCGCCGGTGATCAGCGCGCTGTCGTGCTTCGCCGACGACTTCGCCAAGGCTGCCGGGCCGGCGCCAAAGGACTCCTGAGTTGGGCAACTACTACGTCGCCTGCACGCTCGGCCTCGAAGAGGTACTCGCCTACGAACTGCGCGAACTCGGCGCCCGAAACGTCGACATCCGGCGCGGGGCGTGCGCGTTCTCGAGTGAACCGGACGTCGCCTACAAGGCGTGCCTGTGGCTGCGATCCGGCATTCGCGTGCAAGAAGAGCTCGTACGCGGACCAGCGCGCGACCGCGAAGAGCTCTACGACCTGACATCGACAGTCGACTGGTCGCTGTTCATCGACGCCACGGGCACACTCGCAATTGACGGTTCGGTGCGAGACAGCTGGGCCAACGACACCCGCTTCCCCGTGCTCGTCGCCAAGGACGCGATCTGCGACCAGTTCCGCCACTTCGATGGCATTCGCCCCAACGTCGAACGCGATCGACCGGACCTGCCGATCAAGCTGGTGCTGCACAACGATGAGGCGATCCTTTATCGCGAACTCGGTGGCGAGCCGCTGCACAAGCGCGGCTACCACGAAGTGCAACACAAGAGCCCGCTCAACGAGTCGCTGGCGGCCGGTTTGATCCAACTCAGTGAATGGGATCCGAAGTCGCCGCTCGTCGACCCGATGTGCGGCTCAAGCACGTTCCTGATCGAGGCGGCGTGGTTGGCGATGGATCGCGCGCCGGGGCTAGGTCGTGCATTCGCGTTCGAACGCTGGAAGGACACCGATCAGAACGCGTGGCAGTCTGTATTTGATGAAGCCGAAGCGCGCGCCACCGCCGGCCAAGACCACTGCCCAAGACTCGCCGGCAACGACAACCACGAAGGCGCCATCGCGATCTCGAAGATCGCAATCAAGAGCGCCGGCCTACGAGGCAAGATCGAACTCAACTTCGGCGATACGCGCGACTACGTGCCACCGTTCAAGCCAGCGATGGTCGTCACCAACCCGCCATATGGAGAACGCCTGCAACCCGACGACCCATCGCTGGTCGACTCCTGGCAATCGCTTGGCAACTTCCTACACCAACAATGCAACGGAGCCCAAGCGCACGTACTCTGTGGCGCGCCAGAACTAACGCGTTACCTCGGCCTACGAACCAGCCGCAAGTTCCCGGTCCGCAACGGCCCCATCGAGTGCCGATGGCTCCGCTACGAACTCCACTAAGAGTGCTCGTACGGCACTAACCTCTTCGGCCTAATAGGTAGGCGATTGCGATCCAGACCAAGGCAAAGGCGATGGTGATGGTGACGATGCCGCTGACGCCCAATCCTATTTGGCGTAGCCACACTTGCGCAAAGGCTCCGGCGAGATCGCCAAGGCGCAGCGCGAAGGTGTCGAGCAAGAACTTGACCTTGTGCTTGGTCGCGAGATCGAGCGGCGTGTAGAGCACTTCGCGGGCGGGTTTCTCGATCGCGTAGTTGGCGCCGCGGCGCACGACTTGCAGGACAAAGATGACGCCAGCGGTTGGGGCGACGGCATATAGCACGAGGCCGATGATCGACACGACCGGCAACGACGACAACAGGGCCATCGGCGCCATGCGCGTCATCAGGCGACCCGTGCAAAGCAACTGCAGCACCAACACGAGGCCATTGCCGTAGACGCCTACGTTCGCGAGGAACGTCTGCTGTTCCCAAGCGCGATGCAATTCGGCACCGACCAACTCCGTCTGCCCCGCTTCGAACGCGGTCGCGACGAAGCCTACGAGCATCATGTAGATCGCGATCTGCATGGCGCGGCGATCGCGCACGACAATGCGCAGACCTTGAAGGATGCCACCGGTCGCTACTTGCTGGCTGGTATCGCGACCCTCGAGTTGCGAACAGGGCCGCCGCGATTTCAGAAACGCGTAGTAGGCAAGCCCCAGCAACGCCGCCGCAACGACCGCCATCGTCCAGTTGGGCAAACCCCATTCAGACGACGCCATCGAAGTGATCTTCGACCCCACCATCGCGCCGAGAGTGGCGCCAACCGAAAGCAACCCGAACAGGCGTTTGCCCTGGTTCTTGCTGAAGTGTTCGACGGCGTGGATCCAGACCAAGGCCGGCAACGCCACGTTGAGCGCCGAGAAGCCACCCCAGAACAACTTGCCGATCCACGGATCCTGTTGCCATTGGTAGTCGCCAACCCACCACAGCCCAAGGGCCACCGCTAGCAAGGCGGCGACACCTGTGTGTAGGGCAACGGCCACGAACCGCCGGCTCGGCATGCGATTGGCCAAACTCCAAAACGGCACGACCATCAGGACCGTCGCCAACAGCGTCAGGCTGTACAGCTCCGGCATGCCTTCAACACCCATGGACACTCCGAACTGACCGCGAATTGGCCGCAACACAAACGTGCTGGCCAAGGTCGCGAACGCCATCACCGCGACCCAGAACGTCGCCGAGCGTTCTGCTTTCGTCGAGTCCTGCAGTCCGAGGAGGCGCCAGAGCATCGCCGCTGATTACGGGGTTGCCGGCGCGGAAGCCAGAAGTCGCCGCGACATTCACGACAGTTGTGTTCCGAGACACCTGCCCCACTATGGTGCTCGCGCCTATGCCAACGACCGGCAAGACCTTCGTTCCGCACGCCCTGATGACGACCCTGATCGCAATCTGGGCGGGCAGTTTCGTGGTCTCAAAGGTCGCGATGGAGTCGGTGACGCCGTTTGCGCTGGTCTCGTCACGCTTCATCATTGGCGCGCTGTGCGTGCTGCCGTTCTTCCTGTGCACGGCGCGAGAACAACGGCGAGGCACGCTCGGCCCTGGCCTACTCGCCGGGATGGCCCTGGCCGTGCCGTACTTTCTGCAGATGTATGGCGTGCGCGAAACGACCGCATCGATGGGCGGTTTCGTCACCGGCTTGATCGTCTTGCTGGTCGCCGTCGGTGGTCACTTCTGCTTCGGCGCTCGCATCGGCAAGCTCGCCGTGATCGGCCTGGCGTTCGGACTGACCGGCATCATTGTGCTCTGCCTGAGTGGCGACCCAAACCCCGCGGCAACCGACGCGCTGCAAGCACAGGTCGTGCAGCACAACACCATACGCGGAATCCTGCTACAGGTCGGCTCGGCGATCGGCTTCGCGGCGCACATTCTACTGCTCTCGCACTACGGCAGTCGCCTGGCAATCGCACCGTTCACGTTCTGGCAACTTGCGTTCACCAGCGTCATCGCCATCGCTGGCACACTGCTCGTCAGCGGCATCAGCGTCGACGGCGGACCGGTCGTTTGGACAGCGTCGCTGCTGTGGTCCTTCTTCTATCTAGGCGCGCTCGCGACCGGCATCGCAATCGGCGTACAGGCGAAGGTGCAGCACAAGATTTCGCCGACGCACCTCGCCTTGTTGTTTGCCCTGCAACCGTTGTTCGCCGCATTCGCGGGATGGGCGTTTCAGGGCGACCAACTGGAACCGATCCAGTGGGGCGGCGGCGCGCTGATCGTGATCGGCGTCATCATCGTCAGCCGTGACCAACGCTAGCGCCCTAGGAAGGCGGGTGTGTGTGACTGGGGTCGGGGCTCTGGTTCACGGGGATCTGGGTGCCGGGGATACGCCCCCAACTGCACCCGGCATCGACCATGTCTCGCCTCCGCACAAGCCTCTACTGGTGTCGTCTGCGCAACACGTGCAAGCTGCGCTGCAATAACAACTCCGCGATGTCCGTCGGCACCGGGGCCCGCTCAAACTTCGCTGCCAGCAAGGCGCGCAACGAAGCATCCTTGGCTTCGCCCGCAGTCATGATGATGCTGGCCACCTTGTCATCGCGCAGCGCATCGACATAGGAATGGGTCGCAGAACTCGGATTTTGGCCGGCCGACCACCGGACGCGCGGCAGGTTCGAGAGCACGATGTCGCCCTCGGCGTGCAGACGACGAATCAGGTACTGCGGCAACACACGTTCGATGACGGCAGCCTCGGGTTCTCCCAACGTCCACGCCGCATGGCATTCGATCGCCACGATGACGCTGAGCAACACATCACGCAGCCGAACCGGCAACCGTGCCAAACCGAGGCCAACAAGCACGGCGAGCAACGGCGAGTACAAGGGCAAGAAACTCGTCCACGCATCGAGCAACCAGGCGATTGCGACGAGTACCAGTTGCACACCAACCAGCAGACCAAATAGGCGCGACCGCGGGGACAACAACAGTAGCGGCATCAATAGCACGGCAGACCCAACCCCGAGGCGCAGCTCGTGCCATGTAGCCTGCGGCATCGAAGCGATCTGGTCGGTACCGCTCGCGACAACGACCAGCAGCAGCACCCCACTCAAGACCAGGCGCCTGGTTGCGAACGCCCAAAGGCAACACGCGGACAACAACGTGAACATTGCCGTCGCGGCTCCCGCACCAGCGGCCACAACCGGCCCCGCCGCAACCATCGAAACCGCCGCTGCTGAGACGCCTGCGCCTTCACGCATGCGTTCGGCGGCCAATGCTGCTGGCACGACGACGAGGCCGCCCAACAGGCTGGCGACCACTTGGGTGGCGGCAAACGGCGATGCTCCGAACGCCAAGGCTGGCGCGAGCAACAACGCATAGAGCGGTTCGAGGGCTCGATCGAACACGGCCGTGAAGTTGCCGCCTACCAGTTGCTCGGCAAGCCAGAGGTCGCGACATGCGTCGACTCCCGGCAGTGGTGCTCGAATCCCAACGAACCACCGCCAGCAGATACCGGCGCAACACAGCCACAACAGGGCGCGGCGATCGCGATCGCTCACGGCAGGGCCCTGCCCAGTTCGGGATCTTCGCCGTCACTCTCGTAGTCGCCAATGCGGAACACGAGGTCGCGGTAGTTGCGAACATCGAGCACGGCAAGCGACTGCACCGCGCGTAGCGCCAGGATATCGCGACGCACTGCGGGGCCATGTCGATACACATGCTGCAAGGTTTCGATAGCCCGATCCGCTGGCGTAGCGTCGGCTGGCAAGCGGTGCCACGCATCGACAACGTCGCGAGTGAAGCGATAGTTACTCGAATAGCCCGCACGCAATGAGACGCGCACCTTCTTCGACAGTTCGCCACCATGCCGTTCGAACCAGAGGTCGACCGGGTGCTTGACGAACACCCCAACAACGGCACCCAACAAGCGATTCGTCCACGACGGCTTCTTATCGAGATCCAGCAATGCGGGGATCACTTCGATGCGCCACCGCTCAGCAGACATCAACGTGCGCACATCATCCTTGTTGGAGATCCATGCACAGGTTACCGCCAACTCGCCAGCGCGGCGGCGTTCACGGTCGGGCTCGCCTTGGCTTTGCAAGTGTAGCGGCGGTAACCACCCAACGATGGCATGCAAGGCGGCAACATTACGCCGCACCTGCTCGGCGTCATCGCGCATTTGAACGGCCTCACGTTCGCGCAGATGCAGGAAGCGCAGATCACGTTCGATCTCGGGCTCCTGTAGTTCGGCCGCATCCGGCGTCCAACCGATCGGCGCACCCGAATAGGCCGGATCGATGCGCAGACGCATGCGAATGGCCTCGAGCAAGCCCGGCGCCTTCATGCGATGGATCTTGCGTAGCGCCACAGCGAACGGTGCTTCGCCAATCTCCCGGCGCTGCATGGCAACCTCGGGGTCGAGCACTTCGCGCACGATCAGGCGCACCTTGCCAACAACCCAACCGATCGTGCGGAAGAAACGCCACACGAGCAGCAGCGGCGCCAACAGGATGCGACCGTGCGACAAGCGCTTCTCGTAGAACCGCAGCGGGTTGAAGCTGCGTTCGTGCTTGGGGAGATGATTGACCGGGCGGGTACCAAAGATCTCGCGCACCATCGTGCGGCGATCGAACTGCACAACATCGAGCACATCCTCGCCAAACACCGCCGCAAGGTGACGGTCGCGCTCTGGATCACCGCCAAGGAAATCGAGCGCCGTAAACTCCGTGGTCGGGTATTCGGTGACGACCTCGTCCTTCTTGCGGTCCTTGGAAGTACGGCCGCCGCGCGGATCCCGCCGGCGACGGAGCCAGCGCTCCATGTTCTCAAGCGCGACTGAGTCCACGTAGTCGCGCTGCGCCAGCGGCACACAGAAGTTGTTGTAGCCAGTAATGCGCTTCGCAGATTCGACCGCGATGCTCTCCGTGATGAATCGGAACCACAGGTAGGGACCCCTTAGCAGCGTGCCGTCGTCGAGTTTGAGCTTGCGCAACCGCCGTTTCTCGCGGCCACTGATGCGCAAGAACTCGCGCCGCAAGTTCTCGAGCGATTGGTTGGCGAGCAGTTGCTCGGTGGTCTTGACGTCGCTGATGTGCAACGGCGCCCCATCCAAGAAGTGCAGATACAGAAGCGCCGTGTGGTTGCACTCCAACGCCACGTGGTTGGGCACATCGTCATTGCCCAATGGCACGCCGGTGCGCGCACTGCGCAACTGCTGCACGAGCATCTCGCGAGCATGGCGTCGGTTCGTCGGATCGCCGAACACGCGCTCGCTCAAGAAGTCGATGTCTTCCTGTTCGTACCGAGACTGCACGCGCTCCAACTGCGAGATGAAGTGCGCTTCGCTGGTCAGGCGGTAGGTATCCGACGCCTGCCCGGCGAGCCGCTTAAGCCAATGCCCTAGGGCCAAGAACACCAGGCAGAAGCTGCCCAGCAGCACCAACGGCAACCCGACAATCGAATCAAGGATCGGCCCAAGTTTGTCGCCCAACCAGGTACCGAGCAGCAACTGGTTGAAGCCCAACAACACTCCGCCGAACAACAGCAGTCGCACGGCCGGCCGTTGCGTCGCTTTGACGATTGCCGAGGCAACCCGGTCGAGAATCTGCGGCCCCGTCACGATGCCATGCAGGTCTGCAAAGAACAGCATTCGACCGTGCCACGATTCGACCCAATCGGCGACGCGGCGGCCGAGTTCGACGATGCGCTCTTCTGGAGTCGACGGTAGCGGATGCACGGCAAGCCGACTGACGAACGGCAACCAACGAACCGGCATCGCCGACATCACACGGACAACGCGATCCAGCGCTTCCACGTCGCCTTTCTTTATGTAGCGACCGATATCCTGCGTGCGCAACGTCCACAGAAACTCGATTGCATCGCCAATCGCGACATCGCGCGCGCCCGGCTGATGCGCCGTGTTGGCCAACTCGGCGGGCTGCAATACTCCCATCGCTTCGCGCGCCGCCGAGACCCGCTCAATCAACATCGCCCGCCGTTCGTCGCGTTGCAGCAACTCAACCAACTCATGCTCGCGACGCATCGACGCATGCAGAACGTCGCGCAGGTCATCCTCCTCGATCGAGCGATTGACTTCGGCCGCCGCGGGCACGAACACGAACTCGCGGTTGAGGATCTGGGCAAACCGCGAGGCCAGGCCATCGAGGCCGCGCACCAAGAACAACAACAGCCGTGCCGCCCTTAGCAGCGGTCGCAACGCCTGCACGTAGCGCGCCGCCCACGTCACCCGCAACAGGCGCAACATGCGCAGCACCAGCAAGTTGTCGGTCGCGGCGCCCATGGCCGCGGTCGGCCACAAGAACAACACCGACGGAATGGCCGGAACCAGATCGGTCAGCGCGTTCCGCCAGAACCACGACCACCTGGAAGGATGCAGCGCCAACTCGAAGATGAAGTCGGCGATGAAGAACAGGCACGCGATCGCGTCGACCCAGCGAAAGACATGTGCTTGCGTCGGCGTCAGGTCCACCACCGCCTCAATCACCAACGTGACGAGCACAACGAGTAGCAATACGAAGTTGGTCGTCTCCAGCACCGAGACGCCACGGCGACCAAGACGACGTTCGAGGCGGCCAGCGAGCACGCGGTCATCGGCGGCGCGCAACAGTCGCTTGCCCAGATTTAGGCAACGGCGCGAGCCGGTTTTTTCCGCCATGCGCCCCAGCAATTTGCCGGTGCAACGCATCAACTCGACCTGCTGCTCGATCGCCAGCTCTTCGATTGCCGTCGTCAGCAGGGCGAAGCGTTCGGCGACAGCTGTGCCGACCACCGATTTTTCGGACAAGGTGCCGACGCCGCGATCGATCGCCTCTCGGCACTGCGCTTCGAGTTCGGCCTCCTTGGCAACCCGAGCCATCGCCTGTGCCTCGGCGAGGTCCAGCAGCAAGGATGGGTCGACCTTGGCCACCGCCATATGCCGAATGCGCAACGCCAACCAGTCGCGACGAACTGAAAGCAGGTCCGCGTGCAACTCGGCCGAACCAGTCTTGAGAAACCCTTCGAGCCAGCGCTGCTCGTGACCGAGCAACTCAGCGCCCAAATCGCTGTCCGCCTGCAAACGCTCCCGCTCACGCGACAGTTCGCGCGCTGCCGCCGCCGGATCCGTTGCGGTTTCCTGCAACAATCCGCGCAGGATAGTCTGGTCAGGTACTTTGGGCGTCTGCGTCATGCGGTCCGCTCAATGCGGGCCGGGATTGTAGGAACGCACGGCCCCTCGTCACGGGCTGTCTGGCAAGAGCAACGAATAGTGCTGCTATTGCGCGCCGAGTATTTGGCTCGAGATGGCGCGTTACCGCACCCGCTTGACAGCTAAGCGTGCTTACCAAGGACGCGAATAGTCCACGGAACCAGGCTCGGGTTGGCCGCGGTATTCGACGACGACGTGCCGCAATCCACTACTGACCACGAAGACTTCCGCATCGATGCTCTTCACCATGCCGGTCAGTTCGTCGACGATCAGCTCGGCGTTGCGCACCTTGATGGCCCCGGCAGTGCGACGTCGCCGAGCCTTGATGTGTAGTTGCTGCCTACCCTCGGAATCCGTCGAGCGATCCACGACGCGCATGATGAACCCGGTCGGCAACTTCTCGACCAACGAGTGGAGGTCGAGGTAGCCAATGTCGAGAATGTCGCCGAGGCCTTCGAGTAACTCCCCACGATCGGCAAGTCGACCCGAACGGCGGTTACGGCCGTTCTTGTCTTCTAGCCAGATGGTCTCGCCGTCACAACCGACCCGACCACCGGCCAAACGTAGCTTGCCAAACTTGAACCGCCCCTCGATCAAGAAGCGCATCCCCGGACGAGCGATCAGGTCGAACTCGTTGTAGACGCGTTCGGAACGCCTGCGGCCGGCAGTGCTCAAACGCACGTGGTAGTGACGATCGAGGTTGCGAGCGAGTTGGTCCACAGCGCGCGCCATCGCGGCCTCGGCAGTCGGCAACGACGACGGCAAGGCAAACCAGATTCCGATGGTCGCCATGACCGACGCCGCCAGCGCGACCGTGAGCCATTGACGACGGAAACCAACAGCTGCGCGCCGGTCGATGCTCTCCATCACCGAGGCAACCCGCGCTTCGCGTGCCGAGGCGTCGACCGTATGAACTGCACGCAACAAGCCGTGCATGACACGCTGCTCAGCGAGCCACTCGCGCGCTTCTTCTGGCACATCAGCGGGGCTCGGGCCATCGGCCAGCGTGTCGTCCAGTTCGTGCCAATTGCTACAATTGGAGTTGTCGTGCTCGTTACTCATTGCGCACTCCCCAAGCGACGGTCGGTCGCTTCGATCTTTGACGAGAGGCACCGGTGCAGCTGCGTTCGGCCGCGCTGCAGGTGCTTCTTCACTGATTCAAATCCAATCCCGAGTCGTTCGGCGATCTCCTTGCAGTGCAATCCGTTCTCGTAGTGCAGACGAATCGCATCGCGCTGCGGTCCAGTCAGCCGACCAAGACAACCTCGCAGCGCGTCGATCTTCTCGTCAAACGTGTCGCCATTGAGCTTGCTGATCGCACCGATGCCGCCTTCGATGCGGCCGAGCAGTTCGTCATCGCAGTAGTGCACGCGATTGCGGCCGACCTTGCGGCGATGATTCAGCACCAACTTGGCGGCTATGCCGCGCACCCACGGACCAAACGGAAGCTGCCGGTCGTAGCGATCAAGAACCTTCCAGGCCGTCAAGAACGTCTCCTGTACGAGGTCCTCTACCGTCATCGAATCTCGCAGCGAAGCCAACAAGAACGCGCGCACCGAATCGATGTGCTCACGCATCAAGATCTCGAACAAATCGCGAGGTTCCACAGTTGGCCTATTGTCGCGTCGAAGGTGCCCTGGGACACGTCTCACAGCTTTTTTGACCAAAGCCTCTTGGGCGGAATGGCACGGCCGGTGGCATCAGGGATTCGCTCGGCTACCAGTCTTCCGGCGGCATTCCCAGGCGCTCGCGGGCGTCATCGACAATCTCCCGCAGCCAATCGTGCACCTCGGGCATCTTGCGGTAGCGCTCGGCCGCGCGCTCCAGAGAGGCCTTGGCCTCCTGCGGATCTCACCAAGGCAGCAGCGCGCGAAAGGCAGCAAGGTCAGCAGTCGGCACCAGGTTCTTGAGGTATGGAGGAAAACGCACAGCCTACTGGTTCCGCCAACAACCTCTCGACATCGTTCGCGCAACTGCTGTCATGGCTCCATGCGCACGGCGGCATACGTTTACACCGGTTGGCATGCCATTGCCGAGCGCGACGAGGCGTTCCATCCGGGCTTCACCGAGTGGGAACTGGTGCGCAATTGCCAACCGCGATTCGAAGGCCACGCGCAACCGAAGGTGCCGCTGCTCGGCGAATACGACGACCGCGACCCGATCGAGTTCGGCAAGCGCATCACATTGGCGCACGAGCACGGCGTCGATGCGTTTGTATTCGGCGTGTTCTGGTGTCGCGGCAAACGAGTCTTCGAAGTGGGCCTCGATCAGGGCTTCCTCGGTTCCGCATACAGTGAACGGTTGCCCTTCGCCTGCATGTGGGCCAACCGCATGCCGCGACGCGTGTTGCCCGTAAGGCGAACTGACGCGCCAGTCATCGATCCCTCGCGAGCCGTGCCGAGCGATCAGGACGACTTCGTGCAGTTCGTCGCGATGCTCGCGAACAACTACTTCCACCGCCAAAACTACGTCACCGTCGAGGGCCGCAGCTACCTGTCGATCTACGACTCGACGTTCTTCGTGCAAGAACTCGGCATCGCCGGTGCACGCGCAGCCATCTCGGCAGCCAGACGTTGGTTGCGAGACCACGGCCACCGAGACCTGCACCTCGCAGCGATTGAACCCAACCAGGACGTGCTGCCGCTGGTGCGCGACATCGGCTTCGACAGCGTCACGCACTACGTGTTGCTGCCGGACTGGAAGGGCCCGTTCGAACAGGACTATCGCCACTACGCCGAACTGCGCGCAGGTGAGTGGCAGTCGTTTGCCGACACGTCGGGGCTACCCTACATGCCGGCGATCGCGCCCGGTTGGGATGCGAGCCCACGCGGCGCCGACTTTGGCAACAAGCGACCGGACAAGTATCCGTGGTCGCCCGTCATCACCGGCGAACACCCCGAACTGTTCGCCGCGGCCGTGCATCGAGCGCGCGCTTTTCGTTCGCCAACGGCAGTCGACGATCCGCTGGTCTTGATCGCCTCACTCAACGAATGGAGCGAAGGCCACTACCTAGAACCGGACGAGCGCTTCGGCACAGCATGGCTCGAGGCGCTTCGCTAACGTATCGTGCACACATGCTGCAACCCGGATCGCCGGCCCCTGACTTCTCCGTACTCGACGACGAAGGCAACACGCGCACCCTCGCCGACTTCGCCGGCAAGACGTTGGTGTTGTGGTTCTACCCCAAAGCCGATACGCCCGGTTGAACGCTCGAAGGTCAGGGCTTCCGTGATTTGAAGCCCGAGTTTGACGCCAAGAACGCTGTGATCTGTGGTGTGTCGTTCGACACCGTCGACGAGAACCGCGCGTTCCGCCAGAAGTTCGACTTCCCCTTTGCCCTGCTGTGCGACTCCGACAAGCAACTCGGCGCCGCCTGCGATGCCATCCGCGCAGATGGCTCAGGCAATGCAAAGCGCATCACAATTGTGATCGACACCGACGGCAAAGTCCGCAAGGTGTTCGACACCGTCAAACCTGCCGAGCACCCGCAAGAGGTACTCGCCTCGATCTAAGAGTATCGATCTAAGAGACTCGGTCTTAGAAAACAGTGCTCTTCGGTGGCTACTCGTTTGCACGTTCTGGACCCCATAGATTGCTCGTGCGGCGTTGGCCTGCGTGACGAACTGCATCTTCGCCATGGCGATCGCGGATCGCATCCATTGCCGCTAGCAGACGATCACGTTGCTCTTTATTGGCCGCTGGGTCGGGGGCAGTTTCTTCGGCGACAAACAGGGACGGCTGGGTTGGTCGCGGTGCGGCTTGCTGTGAGCCTTCGTCGAGGAGACTCGCACCAGTGACACCCAGCAACCGCACCGGCGTTCGTTGATCCCACGCGCTCATCAGCAACGCAGTCGCTATTCGATAGATCTCGAGGTCGTCCGCCGTTGCATCGACCTTCTTCTGGCGTGACTTGGTTTCGAACGGCGGATGGCGCAGCTTCAGCCGAATCACACTTGCACGTTGCCCTGCACGTCGCAGCCGTCGCCCAACCATCTCAGCGAGCTGCAGCAGGATGCCTTTGACATCATCCACACTGCGTAGATCTTCGGCGAAGGTCATCTCGTGTCCGATTGATTTGGCAGCGCGCTCGCTGATGACTGGACGTGCATCGAGGCCGTTGGCAAGCACATACAAGTGCTCGCCAAGGTGGCCCCCAAATGCTTCGACCAGTTGCTGACGCGAACGGGACTGCACGTCGCGGATCGATCGCAGGCCGGCGCGTTCGAGCGTCGCTCGCGTCGATGGCCCAACCCCCCACAAACGCGACAGCGGCAAGTCGGCCAAGAAGGCACGCTCTTCTCCCGGCGGCACCACGACCAGGCCATTCGGCTTGTCTAGATCACTCGCCACCTTGGCGACGTATTTGCTCGTCGCCACGCCAACCGACACCACCAGTTCGGTGCGCTCCAGGACCTCGCTCCGGATGCGCTCAGCGATCGTCTTGCCATCGCCAAACAGCGCCAGGCTACCGGTCACATCCAAGAAGGCCTCGTCCAGCGACAGCGGCTCGACCTGATCCGTGAACTGCTCGAACACCGCCTGAATCTGGCTTGAGACCTCCGCATAGGCCTCCATTCGCGGCACGACGAAGATGCCCTGCGGGCACAGCTGTTGGGCCCGACGGCCTGGCATAGCCGAATGAACCCCAAACTTTCGGGCCTCGTAGCTGGCCGTGCTGACGACCTGGCGAGGGCCGTAGCCCCCGATGATGACCGGCAACCCGCGCAGTTCTGGCCGATCACGCTGCTCAATGGCCGCATAGAAGGCGTCCATATCGGCGTGCAGGATCGTGCGGATCGTGCTGGGGGAGCTGGCCACAGCCACATCATACGCCGTTCTCGCCAGGTAGCCCGTGGCGGAAAGTCCCAGAGATCGCTACTCTCTTCCGCCCCTATGTTCGAGGACTTCAGCGACAAGAGCATCCTGGCCACGCAGAAGGCCGAAGAACTGGCCCAGCAGCTCAACGATGAGTCGGTTGCGACTGGTCATTTGATCTACGGCCTGAGCATCGATCAGAGCACGTGCCTGCACCACATCTTCTTGGACCTCAACGTCGACCCGGACATGTTCTCCGGCTACGTGAACAGTCTGCCACGCGAGCCGGATGAGCCGGATGGTCCGTGGAACCGTCACTGCCGCACCGCCTTCGGTCGCGCCAAGGACGCCGCGCAACAACTCGGCAGCAAGAGCGTGCTGCCAGAGCACCTCGCCTTGGCCGTGCTCTCGATCAAGGCCGGATCGTGCTACGAGACTCTGAAGGAGTTTTCAATCGATCCTGAGTACGTGCAGCAGTTGATCCTGCAGTCGATGGGGCTCGATCCGGAAATGGTTCCAGAATGGTTCTGAAGGCAGCCTAAGACAGACGCGCTTTTCGTCGCGCTGCCGCTTCCTTGCAGCGACGCTTCTCATTCTCGGTCTTTGGCTCGATTGCGGGCACTGGACGAGGCTTGCGGGTTTCTGGGTCTAGCGACACAAACGTCAGGTAGGCCGAGACGACATGCTTGCGATCGCCGGTTAGGCGCTCTTCTTGCCAAACCTTGACGCCGATCTCCATCGAGGTGCGCCCGGTGAAATTGACCGAGGCAAGCAACACGATGACGCTGCCGACGGGAACCGGGTTGTGGAAGTCGACGTTGTCGACACTGGCAGTGACGACCGGTGTGCGCGCGTGACGGCCAGCGCAAACCGCAGCGCAGACGTCAATCCAGTGCATGACGCGACCGCCCATCGCGTTGCCAAGCGGGTTGCCATCATTCGGCATGATGATTTCCGTCATTTCGACGCGGCTCTCGTCGACAGTTCGACTCGCAAGTTCGTTCATTGCGCGTGACTGTAGAGCGCTTCGACTCTCAGCGCTTGTCTTGTTGCAGCTTCGGCTGGCGCCGCCAGTCCGCCTCGGTTGGCACCGGCTTCAATTGCACCGTCGCAGTCGCCTCGAACAACTGTGCGACACCGCGTTCCATCGCCAGCAGGCCCAGATCCTGTTCCTCTTCCTGGAACGGCACGCGACGCGAAAACCGCCCCTTGGCGGTCGCGTGGCCCAACCAACGCCCATTCTGGTCGGTCACCCGGAAGAACTGCAGCGGGCCCTTCGAATCACGAATCTCGTATTTGGTGACCGATCCGAGCACGGCACCCTCGGCCTCCACCTGCCAGCGCTCGAGCATGACGACCGGACGCGCCGAGTAGTCGGGCGGCACGATCCTGGTGGTCTGGCACGAAATGAGCAGAACTCCGGCGAGGAGTAAGGAGCCCAAGGCCAAGAAGCCGCGTGTCGTTCGTGTGTTCAGGAATCTCCTTTGTGGCGCTAACTGCGTTGTATCCGCAGAATACGCCGCCCGCCACCGGCGGGACTATTCAAACATGACGTCGATGAAGGGTGTGCAGCTAACGTCCCCAGGCCAGTATCGGTTGCGGACGGATCTCAAGTTTCCAGAACCCGGCCCGGGCGAAGTGCGCCTCAAGGTCGCCGCCGCCGGGATCTGCGGTACGGATGTACACATCTGCAGCGGTGACCCATCGATGACTGCACTGATTGCGCCGCCGGTGACTCTCGGTCACGAGTTCTGCGGTCACATCGACAAGTTGGGCGACGGCGTCGACGAGAAGGACTATCCGCTCGGAACGTACGCGAGTGCCGAGATGCACGAGATCTGCGGTGAGTGCCCGGCGTGCCGCAACAAGGCGTTCCACGCTTGCGCGACGGCGCGCATCCGCGGCATCAACCTCGACGGCGCGTTCGCCGAGTACGTAGTCGTGTCCGCGGGCAACGTCGTCAAGCTGCCGAAGGACCTGCCATTGCAAGTTGCCGCGATCCTCGACCCGCTCGGCAACGCCGTGCACACGACGATGAAGGTGCCAGTCGCTGGCAAGACGGTCGCGATCATTGGCTTTGGCCCGATCGGCGCAATGTGCGGCGAAGTCGCGACGTTCGTCAAGGCGAGCCACGTGTTCGTCGTCGATGTTGCCGACAAGGCACTCGCCCGCGCCCGTGCATGGGTCATCCGCCGCGGCTTGACCGACCAGGTCACGATCGTCGACGGGCGTGAGAAGCCGGTGCAAACGATCGTTGATGCCACCAATGGCGGCGTCGATGTCACGCTCGAGATCTCCGGTCATCCCATCGGCATCAACAACGCCATTGTGATGACGCGCCCCGCCGGCCACATCGTCAACCTTGGCCTACCCAAGGGCGACGCGGTCTCGATCGAGGGCTTCTCGAAGAACTTCATCTTCAAGGGCCTGACGATGCACGCGGTCATTGGCCGCGAGATGTTCCGCACGTGGGATCAGATGCTGGACCTGCTCAAGCAAGGCCTCGACGTCACCCACCTGGTGACAGCCGAGATGTCGATCGATGATTTCGGCAAGGGGCTGGGCCGCTTCGAGCAAGGCCTTGAGCAGAAGGTCGTGCTCTACCCGCACAAGCTGGGCTAGCGGCCAGGCCACTGCCAGCACTGACACCCAGCGTGCCGCCCGTAGTGGCGGCAACCGTCGACAAGCCAAAGCTCCTGGACTGCCCAACCTGCTGGCCAGGCATGACGTCGATGGTCGAGTAGGCGCCCGTTTGTTGCGCGGTCAGCTGCAAGCCGTTCGACACATCCGTGCCGACGCTCACTCCTGTACTCGCCGGTGCTCCGGTCGCATTGTTGGCCATCACGACGAGATCGGTCTGCACAACCGCTGTGATGGTGATCCCTTGGCCAACGGCGGCTGCAGAACCCACGATCGCGGCAAACGGAATAATGAGTGCGGACTTCATGGAACTCTCCTTGGATAACAGGGGCTTGTGGCGTTTGAAGCCAAAGGACCAGCCCCACCATCGCGTGGCACAAAGACGTTTGTAGCCTGCCATTACGGTGCCGGGACAAACACCATCCTCTTAGGCGCACCCGCCGGGCACTTACGCCGCAATGCGAATTGCTAACTACCGAAAGTTGTGGTCGCCATAGGTTGCCCGCGGCACAAGTATTTGCACGGAACACGAGTTCGTGCTCCACGGGTAAAACACTGAGGCCCCGGCAAGCCAATCCGGCTCGTCGCCAAAAGAGCATCCGATGATTCGCGTCCTCTCCCCGCTTGTGCTGTGCGCGGCCGCAGTTGCGCAGTTGACCCCAACCGCGCTGACTCTGGGCAATCCGCTGGACCCGACCGCAACCAACGCGGACCTCGTCGTGTTCGAAGTCGAGGTCAAGGCGCCGGATGGCATCTGGATCGAGCCGAATCCTAGCCAGACACATGCGTGGGCCTACGACATGAACGCGCAGTGGATGTCGCTGCTCGCCGATCAACAACCCAACCTGCAAGCCGCCAAGTGGTCGTTGCCCAACGTCTACGCAGTCAACAGTTGGGCCATCAACTTCTCTGGCCTGGCTCCCCAGTATCTGCCAAAGGGCCGCTACATGATGGCAATGGCGGACGACACGCTGGAGACAGGTCGCCCACCAAGCCCGGTGATTCCGCGCGCAACGTCGACGGCGTTCGGCAACCAGGACCTTGAGATCACCGGGGCGCGTTATGCAACTAACGCCACCGTCAACGCCGTGCTTGAGTTGCCGCCGTTTGCCAACCACATCCTGCAACCGTGCGACATGGTCAGCTTCTTCCCGTACGCAACGCTGCCCGGCACGCCGCCGGCGACCATCGCATGGATCGCGGGAGGGCTTACCAGCACGTGCACAGGAACGCAGGGCAACTTCGGCAGTCAGTCGACTGGGTTTCTGGGCAGCTGCAGCCGCTGGATTCTCGACAACATGTCGAGCAGCGCCAGCGTGCAGTCACCGGTGCACTTGCGCGCGTTTCGCCAAGACTTGATCCTGATCTCAGGAACACCACTGCCCGCCGCGGTTGCTGGTGTGTGTGCGATGACAATCGAGCCACCGGGCACTCCCACACCTCCGATTGACGTCGACCTCAGTGTCGTGTTGCCGTCGCTCTTCTCAAACGGTGGCTTCCTGCGCATCGCGCCAACGGCGTTGATGACGATGACCTACATCAACAGCAGCAACCTCGACCTCGTGCTCGCAGCCCCCAACAACCCGCTGTTGTCAGGAGCGCGCTTGCGCATGCAAGTGGGCGTGGTACAGATCGACGGCGAGATGAGCCTGACGGACCTCTACGCGCTCCGCTTCCAATAGCAGCTCCGGACAGAACGGCTACATCGCGCGCAAGCGCACGACCAACTCGCGCCCCGCTCCAAGCCAGCGTGCTCGAGGTGTCGTCCTCGAATGCCCTGACCGTGACCTTCGGCACCTTCTAAGTCGCTGTCCGGAACTCGGCACCCATCGGCCCCACCCCACCGGGAGCCGAGAGTTTCTGGCGCAAACGCGCCCCAACGGGTACCTACTTCCGGCCTATGTTCAACAACGTCAAGGAACGCCTGCAGCAGGAGCTCGCTGACATCCGTGAAGCCGGCTTGTGGAAGGAGGAGCGCGTGCTCCAGAGCCCACAGGGAGCCGTCATCAAGGCCAACGGCAAGGAAGTGTTGTGCCTGTGTGCCAACAACTACCTCGGACTCGCGGCGGACATGGATCTACGCGATGCGGCGAAGACGGCGATCGACCAAAACGGCCTTGGTCTGGCAAGCGTTCGCTTCATCTGCGGCACGCAAAAACCGCACAAGGTGCTCGAAGGGAAGATCAGTTCGTTCCTCGGACTGGAAGACACGATCCTCTACTCATCGTGCTGGGATGCGAACGGCGGCTTGTTCGAGATCCTGATGGGTCCGGACGATGCGATCATCAGTGACTCGCTCAACCACGCTTCGATCATTGACGGCATTCGGCTAACCAAGTCGCGGCGCCTTCGCTATGCGAACAACAACATGCAGGAGCTCGAACAGCACCTGAAGGATTCGCAGGACTGCCGCACCCGCATGATCGTGACCGATGGGGTGTTCTCGATGGACGGCTTCATCGCGAACCTGCCTGCGATCTGCGAACTGGCCGACAAGTACGAGGCGATGGTCGTTGTCGACGACAGCCACGCATCGGGGTTCTTTGGCCCAACGGGTCGCGGCACTCCCGAATACCACGGTGTGCAGGACCGCGTCGACATCGTCAACTCGACCTTCGGCAAGGCGCTCGGCGGCGCCTCGGGCGGCTTCACGGCGGGACCGAAGGAAGTCGTCGACCTGCTGCGCAACCGCGCGCGCCCATACCTGTTTTCCAACACACTCGCGCCCGCAATCGTTGGCGCAACCATCGCGTGCATTGACAAGCTGTCGGCAACGACCGCGCTGCGCGACAAGCTGGAGAGCAACACCAAGTTCTTCCGCGAAGCGATGACGGCCGCTGGGTTCGACATCGTGCCGGGCGATCACCCCATCTGCCCCATCATGCTCGGCGATGCCAAGCTCGCCGTGACGATGGCGTCACGGATGATGGACGAAGGCGTCTACGTGATCGGCTTCTGCTTCCCGGTGGTGCCGAAGGGCAAGGCCCGCATCCGCGTGCAGATCAGCGCCGCCCACGAAATCCCGCAACTCGAGACCGCCGTCGCTGCGTTCACAAAGGTCGGCAAAGACCTGGGCGTACTCAAGTGAAGATCGACCTTGAGAAGCTGCGCACGTCCGGCCGCATCAGTGCCACCGCGCTCGCGCATGGCCGCAAGATGATCACGCCTGGCACAAAGCTCGAAGACGTGCAATTGGCGGTCGAGGCCAAGATCCGCGAGATGGGTGGCGAACCAGCCTTCCCGGCGCAGACGTCGCGCAACCACATTGCCGCGCACTACTGCTCGCCCCCCGGTGACTCGACCGAAGTGCAAGCCGGCGACATCATCAAGCTCGACTGCGGCACGCATGTCGATGGCTGGGTCACGGACAATGCCACCACGGTCGATCTGCGCGACGGCGATGACTCGCTGCTGCTCATGTCGAGCAAGATGGCGCTGGAAAACGCAATCGCGTTGATGGGTCCTGGCGTCTCGCTGACCGAGATCGGCCGCACGGTTGAGTCCACCATCACGCAACTCGGATTCCAACCCGTTCGCAACCTGTGCGGCCACGGAGTCTCGCGCTACACGATCCACTGCGCGCCCTCGGTCCCGAACTACGACGACCCCAAGGCTGCGCGACTGCGTGCCAATCAGACCATCGCTTGTGAGCCGTTCGCGAGTGACGGCAAAGGCATGATCGCCGAGGATGGCAAGGGCGAAGTATTCATGCTGCGTCGCGATGTTCGGCCCAAGGACAGCCTGCCAAAGGACATCATCGACGCCATGCAAGAAAGTGAACGACTGCCGTTCGCTCGACGCGACCTGGTGCGCTGGCTAGGCAGCGACAAGCGTTGCGAAGAAGCCATCAAGATCCTCACCAAGAAGAAGTTGATCGACGGCTATCCGCCACTGTGCGAAAAGCCCGGCGTGCGTATCGCGCAGTTCGAGCACACGATCTTCATCAGCGAAGATGGACCGGAAGTAATGACTCGGCTACCGGATTAGGTAAGGTCACGCCGCGGATCACCTTCCGTCCTTTTCTTTCACTCATGCGCATTGGCATCGACGCACGCGAGGGGTTTCGCCCTCAGCCTCGGGGCATCGGACTCTACGTCCGACACCTCACTCGCGAGTTCGCAACACTCGCCGCGGACGACGAGTTCCTTCTGTATCACCAACGGAAGTTGCCAGCGGACGCGAAGAATACGTTCCAGCTGGCAGCCAATCAGAAGTCGGTTCACACCGACATACCGGGCGGGCGCTTCCACACTTGGGAACGGCTGCAGATGCCTTGGCGCATTCGACGCGACAAGCTCGACGTCTACCACGGCACCTACAACACACTGCCGCCACGGTGGCCTTTGTGGAAGGGACCGCCGATGGTCGTGTCCTTGCACGACGTCATCGTCACGTGGTATCCAGATGACCTCGACGATCCGTTCATTCAATACGCACGCAAAGTGACGCAACGGGTCGTGCGCGACGCGAGCGTAATCTTGACCGTCAGCGAATGGAGTAAGCGCGACATTTGCGAACGCTTCCAATGCGATCCGGGCAAGGTGCGCTTGTCGCTCAACGGTCTGCACCCCGAAGTGCTGAAGGGGGCCCCCGACGGCGCCGGCGACCGAGCGCGCGAAGAATATGCCGAAGGCCGCCAATACATGTTCGCAATTGGCGCCGGGCTCGAACGCAAGAACACCGGTCGCATGATCGAGGCGTTTGCTCTCGCACGCGAACGACGAACCGACCTCCCCCACCTACTGTTGATCTCCGGCCTCGGCAACAACATCGACCGCTTCAAAGAACGGGCGGAGAAGGCAGGTGTGCTCGACCACGTTCGCTTCCTGCCTTACCTGAGCCAGGTCGACATGATCGCGGTCTACGCCGGTGCCGACCTGTGCATCTATCCGAGCATCGTCGAAGGCTGGGGCATCCCGGTGACGGAGTCGCTCGCACTCGGCACTCCAATCGTGACCAGCAACACATCCGCGATGCCCGAAGCCGGCGGTGAGCATGCGCGCTACTTTGACCCCCACGACCTCGACTCGATGGCGACTGCCATCGTCGACGCTGTAGACAATTACGTTCCGGCCTGGCCGAGCATCAGAGACGCAGCCATTAGACGTGCTCGCGAACTAACCTGGGCGAAGACCGCGTCCGGGGTGCTCGCCGCGTACCGCGAAGCAGCAGCCCGTCGGTAGCCGAAGAGGATGATCCTAGTCCCGGCACCGTTATGGCACTCTCGCGGGGGCTACGCCGTGGCGTGGCCTTCGGCGATGATGCGCTGGGCGAGACTGTCGGCGGCGTCGCTCGGCGGGATGTTCTCTTCCTTGGCGATGGTCCAGAGTTCCTTCAGCGCTTGCGGGATGCGCTCGATCTTGCGGAGAGCGACTACTTCATTGTAGCCGCCTTCGTGGAACTCGACAGAGACGTTGACGATGCCACCAGCGTTGATGACGTAGTCGGGCGCGTAGAGGATGCCGCGATCGTTGAGTGACTTGCCGTGCTCCGGCTTGAGCAGGAGGTTGTTGGCGGCGCCAGCGACGACCTTCGTGCACAGTTGCGGGATCGTCTCGTCGTTGAGAATGCCACCGAGAGCGCATGGCGCGAGCAGGTCGCATTCCATCTTCAATATCTCGTCCGCCGCGATCTGCTTGACGCCGAACTTCTCGGTCAGATCATCGAGACGCGCCTGATTGCGGTCAGCTGCGTAGACGATCGCGCCAGCTTCGGAGAGACGCTCGGCAAGCGCACCACCAACGGCGCCGACACCTTGGATCGCAATCGTGCGGCCCTTTGGGTCATCGTTGTCGAAGGCCCATCCCAACGCGGCGCGAACGCCGAGGTAGACACCGTATGCAGTGTACGACGACGGGTTGCCACTGCCGCCACTCTCACGCGACAGACCGCTGACATACTTGGTTGCGCGACGAACAATCTCAAGGTCGGCGATGGTCGTGTTGACGTCTTCGGCCGTCGTGTAGAGACCTCCGAGCGAATCCACGAGGCGCCCAACGCCGAGGTAAAGCTCATCCGACTTGATCAACTTGGCGTCACCGATGATGACAGCCTTGCCGCCGCCGAGACCCGTATGGGCCACGGCTGACTTGTAGCTCATGCCCTTAGCCAGCCGCCGCACATCGAACAACGCGTCCTCTTCGGACGCGTAGTTCCACATACGCAAGCCACCCAGGGCTGGCCCAAGTGTCGTGTCGTGCACAGCGACAAACGCGTGCAGGCCTGTTTCGGGATCGACGCCACGAACGACTCGCTCGTAGCCTTCGACCGGGATTTCGCTGATTTGCAGGGTATCGCTCACAGTTCAGAATCTCACTGTCTGGGGCTCATGCCCCAGTTTGGAGGGCAAACAAGATAGCGAAGCGGCTGGATTTCGCCAGAGGTGCACTGCCCGGCTAGGCCAAGCCAGCAAGAAAACAACGATTCGAGAAGACTGGCATGGCCCCTGGCCTAACGGCCTGCCCGGCTGCCGACCTTGACCTGCAGGTCGACCTCGGCATCCCCCTCGGCATCGGCCTTGTGCACGCGCACCGTGATGGTGTGGCCGATAATCTGCTCGTCCAGAATCTCCGTGTATATCTCGATGTCCGGCGTCGGGATGCCCCTAAGCGCAACGATGACGTCACCCTCCTTGATCCCGGCGCTCTCGGCGGGACTACCCTCAGTGACGGGACCAACGCCGACCCCTTCCACCTCGGCACCGCCGTAGTTGGGCATGAAGCCCAAAGCCGGGCGCATACCCTCCGGGTTTTCCGTCGGCAAGTTCGAGTTGGAGCCTGCCTCGTGTTGGGCGACCACCGAATCCTTGGTCGTGGCCTTCGGCATCGCCTTCGCTTTGGGAACTGGTGCGCGCGTTACGATCACGTAGTCGGCGACGTCGCGGGGTGATTCGTAGAGGCCCGTGCTCAGGTCGTCGACCGTCTCAGCCGACAGGATGCGCACGTTGAGGTCCGGCGAGCGGCTCTTGATGCGAGCCACTGTGCCGCGGCCATAATCACTGTGGGCTCGCCCACAAATCAGAACGGCCAGCGGTCGATCGCCCTGCTTGCGACGCCTGCTCAGGTAATCCGTGATGGCTTCGGCCATCGTGTCGTCCTTGAGGCATTGCGACGCGTAGTAGCGTTCCACGCCACCCGGGCCAAGCATGCCCGCGTGACCATCCATCATCTCGCAGAACGCATCCCAGTATTCGTCTTGCGGAGAGGTCGTTTCGCGCGCGAGGTTGGCATCGCCCATCACCGACGAAAGACCTTCTTTGGCGGCCTTGCTGGCCAACGGCCGCGGCGCGTTGGCCGCGAGCACAATGATCTGGTTCTTCTTCGCGAACTCGATAACCGGCCGATAGTCCCGCGCGTAGTCAGGCCAGGGGCGCGCCGCCGCGCGGAAGGTTCCTTCATCGATCACGCCGCTGAGGTACTGCAGCAGAACGTTCTGCACATCGCGCTCAAACATCTCCATGGCAATCACCATGTTGGACCGCCGCGCATACATTGCCGCGATCAACTCGTGATGCGTGCGGTGCACGTCAGGAGTGCGGTGCAGTTCGCCGAGTACCACGACATCGGCATCGATGACCGCGTCCGCAACCGCGGACACCGAGTGCACTGTGTCGTTGTTGGTCGCGAGGATTCGCGGCCCAACGGCGCAGGAACCTAACCAGGAGAGGGAAAGCAGCAATGCAATCGAACGCATGCCACAATCAGACAGCTCCCGGCGAGCCTCGGCAAGCACGGGCCAAAACCCGAACATTCCACCCTGCGTGCAGCACAGTTTCATTGGGGCAACTCTTTCGCTGCGGCGCCGCAGCGCTTGAATGCAACCGGTCCGTATGAAAATCACTACCTGGAACGTCAATGGCATCCGTGCCCGACTTACGCACATCATCGACTTCTTGCGTGAGCACGAACCCGATGTGCTGTGCCTGCAGGAGACCAAGGTCGTCGACGACCTGTTCCCGCTGGAGCTGCTTGAGGACGCCGGCTACGACGTGACGTTCTCGGGGCAGAAGGGATACAATGGGGTCGCAATCCTGGCGGCGCACGAGATCGAAGACGTCGTGATGGGCATGCCCGACGACCCGCCGGACGCGGACAAGCGCGTCATCGCCGCGACCGTCAACGGCTTTCGCATTCTCAACCTCTACGTCGTCAACGGGCAAGAAGTCGGCGCAGAAAAGTACGACTTCAAACTCGACTGGCTGCGCCGACTGCGCACCTACCTCGACACGCAATTTGCCGCAGACAAGGACATCGCCGTGGTCGGTGACTTCAACATCACTCGCGATGACCGTGATGTACACGACCCCGATTGGTGGCGCGGCCGCATCCTCTGCTCCGACAAAGAACGCGACGCGATGCGCAACGTAATGGCATTCGGACTTGAGGACAGCTTCCGAACGCATCACGACGAAGCCGGCATCTACACGTGGTGGCACTACACCGGCGGCTCGGCAGTCAAGGATGACGGGTTGCGCATCGACTATGTGTTGTCGTCGAAGAGTGCAGCTGTGCGATGCACCGATGTGATCGTGCACAAGAACGAACGCAGCAAGAAGAGCCCCAGCGACCATGTTCCGGTCACGGCGATCTACGCGGATGGCGACGTATGACGGACATCCCACAACACCTTGGCTCGGCAGCGACGACAACGCGTGGCTACAGCATCGAGACTGCCGGACTCGGGCGAGAGTTTGGCGGCAAGTGGGCGGTGCAAGACCTCGACCTACGCGTGCATATAGGTGAACTGTATGGATTCCTCGGACAAAACGGCGCCGGCAAGACCACAACGTTGCGATTGCTTGCCGGCTTGCTGCGACCCAGCAGCGGCGAAGCGCGCATCGCCGGACTCACTCATGCCGCGGACTCACGCGCACTGAAGATGCGCCTCGGCTTCGTTCCGGATACGCCGCCGCTATACGACTATCTGACCGGGCGGCAGTACATCGCGCTGGTCGCCAGCATGTGGAAGGTCGAACGCAAGGTGCGCGACGAACGCTCGGACCGCCTGCTTGACCTCCTACACATGAGCGACACGGCGGACGACTTGTGCAAGAGCTACTCGCACGGCATGCGCAAGAAGGCGCACCTGGCGGCCGTTCTCGCGACGGGGCCAGAGGTGTTGTTGCTCGACGAGCCAACGACCGGGCTCGATCCAGGCAGCACCAAGCGACTCAAGGATCTGCTGCGCGCCGAGGTCGAATCAGGCACGACGGTTTTGTTCAGCACGCACGTGCTCGACATCACTGAGCAGATATGCGACCGCGTCGGCATCCTCGCAAAGGGCCGGCTGCGCGCCGAGGGAACGGTTGCCGAGCTTCGTGCCCAAAACGGCAACCAGTCGCTTGAGGACGTGTTCCTGACGCTGACGGAAGATCCCGCCAGCAACGACACGACCGATGGAGATGGCGCTTCGGCATGAGTCTGTTCCTCGCCGATCTACGCACGTTAAGAAACCTGCCGACGACCGCTCAGGGCCGCCGCATCACGATCGGCATGATGATCGGACTCGGCATGTTGTCGCTGATGTCGTGGTGGCTCGCAAACGCGATCGTCAGCGACCAACGACTGCTACGCCTCGTCGGCGAACTCAACGGCGAAGCGACCCTGCCACGATTGCTCGGCTACGGCTTGATGACGTGCCCAATGGTGGCGACGTGGCTCGGACTTGCGACGGCGCAAAAGCAGTTGTTCGAAACGCCCGAACTGATGCTGTGGCGGCAAGCTCCAATCGCGAGCTTTGCCGGACCCTTGCAGATATTCGTGCGCGCGGTGTTCTTGTCGACGATCTGGTCGTCGGCTCTCGCTGCGCCATTTGTCGTTGCTGTCATGCAGCGCAGCCCAGCTCCTTGGTCAGCGTATGCGCTAATCCCAGTCGCGATCATCACGTGCACCGTGCCGCTGTTAGCAACACTGCTAGCGGTGCAGATTCTGATGGTGCGCTTCCTCGCCGGCCGCTGGCTGCGGCTGATCTTGTCGATCGTCGCCGCGCTCGCATCGGTCGCATTCACGATCTGGCTGCTACTGAATTTGTTCACAACGGGGAACGACCGCATCGAAGAAGTTGTGGCCACTACGGACCTCGCCGAACGCATGCCGATGACGGTCAACGCTGCCGCAACGATGCTCGCCCACGCCTGCAACCGAACATTGGCCGTGGAGCACTTCTTGCCGGTGCTATCGTGGATCGCTGGCGCGCTGTTGTTGTTCGGGTTTGGCGCCTCTGTGCACGCACGCGCGCACGAGCGCTACATGGAATCCGATCGCCCGATGTGGCGCCGCAGCAACCACCGTTGGCCGACGTCGCTCGCCAGCAACGTGCGCAAAAAGGAGTTCGCCCAGGTCCTACAGCAACCCAGCGCACTGATTGGGTTCTTGCTGTTTGCGGTGTTGGTATTCGTATTGGCCAAGGAGCGCGTGCTGGTTGGCAACATCCTCAGCCACAACCGCATCGCGCATGAAGCGCGCGACATCGCAGCGCTTCTGACGTGGTGGTTTCTCGCCGTCCTGCTCGTGCTCTACGCGCACATGGGCCGACTCGCCTTGTGGGACGGCACGCAGTGGCCGTTGTACATGGCATCGCCGGCGAAGCCCGGGTGGATTCTGCGGGGCAAACTGCAGGCGATCGCAACGTTCTTGATGTGGCCACTGCTCTTGGTCGCCGTTGCTGGCACGCTAACGCTCGATGTCGACCTGCCTTCGATGCTTTGGTTCTTGGGCATCGCGTTGGCGGGAACTCTGGTTGCTCTAGGCATCGTCGCGATCGTTGGCACGTGGCCGCGATTGATGCAACCCGATGCCGAAGGCCAGATCCTGCAAGGTGGCAAAAGCTTCATCGCCGCGATGATCATGGTGACGATGTTTCAGCTCGCGCTGATGCCCGCGTTCTATCTGTGGCTGCAATTGACGACCTACGTGCGGCGCAATCGCATCACCTCGTACCAGGTCGAGGAGTGGCTGCCTTGGGTTCTGGGCGCAGCCGTTCTGTATGGGCTGCTCGTTGCGACACTCGGGTTCTGGGTTGGCGACAGGAACTACCGACGCTTGCTCGCACCGCGGTAGGATCCCAATGAGCGATGATGTGTTTGACCGGCCCAAACCGTAGTAGTCAGCCGAGTCGTGAAGAGGATTTCTAATCCTGGCACCGTACTAGCACCCTACAAACTCCTTGGCGGTGACGGTTAGGGGGTGGGCAGTTAGGGCGGAGGTTGGGGGGGTCGATAGGGAGTGGGCTAGGAGTTGGGTCATGTCGAGTTGGTGGATGTCGACTTTGGCGGGGGCTAGTTGCCAGGGGGCGTGTTCGATGTCGCCGCGTAGGAGTTGCCCGCGGCACTGGGTGTAGAGGCAGTAGCGCTCAGCAAGGAAGTGCTCGAGCGTTGCGGGGGCAGCGGGTTTGGCGGGGCCGACGGAATGCCAGGTGGCTTCGAACGTTGCTGGCGGCGCACGTTGGTCGGATCTTTGCGTCGTGTAGTGCACGCGGTTGCCAAGGTGTTCGCAGTGCATCTTGGCCTTGAAGTAGGGCAAGCCGTAGCCGAGTCGGGCGCCGGCTACTGCGAGACGGCTTTCGGCATCCAGGCTGAAGAACCAGACTCCCGCGCGGCCGCTTGCATCGCGCACGTAGGTGCGCAGATTGCATTCAAGAAAGCGGGTAGCGGTTGGAATCGCAGGCAAGAAACGGAACCGGGTCGACGCCATCAAGAATGGTACGACGCCAATCCAGGCCTGGCCGTCAAACGTGTCGACTTCGAGTTGCGGCGGGATGTGTGGGCGCAACACATCGGGATCGATGGGCCAATGCAGGAACAGGAGATCTTCCCATCTCATGTACAGCAAGCTTCGGGAGGGGTGACTCATACCGTTACCATCAACCTTCGCAGGCTACGATCATTACATGGCCAAGAACCCGTTCTTGCTCGGAACTGCTTGTTCCCTCGGTCTGCTGGCGATGCTGCCCGCGCAAAACGACCTCCGTGACCGGATTACTCTGTCCAACGGCCGCGTCGTCGAGGGTCGCGTGCGCTCGCAGTACACCGCCGATCAATGGACCATCCTACAGGGCGGCAAACGGATCCGCGTCGACGTGGCGCAAATCGCCAAGAAGGAACTCGTCGCCGACAAGATGGTCAAGTTCTTCAAGCGTCGCCACCAACACCAGAACTCAAAGCGTGCTCTGGGCTACCTCGTCGACTGGGCTCACAGCCAGGGCCTGGAGAACATGGCGCGACTGCAAGCGATGGAACTCGTGCTGCAAGACGCTACCGACGAGAACATGCATCGCTTCCTCGGCCATCGCAAGCGTGGCAAGGCGTGGCTGTGGCCCAATGGCAACAAGATGCAAACGCTGGCCAAGCTGCAGAAAACGATGCTCAATCGCCCGTTCCGAGTAGCCGGGGAACGCTTCGCGCTGCGCTGCGACACGAGCCTGCTGCTCAACGTGCGCGCGCTGTTTGATCTTGAGCAACTAGCTGTGACATGGTTCGAGCAGTTCGGCAAGGACCTTGAATTGGCCGAAGTCCTCAAGCCGATCGAGATCCAGACCTATCGCAACCCCACTGAGTTTCCGAAGTGGGGCTTCCGACCAAGGCCATACTTCGAACCCCCACCGCACGCGGACCTCGGCCGCACGTTCTATTCCGGCCCCACACCGGAGCGCCCGAACGACTTGTTCTTCCTCGGCACGCAGGGGCTGCTGTATCGCACAATGATTGGACAGGTCAACCAGCAGAACAGTCGCGACCGCGTCTGCGCCTGGGTGGAAGTCGGTCTCGGCATGCACATGCAGCAGATCATGCAAGGGCCTTCGGGTTTCGCATTACCCGGCAAACCAAGAAAGATGGACATGCTTGCGATCGGAGCTCTGGGCCGCGGGTATCGGTTGACGCACCTCATCCATCTGCCGATGTATGGCAGCTTCTACCTGACCGACGACACGGCGACCGGAGTCAATTGGAGCGCTGCGTCGATGTTCACGACGTGGCTACTCGACGACACCAAGAAGAAGGATAAGACGCGCCCGGCGTTCTTGAACTACATCCGCACGGTGCTGGCGGATCGACAAGGCGACAGCAGCACAACGTTTGATCGCGTCATGGGCAAACCGATCGAGCAGTTTGACGAACCGTGGCGTGTCTGGCTCAACAAAGTCGCAGGCAACTAGGTACGTAGAGCGCTCTTGCCAACTGGAGCACGCGAACAAACTTGCAAACTTCTTCACGCCATCGCATCGCACTTACGATCCCTCGAGCACAGCCGAGCCGTGCCTAGGGGGTTTTCGAAAGGGGGGCGACGCGCTAGGTATGAACACAGTGGTCGAGCAGGTTCTTCCTGCCCAACCTCCGGTCGATCTCAGTGCACAACACAAGGAGTCGAATGGAATCCAGGTTACCCACCAAAACCGAGCTAGCGACGCCATAGGCACCGCTGGCTCACCAACCCCGGCTCGCGCCCATGCAACTCTCGCGACCGATGTTGACGACGCATCCATGATAGTCGTCAGATCTGTCGCCGATGCCCTCAGGTAGTCCTGATGCACGCGCGAGCCGGCTGCTTGTACCGCACGGACAACGTTACGTTGCAGGTGGCGAAGCCATGTTGCGCAACGCATCGCCTTCGAATCGGCACGTACGCCAGTCCGCCAACACGGTCGCACCCTGTCGCTCGTAGAAGTCGATCGCGAGCTGGTTCCAATCGAGAACGTGCCAGTCCAGGCGCGGGCAATCGCGCTCGATCGCTTCGGCTGCCAACGCGCGCAACAGTGCCAGGCCATAGCCATGGCCGCGATACTCAGGGTCAACGTAGAGGTCTTCCAAAAACAGGCAGGGCTTGCACCAGAACGTCGAGTAGCTGGTGAAGAACAGTGCGAAGCCCACTGGCTGACCATCGTGTTCCACCAGCAACGCCGAACACACGGGTGAGTCGCCGAACAGGTGCACGGTCAGGCGAGCTTCACTGAGGTCGAGTTGGTGTTCCAAACGCTCGTAGCGCGCAAGGTCCCGAATGAAGCGCGCGATGTGCGGCTCGTCGCCAGGGCGCGCCTGACGGATAGAATGAGCGGTTGTCACGCTCGCAATGCTAACCGCGGTAGGTGATTCGGCCGCGCGACAGATCGTACGGGGACAGTTCCACCGTGACACGATCGCCTGGGATGATGCGGATCCAGTGCTTGCGCATCTTGCCGGAGATGTGAGCGAGCACGAAGTGACCGCCGTCGATCTGGATCTTGAACTTCGTGTTGGCAAGGGTCTCCACGACCGTGCCTTCCATCACAATTGCATCTTCTTTGGCCACATAGCCTCCGGACGAGAAATTGTAGCCATGCAACTAGGTTCAGCAATGTCAGGGGACCTCTGCCCCCCTGGCGAACTGCCACAATGGCCCGCTCCCTGGCTGCAAACCATCTACTGGCCATACATCGGCTATTCAGACGCCATTCTTTCGCGTGGCGCTATCGGCCGCGTCACGCGACGATTGCCCGGAAGCAATCCATGGCAAAGTCGAAAGCTACCAAGCGCCAATCACCCGAACGCAAGTCGTTCGGTGCCGACTACTACCGGCGTTACTACAACGACAAAGACACGCGGGTCAGCGACAGTACGGAGATTCGCCGACTGGCATCATTTGTGGCCGCGTATCTGCAATACCTCCAGATCGACGTGCACACGATCCTCGATATCGGCTGTGGCGTTGGCCACTGGCAGACAGCCGGCAAGGAGCTGTGGCCAACGGCACGCTACTATGGCGTCGAGTACAGTGAGCACCTGTGCCAACAGTTCGGTTGGCACCAAGGTTCGATCGTCACCCTCGATCCCAAGGCAGAACTTGGCCGCGCGCGATTCGATCTCGTCATCTGTCAGGGCGTGCTGCAATATCTTGGCGACCGCGCCGCAGCAACGGCGCTCGGCAACCTGGCACGATGGAGCACCGGCGCGATGTATCTCGAAGCTTTGACCGAATTGGATTGGCAAGAAAACTGCGACCAGACGGTCACCGACGGTGACGTGCACCTGCGATCGGGATCCTTCTACCGGAAGCGATTGGGCAAACACTTTCAGAACTGCGGCGGCGGTGTGTTCTGCAGTCGTCGAGCAGGCGTAACGCTGTTCGAACTCGAGGGCGAATAACGAGAATGGACTTCTTCGGACATCAAGATCAGGCACGCAAAGCATCGGGACGGCTCGTGTGGCTCTTCCTCGCTGCGGTGCTGTGCATCATCACTCTCATCTACATCGCCGCGAAGACCACCTTGATCGTGGCCAAGACCGGTCACAACGATCTGATTGACTGGCCAGTGCTCGGCGCGGTCGCCGGGGTCGTCATCCTCATTGTCGGTGGCGCGATGCTGTTCAAGACAGCACAGCTGCGCAGCGGTGGCAGCACCGTCGCCGAAATGCTCGGTGGTCGCAGAATCGAGTTCGACACGAAGGATCCAAAGGAACGCATGCTGCGCAATGTCGTCGAAGAGATGGCGATCGCATCCGGCGTGCCCGTGCCCGACGTGTTCGTGATGGACAACGAGCAAGGCATCAACGCCTTCGCCGCTGGCTGGTCGCCATCCGATGCCGCGATCGCCGTGACGCGAGGCAGCCTCGAGGCTTTCACGCGTGATGAGCTGCAAGGCGTCATCGCCCACGAGTTCAGCCACGTGTTCCATGGCGACATGCGCCTGAACATCCGGCTAATGGGCACGCTGTACGGCATCATCTGCATCGCAGTCATCGGCCGCATTCTGCTGCAGGGGGGCTTCTACAGCGGCGGCTATCGCTCCCGGAGCAAGAACAACGGCGGCCAGAGCATCATGTTCTTCGGCCTTGCCCTGATCGTAATCGGCTTCGTCGGGGTGTTCTTCGCGCGCATGATCCAGGCGGCGGTATCGCGCCAACGTGAGTATCTGGCCGACGCCGCGGCAGTGCAGTACACACGCAACCCGCGCGGCATCGGCATGGCGCTGGCCAAGATCGGCGGCCTGACTGCCAAGGTCAAAAATGCACACGCCGAAGAAGCCAGCCACATGATGTTCGCGGATGGGGTTTCGCGGCTTGGCAGCGCAATGGCCACCCACCCACCACTCGAACAACGCATCGAACGCGTGCTACCCGGCTTCCTCAAGCACATCGAAACTGATGGAACGCTCACCCAAGCCGTCGCCGAAACATCAGTTGCCGCACAGTTCGCAGGCGGTGCCGTTGCGGGCCTCGCCGGCAGCACGACTCCCGGCAAGTTGCTCGCCACCGTTGGCGACCCACAACCGCGCCACGTTGCCGCGGCGCACGACCTGCTCGAGTCACTGCCGCTCGACCTGACCGTCGCCGCGCACGAACCGGGCCGTGCCCCATGCCTCGTCTACGCGTTGCTGCTCGACCAAGATCGGACCGCGCGCGACAAGCAATTGCACCTGCTCACGAACGCGACCGCGGACAACCCTGCCATCGCGCACGACACCCAGGCGTGCTATCGCGAAATCGAGAAGCTGGATCGTCGACTGCGTCTGCCGCTGATCGAACTGACGATGCCAGCGCTGCGCAGCCTGGCCAACGCGGAGCGCCAAAAGCTGCGCAAGATCGCTCGCGATTTGGCGATGGCTGATGAGCACCTGTCGCCGTTCGAGTTTGCGCTGATCAAGTCGCTCGAACGACACGTGCGCACAACCGGCGAACAGAATGTGCAACCGCGCGGCCGCCCGTTGTCGCTGCAACAGTGCGCCGATCATGCAGCCCTGGTGCTGTCGGTCATCGCGCACGCAGGCGGAGGTGGGGACGACGAAAAGGCCGAGGCCGCATTCGCCCGTGGCAAGACTGCGCTGTCACTGTCAAACGTCAAGATGAGCAGCCAGCAACAGGCCAAGCCGCAACATCTGGATGATGCGATCGCAAGGCTCGCGCGCATGTCACCATTCGGCAAGCGCAACTTGATCACCGCGTGCGCCGAGGTTGCCGCCCACGACGGCTACCTCGATCCGGACGAGATCGATCTAGTACGCGCGCTGAGCGAACTGTGGGACTGCCCGGTGCCGCTGGCCGTCGACGAGTAACCGCCAGCAAGGGACTGTGGCCGTTGCGGAAGGTCATTGCCGTTTGTTTTATCGGCCCGTTCTGTCGAGCTGCGGGCCACTGACTCCATGGCGATCCAAAGACACCTGCTAGTCGCACTCCTAGTCCAGGCCATCGCAGCACAGACCTTCTGCTACCACTCCGGTTCAACACAGGTGGCAGCCAGTTCCACGGCGAGTCCGTTACCGCTCGGCTGCACCGGTGCGCCGAACTGGCCGATGTGGCGCATGTTCACGCCCCAGCATCGCTCGCCAACGGCGCACTTTGGGTATCGCCCTGGCCGCGGCGAATCCGTGCCGGTCATCGTCGCGCAGTACCGCTGCACCGGCTTGCTGCTCACCCCGGTTGTCGCCAGTTCGCACAGTTACCTCGGCTACGTCATCGACATGCCCGAGCACCTCTGCAACTAGGTATCGATCGCCGGATTGGCGCATCGCCTCCTGAACGAATGGGTTGTGGTGATGCTCTCCAGATTCGCCCAACCCACGGCTCCTGACAGCCAACTCAAAAAAATGGGCGCCCATCCTGACTCGGGGCGACGACTAGTCATTGCGTCGGTTGCGGCGATTCCGCAATGATGGGCGCATGCTCGTCCGGCTTGTAGCGGCGCTGGCTCTCTGCCTCGCCGCCATCCACTCTGCAAATGGCCAAAGCCCAGCTGGCCAGAATCCCGTTTCGTCCTTAGCGACGTTCAAGAACTTCAATCGCACCTACCAGATCGATCTGCCAACGGGTTGGCGCCAGATAGCCCCCAATGAGGCCATCGAGCTCAGCGAGAACGAGGACTCGCCGGCGCTGCTGCGACTGGCCCAACCGAGCCACTTCTACGCAGTGGGCCCTATTGAGCAGTGGCTGGCCGGGGACTTCCGCGGTCCGTGGCTCTACGTCGTCGAGCAACGTGACGAGTGGTATATCGAGGACGGCGTCGAGGAAACCGTTCGCAACCACTGGCGCGAACAGACCACTCGCACCGGCGTCACGCACGAAGTGGGCTCCGTTGGGCGGGAGAAGATCGGCACCCAGCACGTCGAGTGCATCGTCGCGACCCGGTCCAGCGTCGGCAAGGGCAACGACCGCTTCCAGTCATTCGACGTGCATGCACCGACCGGCCAGCAACAGATCACACTGTCGTTCAGCTGCGCGCCGGAACGATTCGCCCAATGGCAACCTGAGTTCCGCCGGTGGCTTGACACACTGACCTTCGCCAGGGTGCCCGATGAGCCCGCCACCCTCGCCGACCGCTTGTGGACTCCCATCCTGGTCGGAGGCGCCGTAGGCTTGGTTCTGCTATTGCTATACCGCCACACGCGCTCGCGGCGTTGAGACTGCAAAGCGCCAGCGTTACACTGCTACGGCCCGAGCGCCAGGCATCTCGTCCACCCCCACCATTTTGAAGAAGTCCGCCAAGCCAAATGGCCCCAAGAATCTCGACAAGCATTTGTTCGAGGCCGGGCTGCAATGCCACAAACGACTGTGGCTTGATATCCACGAACCAACCAAGGAGTCGGTCTCCGCTAGCAGGCAGGAGATGTCGCGGGTTGGTGATGAGTTGCGCGAACTAGCGCGCACGGCGTTCCCAATGGGAGTCGTTGTCGACGCCGAGGGAGCCGAGGCAGCTGCGAAGCAAACCGCGGAGCTGCTCGCCAAGGACACGCCTGTGTTGTTCGACGCCGCGTTCATTGCGAACGGGGTCGAAGTACAATGCGACATCCTGATCGTGCACCACAATAAGGAGACCAACGAAAAGCAGGTCGACTTGTTTGAGATCAAGTCCGGCACCAAGGTGAAGTATCGCTACATCAACGACCTTGCCTTGCAGGCGACGGTGTTGGAGCAATGCGACCTGAAGCTGAAGACCGCCTACTTGCTGCACCTCAACCCGAAGTACTCGCACACCGAAGGCGAGGACTTCCCGCCCATGCAGCTGCTGCGCAGCGCGGACGTCACGGCCAAGGTGCAGAAGCAGGTGCCGAATGCCATGCGGCGCATCAAGAACTTTCGCGTCGCCATCGCCAACGAGAGTGTGCTCGAGCTGCCGATGGGAACGTTCTGCAAGAACCCGTTCCCGTGTCCGCACGTCGCACGCTGCCTGAAGGACGCGCCCAAACTGCCGTTACATCAATTGCCGGAACTGACGCGCCAGCAAGAGATCGAGATGCACAAGGAAGGCATCGAGGAACTGATGAGCCTCGATGGCACGCGCGAAGGCCTGACCTTCCGCCAACGCCGCACACTCGCTTGCATGCAATCGCAGGAACGCATCATCGAGCCATTCTTGGCCGAAGAACTCTACGGCTGCACGATGCCGCTGCACTTCGTCGCGATCGCCGCGGTCACCGAGCCGTTGCCGCGCTTTCACCAACAGCGCCCATGGCAGCTGGCGCCGTACGCATGGGCCGTCAAGACAGTCTACGAAGACGGTCGCGTCGAAGACGTTTCGTGGGCCCAAGTGGATCGCAGCGACCCGCGCGGCCCATTCATCAAGAGCCTGACGCGACACATCGAAGTCGGCGGCACGATCATGTGCTGGCGCAGTGAAGCGATCCGCGAACTGCGTTCGATGCTTGATTCGGTGCCGGATGAGAAGGCCAGCGTGCGCATGCTGCTGGGCTTTGATCATCTCGACATGATGCAACTGCTTGAGGCAGGCGTCTTCGATCCCAAATTGTTGACCTACTCTGACTTCCGCGGCGTTGTCAGTACGCTGCTCGACGATTCTAGCGGCGACAAGCTCAAAGCGCTGGACGCGAATTACCGCTACGAGGCCCTCCAGAAGGCGCGCACGCCGCGCTTACGGTCGGCGACGCGCGAGAAGATCAGCGAAGAGTTCCAGACGGCGTTGACCTGGCAAGCGGAGCGACTCCACGACATCTTTGAGAAGTTCGCGCCCGCTGCGGACCGTCCAGAACCCGACGACGATGAGCAGAGCGAGGCTAGCGAGGAAGCCGGCGAAACGACGCCAGTGCCTAGGCTGCCTGATGATGCCTAGAGGCCGAAACTGACCCAGGGCCCAATTGGCTGCTGCGCTGGTCCGCAGCTAGGAGTCAATCCAGGCATACGGCGATGTTGCGCAAACCGTTTGGCGCCAACGACGTGCAGGCAGCACTTGCGCAAGTAATGAGCAAAGCGCACGCACAACGCCCGCGCGGTCCACAACCAAAAACAACTAGGCAGCCGCGTACGCCGACAGCAGCGAACGAATCTCGCGCTCGACATCAAATCGACGACCGAAGTCTTCGCGGATGCGAACGCCAAGCGAGCCCGCCGCCGAACGGTTGCGACAGAGTGCGAGGATCTGCTTCGCCATCTCGTCTTCGTTCTGGAACAGCAGGCCCGTCTCCTTATGCCGGATCAACTCGCGATTGCCAGGAACGTCGGATGCGATCACTGGCCGACCCAAGATGCCGGCTTCCAGAATCGTTGGCGCAGCGCCTTCGCTGAGCGAGGTATTGAGCACGACATCGGCGTCGAGATAGGCGGCCCCCATGCGTTCCTTCGCGAGCGCCGGTAGCACGCGCACGGCAGTCTGTTGCTTGCACAACTCACGCAACTCACCGGCGTAGGCCGGATCTTGCTCAGGCCCCGCGAGAATCATCTCTATGTCAGCGCCGGCGGCGCGCAGCAGGCTGATCACCGAAATTGCCCGGTGCTGACCTTTGATGGGCCGCAGTCCACCCGGCAAGAACACCAAGAATCGCTGTCGAGGAATGCCAAGCGAACGGCGCAGGTCGGTGCCACTGGTCGGCAACTTGACGGCCGCGCGGGCAACGACATCGATCTTGCCGATGGCTTCGGGCACACGTTCTTCGACAACCAATGCCGCCTGCTCGCTCGGCACCAACACACGATTCGCTCGGCGAATGACTTCACAGACCATCGGCCCATGGACCGGGTCGAGCGCGTCGCAGTGCAGGTCCTCGCCGCTCAGGGAGATAACCCACGGGGTCCGAGAACCGAGCAGGTACATGCCGCAGCGCAACGCGTCATGCGCGTGAATGATATCCGGGTTAAACCTACCAATCGTGCCTTCGAGCGACTGCTTCAAGCCGCCTTCACTCGTGCCACCGAACAACTCACACAAGTGGCCGCAACCCTGCAGCCCTTCGCGGTAGCGGTTGACCGTGGCAATGCCACCCAGGTGCAAATGGGTCGGCGATGGAGTCAGCAACAAAACCTTCACTAAGGTCTTTTCGGCATCCAATAGCCCCCTGCCTTACCCGGGTACGCAGGCAGCACGCAGAATCGCTGCGCGCTCCGGGTCGACCGCGTTGCTCGACTTGCCGCCAACCTTGCACCACGTCCCGACGATCGCGCCGTTGCAGCGCGGCCACAACTCCTTGGCGTTGTCTGGATTGAGGCCAGAGCCAATCCAGATCGGAAACGCACCCACGGCTTGCCGCACAGTGTGCAAGAGTTCGACATCGACCGGCTGACCCGTCCGAGATCCGGACAACACCAAGCCATCCGCACCAGATCGCTCCGCCAGGTCGCGAGCGGCCGCGGCCACATCAAACTCGACCAACGGCTTGGCGTGCTTCACCATGAAATCGGCGAGCAGGCTCGTCTGCACGCGCAGCTGCCGGCGATACCCGGCCAACCTAGCCGCATCGCCCGCGATCAAACCCTGGTCGGTGACGTAGGCGCCAGTCAGCACGTTGACGCGAACCCAATGAGCGGCCACGACCGACGCAACCCCGAGTGCTGCGATGCCATCGTTGCGCAGACAGTTGATAGCAATCGGCAAGCCGGTCTTCTGCACGATCCGATCCGCGGCCACGGCCAACGCAGCTGGCACATCCGGCGGCACAGGATCGTCAACGGTGCCGCGATGGAACGGTGCATCACCAAAGTTCTCAATAACGAGACCATCGAAGTCGGCGTTGGCGTACGCCATCGCGTCTTCGAGCGCACCAGCCAGCACCTTCGCCATCGAATCGTGATGGCTCGCGGACGGCAGCGCACCTAGATGCACCACGCCAAGCAGTGGTCGTGTCACAGTCATCGCTTAAAGTACGAACGCAGCCGCATCCTGAAGCCCTTCCAGGTCGGCGCCAGATTTTGCGCCTCGCGAATCACCTTGCGCGCCTCTTCCGGACGGCCGTCGCTAATCAAGTCCCACGCTAGATCCAGGCGAACACCGGCGCGACGTCGTTTGATCAGGTTTTGGAAGTGCGCCTCGCCTTCATGCTGCTTGGCGACGCGCTCCAGGATCTTCTCAATGCCTCGCATGAACCTCGTGTTCGCCGACAGGCTCGCAGCGTGCACGCGATAGAACGTCATCGGCCGCGACGAGTAGGCAACCGGTTCTGTGGCCGCCATGCGCAGCCACAGGTCGTAGTCCTCAGTGGCGATCAGGTCTTCGGCTTCGTCGAAACCACCCGCCTGCTCAACCGCATCACGGCGAGCAACGACGGTGCTGCAGACGATTGGATTGCTAGCCAGCAGGTACTCCAGCGTCAGCACACTCGGAACAGACCGCGGTTCGTTCTTGCGACCCTCGATTTGGTCATCGCGCACGATCCAGGCATCAGTACACGCGCACGATGCACCGAGCTTCTCCAGCATGTCGACGGCGCGCTCAAGTTTGTCGGGCACGTACCAGTCATCGGCATCGCAGAACGCGACAAACTTCGTCTCCGCCAACTCGAGGCCGCGGTTGCGAGATGCCCCCGGTCCCTTGCGTTCCTGCTGCACAACCTTCACCCCCATGCGCTCGGCGATGGCGGCGGTGTCGTCCGTCGAGCCATCATCAATGAGAATGATCTGCTCAGGCACTTGCGTTTGCGACTGCAGCGCCTCGAGAGTCATCCCAAGAAACGGCGCAGCGTTGAACGCCGGCACAATGACAGTCACTGGTGCAGTGCGGGTCATGATCCTTTGCGGCGTAGCTTGTTGATCACAGCGGCCAGGATGTCACGAATGTAGCCAAAGTCCGAACGCTGCACGCACAAGCACTCCCAGATGCGCACGCCGGTCTGGGCACTGTAGGCCCACAGGGTCCAGATTGTGCCAATGATGTAGGCAGCGGTCGAGGCTACAGCGGCGCCCGCGCAGCCGTATTCCGGTATCAACCAGATGTCGAGACCCAGCATCACGACCAAGATGGTGACCTGGGCGTTGATGCATGTTTGCAGATGATCGCGCGCCGCCAAGTCCGCTTGCAGGACTTTGGATACCGTGAAGCCAACTGTGCCCGGGACAAGGAGCCACAGGCACGACCGCACAGGCTCGCTCCAATTGTCATACCAGATCGAACTGTCGCCCTTCGCAGCCCAAGTGATCGCTGCCATCGTCGGATCGATCACCAACACGATGACGGACGCCCCAACCAACGACAACAACAGGCCCAATCGCGACAACACAGGCGTGAGCTTGCGAGCCTGTTCGTGAGAACTACCAGCGACCTTCGAGAAGAACAGATCCCGCATCGCCTCCGGGAAGTGCCAAACCAACTCAGCGAACGTGACCGCCATCGAGTAGTAGGCAACCTGCTCGCCAGCCAGGTTCTTCGCGGCTTCCCACTCCGTCCCTGAATCCACGAGGAAGCTGGCGTAGACGACTCCCAGAACCACCAGGTCGATGCGATGGTTCAGGTAAGTCAGTGTCGACGTCAGGTTGGCGCGCCATCCGTATCGCACGGCAGCACCAAGGTACTCTCGGTTGACCCGCAACCGGATCGTCACAACCTTGCGCACCAACCACACCGCCAACACAGCAACAAGAACGGTCGATACCAGCCGGCCCCACGCCACCGCGAGCGGCACATCGCCACCGACGACCGAACCACCGAGCAAGTAGAACAGCAGGAAGAACGCGGGCAAGAAGCTGACCGAGGTGGCCAGGTGCACCATGCCGTAGCCCTTGATGCGTTCGGTTGCGAGCTGCGTGCTGTTGGCGTAGCTCGCCATCAGCAAGAACGGAATGACAGCGCAAATCGGTACCACGCCAAACCAGTCAAGCTGCCAAGCCGGATTGATCCACGGCAACACCACAAGAGTGAAGACCCCGGCCGCAACAGCGACGATGGTGCCCCAGACGAGCGCCACCCACATCGACGTCTCAAACGCGATTTGCGGTTTGACCTTGTCGCGTCGCACAAAGTAGACGAGCGCCGTAGCCAAGCCAAGGTTTGCGAGCGCCCCGAGGATGAACGGTAGCGAGGCCGCAATGCCCGACTTGCCGTGTTCTGAGGCGCGCTCGGCAGTCAGCAGGTAGAGGATGAGACCACCGCCCTTGTCGACGATGACAACCAGGGCATGGATCAGGAACGTGAATACGACCCACCGCCGGAAGTTCATGGCTACCTCACCACTCGAGCGGTGACCGAACTACCAGGGCAACTCGGAAGCTGCGAAGTCGTCGTGAATCTGCGGCAGCAGTTCTTCGACTTGCTCAGGACTGAGGCCAATCTGGTCGTAGACCTCGTGATCCAGCGGAGCAATCGTCGTACCCAACGTTGATGGCATCTGGGCCCGCCACGCCAATTGATCGGCGAGGTGAATGAGTGACGATAGGGAGCGATGGAATGGATCACGCGCGGGGGCGTGGTGATAACGGATGGCGGTCGCAAGATCCTCAGGCAAGGACCACTTGATAGCCAGAACGGAACCGACGTCGGCGTGCGTGTAGCCGAAGTCTTCCAGTTCGACCTCATCTTCGGAACGACCGGACTGCGCCGACTTACGCAGCATCGCCAGATACTGTGGGGTCGACTTCTCCATCATGATGATCTTGCCAATATCATGCAGCAGGCCTGCAATGTAAGCATCCTCGGGGTGCATGTCGGCAAACTGCCTCGAACTCTGCGACATCGCGCGAGCAGCCACGCCCGTGTAGACCGCGTGCTTCCAGAACGACGTCGGATCGAAGTGCTGAATCTTCGCGCGACGTTGGCCGAACGATGAAAACACGGCCGCCTTCAACGCGACCTTCTTGGTCATGTTGAAGCCCATCACCGAGATGGCGAGGCTGACCGACGCAACGCGCACTTGCAGGCCGTAGTAGGCCGAGTTGACGATACGAAGGATGTTGGCCGAAACCGCCGGGTCCGCCGACACAACTTTTGCGACATCCGCCACCGAAGTTTCGGGATCCGCCATGATTTCATTCAGCTTGATCAAGACCTCCGGCATCGTCGGCAGGTCAATCGTGCTGTTGCCCAGGGTCAGGATGTTTGCAGCTGAACTCGTAGTGTCTGGCATACAGTCGCTCCGCCTCTTGTATCGGGGGCCACGAGTCGCAACCTTGACGCTGTTACCGGGAACACCTTCCGTCCAGCAACCTCGCGTGCGAAACCCTCAAGCCAAACCCCGAGTCGTCTTTTTGTGCCAACGAGTGCCATGGCCACCGGACCGCGGCGACCGCATTACGACCTGGCACTTCTTGCAACACCTACTGGCACGAGGTGCCGAAGTTTGCATCGGTTGCTTTCAGGAAGAGGACCGCGACGCCAAGGCAGTCACCTTCTTGCGCGAACGCTGCGCCGAGGTCGTGGCCCCGAGGCTGTCGCGCCGCACCGCCAAGTTGGCCAGTTTGCGCGGACTGCTTACGGGTGAGCCCCTGACGCTGCCATTCTTCCGGAACGCGGAATTGCAGCGGGCGGTGACCCGCTGGTGCGAGACTCCGCCTGATCTTGTCTACGTGTACTCGTCTTCGATGGCCCAATACGCAATGCGGCCAGCGGCCGGAGCCAAGGTCATGCAGTTCGCCGAACTCGATTCTGACAAGTGGCGCCAGTACGCAACGGTCAGTGGACCGCTCGGCAAGTGGATCTACGGCCGCGAAGCCAAGCGACTGCTCGCGTTCGAAGCCGAAGTGGCACGCACGTTTTCGCGGTCGTTCGTCGTCAGTGAAGTCGAACGCAAATTGTTCCTGGAGCTGATCCCTGGTGTCGTGCCGGATGTGTTGCCAAACGGTGTCGACATCGAGCACTTTCAGTCGCAGAGCGAAGCCGAACGCCACCCGCAGACTGCGATCTTCACGGGCGTGATGGACTACGAACCGAACATCGACGGCGTTTGCTGGTTTGCCAAGAGCTGCTGGCCAACGCTGCGCAAGCGCTTTCCGGATGCCCGGTTGCTGATCGTTGGTAGCAAGCCAACGGCGGCGGTCACAGCACTCGGCGAGCTCGACGGCATCACCGTCACCGGCCGCGTCGAGACAACGCCGCCATACTTCGACAAGGCTTCGGTCGCGATTGCCCCGTTACGACTCGCTCGCGGCGTACAAAACAAAGTGCTCGAAGCAATGAGCATGGCCTTGCCGACGGTTGCCTCACCGCAGGCATCGCAAGGCCTCGGTAATGTCCCACAAAACTCGTTGGTCGTCGCCGACGGCGTTGCCGCGACCGTCGAAGCCGTCGCGAAGTGGTTTGCCGATCCGGAAGTCGCCCGCCGCGATGGTCTGGCCGCCGCGAAGTGGGTCCGGCAAGAATGGCGCTGGGAACGCATGTATGGACGACTCGATGCGATCCTCGCGGAACTCAATGTACCGTTCGAATAGCGGCCGTTCGAGCAGGGCCGTTCCTGTAGGCGGCTAACCCGAGAACCTAGCGATCGTCCGTCAGGCGAAACTCGACTTCGATGTCGGTCTCGCTCTTGACCGCGACCCCACCTCGAGTCGCCGGCGCGAACGTCCACTTGCGCGCCGCAGCCAAAGCCGACTGGTTGAAGCCCTTGTAGCGAGACGGCGTCAACAGCGACGCGTGCTCGACCGAACCATCCGTCGAAACCACAATGCGCACGACGACCAGTCCCTCGCGCATCTGACGACGCTCACGCGCCGGGTAGACCGGTTCGACGTTGTCCGAACGTTGCGCCTGCATGAACACCTGCGGTTCGCTGAGCTTCGGCACGACCGCCGGGGCCGGCTGCGGCTCGTGCGACTTGGCTGGCACGACCGGCGAAGGCACCTTCACCCGCTCAAGCGTGACACCCTGCAACACCTCGGATGGCGACAACATGCGGTCATCGACGGTGGCCGAGGCAATCGCCTGCTCATCCGCCGACTCATCCGTCTGCTCATCCGTCTGCTCATCGACTCGGACGTCGTTCACAACGACGTGCTCAACCAACTGCTCCGGCACGACATCGGGATCTGGCAGCGTGCGCTGGGGCGCCAGGGAGCTGGCCTGCTGGTGCCGAATCTCAAGATGCGCCAACGGCCGGTGCTGGCTCTGCAGCGCGTACGCACCGAACCCGACCACGGTTGCTACCGCGGCTCCGTGGACGGCAATCGACACAAGTAGCGAAGAAGTACGCACGTTGGGGCGGCGAACGATACCCGAACCGGTCAGGTTCAGCAGGAAGGAAGTTCGCCAGTACAACTTCTGACAAATCCCTGCCGCAGCCCGCTCACCCACCGAGAAGCCACCACAACACTGGCCGTTCGCCCAACCTACTGCCAAGATGGCCCCATGCTGGCAATCGCCAACCTGCGCAAGACCTACGGCAATTTCGTCGCTCTGGATGGGCTCGACCTGAGCATCGCCTCGGGCGAAATCCTGGCGCTGCTCGGGCCAAACGGCGCTGGCAAGACGACCACCGTGAAATGCCTGGTCGGCCTGCTCAAACCGGACCAGGGCTCCGTGCAGATCGACGGCGCCGATGCCTTGACGGACGCGTCGGCCCGCCGCCTGGTCGGTTACTTGCCGGAAGTCGCCCGCTTGCACGAGACCCTGACGCCGTGGGAGTTCCTGCTGCTCAAGGGCAGATTGTTCGATCTCGACGACGCAGTGGTCGCAGACCGCGGCGAACGGTTCCTGCGCGGCTTCGACATTCTCGACCGCAAAGACGAGCCGATGGTCGCGTTCAGCAAGGGCATGCTGCAGAAGGTTTCGATCTCAGCCGCGCTGCTAACCGACCCGAAGCTGTTGGTGTTTGACGAGCCGCTCTCTGGCCTCGACGTCACAACCACGCTGATCGTCAAACAGCTGATGCATGAGTTCGCCGCGCGCGGCGGTGCGGTGCTGCACTGCAGCCACATGCTCGACGTCGTCGAGAACACCGCCGACCGCATCGCCGTTCTCGACAAGGGCAAGCTGCTCGCGTGTGGGTCTGCAGCCGAGCTGCGTGAACAGGCGGGCAAGGGTGCGCACGAACACCTCGACGACGTGTTTCGTTCTTTGGTGCAGGCGAGTGACCCAGCCGCGACCGCCAAGGCGATCCTCGGCTAGTCAGCGCAAGCCCAACCGGTTGTATTCAATCAGGGCGAGTTTGACGGCATAGGTGCCTTCGTACTCGGTGTTCTTGGCAAAAGCCCCAAGCTGCTTCAGCAGCTTGCGGCGCTTGACCGGCTTGCTCGTGTCGACACCCTGGCGCAAGGAGTCGTAAACCCTGCGCGCACCAACTTCGCGCGCGATCTTCTCGTCCGCGGCAAGCGGCAAAGCGTGTCAGGTGTGCCTGTGCGGCAGTCGCCGGCTCAAGACCTTGCCACGAAGCGACGATGCGCTGCAACTGGTCCCCTGACGCACCGTAGTCCCGTTGCAATACCCCTTTGCATGGCGCCGATCATGGACGCGCAAGGGTGCTCATACGGTGCCGGGACGAGAACTAACCTCTTCGGCTAGTTCTCGTAGACCACGGTGAACGTTCGCAATCGTGCGATCGATGATCGTGGGCTAGTAGGGCGCGCCAGCCGTCGCGCGACCACGACCCCTGCCACCTGCAGGTCGCCCACCATCACTGCGGCCACGCGGCTTCCGATCACCACGACCCTTCGGCATGCCGTAGCCGCGACCCGGCGCGGCCGGCGCGTTCTTCACTTCCTTGCCGGCGAGGTGCGCCTTGACGGCTTCGTAGAGACGCTTCTCCGAGGGAGCAACAAACGACACCGCGCGACCGGTCTTGCCGGCGCGACCGGTGCGACCGGTGCGGTGCACGTAGTCCTCAAGCACCAACGGAAAGTCGTAGTTGACGACCAACGCAACGTCGTCGACATCGATGCCGCGACCGGCAACGTCGGTGGCAATCAAGATGCGAGTCTTGCCGCGCGAGAACGCGCCAAGGCACATGTGCCGCGCTTCGGCACTCTTGTCGCCGTGGATCGAATCCGCCGGCATGCCACGGCGCTTCAGCATGCTGCCAAGCTTCTCGCAACCGATCTTCTTGTTGCAGAACACCAGCACCTTGCCACTCTCGCGACGGAGCAGGCGTTCGAGCGCGTCGGGCTTGTCACCGACTTGGACCGCCGCGAAACGATGCGTAATCGTGCTAACCGATTGGCTGCGCGAACCGATCTGCACGTGCTCAGCGTTGGGCAGGAAGTCGTGGACCAGGCCTTCAACTTCCTTCGGCAGCGTTGCTGAGAACAGCAGGTTCTGCCGCTCATCTGGCATTCGAAGGAACACGCGTCGAATCTGCGGCATGAAGCCCATGTCGAGCATGCGGTCCGCTTCGTCGAGCACGACCATCTCGATCTTCTCAAGCGAGATGTTGCGCCGCTCAAGGTGATCGATCAATCGACCGGGGCAAGCGACCAACACATCCAGGCCGCGCTTGAAGGCGGACTCTTGGATCGCAATGTCAATGCCACCGAACGCGGTGCACACGCTGAGGCCAGCGTGCTTTGCATAGCCGCGCAGGTTCTCGGCGACTTGCACACACAGTTCGCGCGTCGGCACGATGATCAGGCCACGAAGGCCGGGTTCGCCACCGGTGAAGTTATGCAGCATCGGCAAACCGAAGGCTGCGGTCTTGCCGCTACCTGTTTGGCCGAGGCCAATCAGTTCAGTGCCAGCAAGGATCTTGGGGATGGCATGCACTTGGATCTCGGTCGGCTTGTCGTAGCCGGCGTCGCGCACACCCTGCAGGATGGACTTGTTCAGTCCGAGGGATTCAAAACTCACTAAGTTGTTCTCTTGGCAGCGGCGCCGTTAGTGGCAAAGCGCTGCGCGTTCGTTGTTATCTTGGGTGCCCCACTCTGCTTACCTGCGGCTACTCGTTCTTACTGAACAATGCACGATGGCACGGGCCGACCTACCTGGTCGCCACCCGCCGCATTTCTGGCTCGCTAGGGCTCTAGCTCTCAAAGTGTTGTGCTTCTGCACAACTGCAATGGCATCGACCTAATGTCGCCTCTACTTGAGACCGGAATCCGTTCCGGATGGAGGGTTTCGATGCACGGCCATGCCATACAGGCACTTGCCGACGCAAACAGGATAGCCCGAACGGAGCATTTCGACAAGGTCGGAGCGGTAGACAGGGCCTAGAACGTGCAAATGAGGCTTGGGGAGAGAGCCCAGCCCCCCTTATCAGGCCGGTTCGACGTGCGAACCCAGCAGGCGCGCGATTGGCCGCCCCTCGGCGAACGCTTCGAGAATGATTTTCACCGTCGCGGTCAATGGCACCGACAGCAGCATGCCGACCGGCCCTAGCACCCAGCCCCAAAACAACAGCGACAAGAACACGACGAGGCTCGAGAGATCGAGACCGCGTCCCATGAAGCGGGGCTCCAACACGGTGCCAACTACGAGGTTGATCGCGAGCAGGAAGACCGCAACGACGACGGCGGTGCCCGCACCCAACTCCGGTTGCACAATCGCGAGCAGCACAGGTGGGATGGCCGCCAGAATCGAACCGATGCTCGGCACGAAGTTGAGCAAGAACGCGAGGAACCCCCAGAGCACGGGGTAATCGACACCGGCAATCGCGAGCACGATGCCGACGAGCACGCCAGTCAGCCCGCTCACGGCGGTCTTGATCGAGAAGTACTTGGTCACGCCGCGGCCGATCTCCTCCAGCCGCGCTCGGGTTGCGGCAGGGTCCTTCGATCCTGCCTCGAGCTTCTTGCCGAAGCTGTTCGCCTCAGCGAGCAAGAAGGCGACAAGCAACAAGATGACAAAGGCGTTGCTCATCAGCCCGCCGAGTTGCCCGACGGCATTGCCGACGTAGCTCATGAGCACCTGTGGATCGATCGCACTGTCGAGCTTGTCCGTGACATCCACGTAGCCGCCCAGCCATTCCTTGGCTTCGCCATAGACCTGTTGCAGGCGTTCGCCGTAGCCAGCGCAATCATCCTGGAAGCCGGCGAACGACGATCCGAGCACGAGCAGCACGAGCACGACCGTCATGACTATGCCGCCGATCACGAGCAACAGCGCCAGGCCATCGGGCAGCTTGCGTCGTTGCAGCCAATGCAGGACCGGCAGGCTCAACACCATCAGGAACAGCGCACACAGCAGTGGCACGACGATCGACGCGGCCGCCTTCATGCCGGCAACGATGATCACGAAACCGGCGAAGACGATTGTCAACCGCCCTAGGGACAGTCCTGCTGCTTTGGTCATACGTGAGAGCCTTGTGGCTTGAGCAATGGCTCACGCTACAGCAACTCACCTCAACAGCAGAACACGAATAGACTGCACCGAGCCCAAGCCTTCGGTCAATGCAATCAGGCCACGACCACTGTCGTCGCACCCCTCAGCGAAAGTAGCCTTCGACCCACCCACGTGACGCCTGCGGCGGGATCGCATCCGCAACATCACTGCCGTCCGCCAAAGTAAGCGACACCGCGAACGGAAACCGCCCCGCCGGTGCGTTGCGCGTGTAGCGGCCTTCGCCCCAGAACTCGCCGTTGACGACCAGGTCAAAGCGCGTGACCACGTCCTTCTCGACCTCGACGAAGCCGAGCATCGACGCAACGTAGCCGCGCTTACCATCCTCGGTGCGGAGCAGAACGGATCCGCGGATGCGCTTGCCATCACGCTCGAATGCGATCTTGCGCACTTCCTTGTCCTGCCACATCGGCGGCTCCCCGCGCGTGTTGTCGACGAGGTGGAAACGCGTTAGCCGTCGCATCAACTTCTTGGGTAGCTCGCCGGCAACGAGCGCCGCGTGTTCCTTCTGCGTGATCCAAAGGTTGTCGCGCGACAACGCCGTCTGCATCGCCTTGCGCCAACGGTCGCTGGTCGCAACGTATCCACCCAACACCTTTGCGCGCACCCGCACCACCAAACCGCCTTCGGGCGGCACGGGGTTGTAGCGCGCATCGACCTTGCCAGAAGCGATGGGCTTGGTTGCGCGCTTCGCACTCTTGCTGGCAGCAAACGTCACGGACGCCTTCTTGGTAAGGCGCAGCACCTTCTCCGGATCGCGGTTGTTGTTGTAGAGCAGCAACTCCCCCGCCGGCGTCGCGACGTAGAAGCCTTGGGTCGTGCCTTGGAAATTCTTGCGCGGACCTTGCGAGGCGATACTTCGATAGAACTCACCTTCGGCGTCTTTCTGGCGGCGCTCGTAAGCCTGATCGATCGCTACAGGAATGAACTTGGTGCGCAACAACTCGAACATGCGCTGGTCGGCAAAGATCGATGCACGATCGATCACGCCGTTGTTTCAAGTGCAGCCGAGTGGATGCCCATCCATCGCCCAGATGAACAGCGGCTTGTTCTGCGCGGCCGCTTCGCGCTGCGCCTCGAGCAACTCGACACGCCACGGAATGCGCCGCCACATCGTCTGCGGATCCGGCGTCAGCAGCGCCCGCAACTCGTCGAACTTCGCCTCAGACAACGTGGGTTGCTGGGCGGGAATCGAGACGGCAGCCAAAACTGACAGCACCGAAACATAGAAGGCCTTCATGGTCCACCTACGATAGCGCGCATGGACATGCCCTCGCCAAACGAACATCACAACCGCCTCGCCCGAGGCACAAGCCCGTTCTACACGCCGAGTCGACGCGACAGGTCGGTCTGCAGCATGCGCTGCGGATCCCACTTCTCTTTCAATGCGCGGAACTTCTTGGTCGTCTCGTCGCCGTGCACGCGCGCGAACGACGACTCAAGCAGCACCGCATCCTTCGCGTAGTAGAAGCGACCACCGGCGGCGAGCACGACCTCCGCCATCTCCTGGCACAGGCGCCACAGCGACTCGCGGCGGCTCTTGTTCTTGCTGACCGCGATATCCATCGCCATCGAGTAGCCGTCGACCGCGTGCGTCATCAAGAACGGATCGGGCCTGTGCTTCTTGAGCACGCCGAGATACGGAACGTGCCCACTCTTTTGGCACATCTCGATCAGCGTGCGCAAGACACGCGCGCCTTCGTTCTTCGGGATAAACGGTTGGAACTGGATCAAGCCGCCCGGCTTGGTCATCCAATGCCAGCGCGGCACGTAGTCGAGCAGGAAATGGAACGCACCGTGCGTCTGTAGATACGGCGAGTGGCGCTCCTCGCGGAAGCCGGCTCTGAACTTCAGCCAGTTGACCAACGCAACCTGCTTCATGTGCACGGCGCACCACATGCCCGGCCACAGCCAACTCTTCGGCACAACGCCAAACAGGTTCGGCGGCACATCCTGCAACGACGGGTCGAAGTAGCGCAAGCCATCCGGGTCTTCGCCTGGCTTCATCTGATCGGCGCGATGCATCAAGCCGCGGCCGAGCGATTTGCCCTTCGCCTGCAGGTCGACCCAAGACACGAGGTAATCGGCCTCGCCACACATGTCCTCAAGGATCTCGAGGTTGTGTTCGATGTCGCGCGCGACGATGCCGTAGACCCGCAGGCGACCTGAGTACACGCGCTTGGTCTGGATCTCGAGTTTGGTGAAGCAACCGAGCATGCCAAAGCCACTGATCGCGGCGTGGAACAATTCGGGTTCGGTCTCGCGCGAGCACTTGACGATCTCGCCAGCCGGCGTCATCAGTTCGAACGAACGAACGCACTCGCCAAACGAGCCCAAGGCGAAGTTGTTCTTGCCGTGGATGTTCATCGCCGCGGCGCCACCCATCGACACGGCCATCGTGCCGCTGACAACACGCGGCCAGTAACCACTGGCGATCGAACGTCGCCACAAGTCCCGCACCGTCACGCCTGGCTCGCACTGGGCGATGCCGGTTTGTGAATCAAACGACAGGATGCGATTCATCGCGGTGAGATCGAGCACGCGACCGTGGTTGTTGTTCGACGCATCGCCGTAGCTGCAACCTGCCCCACGCAACGCGAGCGAACCACCGTCGCGCCGCAGGCCGGCAAACACATCCGCGACCTGCTCGACCGTGGTCGGCCGCGCGACCTTGGCCTGCCCGCCTACCGACATGCCAAAGCCCATGACCGCTTCATCGTGAAACGGCACGGACGGCGTCGGACTTGAGGATGAGGTGGGCGTCGTGGGCGTCATTGCGAGCTACGTACCAACGCTGTGGCCTTGGCAATCTTTCGAATCAGATCGACAGCTTGCGAAACACAAACGAAGGGATGGTGCGGATCACAGTCATGATCAAGCGCCACTTACCCGGCACATAGACGATCGCCTTCTGCTTGGCGGTCGCCTTCAAGATCCGTTCGGCAGCACTATCGGCAGAGATCGCGCCCTTGAGCTGAAGGCCCGCCGTCATCGGCGTCTCAACGAATCCCGGACGGATCGTCGTCACACGCACGCCGTGCCGCCAGAGGCGGTTGCGCAGCGCTTCGAGGTACGTATCCATGCCGGCCTTGCTCGCGTTGTAGACCGGCCGGCCGATGCGACCGCGATCCTGCGCCACCGACGACACACCGACGATCGTGCCGGCCTTGCGTTCGAGAAAGCGACGCGCCGCCGCGTTGCCCCACGCAATGCAGCCGAGCATGTTGACGATGACCTGCTGGCGATCCTTGTCGAGGTCGAACTCATCAGGCTCGATGTCCGGCATGACTCCGGCGACGTAGTGCAGTTCGTCTACCGGACCGAGTTCGGTTTCGATCTTCGCGAACAACCCCTCGGCCGCGTCCACATCCGACACGTCATGCACATAGGCAAACGCAGCCTCGCATGACAAGGCCTCGTTGATCAACGCCACCTGCGCCATCAATTCGCCCTCGCGGCGGGCGAGCAGTGCGACCTTGCGGCCAAGATGTGCCAATCGCCGAGCGATGGCGAGGCCAATGCCGGACGAGGCGCCGACGACGATGCAGGATCCGGAACGAGAACTCATGGGGCGACCCAAGAGAAGGGGCCCGAGTCGGGATTGCAACCGGGCGTAAGGATGGCGACGGCTCATGCTTGCTGGAATGACCCTGGGGCCCCATTATCAGGCCTATGGTGATGGTGGTACTGGCTACTCGAATGGGGCCTCTCATGGGCATTCTGGCAATTGGCGCATGCCTGGCCGTGCCGGGACTCACCGCGCAAGCGGCACCGCCACCGGCGCAGAACCCCGGCACGACAAAACCCAACATTCCTGCCGACCCCAAGCGGTACTTCGTCGACAGCGTCGTCGCCAGCGTCAACGACAGCTCGATCCTGCAGAGCAAACTGTTCCAGGCGAGCATCGGGCCAATCGCCGGCGCCGAAGCCGAGGGCCGCAAGTTGAGCCTCAATGACATGCGCAACGTGACCATTAACGAACTGCGCCGAATGGTCGGTTCGTACCAGATGGCGCAGTCCGCGCGCTCCTTTGGCCACTTCCCACCGGATCAGTTCGACATGATCCTCAGGAACGAGCTCGAACGCGACAAGCAGGACCGGGTGCGCGATCTGGGCACGGAGTTCGCATTCAGCGAAGAACTGGCCCGAACGGGCCAGACTTGGCAAACCTACGAAGACGATCTGCGCATCGAGAAGCTGACTATGCTGGCCGAGCAGTTCGCGATCTACGAGCGGCTGCGCAAGCAATCGAATCTCTACCTGACGCCGCGCATGCTGCGGGAGACCTACCAGGAGTTCCGCTCGCAGTTTGAGCACCCGGTCAGCGCCGACGTGGCCCAACTGGTGTTCACCGGCCCAGAGGCCGAAAAGAACGCGCTCGCAGCGAGCGAACACTGGCGCACCTACAATTGGACGGCCACCGAAGTCGCAGCCAAGTACCCGAACGCCAAGCCCTTGTTCTCGCTACCGGCATCCTCGCTGGGGACGGCGCTCAAGGCCTTCGGATTGGCCGGGCCAAAGGGCCAGGTATCGGCATTGATCCGGGGGCCGAACGGCACCATCCGAATTGCCAAGATCCTCCGGCACACGCCAGCCAGCGGCGGCCGATTCGAGGACCGATTGGTCCAGGAGCAGGTCCGGCTGTTCGCGAAGAAGAAGTTGCACTTCGAGTTCCGCGGGCAGGCGCTGATGCGGGCCCAGGATCGCACCAGGGTCTGGGTCTACCAGAACGGACGACGCGTCAAGCTTCCAAAGTAGTAAGGCGATTGTTTACAGCCTATTACGATGCTTTCCAAAACCACGCCTGCACTCGAATCAGCGCCCCCGCCGACCATCCAGCGCCCAATTGCCCCCGACCGCGCGCGCTGACCCCATGGACGAGCGTGCTCATTTGCCCCGGCACCCGGACAGGCGGTTGCGGATGAATGTGCTGCTGGCTCTACTTTCTCGCCCCCCTCTCTGAACCTCCCTGAGAGAACTGTCGTTACGTGGCCCACCACCACCGAAGCGCAACGCGCGTCTCCGGTACGTCAGTCCTCGACAGACAGTCCTAATCAACCGACGGTCAATCGACTCCGCTGGCAAGGTGCATACACCCTCGCTCGCAATTATCAGGTCAACAGCATGGTCCAGCTCGACCCCACCAAAATCCAAGTTCAGTCCAACGCGGCACCTTCCTGGGATCAGGAAGAAAGCTTCCAGGACTTGATGGCGGAACGTCTCCGCCAAGCTCCGTGGCTGATCCTCTCTGCCGCACTGCACGCCGTGCTCCTCTTGCTGGTCTGGGCCCTGTTCCCGCCAGAAGCAGCTAATAAGGGCAAGCTCAAGGCCGAGATGCAGATCAAGGAGGAAAAGAAGATTGAAGAGCCACCTCCGCCGCCTCCGCCGGAGACCAAGGTCGAAGAGGTCACGGAAGAAGTCGTCGTGACCGAGACGACCGTGACCGAGCAGGAAGAGACGCTCGACACCGATGAAGAAGACACCAAGGAATCGGCCTTCGACTCCAACCAGTGGAACTCCGCGGTTGGCCTCGGCGGCGGTGCCGGTGGCCGTTACGGCGGTCGTGGTAGCGGTCGTGGCGGTAGGGGTGGCAAGTCGTACGCGGCAGCCATCGACGCTGGCCTCAAATGGCTCGCCAACCACCAAGACGAAGACGGCAAGTGGGACTGTGACGGCTTCATGAAGCACGACTCAGCCGACAGCGAGATCTGCAACGGTCCCGGCAATGCTGTTCACGACGTGGGAATCACCGCTCTCGCACTGCTCGCCTTCCTTGGCGATGGCAGCACGATGCGCGCCGGTCCCTACAAGAAGAACATCAAGAAGGGCGTCTTGTGGCTGAGAGGCCAACAGCAAGAGAACGGCCTGTTTGGTAGCGCTGCGTCGCACGACTTCGTCTACGACCACGCAATCGCGGCCTACGCGATGTGCGAGGCGTTCGGCCTGTCGGACTACAAGTTGCTCCGCAAGTCGGCCCAGAATGGCATCAACTACCTTGAGTCGCACCGCAACCCGTACTCGGTATGGCGCTACCAACCGCGCGATAACGACAACGACATCTCGGTCACCGGCTGGGCCATCATGGCCTACGAGTCGGGTCAGTTCTTCAAGCTCCAGGTCAACACCGGCGCGCTGAAGCTCTGCGAAACGTTCCTGGACCAAGTCTCGGATGCGACCGGCAAGCACGGTTACACGAAGGCAGGCGAAGGCAGCTCGCGGAAGCCTGGTGAGCACGGTACGAAGTTCCCGATCGAGAAGGGCGAAGCCCTGACCGCCGTCGCCCTCTTCTGCCGCTTCTTCATGAACCAGGATCCGAAGGAGCACCCGGTCATGAAGGCCGCCGCCAACCTGCTGCGCTCGAAGCCGCCCGTTTGGGACGAGAAAGGTGGCAGCATCGACCACTACTACTGGTACTACGCGACCTACGCGCTGTTCCAATACGGTGGCTCCCACTGGACAGATTGGCAGAAGAAACTCGAGACCGCAGTGGTCAAGCACCAGCACCGTGACGGCTCCAAGAAGAACCTCGTTGGTTCGTGGGATCCAGTCGGCGCCTGGGGCGAAGACGGTGGCCGCGTCTACTCGACGGCCATCCTGACGCTGACGCTCGAGGCTTACTACCGCTACAGCCGCCTCGTTCGCTAAGCAGCTATTAAGCAGCCAACATCAAGCGGCTAGCAGCCGACCACAAAACGGTCCGCGTTCCCTCCTGGTGAACGCGGGCCGTTTTGCATAGTAAGGGGCCTCATGCGCGACGAAGCGAGCTACGTCTGTGACTCATGCGGCGAGGATATCGTCGTGCCGATCGACTGGTCGGGCGGATCACGACAGAGCTACGTCGAGGACTGCCCGGTGTGCTGCAACCCCAACGTCATCCACGTCGAGATCGACGGCGAGGATGCGTTCGTTCGCAGCGCACCCGAACAGGACCGGGACTGAGTTGCGCCTCGCCTTAGCAGCCCGTTGAAGAACCGGCGGGCACGGTGCCTGGCACCGCACCCAGCTAGCGACGGAAGCGGTCCTTGGCCAGCAACCGGATCGACTCCACCGGGTCGTTCCACAGCGCTGCCACCAACTCCGCCGGAGGCTTCGGCTGCTGGCGTGGCCACTCCTTGACGCACGAGTAGCGAACCACCGGATCCGAGTCGCGCAGCCCTTGTGTTGCGTCGTAGTTGCCGATCTTGATCGCTCCCCCACGCAACATGCCATTGTGCAGGCTCACGCGCGTGCCGGCGTCACCGGCCAACGCCTGGCGCATTGGCTCGTCAAAGCTCGGGTGCCACTGCTCGACCCAGACGGCGCCGCGCGCCGAACCTGGAGAACGCAACCACGCAATGAACGCGGTGCGCTTGCCTGCCTCGATCTTGCGTTCCTGCTCCTCACGC
>JAPYTD010000004.1:0-39262 GCA_029936315.1 Planctomycetota bacterium | reverse complement strand
TCCGCCTTACTCATCTTCTTGGCCGGAGCGCGGATGTCGAAGATGGAGCGGAGGGCGAACGAACCCAAGAACGCCACTGGTGTCGCAACCGTACGCAGCGGCAAGAACGCCGTCTCCGTGTAGTAGGCATGCTCGAACTCGAGATCATCGGGATCCCAAAGACTCGCCGCGTCGCCATAGGCATCGTCGACGACCCGCAGGGGGTGCGCGATCACTGTGTCGATAACGATCGCACCGAGACCAAGGGGCACCGTCAGCGGTAGGGACGCTAGAAACAGTCCGTCGCCACTTGGCACCAAAGTGCGCTCAAAGGCGTTCCAAACTGGACGATTGTCCTGGTTGGACCACGCGCACGAAGGCAGCAACGTCAACGCAACGACGCCAGCACAACGAAGGGTGTGGGAAGCGCGCATCACTTGTCCTCCTCCAACGACTTCGCGGCCGGCTTCCCGACATTCGGCGCTGGCGACATCTCAATCGAATCCGAGATGTCGAATACCGAGCGCCACAGCCAAGTCACGCCAAACACAACCGGCGTCGCGACCGCCGACAAAGGCGTCAACAGCACGGTGCGGAAATCCGTGCCCGGACCGAAGTCCCAGACGACGTCCACGGTATCGACCCAAGCATCGTCGATCTGCGACAGCGGGTGCAACACGACGGCATCTGTGGCGCCCGCGACGATGCCGACTGGCAACGCAATCGGTGACAGAAGCCAACGACCAGTGGTCGTGCTCGGCGTGAAATTGGCGTCGAGGTAGTTGAGCAGGCGACGTCGCCCGCCGTTGCCCATCGCGCAACTCGCTGCCAATGCCGTCACAACGACAAGCAAGGCGAACAAGTTCACTTTTCGCGGCCTTTGCATGCATCAAAGTGTAGCCACGAAAACACTGCGAAGAACTACTCCATGGAGTGATCCGCAAGCACGTGTTGTCCGTTGGACAAAGGCAACCAGTCATCGCTTCTCACAACACTGTGTTGCTTGAGCGGTGAGCCCCAGAAACCACCCACGCCACCTAATGGCGTCGGGGAAGGAGTTCTCTCATGTATTCGTCCCAGGCACCGATCCGTACTCACCGCTCGTTCCACGACGACGCGACCTTCCAAGAGTTGATGGGCGAGCGGCTCAAGCAATCGCCGTGGCTGCTCTTGTCCGCTGGCCTGCACGCCGTGTTGCTGTTGTTGATCTGGACGCTTGTGCCGCCCGAAGCACCGAAGAAAGCCGTGACCAGTGTCACGATGACCAACACGGACAAGCAGAAGATCGTCGAGCCGCCGCCACCACCGCCGCCACAACCCAAACCCGAGGACGAGCCCGACGTCGTTCCGGTAGAAGACGTCAACGTTGTCGATCGCGAAGCGGAAGTGCCTTCGGAGGACAACTCGCAAGAGACGGAGACCATGTCGGCCTTCGACAGCAAGTACTGGAACACCGCCCTCGGGCTGCTCGGTGGTGCCGCCGGTCCATATAGCGGCCGCGGTCCCTGCGGCAAGAAAGGCGGCCGCTCACCACAGCCAAACGTGGGACCTGGACTTCAATGGCTGGCCGCCCACCAGGATGAAGACGGGCGCTGGGACTGTGACGGCTTCATGAAGCACGACAACCCGTCCTACAAGACCTGCAACGGCGCCGGCAACGCCGTGCACGACATCGGCGTCACGGGACTCGCACTGCTCGCCTTCCTTGGTGAGAACAACACGATGCGCCAGGGCCAATACAGAGAGAACGTGCGCCGCGGTGTGCTCTGGTTGAGGGCCCAACAGGAGCCTGTATCTGGCCTGTTCGGCAGCCGGGCCTCCAACGACTTCGTCTACGACCACGCAATCGCCGCCTACGCGATGTGTGAGGCCTACGGCCTGTCTGGCTACAAGACGCTGCGCAAGTCTGCGCAACTGGGCATCAACTACCTCGAGTCGCACCGCAACCCGTACTCGGTATGGCGCTACCAACCGCGCGATAACGACAACGACATCTCGGTTACCGGCTGGGCGATCATGGCCTACAAGTCCGCCAAGTACTTCAACCTGATGGTCAACGACGACGCGATGAAGTGCGCCGGCGTCTTCCTCGACCAAGTCAGCGACGTATCCGGCGCGCACGGCTACAAACGCGCCGGCGAATCGTGCTCGCGCAAGAAGGGTGAGCACGCAGTGAAGTTCCCGGCAGGCAAGAGCCAGGCACTGACCGCAGTCGGCCTGTTCAGCCGCATCTTCCTCGGCCAGGATCCGCGAGAGAAGCCGATCATGGGCGCCGCCGCCAGGCTGTTGAACGCCACCCCACCCGTCTGGGATGAAAAGAGCGGTTCCATCGACCACTACTACTGGTACTACGCGACCTACGCGCTGTTCCAGATGGGCGGCACACCTTGGGTGAAGTGGCAGAGGGCGCTTGAGCGCGCCGTCGGCCCCCACCAACACAGTGACATGAGCGACAAGAACAACTACGGCTCGTGGGATCCGGTCGGCGCCTGGGGCGAAGACGGCGGCCGTGTCTACTCGACGGCAATCCTGACCCTGACCATGCAAGCGAACTACCGCTACACGCGCCTGCTGCGCTAGCAGCCCGTTGAAGAAGTGCTTAGTTCGGCATGGGCTAGGCCCAACCGCGCCAACGTTGCCGCGCCTCACGGGCAGTACATAGCGGCGCCCGCCGCAGAATTGCCCCAGCCGAAAGGCTATGAGGCACGCTTACGAACGGGCGTCAAGCGGGGCTGGCGAGCCCCCTTTCCCTCACGGCAGCCGAGAAGGCCGTGCTACTTCATCGACTGCACCGCGCTCATCGCCTGGCTCTTGCGGCGCGATGCGTTGTGCTTGTGGATGATGTTCTGCTTCGAAGCCTTGTCGATGCACTTGCACACGAGCGGCAGGATCTCCGACGCCTTGCCCTTGTCGCCCGATTCCACGGCGGTCATGAGCTTCTTGACCTCGGTCTTCAGGCGACTCATGCGGGACTTGTTCATGATGCGCTGCTTGTCCGACGTGCGGATGCGCTTACGGGCTTGGTTACTGTGGGCCATCTGTAGGTTTCTGTGCTCTATCTCGGTCGTTAGGGAGGATTGGTAATCTTAGCGGCAGATCTCTATTGCTAGCGATAGATCTCTGATGCTAGCGATGGAGGCTCATTTATTGAGCGCTGCCACCTTCTTGGCGACATCGAGGAAGCCGATGTCTTGTTCGAGGATCTTCGTGAAGTGCGCCAAGGCATCGCTGTGCTTGCCCTGGCTCTCGCAGATGACGCCCATTTCGTAGAGCGCCTCTTTGGCCCGCTTACCGCCACCGGCGGCAGCCAACGCCTTCTCGAACTGTCCGAGGGCGAGGTCCAGCAGGTCCTTTTGTTGGAATGCGCGGCCGAGCAAGAACATCGCGTCGGTCTTCTTGCGCGGGTCCTTGACGCCTTGCTGCAACTCGGCGATCGCTTCGTCGATTTCACCGGACTCGAGCAGGCTCGAACCCAGATCGAAGCGCGCGCCCAAGTCGGCTGGGTTGCGGTCGACGCGACGGCGAGCTTCGCCGACGCGGAGCTGAGCCAACGCCGCACGGGCGCGCTTGGCAGCACCCTCATCGCCACGCTTGACGGCCTTCTGCACCATCTGCTCCTGCAAACGAATGCGCAGGTCCGCGGCAATCTCGAGCAACTCACCGTCGCTCGGGTTCTTCTGCAAGAGCCGGTCGATCAGGTCGAGTGCACCTTGCAGGTCCTTGGCCATCTCGCGCAAGCGAGCCGCACGACGAAGTCGCTTCTGGTCGTCGGGGTTCTCCTGCAGTTGCGCTTCGATTTCTTCGAGTTCGGCAACAACCTCGTCGGCAGACAACTGCAGCCGCTCCGAACGCTCGAGTTCTTGTTGCTTGCCCTTGTCCTTGATCAGGTCGCGCGAGCTCTCGGCCGTCTCGATGCCGGTGCTCTTCAGAGCGCCTTCAGCGGCGAGGTTCTTGCGAGCCTTCAGCGAGTCTTGGTCGCGAGGGTCGACCTTGAGCGCCAACTCATACATCGCCAACGCTTCGTTGACCTTGCCTTGCTCGTAGTAGAGCGCGCCCGCTTCGCGGCACGCCTCCAGGCAACGCGGCTGGTGCTCGGCATAGGCCGCATAGACAGCGAGCGCCGACTTGGTGAGGCCGGCACGACGCAGCGCCATGCCAAGCTTGAGGTTGGGGCCCTCAGCCGTCGGATCGTAGGCGAGGTAGCGTTCGTATCCCTTCGCGGCCGCACCGTGCTGGCCGATCAAGCGCATCATGCCAGCGATCGGCAGGTTGAGGCCGCCGAACAGAACCGCGGTCAGCTTCGAGGCGGGCTTCTGGGCGACCTTCTGGAACAGCACCTTACGCAAGCCGGAGCGCGCCTCGCCGAAGTCCGGCTGGATCGCGAGGACCTGACCGTAGATCTTTACAGCCATCGCATAATTGCGGCGCTTGGCAGCGTCGGCCGCCTGCTCCAGGTACTTGCTGAGATCCACCATGGGGTCGCTCGGAATCGGCGCGACAAGAAAAGGCAGCCGGCGGCTGCTTGACGCGGACGAAAGGGCGGAACAATCTACCGTCAGAGCCCGGGCCCCGCAACGCGGGACCTGCCCTGACTACCGCAAGAAGTTCCGGTCGAATGCACATACTCATCTATCCAGATCCCATCCTCCGCCACGGCGGCAAGCCTATTACCGAGTTCGGCGCCGAGCTGAAGGACCTTGCCGACCGGATGCTGGAGGCCATGTACCTGGAGGGAGGCGTCGGTTTGGCGGCCCCCCAGGTCGGAATCGAGCAGAAACTACTCGTTCTCAACCCCAGTGGCAGCAAGGACGACCGCGACGGCGAGTTGGTGATCTGCAACCCCAAGATCATGCGCAAGAAGAAGCACGAGTTCGGGGAGGAGGGGTGTTTGTCCTTCCCAGGGATCCAGGCCGACGTCGAACGCTGGATCGACATCACGGTCGTCTACCAGGACGTCAACGGCGAAGAACAGGCTCTGAAGTGCGACGGCTGGCTCGCCAGGATCGTGCAGCACGAGATCGACCACCTTGAGGGAGTCTTCTTCGTGGATCGGTTGACCGCAACTGAGAAGATCCGGGTGAAGTCCCTGCTGCTCGAGCTTGAGAGCGATTACAAGGCGCGGGCCTAGGCCGCAACGCGTGGACTCGAACTCATGAGACAGAACCGATGAGACTGATCGAGGGCCTCGACGCGCTCCGCGATCTCGATCTGGTCTCGATCTACGGCGACCAAGATCAGAACAGCCATTCGGTCGTCGCGGTCGGCGTCTTTGACGGCGTGCACCTCGGACACCTTCGGCTGCTGCACCAACTGCTTGAGATGGCATCGGCGCTGGGCGGCATGCCGACCGTCGTGACGTTCACAAACCACCCCGATCAGGTCCTGCTCGGCAAAGCACCGCCGTTGATCGTCAGCGTGGCGCACCGACTGCGGCTGTTGCGTCGTTCGGGTGTGCTTCGCCTGGTGCAGTTGCAGTTCGAACCGCGCCTGCAGAAGATGACCGCACGCGAGTTCGCCGACGAACTGCTCGTGAAGAGGCTGCGCACGCGGGGACTGCTGCTCGGCTACGACTCGGCACTCGGCAAGGACCGACAAGGCACGCCGCAACACTTCCGCGATCTCGGCAGTGAGTTTGGCTTTCAGGTCGCCACCGGTGCGCCATTCGAAGTTGACGGCCAACCAGTCTCGTCGACCGCGATCCGTCAGGCGATTACCGGGGGCGACTTGGCGCGCGCGCGCCGATTCCTCGGCCGCTTTCCCGGCGCGCTCGGCAAGGTCGTTCACGGCGAAGCCCGCGGCCGCAAACTCGGCTTCCCCACCGCAAACGTTGCCCTGACATCGGGCGCCTTGCCGCCGACCGGTGTCTACGCGGTCGAAGCCGTAGTTGACGGCACAACCTTCGCCGCCGTCGCCAACCTCGGCACCCGTCCGACGTTCGGCAACGGTGACAGCTGCCTCGAAGTGCACCTGCTCGACTTCGACGGCAACCTCTACGACCGCGAGCTTGAAGTCACGTTTCGGCAGCTGCTGCGCGGTGAACGCAAGTTTGCCGGGCCCGACGACCTGAAGGCGCAGATCACCGAAGATGTCGCTGCAGCACGCGCCTGCTTGCGGGCCTAATCGCGGCCAACGGGGCCTGCCGGCGTGCTACCGGGGCCAGGCGAACCTGGTGCTTGCGCCGATCTGCGTCACTGGCTACCGTCCTCGGCGCAACGCCCCTTGGGGCAATGCATGCTGGCCCGGGTAGATAGCTCAGTTGGTAGAGCATGGCACTGAAAATGCCAGGGTCGGCGGTTCAAATCCGCCTCTGCCCACCACATTTAAGTAGTTGCTGATCGCTAAGTTAGCGAACCTGCCTAGGAAGGCAGCGCAGCGTGAGAACTCGTTCAAAGTCGGTAGTTACCGACAACACGGAGATCACCTGACATGCCTTCCAAACACAGCACTCGCGTGCGCAGCGACCGCGCCGAGGGCTCGACAACAAGCTGATCGCCCCGAGCAGCGACGAACCAACGAACGGTGACGGGGTGGTCGTTGATGAGCGACTCGGCGGTCTGCTTCGCAGCTATCGCCGCTCGACCTGACGGCCCAGTTTTCTAGCGACAGGCTGCTTCATAGCTCGAATCGCGCCACCGGTCTGTGAACTCGGCGCAAACCGCAGACTACTCTTTGGTCATCGACGACATCGAACTGACTAATTCACACCAGAATCATGTCGGCTTGGTTTTCGGATACTGCGCAGTGGATTCGCCCGCCCTTGACCGGGCGGGCGGCACCGGTTGTCGCAACGAGGCAGGGATCAGAAGATCACCAGCTCGACGGCATTGCTGAGCGTGAACCCGGCCGGCGCACCTGCATCGACGACGAAGGCCTGCGCGGTCAACGTCATCGGGGCGAGGTTGGGCGGCAAGGGCAACGGCACGTTGTGGCTGCCATTGCCAGCGCCACTGCCATGCAACAAGACCAACGGCATCGTGCCAAGCAACGGCAAGATCGACGCGACACACGGGCCAAGAGGTGCCGTACTGCTACCAGCACCAATGCCGATCACGGCGAGCGCGCCTCCCAGGCCGTTGGCGATCTGCAACGTCACCGTGGCCGCGGGCGTCGGGCAACCAAACGTATCGAGCGTCGGCACAAAGCCACCCGAACCAGCACAGCCCGTTCCGTAGACGCCACCGTGCGCACCATTGCCGAGGCAATCCCGACCATCGCTGAGCCACTCGACCGTCATGACAGCGAATGCAATGCGGGCGTATCCCGATGCTTCGTACAGCAGGCCGATTCGTTCGTCGTCGGCGGCGGCGAGGCAACTGTAGGCATAGAAGCCGACGTGAATCATCTTGGACTCCGCCCACGTCACGCCCTCGTCGTAGCTGATCTGCACGGTGCCGTTGCTGCGACTGTTGCGCGAATTGGGCCCGGCGTAGGCAATGCGACTGCGGTAGCCATCGAGCGGGTCGGTAAACCGCAACACGCTGGCCATCACCTGCGGCTCGTTGAGCTTCGGGTCTTCGGCCATCGGCAACCACGTCGCGCCGCCATCGACGCTGACCGCGGTCTTGCGATGCCGCGTGCCGCCGATGCTGCGCGCATTCAGCAGAAGCGAGCCATCCGCGCGTTCGACGAACTGCACTTCGTTGCCCTGACCCGGCGTCTGCATGTCGTCGACGAGTGCGCCGTAGCTGAAGCTCACACCGCCATCATCACTGAACACCGCGTAGTTCCACCAATGCCCCGATGTGTCGAGTTGGTTGAACGGAAACACAATGCGTCCTGCATGCGCACCGCGGCGCAACTGGATGCCAATGCCCGGACCGCTCGCGATCGCGCGAGCGAGCGTCGGCCGCTTGACCTCTGGCGTGATCTCAACCGGCAGGGACCACGTGGCGCCGTCATCATCGCTATGCATGACGAACGAACGGCAGATGTTGCTGCCGGTCAGCCCCGGCACGACACAGTTGGTGTGACACCCAGCCGGGAACCGTTGGTACATCAGCAGCACACGCCCCGCGTTCGCTCCCGTCCGGATCTGCACACAACACGGATTGTTGAGGCTGTTGGCGCCGTCGTCATGCAGCAGCTGCAGCGCGTTCCAGGTCTGGCCGGCATCGGCGCTTCGTCGCAGCACCACGTCGTTCTGCGCGTGGTCATTGAGGCTCTGCCGGCCTTCGGCGAACGCGAGCAATACGCCGGACTGCGTGCGCAAGAGGGCCGGAATGCGATACGTGGGGTAGCCGACCCCACCGACAAACACATCCGTCGATACCGGCTCTTCCGGCGGGGATTGCTCGGCATAGCGCGACAACAGGTAGCCCTCAACCTGCTGCCGCTCGGCCATCGTCAGCGCTCGCGAGTAGATCAGCACCTCGGCGACGTCGCCGATCAACGAATAGTCGAGGGTGTACCGTGCACCGAGCGTCAACCCGCCCAATGGCGCAATCGTGCTCGCACCCGAGTAGATCGACGAGCCGTTGAGGAAGTGTTCGAGCTGGCCTGGACCAAACTGCACGCTGTGCACCTGGAACACGTCGTGATCGACGTCTGGACCCGTCGCTGACGCACCGGCAAACGTGTGCCATTGGTTCGGCCCCGAAGACTGCCCGGTGAGCACCGCATTGCGTGCGGCAGCACTCGTGCCGTCAAACACGTAGCCACCATCTGCCGACAGCACACGCGCGACAAAGAACACTGTCTTCGGCCCGGCAAGCGTGCCGAACTCGGTGGAGTCATTCGCCCAGATGTAGTCGTCGCCGTCAAACTCGATGGCCGATGGTGTGCTCGCCGTCGCCAACGCAAACGTCGGCTGCCGCGACCCGGCAGAGTGCACGCGCACCAGGTCGTGCTGGTTGTTCGACAGATCATCCCAGCGTGTCACCGGCGCACCGTCGGTTGGTGTGCCCAACGAATTGACTCCTTGCCACGCGGCATACCACGCATACAGATCGCTGTGCGTGGGATCTGGTTGACCACCCGGCGTCAACAAGCCCTGTGCACGCACGACGCCACTTGCCACGACCAACAGAACCATCACGCGCCAGAGTGACACGTTGTTGATCGTCATCAGTTCTGTACCAGGATCTGGTAGGCGCTCGACAGACGGAATGGCAACGGCGTGCCCTGGCTCGGATCGAGGCACACCCACTGTGCGAATGCTTCGGCGCCATAGAGCAGCGGGTTGGCCGGGATCGGAAACACCAACGACGAGTTGCCAAGTCCATCGGCGATCGTCAACACGCCCACATCGTTGGATTGCAACAACGTACAGCCGGCCGGCGCACCGAACATGCCAACATCGAGCGGCAACGGACCGAAGGCTGATGTCGTGCTGCTCAGGGCAAGGAAGATCGCAGCGATGTTGTTGGGTGTGCCACCGGTCAGTTGCAACGTCGTCGAAGAACCGATCACTGGGCGGCCGGCAGCCGAGATCTCAGCGCCGAGGCAACCTTGCCCGTACGCCAGACGCACGACGGACTCCCAACTCGACCCCAGGCGGATCTCGTCCAGTTCGATGCGGTTGTTGCCGGTCGGCGTCAACCACAGCGTGAACATGTCCGCGCCCGACGCATACCCCGGTGACGCCGCTGTCCATTGGTTGGCGCCGATTCCGACCGACGTGATGCCAGAGTCGTCAGCCACAACGCTCGCACCGGGCGCGAACACCTTGAGGTAGGCGACGTCCGTCGCGCCAGCATCAATACGCAGCACGCAGAAGTAGTCAGTGTTGGGTTGCATGACTTCGGCACCGATCGTCTGCGTCAGACCACCGACCACCCAATTGCCGGCGCTGTCCCAACCGAACAACCCGCGCGTCGCGCCACTGTCGGTCAGTTCGACCAGCGCGCTTTCGATCATCGTGCTGGTGTCTTCGCGGCGCAGCATGCAACTGAGGTAGTAGCTCGTACTCTGCGTCAGGTCCCAGCGATCGGAGAAGCTGCGGCCAGCACGCGCCGTGCTCGTACTGACGATCTTGTTGCCATCGGGCACGATACCATTCGACAGCAGCGCCGAGTTGACCACGCTTCCCGCTTCGACCATCGGCCCGACCGACACCGTAGCGCCGCTGAACGCCAGCGGCGGAGCGACACCTTGGGCGATCAACGCCACCTCGGCCGCGCTCAGCGGCGATGCCCAGACGGTGAGATCGTCGATCAAACCATCGAAGTGCCACTGCGGCCCACCAGAGTCGACGTTGCGGCCGATCGACATCGAGTCGAGATCGAAGACGTAACGGAAGAATCCTTGGTGCTTCGTATCGACGGCAACACCATCCACGTAGAGCGTCGTAACGCCGTTGCCTTCCGTGACCGAACACAGGTGATGCCACGTGCCGTCGTTGATCGTGGCGGCCGTGAACACCTGCGTCCACGAGTTGAGGTCGCCGCGAACGTCGTACCACGGTCTGCCGTTCGACAAGCTCAACGCGATCTCGTGGGAATGGTCCGAAGTGTCGCTAGCTCCAAGCACCGTCAACGCACTGCCAGCCGAGGTCTTGACCCAAACCGCAATCGATCCGTGGTTGAGGTCTGCATACTTGCTGAGGTGGGCCGTCAAGTCGACGTGATCCTGGTTGGCAGCGACCAACGACAGCGATGCCACAGACCAGCCGGCGATCGCTAGCGGAACGTCGCTGCTGTAGGTCGCACCATTGTTGACGCCGTGGCTCATCATTGGCCCGACATCCAGCACGTCGTTGTCAAACTGCCAGTAGCTGCCGAGACCAACCGGGTGCGCTGCATCGACGCCCAACCACGACCCGATCCAATTGGCACCTGCGTCCTGGCCATGCAAGGCGACAGGTGTCGGACCATACGGGAGCGAATCGATCGTGCGCAGGCCCTGCGCCACGAGTAGCGGCGCGAGAGCCACCGCGAACACGGCCGCACGGATCAACGAAGCACGAGAACGCGATGCGTGTAGAGGCGAGGGCATGGCGGCATTCTACGGCACATGGCCCGCCTGGGGCGGTTGGCACAAAGGCGCGACATCCTCGACTGCATCCAGGCGTGACGAGCCTGGATCGGGCGCCACTTGGGGCAGGCCGGGGCACGTCACCCTACGGTAGAGCGTTCGACGTCATGCTGCCGCTACACCTCAGTCGATGCGAATCGACCGAATGGCCTTCTTGATCTTGCCGATGTTCTTGCTGAAGTCCGACGCCGGGGCGATGAACGTCAGGATGAAGCCGTGCTTCTTACCCGGCACGAACAACTGCAGGTTGCGCATCTTGCGGCCCTTTTGCACATACCTGGCTTCGACCCACACCGCTGCGCGCTTGTGGATCCGCACAGATCGGGAGTACCGGATCTGGTAGCTCTCACCGAGCACCTTCTTCAGCGCAGGCTCGATCTCGGTCACGATGGCCTTGGGATCGAGCGGGGAAGTGAGTGACGCCTCGACACGCGCGTTGATCGACATCTTGTTCGGGCCGGCCATGGCGAGGAAGGCGCCTGCTGATACCGTGTCGAGTTTCCAGCCCTTGGGCATCTGCAGGGAAAAGCCATGCGCGGCCTGCACACGGCCCTTGACGACCCTGGCCCCGCCCTTGTCGGCGCCGATCTCGATCGAGTCCACGATCGCAGCGATCAACTTCGCGTGCTTCTCAGCGCCTTCTGCAGGGTAGTTGAACGTCGCAACGAAACCCTGCGCTTCGCCCGCGAAGATGTACTGCATGAGGTAGATTCCGGAGCGGGTGCCGTGCAACCACACGCCGGGCCCGCCCGCGATCTCCACCTTGCCATCGCCAACGAATGCATAGCCCTCGAGCTTGAGTGCCACCCCACGCATCTGCTCCGCGAAGCCCTTCCGGTTGATCTCCGAGTGGGTCAGACCCGGCACGCTACGCACATTGAGCCCGACAGTCCCGGCGTCTCCGGCAGCGCCCTTGGCCGCCAACACCACGCCAGGATTCTGGATCTTTTGCCAGCCTTCTGGAACCCTCATCTTCAGCCCGTGCTTCTCGCTCGCAATCCAACGAGACGCCGTCTTACGCGGCTTGTTCTCCTTGTTCTCTTGCGCCAAGGCAAACGGCACAGCCAGCCACAGAGTGACGACAAGGAACTTTGATGTTCGGTGCAGCATGATTCCTCCATGGGGTACGAAGTGGATGCTGCAAGGCCGGTCCGGAGAGGAGGCGGCGTGACGGGATCCGTCAGATACGCACTGCAAGCACCATCGCCACTTGCATTCTTCACAAAACCGGCCCTCACATGTAGGTGGCCAATCGTAAACAATTGCTGTCACCCCTGTGGGGAAACCGCCGACATTAGCGGCGCCGCAGCAATCGCCGCTGCTTGGCACGCTCGACCGCTTGCTGAGCAGCACTCGGCGCGCTCATCCCTACCTCGAGGTGACGGGCCAGGGCGCGCACCGTCGTGAACCGGAACAAGTCAGTAATCTGCAGATCGACATCCAAGCACTCACAGATTTCCCGGTGAACCTTGACCGCAAGAATGCTGTGACCACCGGAGTCGAAGAAGTTGTCTTCAACACCTACAGCGTCCGTGCCGAGCGATTCTCGCCAGATCGATAGAATCGCACCCTCCGCGTCATTCTGCGCACTGACGATCACCTTGGGGGCGGCCGCCATTGCCTGCTCGGGCGACGGCAATGCCTTGCGATCGATCTTGAGGTTAGGAGTGCGCGGCAGGTCGGAGAGCGCCACAAAGTGGCTTGGCACCATGAACTCGGGCAACGAATCTCGAAGGTGAGAGCGCAGCTCTTCGACACTCGTGCCCGCCTGGCCAGCCGCTCCATCGCGCTCGACGTAGTAGGCACACAGGCGGGTTTCGCCGCCGTCGACACGCGCCACCACCACGCTTTCACGAATCGTAGCGTGCTGACTTAGTGCGGCTTCAATCTCGCCGAGTTCGATGCGATATCCGCGCACCTTGACTTGGTGGTCGGTGCGACCGAGATACTCGAGCACACCGCTGGGCTGCCACCGCGCGAGGTCACCGGTCCGATACATCGTACCGCCCTCGACGAATGGATCCGGGACGAAGCACTCCGCCGTCAGTTCGGGGCGACGGAAGTAGCCCGCCGTCACTCCAGCACCGCCGATCCAAAGCTCGCCCGGAGGCCCAATGGCAACCGGTTGGCGGTTCGCGTCGAGCACGTAGACCCGCTGATTGGCCAAGGGTCGACCGATCGGCACGGGGTCATCGTCACCGACCAACTGGGTCGTCGACCACACCGTGGTCTCAGTCGGTCCGTAGACATCGTGGACCTTTGGCACAAGCGCCGTCAATTGGCGAGCAAGCGAAACCGGCAACGCTTCGCCGCCGACCAGCATGTGCTTGAGGCCTTTAAGTGCCGTTGCAGCACCGGGGTCCAGCATGAGCATGCCAGCCATCGACGGAGTGCACTGAAAGTGCGTGACCGCGTTCGCTTCAATCAGCTGTGGAATCGACTCCGCCTTGGCCTGCGATTCGCCCGACTCCGCCATGCTCGCAGCCTCCGCCACCGCAGCCTGCGAGTCACATCGCCGCTTGAGGTCGAGTAGATGCGGCAAGCTCGCCATGACTTGGTCCGTCGAGATGCCAAAGTCGACCAAGCAAGCAATCTCGTCGATCTTCACAGTGCGCAGGCGATCAACAATCTCGACGCAGCTCTCGGGCGTGCCGAACAGGCCACTCGATTGGTAGTAGCGTTCGAAGGAAAAGTCGAGCAGGGCCTCGAAGTCTTCCGGGGTCAAACCACCGTTGAGCAGCGCATCGAGTTCGCCGGGATTGCCAACCTTGTTCTTGAATGCCGGAAAGGACCACGCCGCCTGCTTGATCAAATCGAGGCTGCTGCGCAGGTATGCCTTCATCGGTTCCCGCACGATCTCGCGCACGCGTTCCTCGTCGTCGCCAACGAACGTGTGCAGCATGAGCGTGACATGGCCTTCACCTGCGTGACCCGCCGCGCGCCACGCATCGCGATAGATGACCAGCTTCTTCTTCAGGTCCTCAACGCTTTGACCGAGGAGGTGCGTCAGGACAAACGAACCGGTCTCTCCCGCGATGCGATAGGTCTCCGGGTTCCCAGCGACCGTCACCCAGGTCGGCAACTCCTTCTGCACGGGTCGCGGCAACGTGCGAATGTCGTGCGACTTGCCGTCGGGTCCCTCGAATGGAAGGCTCTCACCGCGCCACAGCGCGTGCACCTTCTTCATGGTGTCGATCATCGCTGCTTTGCGATCGGCGAAGTTCTCAGGCCGCAGCACGAAGTCACGGCCGTGCCAGCCAGCGGCGAAGGCGATGCCGACCCTGCCATGTGACAGATTGTCGACAAGCGCCCAGTCCTCCGCGATTCGGATCGGGTGATGCAATGTGGCAACACAGGAGCCAGCGCGGATCTTGACGTTCTTGGTGATCGCGGCGATGGCCGCACTGGCAACAGCCGGATTCGGAAACAAACCGCCGAACGCGTGGAAGTGGCGCTCAGGGGTCCAAACCGCTTCAAACCCGTTTTCGTCAGCGAAGCGTGCTCCCTCATGGAGCAGGCGGTACTTATCCTCGGCATGTTCGCCTTCGTCGCTGGCGAAGTAGAACATGCTGAAAGACACCGCACGGGCGGGAGCAGCGGCGGCAACCTTGCTCGCTTGCTCCGCGTGGCCCTCGCCACGATGCATCACGACGGTGAAGCCTCGGCACAAGGTCCACAGCAGTTCGAGCACCGAAATGTCGAACGACAAACTCGTGACGGCAAGCCAGACTCCTGGATCATCGCCATCCCCAGTGCCGGTATCCTCCATGCCGAGCACCCGATCCATACCGGTGAAGAAGTTGGCTGCGTTCCTGTGCCGCACCATCACGCCCTTGGGCCGACCGGTCGAGCCCGAGGTGTAGATCATGTAGGCGAGGTCCTCGCCCTCTGCCTCGTCTGCGAGCAACGCATCAGTGGACGCGATGGCATTGCGGTCGACATCCAAGTCAATCCGCGGGCAGGCAGTGGGCGGCGCCATCGCAGCCGTCGTCTCGTCGATCACGAGCGCCGCGAGGTTCGCATCGTCCGCCATGAACCGAAGGCGTTCGTTCGGATACGACGGGTCGAGGGGCACGTAGGCGGCGCCACAGCGCATGGTCGCCAGCACCGCGACAACCATGTCTATGCCACGCGCCGTGCAGATGCCGACGCGGTCACCGCGCCCAACACCACAGCCGCGCAGCCAACCTGCCAAGTGCCCGGCTCGCTGCTGCAACTCCAAGTAGGTCACCTCAGAGCTGCCAAGGCGAAGCGCAATCCGCGTCGGGGTGCGTTGGGCCTGCTGCTCAACCTGACGATGCACACATTGCTCCGGTGAGCTGGCCGCGACCGTCTCGTTCCACTCGTGGAGTAGAGTATGCAACTCGGCGTCAGCAAGCACCGGCACCGCGCGCAGTGGTTGCTCGCCGTTGGTAGCAGTCGCTCGTGCGAACACATGCAGGCGCTGAGCCAGCGCGAGCACCTCGGTCTCGACGATCGCGTTTCGGTCATAGTGCAGGGTCAAACCCGCATCCGAAACGGCAAAGACCAAGCCCCCAGGTGCAATCGCCACGGGTGCCTCAGCGAGCCAGAGTTGCACTACAGGCTCCAACACCGTGGACGTGGGGAATCGACTGGCATGGCGCACCAAGACCTCACGCAACAACGGTCCCCGCGCCATCGCCTCATCCATGGCAGCCTCAGCGGCGCGACACGCCTGCGCTACGCTTACCTTCGCGGCGAACTCGAACGTCACCGGAGGGCAGTCCACGACGAGTTCACCGGCAGCTTCGGTGGGCACGACAGACGATTTACGCAAGCCCAATGAGAAGGTCGCGATGGCACTGTTGCGCGAGAGGAAACACGCCACCAGCGCAGCGGCCTTACCGGCACTCATTTGGCCGCCAAGATCCACCGCGAACTCCGCTGGCAAAGCAGGCAGCCTGGAAGGCGAGCCGCCCGGCACCGGTAGCGGCACGTGCGCCGCCAAGACCTCAAGCCATTCGGGCTCGCTTTTGGCCGCAGCCTTGCCAACGGCCGTCCAGCTCGCAGCCAATGCGTCATCCGCGGCCGGCAACTGGGCTCCCACCACAACCCCGAGGCTACTCAAAGCAATCGCATCGAGTTCGCGATTGCCGAGGCAGCGGGGCCGCAACAACTTGACCTCACCATCCGTACAGGCCACTTGCACGAAGCCGTCCCCGATCCCTGTAACGGTGCCGGGCACCACTGCAGCTGCCTTGGCAACCTGCTCGACTCCACCAGGCACGAACACACCTTTGCTCGCCCGGCACTTGGCCACTGCGATCGGGTTGCGATAGCCACCGTGATCAAACGCACGCACGAGCCGAGCCACGTCGGCAGTCGACCTATGGAAATCGATAACAGCCAACCCATCGGGCCGAGCATCGCGACCGAAGTAACTGCGAGCCGACAGGTCCTGCGGTTGCGGAGACAATGTGTTGGCCGCGATTTGGCTGGTCAACGTTGCGAACGACTCTCGCCCCGCCTCAAAGCAGCGCGCGTTGAGTGTGAATGCCGTGTCGTCAGCAGAAACATCAAAGCGCTCCTGCAAGAGAATTGCGCCCGTGTCGGCAACCGAATCGATGAGATGCCAAGTCACCGCGTGTTCACGCTCACCGGCATGAAGCGCCCAGCAGGTCACATTGAGCCCAGCGTAGCGTGGCAGCGGACCATCATGAAAGTTGATCGCCGCGCGCCGCGGCAATCGCAACAGGAACTCCGGCAATAGGTGCAACCAAGTGATGGCAAATAGCACATCAAACTCTTCACCAGCGACCTTATCGATCAAAGCAGCCGCGTCATCTACGCACGGCAAACCTTGCTCGGCACAGTGACGACGAATCTTGTCCGCGTCGGTCACAACCGCAACGACACGGTGGCCGTTCTGCTGCCACGATTCGAGACACTGAAGTAGCAGCGTGTCAGAGCCGAAGAAGACGGCGGCGAGATTGGTTGGTGACATCAGGGCGAGGATCGGCGGAAGAGCGAGCCCCTTTGATACGCTCTGCAACCCATCGGCGCCAGCCGGCCTAAGGGGACTTGCGTCGGCGCCCCACGAGGATGCGTTTCGCTCAATCCAATCATCGACCCTCGACCGAAAAAGGGGGGAAACGTTACACCGCATCGAGTGCTGAGCGACTCCTATTCGGTTGGCTTATCCGTCGGCCCTGACTAGTGTCTTGTCCTTCGGATTGTGGCGGCCTTTGGGAGCGGGGCGTCCTTCTCTGCCTCGCCTCGCCATGAGCAACGCTCACCCACTGTTCTGTGCACGCTATGTCATCGAATTGGCGTGCGTCTTGGCCGCAGTAATCGCCGCAACGATGCCCCTCCACGGCCTGAGTAAGACTCAGGCTGTGTCGGACGCCACAGTCTTGTTCCTGCTTCTTGGCACGACCTTGACCCTCATTACCTTGTCGTTCTCCGGCCAAACGGCTTCGGCTACGGACAACCGCTTGCGAGCCTTTCTGCAGGCGACAAAGACGTGGGGGTTGACCGTAGCTTGCGCTGGGTTGGTCGCGGTTGCAGCCCTAGACGTCCCCATCTTCTCGGTCGGCCTCATCTTGCTATACGGCTGGGCCCTCTTCGCATTGCTAGCTCTACTGGATCCCAAGACCACTAGCCGCCGCGATAGCGCTTCCCCAGCGCATTCGGATCTCACGGAGCGGGAAACAGCCGCCAAGGCAACGTATGAGCGTGCCCGACTGGGGATGCGCCCACCTCGCCGCACACCCCGGGGGCGACTAACCAAGCGCACCATCGACGTGCTCGGCTCTGCACTGGGGATCCTGATATTGCTGCCGGTGTTCGCCGCATGTGCGCTCGCCGTGAAGCTCACCAGCAAAGGCCCTATTCTTTTCAGGCAATCGCGAATCGGCAAAGACGGCGATGCATTCACTTGCCTCAAGTTCCGCACGATGGCACTCGGCGCCCAAGACCAATTGTATCTACTGCGGCAGTCCAGCACGCAAGACGGGCCTGCGTTCAAGATGCCGAATGACCCGCGAATTACTCAAACTGGGCAGTACCTCCGCAAGTACAGCCTCGACGAATTGCCGCAACTCTTCAATGTACTGTTCGGAGACATGAGCCTGGTCGGGCCGCGCCCATCCGTTCCGAGCGAAGTCGCAGATTACGAATCGTGGCAACTCCGACGCATCACGATCAAGCCAGGACTCACTTGTATCTGGCAGGTGTGGGGACGTAACCAGGTTTCGTTCGATCGCTGGATGGAGATGGATCTCGCGTATATCGACAACTGGTCCATCTGGCTCGACATCAAGCTGATCCTTCACACGGTTCCCGCAATGTTCAAGGGAACCGGCATGTAGTGCTCATCGGGAGCCGCGCGTCTTCGCGTGTCGCGCCCGTGTTCGTTTCCAACGCGACCAAATCAACATGAACCACATCACGGCGGTCGTTCTGTCCCTGGCTACCGCTATTTGCGCGCAGGCGCCCACCGTCGTAACGACAACACCGTCGGCCAACGGGTTCCTCGGTCCGTTTGAGCCAATTGAGGTCCAATTCGCGGCCCCGATCGCGCCGGCGACCGTCACACCGTCCAGCTTCTCTGTGTTCGGTCGCTGGACTGGTGTCGTGAATGGAACCCTCTCAGTAGACGCATCCCAAACGATCGTCAGGTTCCAGCCCGACAAACCGCTATTCGTAGGCGACGCAGTACAGGTATGCCTGAGCAACGCGATCACGTCCACGTCGGGCACGCAAATGGCTGGTGGCTATCAGTTCCAGTTGGTCGTGACGACTGCACCGGGCTCCGGCGTGTTCCAGTTGACGCAGACGATTCCGTTCCGCATGCCCGGCGAGAGTTCGATCTCTACCTACGGAATCCATGGCGGAGACATCGACCGCGACGGCTCCCCCGACATCACGGCAATCAACGAGAACGGCCACGACCTACGGATCTTCAAGAACGATGGCTGCGGCAATCTCGGCCCGATGACGATTGTTAGCGACGGTGGCAACATGCCCAGCCCACACGAGAGCGCCGACTTCAATCGTGATGGATGGATGGACCTCATCACCGGCGACTACCGCTTTGGCAACATGTCGGTGTTCCTCAACGACGGGGCTGGCATGTATCTGCCACCGGCCACCCTGGCAGGCGGCGGCTATCTGCGTAGTGTCGGCGCAGGGGACTTTAACGGTGACGGCTACCCCGATGTCGTGGCCGGCAACGGAGCACAAACTCTGGTTTGGCTCAACGACGGTACGGGCAGCTTCCTCCCTTCGGTCCCCTACACGACGAACCACGGCAACGCGTGCGCCGAGCTCAATGTGGTGGATGCCAACGAAGATGGCTACCTGGACATTGTCATGTCGAGCCTCACTTCGAGACTCTGGATCATGATCGGCAATGGCGACGGCACGTTTTCGAATCCATTCCTATGGGTCCCCATCGGAGGGCGTCCGTTTGCTAGCGCGTCAGGCGACATCAACGGTGACGGCCACGTCGACATAGTCTACGCCTGTCAAATCCCGGATAGCTTCCGCTGGATGCTGGGTGACGGCAACGGTGGCTACACCGCCGGTGGTTCGCTACCGACAAGCGCCTGGCCGACGTCAGTACATCTGGGCGACCTCGAAGGAGATGGTGACCTCGATGCGGTATTGTCGCACTTCACTGGCAATGACTTCCGCGTCTTCCTCAACGATGGAGCCGGAAACTTCACTGCCTCCACGATCCTGCCAGCCAGTGGCGGCGGTGCCTGCACGACTCTCATCGACTTCGATCGTGATGGCGACCTTGACATCATCGGCGCCGACGAGATCACGGACGTTGGCATGATCTTCACGCAAACGGGCCCAGTCACAACCGGTCTGCAACCGGCCAGTTGCGATGCAACAATCCGCATCGACCAACGTGGTGCTGGCGATGGCTTTGGCGGTCGCCCGGCTGTTCCCGTCCGTCGTGGCAACAGCGCGGCACTATCCCTCTCAGGCCCTCCTGGCGGCATCGGCATAAGTGCACTCGGGCTTGCTGGCACAACTGCCTTGCCGCTGCAATGGGGGTTGATGAGCTTCGATCCGCTGCTTCCGATCGTAGTCATGGACTTCGCTGCACTGGATCCGTACGGCGAGATGATGACTGCCGTCCCAATCCCAGCTACCGCCCTACTTGGAGATGGCCTGCTGGCACAGGGACTCGTGTTCTCACAGGGCCTGGGGCTCTTCACCAATCCAGTGCAGCTTGTGGTGGTGCCCTAGGCTTGCAACGCGCGCGACACACCGTGGTTGGCCAGCTCGGAGAAGCCGAACGAAGGGCATGAAGATGGACCCGATCTAGGGCGTCGACTGCGTCGCGTTACGATTTCGCCAGCTGATAAACCGACCACGTAGCGCGCTGAGGAGCAACCGCAGGAAGCAGGGCGGGCCGTGCCAGAGATAGCGCATCCCCAGCCGGCGTGGTTCCTGCAGCAGGCGATGGCACCATTCCAGCCCCAAGCCCTGCACCCAGCTTGGCGCACGGCGGATCGCACCACACACGAAGCTGAAGCTGATGCCCACTCCGATCCACCAGGCCTGTGGCAATAGCGAGCGGATCTCGTGGATGAGCAATTCCTGCTTAGGGGAACCGAGCGCTACGAAGACAATATCCGGACTGTTCTCTTGGACCACACGGCGCAGTTCTTCCATTTGCGCGGGATCCTTCTCGAACCCCATCGACGGACAATACGTGCCTGCGACACGGAGCCCGGGATGATCCTTTGCCAGTCGCGCTGCGGCCGCATCGGCACTGCCGAGATCGCCACCGAGAAAGAACACGCTCCGCCCCGCCGCTGCCGCGCCCGCGGTCAGGCTATGAATCAGGTCCGAACCAGCAACCCGTTCAGGAAGCGGCGAACCTTGCAACCGCGAGGCCCAGATCAAAGGCATGCCATCGGCAACCACAACCGAAGCGCCAGCGTAGGCTCGTCGAAACTCGTCCGCATGCCAAAGCCGGCGCATATGGTCCAGGTTGGCCGTGGCAATCCAGCCGCCGCGGTCGACCTCAAGAGATTCGACGACATAAGCGACACACTCGGCCTCCGTGATCGCATGCAACCGCACGCTAGCCAGAACTACCTCAGGTAGCTGGCTCGAATCGAATGATGGGGAGGCGGGCACGTAGTCCGGAAGCATATCCCACCTAATCCGATTGACGGCCAATTCAAGACTGCTGCGGCAAGCGTGCCGCGGCACAGATTCACTGCTACACGGCCACCCGATGCTCGCGGCACCATCGAAGCAACACGAACACCACCCAGATACGCGACCAGTACATGCCCGGCGCACCAGCCGAAAACGAACGCCAAAGCTTGCCGACCGTCGCGTGGTCAAGGCCTGCCGCCGCGCACAGGTTTCGGTCGGCCAGCACTTCGGCGACTTCGTGCATCAGGCTTTGTCGGCACCACGCCTCGATAGGCAGCACGAACCCCGACTTTGGCCGATCAAAGATCGCAGGATCGATCTTGGACAACGCCAGGTCACGCAGCAAGTGCTTCTTGCCGAGCGGTTCGTAGCGCCGTCCGGACTCGACGGCGGCGACCGCCTCGATGACGCCGTGATCAATCAGTGGCACCCGCACTTCGAGCGAAACTGCCATGCCGGACCAATCCGTGTCGCGCAGCAACCGCTCGCCGAGGAAATTGGCGATCTCCAACGTCGACACCGCGTGTCGCGGTGAACTATCGGCAACGAGCGCGGCCAGTTCTGCCGAGCGCTCGATGGAGAGGCCACGCCTCATCGTTGCATGCCGACCGCCCTGTAGTGCTGCGTGCACGTCTTCGGTGAACATGGCGTAGAACACCTGGTACGCATCGAGAACACCTCCCCCCGAACACAGCACATCGCCCAGCTTGCCCCAGCGAGTCTGCGGTGGAAGCTCGCCAAAGCGGCCGAGTTTCCACCGAGCGATGCCGTGAGCGGCGGCGCGAGACAGCCCTTCCGGCAACATCCTCGATAGCCGCGCTGCACGAGCCGACTTCGGCACATCCACGAAGCTCTTGTAGCCACCGAACAGCTCATCACCGCCGGTGCCCGCAAGCGCAACCGTAATGCCAGCCTCGCGCACCGCGCGGCTCACAAAGTAGGTGTTGATGCCGTCGAATGTCGGCTGGTCGATCGCCGACAATGCATCATCGAGGTTCTCAAGGAAATGTCGCTGCGTCAGCCGGACATCCGTGTGATCGGTACCCAGAGCACCCGCCACGGCGCTCGCGTACTTCGACTCGTCGAACTCGACTTCGTCGAAGGAAATATTGAAGGTCCTCACCGACTCTGGGCCGCCAGAAGCCTGCTCCGCTGCCATCGCGGCCACGGCGCTCGAATCGATACCGCCCGACAAGAACACGCCTAGTGGTACGTCACTGATCAGGTGTTGGCGCATCGCGGTGCGCAACTCGTGACGCAAGCGCTCGGCCCCATCCGCCGCATCACGCCCACCCGCCGCTTCCGCCGGCAACTGCCAATAGCGGCGCGGCTCGTACCGCGGTGAGCGCGGGTCGATCCTAACCAACGCGCCAGGCGGCAGCATCTGCACTCCGGCGATGATGGCATCCGGGCCTACCACGAAACCATTCCAAAGGTAGCTGTCGAGCGCGGGCGGGTGCAAGCGGCGCTCAATCAGACCGGAAGCCATGAGCGAACGTAGCTCGGACGCAAACAACAACGCCGAGGCTCCACCCGGCCGCTTCACTGTCGTCAGGAACAGCGGCTTGATGCCGATGCGGTCACGTGCAAGCAGCACAGTGCGGTCACGTCGATCCCATATCGCCAAAGCAAACATGCCACGCAAGCGGCCAATCGCGTCTTCGCCCCAGGAGGCGTAGGCCTTGAGAATCACTTCGGTGTCACTGCGCGAAACGAACTCAGCACCTAGTCCTTCGAGCTCACTTCGTAGCTCAAGGTAGTTGTAGATCTCGCCATTGAAGACGATGGCGTTGCCGGTCGCAGCGTCGACCATGGGCTGGTGGCCACCGGACGACAAATCGATGATCGCGAGTCGCCGAAACCCGAACATGGCGCCATCCTGGCCCGGTCCGCCCGACTCCCAATTACCGTCATCGTCCGGACCGCGATGTCTTTGCTGTTGGCTCGCAAGCTGAACAGCCTGAATCAGTTCGGCGTCGATACCACCGATGGCCCCGGCGATACCGCACATCTCAGCGAACTTCCTTACACGCTGTCAAAGCCAAGGGCATGGCGGAAGACGGCTCCCCCAATCCACCTCCCGCATGAGCTACTGTGCGTGGCATGTGCTACGAACCATCCCCGAGCAGACAGAGAGCGTCAAGTCGCATGTAGTGGCGCGTTCTCGGAACGCCCCGCTACTGCCAGGCACCTGCCGTTTGCCAAGCGATTTGAGGGCATCGGGTCGCACAATTCAGGACCGACGTACCACGTCTCGGACAGCGCGGAGCAAGCGCCGCCACAAGGGCCTGCGGACTGCGGGAAACCAAGCTTCGAGCGAAGCCCGCAGGGAGTCATCCACGTCGAACTCCGCAGCGAGCAGGTTGCGTCGGAGCTGCGTTTCGCAGCTCGCGCCAGAGATCACCGAAGTAATCCCTGCTTGCCGCATGCCCCAAGCCAGGGCGACGACTGCCGGATCCAACCCTCGCGAACGGCACCCCCCTACGAAGGCGCGAACCGATGCAGTCGCGTCGGACCCCAAATACGAATCGACCCAACGTGAGTTGGCCCCCCTGCTGTCGGACGGCACACCGTCGAGGTATTTGCCCGTCAAGACCCCTCCAGCAAGTGGACTAAACACCACCAAAGACATTCCCAACTGGCGGCAGCACGGCACGAGATCGCTCTCGATCGCTCGCTCCAGCAGACTGTAGGGCGGCTGTTCGACGCGTGGCGGTTCGACTCCGAGCTCCGCCGCGAGCCGGTGCGCCTGCCGCAACGTCGCCGGGCGCCAACAGCTGGTTCCCCAGGCGCGAACCTTGCCAAGGCGCACCAAATCCCCCATTGCCTGGACCGTCTCGACGAGCGGTACGCCTGGGTCTTCTCGGTGGCAGAAGTAGAGATCCAGCTCGTTGATCCCCAAGCGGGCCAGTGTGCGGTCGATCGAGGCGTGGATGTGGCAGCGTGACAGGCCACGATCGCCAGGCTCCTCACCCATGGGCCAAAAGACCTTGCTGCTGATTGCCAGGCGATCCCGATTGGTTTCGCGCAAGAACCGCCCCACAACCTTCTCCGCGCCACCAGCCGCATAGACATCGGCCAAGTCGAGGAAGGTCACACCACCGTCGATTGCCGCATGCAGGATACGGGACGATTCCCCGTCACTGACCCGGTCCCCAAAGCTCAGCCAACCCCCCAATGCTAGATTAGAGATGCACAAGCTGGTACCTGGGATCTGTCGGTATTCCAAGCGGCTACGCTAGAACCGCAACTACCAGCAAAGCAACGATAAGTCGGATACCCCAGCTAGTTGCCAATGCTCGGATTCCACACTGCTTCCTGCTCGCTCTCGATCTTCGCAATCGCCCGCTTCTTGCCACGAAACATGGTGCTCCATTGGTAGCGCCGCAGGAACCGACGAAACTCAAGATCTTCGTAGCGCGGTTTCCGTCGCAGCCAAGAACTGAAGTAGCCCCATAGCATGACCAGAGCGCCAATCACGCGTGGCGGCTGCAGCACGCGCCGCAGCCCACTGGCGAGCAAGTAGAGAGGTGCGGTGCCCATGAAGTACTGGCCGTGACCATGCCGGCCACGGCCGCGTAGCACACCACTGTCGCTAGAGCCCATTGGTCGCAGGTGTAAGAACCGCAATTCCTCATCGTCCCAGCTGCGCGCGATCCAGCCGAACAAGCGGCACCGGTGACTGTCGATTCCGTCCCACATGACCTGGCGCACAAACCCGCCGATCTGCTCGAAACAAGCGACACGGTAGAACTTCGCGGCACCAACGACGATCTCATCGTCGCACCATTCAGGCTCAAGAACGCCGGCAGCGTCATGGTAGTACGGCTTGCCGCTACCGGAGCCTAGCCGCGGATTCCCGCGCATCCGGGCCACTAGGATCTCGAAGTAGTCTGGGGGCATGACAAGATCGAGGTCGAGTTTGCAAAGGAACTCGAACTCGCCCAGGTCAATGCCTTCTAGCCCGGCATAGAATGCATCGATAACGCCGGGCCCAACGCTGCGTTTGCCGCGATCCTCACGACGCACGATCCGAAGGAAGGGATAGCGCTCGGCATAGTCTGCGAGAATCGCCGGGGTTTCATCTGTTGAGCCATCATCGACAATCACCCAGAGGGCGGGCAGGTGCGTCTGTTCCACAATCGAGTCGAGCGTGCGGCGCATGAAATCCTGTTCATTGCGGCACGGGGAGACCACGAGGAGACGCCCAGCGGCGGGATCCCCTCCTTCAGGATCTACAACGCCTTCCGCAGCGGATTGACTCGGTTGCATGGCTTGGCAGTTTAGCCATTAGAACGCGGAACGGGCGATTGCACAGAGTCCGAATCGCCGAAAGCCCAGCACTCCAAGTCCCTGTTTCGACGGCAGCTCCGGACACATAACCACTCGATTCGCCAGCTCCGGCGGAGGCAAGAAGTGCGTCGAACCGCGAAACCACAACCTCACGAATGACCAGGACGGGCCCCCATGCTCGGTCGGGCAGAACCGACTCGCACGCAGCGCCAGCAGATCATCCCTGGCTACAGCCTCGGCGGGCTGGTCGCTGCTGCTTGGAGACTCGCTCAACAGGTTCCTTTCGACAGGTTGAAACTCGCCCCCAGCTTGGCCATCCTTGCCTTGCACATGCAGCCTCGCTGGCTGAGTGTCTTTGCATGCCTGCAACGACCAAGCGAGAGCCGCTTGCACGGGACAGACAGATGACTAGCGACAGCCCAACCAACCACGGACGCGTCGCCTACCTGACCAACCAATACCCCAGCACGAGCCACACATTTGTTCGGCGCGAGATCTGCGCATTGGAGGCCATGGGGATCCAGGTCGACCGCTACTCCATCCGACCATTCTCCGAACCTCAGATCGAACCTGCGGATCAGTTGGAGGCATCGCGCACACACGTGCTGCTCAGCCGCGGCGCCAAGGGCTTAATCTGGCCCTGCCTCGCCGTTCTCGCCCGCAACCCGCTGCGCTTCGTGGCAAGCCTTGCCCTGGTTTGCAAGCTGGCCAGGTTCTCGGACAGGGGGTTCGTACGACCCTTTGCGTGGCTCGCGGAAGCTTGCCTACTCAAGCGCCTCATTGCCCGATCCGGAGCGAGGCATGTGCATGCGCACTTCGGCACGAACTCCGCGGCCGTGGCCATGCTGGCAAACGCTCTAGGTGGACCTAGCTACAGTTTCACCTCTCATGGCACGGAAAGCTTCGATTCGCCGCCAACCATCTCGCTGTCGTTAAAGATCGCGCGTGCGCGCTTCGTCGTAGCTGTAAGCAAGTGGGGACGAACGCAGCTCATGCGCTGGTGCAGCAGTGACTCCTGGCACAAACTACACGTGGTGCGCTGCGGTCTTGATGACCAGTTTTTGGGGGCACCGATGGTGCCGCCGCCGACGACACCAAGACTGGTCTGCGTTTCCAGACTCAGCCCTGAGAAGGGCGTCGAGATTCTCGTCGCCGCCGTAGAGCAGTTGATCCTGTCGGGCACAAAGGTCGAGCTGGTGCTGGTCGGAGACGGTCCCTCGCGCGGCTCGATCGAAGCGCGCCTAAAGGACCCCGTTCTCAAGAACAGCGTGCACCTTCTAGGCTGGGGAGACGCATCTCGGGTGCGAGAAGAGATGCTCGCGGCGCGAGCACTCGTAGTCCCTAGCCTGGCTGAGGGTCTACCTGTAGTGATCATGGAGGCATTCGCTCTTTGCCGCCCGGTAGTGGCAACTGCCGTTGGCGCAATCGCAGAGTTGGTCGAGAACCGCGAAACCGGTTGGCTTGTGGCCCCCGGATCTCCCAGCAGCCTGATAGCCGCGATCCAGCAGGTACTCGCCGCCTCTCAGGAAGAACTGTTCGCGCTGGGCAAGAATGGTGCGCAACGGGTCAAAGAGCGACACACCGCTGCGCAGGAAGCCCGCGTGCTAGCAGGGTTGCTGGACGACTGCCCGCCGATGCAGCCACCGGAACAGGCATGACGTAGCGGGCTCTGATTACTACTTCTTCTGGGTGCTGGTCTTTCTGGCTGCTGCTTCTACTTCAGCGGGAATCGCGAGCGGCCGCCTGCTTGTATTCGATCAGCCTTCGATCCTGTCCGCGGAGTCGCCGCCACCAGTAGGTGGCGATGCCGTGCACGGCAGGCCATTTGGCCAGCAGACAGAACGTCGCGTAAACCCTCGCATCACGCCCCGGCCAACGCCGGCGTGCGTGCCGATGGATCCGCAACCACATCATCGCATACAGTCCCCCACCGCACGCCGCGGCGAGAATCGCCGGGATCAGATGGCCGGTAGCGAGCAACGCAACAACTGCGGCAACCAAGACGATCGGAACGACGACAGCCCAGAAGATGTTGCTCATTGCCGCATGACGCCGGGGGTACTCACGGCCTAGCCGCGCCAACCCTTCTGCTTCGACATACCCGGCTCGCAAACCTCGACGCCACCACTGGGTAAACCGGTGCATGTCCGCGTCATGCACGGTCATCGGAGCCCCAATGCAACTGAGCTTCCAGCCCAACCCGCGCAGTCGAAAAGACAAGTCGGGTTCTTCCCCTGCGATCAACGTCGGGTCAAACCCTTCGCATTGACGGAAGGCGCTGACGCGCATCAGTGCGTCTCCACCGCACGACTGAACTTGGCCACCTTGTACATCCCACTCAAGATCACAGAGCAAGTTGTAGATCGAAGTGTCGCGGGCACGTTCACGCCGACGACCGAACACGACCGCAAGTTCAGGGTCCTGCTGCAGTTCGCTCACGGCCCGCTGCAACCAGCCGTTCTCGATCTCGCAATCCCCGTCGACAAACTGCACCATCGTGACTTCACTACGCGCACGCTGAAGCGCTTCGAACCCCTCATTCCGCGCGCGCGCCGCCGTGAACGGAATCGTCGTGTCCAACTCGACAACGGTGGCTCCGATCTGCCGCGCGAAGGCAACGCTGTCATCCTCGGAACCAGAGTCGACATAGACCGCAGTCTCCACCTGGCTGCCCAGCGACTCAAGGCAGCGGCGCAACCTCACGCCTTCGTTGCGCCCGATCACAACAACCCCAAGCTTGCGGTCGACGATGCCGAGTTCTTGGCCTTCGGAACGATTGTCCATCAGCGAATCCGTTTCCTCAGCGGGATTCCAAGGACGGTTCGGTCGCTGCTGGCTCAGCCACGACGCTGTCGATCGCTTGGCGCAACACGTTCGCCAGCGAACGAACGTTTGGTTCGAGCACCATGCCATCGTGATCGCCTGGCGTCTCCATCACGGTCAATTCCTTAACGAACGGGGTCCAGCCATTGTCAGGCAAAACAAGCTCGCGATCCGCGTCGGCGAATCGGCCGCCACCAAGATCGTATTGCGTATCGAGCGCCGGACGGAACAACCACGTGCGTACCGGCAATGGCCGCAGCTCGTACAACTCAAGCGCCGAGCGGAACGCAGCCTCAATTGCCTCCGAGTGGAACGCCGCCAGTTCTTCGGTCTCAGCCTGGTTGCCGAATCGATCTCGCAGTCGACCAATCTCCCACTGCACTCGATTCTTCAACCAGCGCGCCAAGTAGGCAGGGCCCTGGCGGCGCAACCTCTGCATCTGAATCTTCAGGCGGTCTCCTCGACCAACAACGCCCTTGGTCGGCAGCGGGGTGTCTAGCAAGACGAGCATGGCCACTTCTTCTCCCGCACCCCTTAACTGACGCGCCATCTCGTAGGCCGTGATCCCGCCGCCAGAGAACCCACCGAGCAGATAGGGCCCGTGTGGCTGCACCGCGCGAACCTCCTCTAGGTAGTCGCGCGCGGTCTCTTCGAAGTTGACGTGCGGCTCCATGTCGCCGAACAGGCCACGCGCTTGCAAACCGTAGAAGGGTCGATCGGTACCGACGAGCTGAGCGAGATGGCGAAGGTTCAGCACATTGCCGAACATGCCGGCGACCAAGAAGAAGGCAGTTCCCGAAGCGCCCTTGCCCGGATGCATCGGAACCAGGTGCCGGTAGCGACTCTTCGGCGCCTCAACAGCGGCGGCGGGAGCGGAACCGCTTGCCACGCCGTCGCGACGAAGCATCTCGGCACACAGGCTAATCGTTGGCGCCTCAAACAACACCGACATCGCGTAGTCGATGCGGAACGTCTTCTTGACCTTGGCGAACAGGCGAACGGCAATGAGTGAGTGACCGCCGAGGGCGAAGAAATCGTCTTCGACTCCGATTGAATCAATGCCGAGCAATTCCTCCCAGAAACGAACAAGCGTCTGTTCGATGTCGTCGCGCGGCGCCACGTATTCGTTGTCGAGCTCGGGCCTAGCAAAGCGAGTTCCCCCAGCCGCCACCGGAACCTGCGCCCGGTCGAGTTCGGCAAGCAACCCAGACAAGGGCACCGAGGACACCAGGCATTCAGGCTGCAGGTCTCGAGACAACAAGCGCGCCAACGCTTCCATGCCCTCATCCGGCAGGATGCCCTTCTGAATGTTCTCGGCCAACAACTGCTCGGCAGCAGAACTACCACCTCGCTGCGGACCATCGGACAAGCCAAGATCGGCACGCGTTGGCACCGGCGCCAACGCAAACGCTTGGCCAACCTCAAGGCGCTTGATCTGAAAGCCCTCGATTTCCACGAGCACGCGGCCGTCGTCGTCGCACAACACAAGATCGAAGCTGACGATGTCGCCGCCCGAACTCACGGGCTCACACCGTCGCACCCAACTGTGGTATGCGCGTGGCAAGCGGTCGAAAACGCGGATGCTCCGGTAGGTCAAAGGCACCCACAAACTGGTGGCGTCGTAGCCCGGGACCAACTCCATCGCAAAACCCGTAGCGAGATCGAACGTCGCCGGGTGTAAGCGGTACTGCTCGATGTCGGCGTCAAACGAAGGGTCCAGCGCAATTCTCGCGAGCGCCTGACTCGGTCCGTAGCGCAACTCACGCACCACCCGCCATCGTGGCCCAAAGTGCAAATGCGCTTCCTGCGGGGATGGCAGCCAATCGCGCCCCTGCCCGTCCGGCTCGCGTCGATCTTGGCATGCTGCTTCAACAACGTGCAGATCCACGGATTCCGGCACGGTCATGGCGTGCAGTAAGAGGCGCGCCTGGGCGTGCGTCTGCCAACCACGCGAACCATCGTCGAGCATGCTTTCGCTCTGCACCTGGAATTCGTAGCCCTCGATGCTGCGACGTAGCTTGACCAGCACCTGACGACTCTCACCATCCGGCACATGTAGCGGACGGAAGAAGTATAGGTCCCTTACTTCGAAGGGGCCGTTCTCGCCAATGGCAGCAAGCGACTCAGCCGTCATCTCGACAAAACCGGTGCCCGGCACGAGCGCGTGACCATCAATCGTACGGTGCTGGTCGAGCAACCACATCGCATCGCTCGCGTAGCGTGCGGACAGCACGACCTCTTCGGCCCCGATGCGCACGAGCTCTTGGAACATCGGCTCACTGACGGTTTCTGGACGACCGCCCGCACTGCTACTATCCGCCTCGTTGACGGCTGTCATGCCGACGCGATTCCAGACGCCCCACTGGATAGCTACGGTCGGCTGGCCGGCGGTCGAACGCCTGCGTGCCAGCGCGTTGAGGAATGCGTTCGCGGCGACGTAATCGATCTGCCCAGGAGGTCCGAGCACCGAACTCGTCGACGAGAAGAGAACCATGAAGTCCGACGGTTCCGAGCCGAGGACTTCTTCCAGAACGAGGGCGCCCTGAACCTTGGGAGTCATGACGCGCTCGACGGTCGCTTGCTCCTTGTTGGCAAGCAGTTCGTCCTGGATCACACCAGCTGCGTGGAACACACCGTGGATGGCTCCAAATCGCTCGTGCACCAATTCGACGACCGCCCGCATCTGGGCGACGTTCGCGACGTCAGCACTACCAACAATCACTTCGGCTCCGAACGATTCGAGCAAGCGCACCTTTTGGATCGCCCGCCCTGCGGCATCGTCGGCGCCGACGTTGGCCAAGTGCGAGTCCCAAGAGTCACGCGCTGGTAACTCACGCCGCCCCACGAGCACAAGACGAGCGTGGCATTTGCGCGCCAACCACTCGGCAACCAAAGACCCAACACCGCCTAGACCACCGGTGATCAGATACGTACCACGATCACGCAGTTTCGTCGGCAACATGTCCTCGGCTGCACCTCCGGTACCCGAAGCCACCACGGCAGGCAATTCTCGCTGCTCGTATCCGAGCGACCAGCGGTCGGTGCCACGCAGAGCAAACAGCCCCTGCTCAGTGGCCGCCAACTCGCGCTCCACCGTCACGGCAATCTGGTCCAAAGCCTCGCGACCTCGGCGGCTACGCAACCTCTTCGGCAGGCGAACATCTACCAACGCGCTCGCCAAGCCCTGCAGCTCGCGAGGCATGACAAGACAGGGGCCGATCACGGTCGCCTTCTCGGGGCACGGTGAATCGTTCTCGGGACCAATCGTGTCATTGGTCAGAACAACCAGTCGGAACGCTTCGGCCAGTTCTTCGCCGCCAAGCGCCTGAGCCAGGAAGAAGAGCGAGTAGAAGCCCTGTTCCTCACAACGATGGAAGAAGCTAGAGCCCGGTCGGAAGCTCCGATCAGCAGTCAACAACCATGCGTGCATCACTCCCTGGACCTGCTTGCCATTCGCGGCAAGGTCCAGAAGTAGCGCGTCATACCCCTCGCGACCGAGTTCCGGTGCCAGCGCGTACTTGCCTTGCCCAAGCGAACGATACGAATCGCCAAGATGGACCTCGACCACATCGACCTGCTGCTCGCGCAAGCGCGTGATCACGCGCCTGGCGATGCCCAGTCCGTCGACAAACACAACCCAGGTGCCACCGGAAACCTTGTCCGTGGCAGGGGCCTCGGTGCGCGTCCATTGCGGCATCCACAACCACTGCGTCACATCGTCGACGCGGTCCGTCGCCGCCGTCGACTCATCGCCACCGGCGGAGCCCTCCTCATCTGCCTCAACCCAATAGCTCGCATGCCGGAATGCGTAGGTCGGCAATGACAGGCGCGGCCGTTCGGGGTCAATGAGACTCTCCAACGACATCTCAACACCCGAGGCCCACAAGCGACCACAAGCGCCGACAAGGTAGGCCGCGTCGTCGATGTGCTCATCGGGGTGACGCAGCGTCGGGATCGCATTTCGGTCAACGTTCCAGGCGGCCTGCTGACGGCACAAAGAGCTCAGCGTGCGGCCCGGCCCAACTTCGAGGAAGACGTTCGCCTTGTCGCGCAACAAGACCTCGATACCTTCCCCAAAATGCACGGTATTGCGCAGATGGTCGACCCAGTATTGGGGATCCATTGCCTGCTCATCCGTAATCCAGTCACCCGTGCGATTCGACAAGAACGGGATCTGCGGTCGGTGCAGTTGGAGACTGCGGAGGAACGCTCCAAAGTCGGCGAGGATCGGCTCCAGCAATCTCGAATGTGCAGCAATCGCAATTCCGACCCGCTGCACTTCAATCTCCGACTCGGCAAGCTTCGCAGCCAGAGCATCCAGTTCTTCATTGGGACCGGACACCACACACAGACCGGGGGCATTTACGACCGCAAGGTCCAGATTGCCTGACAAGTGCGCGGAGCATTCGTCAGCGGCCAAGGGCACGCTGATCATGCCACCACCGACGATGCGTTCGAATAGACGGCCACGCAGGGAGACCAATCGCAGGCAGTCCGCGAACGAGATCACTCCGGCAATGCAAGCCGCCGTGTTCTCACCGAGACTATGACCAATCAGTGCACTTGGCGTGACGCCTCTGGCGGACCAACTTTGTGCCAGCGCATACTCGGCCAGGAAGATGGCCGGGAGCTGCACCGAAGGACGGTCGAAGACGCTCTCGACTTCCGCATCGGTCATGGCTTCGCCGAGCCACACCTCACGCAGGTCCACGTCCAGCTCGCCTTCGAGCAACGACAGTCCACGATCGACGTGCTCGCGAAACACGGGATCAGACTCGTACAGTCCCTTACCCATGTGCCGATACTGCGCGCCACCTCCAGGCAACAGGAAGACTACCTTCGCTGCGTCGGTCGCGGTGTGTGTGTGAACGCGCCGCGGTTCTTCACCTTCAAGGATTCGCAGCGCTTCGTCACGATCTCGACAAACAGCTGTACGCCGACGGTCGAACGCATGCCGGCCGTAGGCCAAGGTACTGGCGACGTCAACGAGCCCCGTGTTCGGCTCCGCGCGCAGGTACGCGGACAGCCGGCGCGCGTATTCGTCTAGTGAGCGATTGTTCCGCGCGGACCAGACCAGTAGGCAAGGCGCTGCCTCATCCGGCTTCTTCACGTCAGACGGAGCTGGAGCTTCGCCCAGGATGACGTGCGAATTGGTGCCACCGACGCCGAGCGAATTGACCCCGGCAAAGCGCGGCTTGCCGCTGCGAGGCCATGGGCGCAAGCGATCGTTCACGAAGAACGGGCTGCGCTCAAAGTCGATCAGCGGATTCGGCGCTTCGTAGTTGATCGTCGGCGGGATGGCCTCGTGGTGCAGCGCGAGACAGACCTTGATGAAGCTGGCAACGCCGGCCGCCGTATCAAGGTGGCCGATGTTGGTCTTGACGGAGCCAATGCCACAGAACTGACGTTCTTTGGCAGCCGCGAACGCTTGGTTCAACGCCGAGACTTCGATCGGGTCGCCGATCTCGGTGCCCGTACCATGACACTCGACATAGCTGATGTCTTTCGGGTCTACGTCCGCAAGCGTCTGCGCTTCGGCGATCGCGGCGGCTTGCCCATCGACGCTAGGCGCCAGGTAGCCAACCTTGCCAGCACCGTCATTGTTGATCGAAGAGCCCTTGATCACCGCGTAGATATGGTCGCGATCTTCCAATGCATCCTCGAGGCGGCGCAATACGACAACCCCAGTCCCGCTACCGAAGATCGTGCCGCGAGAACGATGATCGAAGGCGCGGCAATGGCCGTCCGGCGAGAGGATCTCCCCCTCGGTAAACATGTAGCCGCGACCATGCGGAACCTCGAGGGTGACACCGCCGGCCAAAACCATATCGGACTCGCCACTCAACAAACTCTGGCTCGCGAGGTGGATCGCAACGAGCGACGTCGAGCATGCCGTTTGCACGTTGACGCTCGGCCCCTTCAAGTCGAAGCAATACGAAACCCTCGTGCTCAGAAAGTCTTTGTCGTTGCCAGTATGGCGCAGCAAGAACAGCCCCACCTCATCCATCAGCTGGCGATTGCGCAGCACGTTGAAGGAGAAGTAGCCGCCCATGCCGCATCCAGCAAAGACTCCGATCGGTCCGGGGAACCGCTCCGGCGGATGGGCCGCATCCTCGAGCGCCTCCCATGCGCATTCGAGAAACTGCCGGTGTTGAGGATCCAGGATCGCCGCTTCCTTCGGGCTGAAGCCGAAGAACTCCGGGTCGAACTCAGCAAGGCCGTCAAGAACGACACCGGACTTCACGTAGCGCGGATCTTTTAGTACCCGCGGAGACACCCCGGCGGCGAGTAGCTCATCATCCGTAAACGTACGCACCGATTCGGTGCCAGCGGCTAGATTGCGCCAATAGTCGGCTACCGTGGCGGCGCCTGGCAGGCGCGCAGCCATGCCAATCACTGCGATATCGTGGTTCACTGCGTCTTGCTATCAGGAGGAAGCAATGGCGATCTGCAGACGGCGAGAAGTCTTCAGGTTCCGAACCCTCCCGGGTAGGGATTCTGAGCGGCATCTGCGCCGCTACATGCACCGATACAACTTCTCTGCAGGGTAACAGAAGACGTTGTTGGCGAACACTCTAGAGAGCATCAAGAATGGGTGGATTCTACCGCGCTTCGAAAACGAAGAGGGTCTGTGCCCGTGTGAGACCTTGCAGCGTGCCACGGTCACGGCTACTCAAGACAAGCGCAGGGAATCGGCGGTGAGCCTATGCCCTTACAACCTTCGCCTGCTTCTTAGCCAGCCAGTCTGACGACCCCCTTGCGAGTCCTCGTTGTCATAGTCAATTACAAGACAGCAGAGTTGGTCTCTGCCTGCCTTGAATCGCTCGCCCAAGAACGGCTGACACATCCGCAGCTTTGCGTAACCGTCGTCGACAATCCTGGCGGCGACGACTCCGTCAAGGAATTGCGCGCAGCCGTAGCGATTGCCAAATGGCAAGACTGGGTCCAGATTCTGCCCATGCCAAGGAACGGCGGCTTCGCTTATGGAGTGAACGCGGGCGTGCAACCGGCCCTCGCTACTGCGAATCCTCCGGATGCGTTTCTGCTTCTGAACCCCGACACTTATGCGCGTCCAGGGGCCATCAGCGCGCTGGTTGATTATCTGGTAGCGAATCCAGGCGTTGGCTTGGTTGGCAGCCGTCTCGAAGACGCCGACGGCACAGTGCAGCATTCGCGATTCCGCTTCCCCAGCATTGCCAACACACTCGACGAGGCGCTCAAGCTAGGACTCGTTACGCGGCTGTTGCGCAAACGTATAACCTGCCCACCACTCGTCGACACACCCCACCAAATCGACTGGCTCTCAGGCGCCTGTATGCTGGTGCGCCGCGATGTGTTCGAGAAGGTCGGCCCGTTCGACGAGGACTACTTCCTGTACTTTGAAGAACTAGACTTCACGCGACGCGCCGACGGCCTCGGCATCACGTCCTGGTATGTGCCGCAGAGCCGAGTGGTACACCTCGTCGGGCAAAGCACGGGAGTGACGGTCCGCGACCGCCGTCCCGCGCGCACGCCCGCCTACTGGTTCGAGTCACGATCGCGCTACTACAAGAAGCATCACACTCGCCTGTACAAGATCGCTACGGACGTCACTTTCGTATTGGCGCGCGCGGGCTACCACGTGCTTCGGGGCCTTCGACGGAAGCCATACAACGGCCCTCCTCGCTTTCTGTCGGACTTCATCCGACACAACTTCTGGTTCGGCTCCAGGGCCTCCTAGTTCTTGTCTTGCAGCACGGCGCCCAGCAATCGCGCCCCCGATCCTTGCACCGCCGCCACCGCGTAAGCGACCTGCTCCTTCCGGGTTTGTGCGTTGTGGACCACAAGCTCCACCGCGTCGACCACGCCCAGCACGACACGTGAGCCTGGCGTGGACGCCAGATCAGGCAGCTCGACGATCACGAAACGGTGACTGCCAGCCAATTCCTCCAGCAGGGCCGCAAAGCCCATGCCCACCATCGGGTGTGGTGCCATGTCGACCTGGGATCCAACCGCCAAGTAGGACAGTGCGAACACAGAGGTCGAAACGAGGGCGTCCTCAAGCTCGTGTCCACCAGCCAGAACATCACTCCAACCGACTTGCGCTGTGATCTCCAAACGACTCGCCAACCAAGTCTCGCCCTGGACGCAGGAAACGTAAGCGACACGCTCCCCTGCGTAGGCGGCAAGGCCGATTGCGAACGTTGCAGCGGCGCGCCCTGCATCGATACCCGATGCGCACGGCACGAACGCCACCTTGATCCCGCCAGTCGCCTTCCGGTCATATGGCATTGACGCCCAGAACAGCGGCAGATCCCCCCCTACCCCAGCAAGAGCTGGCGGCAGCAGCGACGGCAATTTTGCCTTTTTGCGCTGCGGACGCAACACGGTCTCTGCCGGGACTCCCAGCAGCACCAGATCCTCACGGCCGCGCACCTTCTTATCGCAGCGTGCCAAAAACAGGGCGAAGGCGACACCGAGCGCTGCACCGAGGGCCGCCCCAAACAACACGACCAGTTCGCGGCGCGGTGCGACCTTACGCGGCTCGTAAGTGGCCGGGTGCAAGATCTTCACGCTGCTCAGGTTGACTTTCTCGAGCCGCTGCACGGTATTCATCTTGGTCACAGTCTCGATGAGGCCGTCCGCGGTGGTGCGCTTTTGCTGCGCGTCGAGTTCGAGTGTGCGGCTCATGGGTGCAAACTCCTGAAACTCGGCCAGACGAGCGCGGGCCGCCACGAGCAGAGACTCGGACTTGGACTTTACTGACCCCAGACCCTTCAGCTGCGTGGTGAGGTCATCCAACCGCTGGGCGATGCTGACGTATAGCGGGTTGTCCGCGCTGGCGCCTTCGACTGACAGCTGAAGTGGCGTGCCGTCGACCTTCGTTTGGGCCTCCGCAATGAGACTCGCCAGTTCTGCCTTGCGCTTACGATAATCGCCGGAAGGCATGCCCCGCTTGTTATCCTCTAGCGCGAAGCCCCGCAGCCACAGCTGATTCAAGCGATTGGCCAGAATTGTGTAGTTAGGGTTGAGCACAAAGTTCGCCCCCCCTTGCGTGATGCGCTGGTCGGTTCGCATCTGTTCCAACCCGACGACCACTTCCTTTTCCGCAGCCTTCTGTCCGATTTGAAGGTCAGTGTCATCGACCTTGCGAGCGAGTTCATCGACGTAGGCCAGCACCGCGGGATACTCCGTGGCAAATGAGTAAATGCCCTTTTCGGCCTGAAACTCGCGTAGAGCCTTTTCAGCCGCACGCGCGATCAGCTCGCTCTTCTTCATCTCGCCTTCGATCAGAGCCAGCGAAGACATGGTACCTACGACATCGCTGTGCACATCCCGCGCGGACTCGAGCGCCGCATTCACAACGTCACGAGCCGTTTCAGGCGAATGCGCAACATAGGAAAACGCGATGACGTTCGTGCCAGACTCCGGCTCAATGGTCAAAGACTGCTCAACCCGCATGGCAGCAATCTTGTCCGGGCTGAATCCAACAGGCGCCGCGGGCTGACGGCTCTCATCAAACCACCAATTCTGGAAGCGGCTTAAGAACTTCCCGTACCAGGAGACCGCCTCGCCGCCAGCGGCGGGGTCATACGGGGCCAAAATCACGCGAGAACCAACGCGAGTGACGACCTTGTCGAACAACAGCTGACCTGACAACACCTGCAGTTCGTTGAGCACGGCTTCGCGCGAACCACCACCGCGTGACGGCGACCCTCGATCGTCAGAAAACGCGGTTTCAGGAGTGATCACATCACGCGCCCCAGGTCGGACATAAAGCTTGCCCACCGACTGAAACTGATCCGGGATGGTCAGGCTGTAGAAGAGCCCAAGTGCGCTGCCAAGAACGACGGCGAAAATAACGAGCAGCCGAAACCGCATGACCCGACGCAGCGTGACAGCGAGGATGTTGCTGGTCGCTTCGATCGAACCAGAATCCGATTCGTTGTCTTCCATTTCTCTCTTCACAGGATCTGATCACTTGGCTTGCCCTGTTGCTAAGGCTCGCCGATTCAGGAATTGGATTTGATGGCCTAATAGCGCAGCAGGTAAGGGAACGGAATCATGCGCCGGACGTACTGGTCGACCCAGATGTCCACATCGTCGATGGCGGTACTTGGCACGAATACGATATCGCGAGGCTGCAGAAAGATCGGCGGCAGGCTACCCCACCTGTCGACGTCCGCGTCCAACCGCCAGGATCTGATCTCGCCTGACTGCCCCAACCGACGCACGAGGATGATGTTGCGCAAGTTCGCGGTGGGCTTCAAGGGACCACCAGCGGCACCTATTGCCTCTAGCAGCGTGAGTGCGCGGCCAGCCAGCACAATGGGGCCGGGGTTCGTGACGTCCCCGATCACGTAGATGGAAAAGCCAGGGTTTGCACTCGTCGTGGATCCACCACCGGCGCCAACTACACCGACCGTCAACTCTATATGCTCAACACCTTCGCGCTTCTTGGCATAGAGGGCGGTGAGTCGGGCGTCGAGGTCTGCCAGCGAAAGGCCCACCACCTTCACGTCGTCGATCAACAGGAAGGAAGCAGAGCCGTCGGGTCGCACCCGGGCCTCATGGGTCCATTCGTTCTTGAACGGGAAGGTGACCTGAATCGTGTCTCCGACTGCAAGGGCCACATTCGCCCGATCCAGTGATGCGTTGATCTCCGGTGCAAGGTCGACAATCGAGTCGCCCACTGCTGAGCAGCTCGCAAGCACAGCGAGAACGGCAAAGGAACTCGCCACATGGCGGATGAATCTCACACTAGAAATCTTCACTTGCTATCCCGGGAATGCAACCAAGAAGAAGGGGGGGAGGTTGGCGGACCGGACACGTGGTTCCAACACCCTGATTCGCGACGATGCGCCAACAGCATGCCGCGGTTGCAAGCGCCTTCCGTGTTCGGGCTTGAGCTGACTGCCTCGACGGTTCGCAACAGTGGAACGCGACTGAGCCCACCGGCAATCAGCACGTAGACCGACGTCTTAAATCCGCTGACGAGACTATCGATGAGGTAAAGCATGACGATCAAACTGCAGATGACTGCCTCGGGTGCGATGCGGCGTCGCCA
>JAPYTD010000041.1 GCA_029936315.1 Planctomycetota bacterium | reverse complement strand
TGTTCACTTCGGGCCTCTATTATCCCACAACGCCATCAGGGCCTCGGCGGCCTCGGCGCTTAGCAGTGAGGCATAGGCGAAACTTCCCGTCTTGTCGGCGTACTCAATCCACCGCCCACCGCCTAAGTAGACCTCGATCGTGCCCCACTCGGGCTCGCGGGCGGGTTGACCTTCCAGGCTGTAAATCTTGTCCTTGCTTGGTTTCATCGCTGCGATTCCTCCCACGCTCGGCCGTCGTCGGCGAGGCAGTGCGCGAGCTAGCGGGGCACCTTGACCCACGCCTTCGTCTTGGTTGACGCCAAAGCCGCCTCAAGCACAGCCTGCACGACCACGCCGTCATCGAAGTTGGGTGCGAATGGCTTCTTGCCTATTAGCGCCTCGACGAAGTCCTTTACGTGGTGCACGAAGGTGTGTTCGTAGCCGACGATGTGGCCATCCGGCCACCAGTTGGGCGCGTAGGGGTGCACGTCATCCATGCACATGATCGTGCGGAAGCCCTGGCCGTCGCGCGTATCCTTCTGCGAGAACACTTCGAGTTCGTTCATGCGTTCGAGGTTCCAACGGATTGTGCCCGTGGTGCCGGAGATCTCGATGCAGTTGTAGTTCTTGCGGCCCGGAGCGACGCGGGTCGCCTCGTAGGTGCCGATGGCGCCGCCTTTGAACCGAGCCATCATGCAGAAGGCGTCATCGACGTCGACCTTGGCCATCTTGCCTTTGCCGGCCGGGCGTTGCTTGTGGAACGTCTGCTGCATGCCGCAGACCGAGTCAAACTCGAGGCCGGTCAGGGCGCGTGTCAGGTCGATCAGGTGAGCGTTGAGATCGCCGTGGGCGCCACTGCCAGCAGTCGCCTTGCTGGTGCGCCAGCTCGCCGGGCACTTCGGATCACTGAGCCAATCTTGCAGGTAGACCGCGCGCACTTGCATCACCGTGCCGATGTCGCCGCGTGCGATCATCTTCTGCGCCAGCATCGTTGCCGGCGCGCGGCGGTAGTTGTGCCACAAGCCGACGCGCACCTTCTGCTTCTTGGCGAACTTCGCCATCTCCTTGGTCTGCGCGAGCGTCATCGCGAGTGGCTTTTCGCACAGCACGTGCTTTTTGGCGCGCAACGCGTCCATCGAGATTGGGTAGTGGCTGTCGTTCGGCGTCGCGACGTCGATGATATCGATCGACGGGTCGGCGAGTACGGCCTTGAGATCCGTCGTCGCGCCTTCGAAGCCGAGCTTGCTCGCGGCAGCGTTCGCGCGCTTCTGGTCGCGGCCAACAATGATCTTCGGCACGACCTGCACGGGCAGGTCGAAGAAGTGGTTGACCTGACGGTAGGCGTTGCCGTGCGCGCGCCCCATGAAGGCGTGCCCGACCATGGCGATGTTGAGAGCGGGCAACTGCTTCTTGTTGCTGCGATTGGATTGCGACGAAAGGCTCATGCGCGGCGCACGATAGGGATCAACGCGGCCGATCGCCACATCGTTCGTCGTTGCCCAGTTGCAGCCGTCGGCCTATTTGGCCTTCGCGCCGCGAGTCGGCTTCTTGGGGTCGTAGATCGGAGCCTCCCAGCCAGCGAGGTCGCGTGGCTTCACGCCACGTCGGTAGCCCCCGAAGCTGTACGTCGCGGGGTGGTAGGGGCCGACGAAATCGATCGCGAGGTCGTTCTTGATCTGTGCTTCCATGCCGAGGCACCAAAAATGGGCGTTGATCAGCATGCGGCGGAAGCCTTCGTTGACGATGTCTTCGGATGCGCCGTGCGTCGTTGCGAACACGCGAGAGCGCGGGTTGCCTTCTTGGTAGGTGCGAACCCACGCAACGGAGTGCTGCACCTGTTGGCGCTTCTGCGTGCTCGGAGGGGAATCGCTGGTCATGCCATCGAGAATCTGGCCGCGTGCCAGAGTCGTGCCGTCCTTCGGGTGGCCGACGTAGCCGCCGCACATCGCGTGCGGTTTTGTGACGCCGCGTAGCACCGGGTGCTTGAGCTGTTCTGGTTCGAGCACCAGGTTGGAACTCTGGTGATGGTTGCGGCCAAAGTGGCCGACCCAGTGTTCGCCGAGGATCCACTCGCCGAAGCCAAAGCGCCATGAGTCATCGTCGCCTTTGAAGCCTTCGTTGTACTTGGCGAACTTGCCCTTCAGGCCTTTGAACGCGTGCGTCGACGTGCGCAAGCCGAGCACGGGTTTCCCGGTGTTGAGGTAGTCTTCGATGTGCTGCATCTGGTCGTCTGCGAAGTGCTGGAAGCGCAGGAACACGACCATCAGGTCCGCCGTCTTCAACGCTTCGAGGCCCGTGATGTGGTTGCTGCCCGGTTCGATGTCGCCGGTGTCCTTGTTGGTCGTCACCAAGAACGTGCATTTGAAGCCATGGCGCTTGGCCAGAATGCGTGCCAAAGCCGGCAGGGTCTCTTCGCCGCGGTATTCGTGGTCCCCGGAGATGAATACGATGTGCTTGCCAATTCCGGGGCCATTGTCGCCTTGCCACACGACCTTATTGGGATGCGTGTCGGATGTGATCTTCGCGAGTTCGGGGCGGAGCGCTTTGGCCCACTTGGCATAGCCCTGCTTGTTGGGGTGCAGTAGGTCCGGGAACTCCTCTTTCTTGGCGTCGCCCTGTTCGTTGGCGAACAACGACCACGTGTCGAGCACCGTGACCTGCGGGACGTCAACGACCGCGGCCGTGCAGAGTTCGTTGATGCGTTGGATGTCCTCCGCGGATCGCCGCTTACGGGCCGCACTTGGGAACACCTTGCAGAGGATGATCGGAAGCTGCGGGTTGTGTGCTACGAGCCTCCGCACGATCTCGCGCACGTTGGCTGCGATGCTCTCGGCGCTGTCGCGCTCTTCGAGATCATTGGTGCCCATCAGCATCACGACTCCGCTTGGATTGACCGCGAGCACGTCACCGGTCATGCGTAGCAGCATGCCACGCGTCGTGTCGCCACTGATGCCACGGTTGGCAACCTTCGTGTTGCCAAAGCTCTTGCCCATGTCGTCGCCCCAGCCTTGCGTGATCGAGTCGCCGAAGAACACAATCGCGCCCTGATCTCGTTCGACATCGCGATGCCACTTCGACCGCTTGTTGGTCCACAGCTTGCGGAACCAGTCGTAGCGCCGGATCGTGCCAGTGCCTGGCAGGCCCTCGTTGGTCGCCGGGATCTCCAGGTGTTTCGGAGCTTGCGTCTTGGCGGGCGCCTGTTGGCCACGCAAGGCAGGGATCGTCGCAAGCATGGCGACCCCTGCGGTCATGATCAGGTGTCGAAGAATGGAGAGTTGCGGGGAATGCATGGTTGCTGCCATCATCGCCTAAACTCGCGCTCGCCGTGCGCACCGACTTTTCATCGTTTGTTCTCGCAGGTCTGTTGGCCTGCATCCCAGCTGAGTGGTTGCCGTCGCAAGCACGTCAGCAGTTCGAAGTGGCGGGGCGCCCAGCGTTCTTGATCCTGCCCAAGCAGGCGGCGAACGACACGTTGATTCCTTGGGTCTGGTATGCGCCCAACTTGCCTCGTCTGCCGGGCGGGGCCGAGAAGTGGATGTTTGATCGGTTCATGGCTGCCGGCGTCGCGATTGCGGGTATCGACGTCGGGGAGTCGTACGGCAGCCCTGATGGTCGGCGCGTGTTCGATAGGTTGCGCAGCCACTTGATCAAGAAGCATGGCATGTCGCCGCAGCCATGTTTGTTGGCGCGAAGTCGCGGCGGCTTGATGCTCTACAACTGGGCGGCGCAGAACGCGCACCACGTGGCTGGCATCGCAGGAATCTATCCAGTCTGCAATCTGACCAGCTACCCGGGACTGGCCAAGGCATGCGGTGCCTACAACCTCAGCGAAGATCAGTTGACGGCGGCATTGCCGCAGCACAATCCGATCGATCGGTTGGCTTCGCTAGCGGCCGCGAAGGTGCCAATCTTCCACATTCACGGCGACCAGGATCGAGTCGTGCCGCTCGCCGACAACTCTGGCGAGGTGCAAACCCGCTACACCAAGCTCGGCGGATCGATGGTGCTCAAGGCCATCGAAGGCCAAGGCCACAACATGTGGCGAGGCTTCTTCGAGTCGCAAGAGTTGGTCGACTTCGTCATCAATCGCGCGCGAACCACCAAGGGCATCATCGACATCATCGAGCAGTCGAAGCCATCGCATGCGGTGCAGTGCATCGGCAAGGCCGGGTCTCAGCTAGTGCCCGAGAACAGCGACGTGGCTAGCAACTGGGTGTTCGAGAACGGAGTGCTGACCGCGTCGCCTTCGTCGGACAGCGTGCTCACCAAGGAGTCGTATCGCGACTTCCGCATGCACATCGAGTTCAACATCAACGAGTCGCACGGCAAGAACCCCGAGGCCAACGGGAACTCTGGCGTCTACATCCAGCAGCGCTACGAGGTTCAGATCCTCGACTCTTTCGGCGTCGCGGCCAAGGACTACAAAGACAGCTTTTGCGGCAGCCTCTACCGCCTAAGGAAGCCCGACCAATTCGTCTGCAAGAAGCCCGGTGAGTGGCAAACCTACGACATCGCCTTCCGCGCTCCCGTCTTCACCGGCACCAAGAAAACCCACAACGCACGCATCACCGTCTACCACAACAACCGCCTAATCCACGACGACTGCGAACTCACCCGCAAGACCGGCGCAGGCCAACCCGAAGGCCCCGACGCCAAGCCAATCAAACTGCAAGGCCACGGCAACAAGGTACGCTTCCGCAACTTCTGGATCGCTCCACTAAGACGTTAGTAAGGTGCCGGGACTAGGATGATCCTCTTCGCGCGCGCCGCTGTATTCGTCTACTGCTTGGCGAAGTGTCGGTCGGCGAACGCGAGGTACTGCTGCCAATCTTGCCACGTCAGGTCGTGTTTGCCCGCGCGAACGTGATAGCCAAGCTGGCCATGAACGGGGTGATCGACTTCCGGCATCTTGTCCACCGGCAACCCTTCGGTTCCCAATAGTCGATAGACCGGACTCGCCCCCAACGTCGACAGAAACTCTCCTTCGGGATCCGCCCACGAGTCCTTTGCCGCGCTGGCCACGTAGGCTGGGCGTGGTGCGATCGCGGCGATCAATAAGTGTTGATCGATCGGCAGTTGGTCTTCGCGATCATTGAATGCTCGGAACGATCTACTGAACCAATGCGGGAACGCGCGGTTGATCACCTGGACCGTCTCCCCTTGGCGCCGCCGCGAGTAGGCTGCGCCACCGCAGCCCGAGTTATTGGAGATCACCATCGCGAATCGTTCGTCTTGCGCGCCCGCCCATAGCGACGTCTTGCCGAGGCGCGAATGGCCGATCACCGCGACGCGCGTTGCGTCAATCGATGGCTCTCGCTCGAGAGAATCGAGCACGCGTGACAGCCCCCATGCCCACGCCGCGATCGATCCCCAGGCATCAGGTGCACGTTTGCCTTCGATCGGCGGGTCGAGCACGCCGTGTACGCCGTTGGCAAAGCCGTCGTCGAAATCGGGGTCGATATCGCCGTAGTAGACAGCGACCAAGGCGTAGCCGCGGGCGAGGATCCTCTCGACTGGCCAACGATTCGCGCGCGCACCTCGGGAACGTTCGAGCGGCCGATTGTCGGTCACGCCAATCTTCTTGTCGTTGCGCACCCAAGAACTCGGCATGCGAATGCCGGGGTCGGTGTGCAGGGTCTGGTTGCCGAAGAAGTTGAGCCCAAGGAACGCAGGTACTGGCCCAGTCACTTCTCGTGGCAGATACATCAATACGTCAAGGAACGCGCCCTCGTGCTTGCCGTAGCGTATGCGCCATTGCTTTCGCCGAGCCAGGCCATCGAGCGCGAGTTCTTCTTGCACACTCTCGATGGTCAATGGCATGTGGGATGGCGCACGCCCGTACATGTGCTGTCGGAACAGCTCGAGGATCTCGGGGCGGCGAACGTCTTGCCAGGCCGCGGCACTATCGATGACGCGGCCGTCGACGCTGATGAGGGGGTCTGGCGGCAACCCAGGCTTGCGGGGCGGTGCGGTGATGCAGGCGCTGGCGGTCAGCGCCACGAGTAGCCACGCGGACAGGATGGTGGGGTGCCTCATGAGGCACGCAGTCTATTCACAGCACGTGCTCGTTACCGAGTGCGCAGTTGCAGAAGCTGCTTGGCAAACTGCTTTGGCTCGACATACCCGAGCACCGTGCCGAGCACTTTGCCCGAGCCGTCGACTGCGACCACAGCCGGGATGCCATGGATGCCACACATAGCAGCGACATCGCTGCGTTGGTCGACGTCGATCTTGATCGTCAGCCAGTGTTCCTGGCATTCGTTCTGAACGAGTTCGTGTGGATACGTCACGGTATCCATCTGCTTGCACGGTGCTCAATCAGGTCCCGTGAACTGCATCAATACGGTCTTGTTGGCTTCGTTCGCTTGTGCCAGCAATGCGCGTAGGTCGTCCGGTAGTTCGTCTTGATCGAGTCTATGGGGCGCCTCAGAACGGCTCGTCGTCGGAGCATCGACCACTACCGCATCGAATCCGACCTGCTTGATGGCGGCGACGAGTTCTTTCGAACTCGTCAGCTTCGGATCAAACGTCACGTCGAAGCGATCGTCTTCAAGATCAACCTCGACGTCTTGTACGCCTTGAAACCCATCCAGGGCTTCTTTGACCGCGTTGGGTCAACCCATTCATGTGATGCCAGAGGCCTCGACAAAGCCCGCAACGCGCAAGGACACCGCTTCGAACTCTGTAGTCGAAGCATCGGTGCACGCGGCCAAGCCGAGCAGCATGATCGCAGGGATCGCTAGGCGATGACCCATTACCGCTACTTTTTCGGCCACGTGTTGTCCTGCTTGTTCGCGTCCGGGAATCGACCCCCGGGGTCGAGCGTGATCTTGGCGATGTTGGACTTCGCGAATCCTAGTTTGGCTGCAAACGATCGGTTGCCACCAAACCAGACACTGGCTGGCCACGTGACGATTACCGAACCGTCCTCTTGTGTCACTGCATTGGCCATGTTCTCGCGCTGCGCGGCGGGGGCCTTGAACTCGACGTGCAACACGACGGGCGAAGGCATTTGGCCAGCTTGATGCACGGTGACTGTGGTGCCGCCGCCGCTGCTCTGCACGTCCTCGATCGAACCGTCGACCGACTCGGTCGTCCAAAGCCAGTAGTACCAGAACCAGCCAAGGTCCATGTTGAGCTCGTTGCTCATGAAGAACACGAAGTCCCATGGTGATGGGTGCTTGAAGGCCCACTCGCCTGAGTACGCACGCATTGCCTCTTGAACGGCCTTGTCGCCGACGATGCCACCTAGCATCGACAGCATTAGCGGCGCCTTCGCGTAGGTCTGGAACCCGTAGCCACTACCCGCGTAGTTGGCGGTCCACATCATCGGTGCTTCGCTCTCGTTGCCGGAGCGCTGGCCATAACTAGCACCGCGCCCATCAATGCCAGGCTTGCGGCCGCGACTGTCAGCCCCCGATAGGATGTTCATGTAGGAGTTGAAGCCTTCGTCCATCCAGCCATACACCGTCTCGTTGGTGCCAACCATCATTGGCCACCATTGGTGCGCTACTTCGTGGTCCGCGGCCCCTTGGTTGGAGTTGATGACCATCGGGTACTCCATGCCGGCGCTCGGCCCGTCTTGCATCGTCAGTTGTGGGAACGGATACGGCACCCACAGCTTTGAGTAGAACTCCAGTGCGTGGCGCGTGATGCGCCCAGCCCGTGCGAATCGATTGGCGCGTTCCGGTAGGAAGACCATGTGGATGGGGATGGCGCCCTTGCCGGGAATCGTCGCTCTGGTCGCCTTCCACACGAAGTTCTGCGCGGTTGCCCAGGCGAAGTCGTTGACCTTGTCGGCTACGAAGTGCCAGACCAGGCGATTGCCGGTTGTCGTCGACTTACCGGGGCCGACTTCGTCCGGGCCGACGATGGTTATTTCGTCGTCAGACTCCAGAACGTGCGAAAGCCGTTCGCGCGCAGTCTTCGTTAGCACGTCTTGCGGGTTCTGCAACACGCCGGTCGCCGTGACAATCCAGCCGGCGGGCACATCGAAGCGCACATCGAATCGACCAAAGTTGTTGTAGAACTCCGACGGGCCGAGGTACGGGTTGGTGTCCCAACCGCGCATGTCGTCGTACTTCGCAAGCCGAGGGAACCACTGCGTCGGTTGGAACAACGTGTCATCCCAGCGCTGCGTCATGCGGTGGCCGCGGCCAGCATTGCCACCCGGCAGTTTGGTGTTCCACTCGATTTCGAGGCTTGCGGTCGACTTGGCTGGGATTGGCTTGGCCAGGTAGATCGTGGCCACGGTCTGCTGGAGTCCGGATACGGAAGCCTTGTTGTTGCCGCCGTCATCGCCACCCCGTCGACCACCTCGTCGGCGACCGCGACTGCGCGAAGTGAGGTCTACTTGCTCGCCATCGATTGCGATGCGCGTCACGACCATGCCGTCGGTCAGCTCTGCTGGCACTGACGAGCCGCGTTGGATGCGCGGGCGAAAAATGTTGTGATCCAGTCGCAGCACAATTCGGCTCAGTGCGTCCGGGCTGTTGTTGTGCACTGTGATCGTTTCTTTGCCGAAGATCGTTTGCGTCTTGCGGTCGAGGTGTGCGTAGATCTCGAAGTCGGTTTCGAGTTGCCAGTAGTTGGGCCCCGGCTTGCCGGTGAAGTTGCGCGTGTTGGCTGCCAATGCGCGACGAATCGATCGAGGCAACGGCACGTCACGACGGATCGCTCGCGTCTTGGATTCGATCATCGGTCGTAGCGCTGCGGGCGCTCCGGCCACAGTGTTGGCTTTGGGTTGTTGGGCCTGGAGCGGGGCAGGGATTAGCGCGAACGCAAACGTGGCGGAGACTAGGGTGACGGTTCGAAGCATCGTGGACTTGTCCTGTTGGCCGGACCACTGGTCCGAGTTAGCTAATCTAACAGTGCCGCGGCGCGGCCGCGTGTCGGGAAGTTCTACGTTCGTTGGTGACCGCCGCGCCCAAGCGGCCAGTGCGTTGGCCGATCACTAGTCTGGCGCGTCGATGGACGTGCTTAGCCCCAAGCTGTCGCGCTGGGTTCGCCAGTACATCAATGCGGGCAGCCGACGCTTCGTGCGGCTCGAAGGCGAGGTCGACGGCAGCGATGCGATGCGCAGTATGTGGCGCGTTGTCGGTGGCTGACGCCGGTCGCAGTGGACTTGGCGCCGGGTTGGAACCTCATGATGGCTGCGAACGATGCGGGTTGAGGCTGCCGACGGGAGTGGCGTGAGTTGTGGCGGGAAGAACTCGGGCGGAATTTTGAAGATCCGTTATGATCGGATTAATTGAATTGCATGCGTGATGCCGAATGGTCACGCTTTCGGCCCCCAGGAAAGCCCATGCCAATGCCGTCGAACCACTGCCTACCGTCAATTCTGCTCGCAACCGCCGTCATGTTCGGCGCTTGTGGTGGTGGTGGTGGTGGTGAGGTGGCTGAGATTGTATCGCAACCGTCGGCTAGCGTGCCGGATGGCACCGGGATCGTGACGATCCCGATGACGGGCTTGTGGCAGATTCGAAACGCCGTTGTGATCGACTCAAATTCGGCGAACCCCGTAGCGCCCAGCAATGGCACGACGTTCTGGATTGAGCCGGGTGCCATTTTGGAGATTGCTGGCGTATCGGTGTCCCCCGATTCCCTGTCGTCCCTGTTGGGCGCACCTCTCGAGTCCTACGTCAACGAGGTCGATGGTCTGACCTTGATGTATCAGGTAGTAGTCGATCGTCGCGCAACTGGCGGAACGCGCGAAGAGACTGCCATCGCTGGCGGCGCGTTCGATTTGGATTCGATTTCCGTTGAGGCCTTTTCGAGCTCGCAGTCGCCTACCGATTCGCAGCCCGTCTACACGCTGTCGCGCTACACCCTCTTTCGTCAGAGCACGACCGATCCCCTAGAGCTTGCCGACGAATTGCCTCCCAGCCAAGCGGATCCAACGGTGCAGCAGGTATTCGGGAAGGCCTTCGGTTGGCGTTAGCTCCCGCCGTAGATTCGGGCTTTCTGGCCCTTTTGCTGCGCGGGTGATGCCGTTCGCTTGAGTGGACTGGCTGCGTCGGGTCACATCTCGGTCAGTCATGGAACCTCGCAAGATCCTCTCGTTCGTCGGCAAGGTGTGGGAGAACGACATCGTTCCCCAACTCGTCGATTACATTCGCATCCCCAACAAGTCGCCGGCCTTCGATCAGAACTGGGAGAAGGCAGGGCACATGAAGCGCGCGGTCAAGTTGATCGCGGACTGGTGCAAGGCGCAGCCTATCGAAGGCTTAAAGGTTGAGGTCGTGCAGCTGAAGGGCCGCACGCCGTTGATCTACATGGAGGTTCCCGGCGAGGGCGACGACACGGTGTTGCTCTATGGCCACCTCGACAAGCAGCCGGAAATGGTTGGTTGGTTTGATGGCCTCGGCCCATGGGAGCCGGTGCGCAAGGGCAATAAGCTCTACGGCCGCGGCGGTGCCGACGACGGCTATGCGGCGTTTGCGTCGTTGACGGCAATTCGCGCGTTGCGTGAGGCTGGTGGTACGCATTCGCGCTGCGTCATCATTATCGAAGGCTGTGAGGAGAGTGGCAGCTACGACCTGCCTTACTACATCGATGCGCTGAAGGATCGCATCGGCAGTCCGAGCCTGGTTGTATGCCTCGACTCTGGTTGCGGTAACTACGACCAACTCTGGTGCACGACTTCGCTGCGCGGTGTGGTTGGTGCGACCGTTACGGTCGACGTGCTCAAGGAAGGCGTGCACAGTGGTGACGCCAGCGGTGTCGTGCCGAGCAGTACGCGCGTCATGCGCGAGCTGATGGAGCGCCTCGAAGACAGCAAGACCGGCGCGATCTTGCCTAAGCAATTCCACGCCAAGATTCCGGAGCAGCGTCAGCAGCAAGCCAAGCTGGCTGGCAAGGTGCTCGGCAACAACATGTGGCAGCGCTTCCCATGGGCTGGTGGTACCAAGCCCATGAGCAAGAACCTCGCCGACATCGTGCTCAACCGCACGTGGCGTCCGTTTGTCGAAGTGATCGGGGCAGATGGTCTGCCCGAGGTTGCGAAGGCCGGCAACGTGTTGCGCCCCTCGACGACGTTCAAGCTGTCGTTGCGCATCCCGCCGACTTCTGACTCGGACAAGTGCTCTGAGCATCTCGCCAAGGTTCTGAGTAAGAACCCGATGCACGGTGCCAAAGTTACGGTCACCCTTGATGAACCGGGCGGAGGTTGGAACGCACCGGCGCTGTCGCCATGGCTCGAGAAGGCGTGCGCGAATGCGTCGAACACGTTCTTCAAGAAGCCGTGTATCTACATGGGTGAGGGCGGCTCGATCCCGTTCATGGGCATGCTCGGCGAAAAATTCCCCGAGGCGCAGTTCATGATCACTGGCGTGCTCGGTCCGCATAGCAATGCCCACGGGCCAAACGAGTTCCTGCACATCCCAATGGGCAAGAAGTTGACGGCCAGCGTTGCGTTGGTGCTGCAGGACCACCTCAATCGCGACCGCGGCGGCAAGAAGGCGTCAGTCAAGAAGAAGGTCAGGAAGGCTGCGGCCAAGAAGCGCGGTAAGTAGGGGGAAGGCGGAAACCCCCGCGTGAACTTCGCGTGACGTGATTCCGTCGCGGCAGTGGCTACCATGCCTCCTCGCAATGCAATCGCACACCACCGTCGCCACGCCTTCCTCGGCAGGATCCGTCAGCCTCGCCGCCAATCGCAAAGGCCCCCTTGAGGCTTTATTGGCGCGTTGTGCGGGGACTCGACGGGCTTGATCGCTGAGCCAGTCCGGTAGCATGAGCATGTGGCCGTGACGATCGAACAGTTCCGCAAGCTCGCCTTGGCTCTCCCCGATTGTGAGGAGGGCTCGCATCACGACCATCCCGACTTCCGTTGCGGGGGGCGCGTGTTTGCGACCATCCACCCCGGTGGTGAGACGGGCATGGTCAAGGTGCCGCCCGGCGCGCAATCCGAGTTGGTCGCGCACGATTCTCCGTTTCGGCCGGCGAACGGCGCATGGGGGCGTGCCGGTTGCACCTTGGTCGACTTGCCACAGGTGACTCAGTCCGTGCTGCGCGGTGCCATGCAAGAGGCGTGGCAGTTCGCAGCTGCGATGGGCGCGAGCAAGCGCGCCAAGAAGTGACTCGCCGTTAGGTCAGCAACTTCTTCTCTACGCGACCGGCGACATCCGTCAGTCGGAAGTCGCGGCCCTGCGAGCGAACCGTCAATTTGCTGTGGTCGATGCCGAGTTGGTGCAGGATCGTCGCGTGCAGGTCGTGCACGTGCACGATGTCTTCGGCGGCCGACCAGCCGTATTCGTCGGTCTTGCCGTGGGCATAGCCGGGGCGGAAGCCGCCGCCGGCGACGATGGCTGAGCAAGCGAGGTTGTTGTGGTCACGGCCGTAATTATCGAAAGCCAACGGCCCTTCGCAGTACGGCGTGCGACCGAACTCACCGGCGAACACGACGATGGTGTCGTCGAGCATGCCACGTTGCTTTAGGTCTCGGATCAGCGCGGCGGCCGGCTTGTCGACCTGCTCGCACTTTCGCGGCAGCACGCGCGGGATGTTGAAGTGGTGGTCCCAGCCAGCGTCGCACAGCTGCACGAAGCGCGTGCCGCGTTCGAGCAGGCGGCGCGCCAGCAGGCAGTTGTTGGCAAAACTCGATTCGCCGCGAACGGCGCCGTAGTCCTCGAGCAACTCATCCGGCTCATCCGTCAGGTCGGCCAGTTCGGGCACGCTCGTTTGCATGCGGGCGGCAGTTTCGAACGAGGCGAGGCGAGCGAGCGCATCCGGGTTGCCGGTTCGCGCGGCTTCCATCTGGCCGAGCTCCTGCAACGCTTCGAGTTGTTGCTTGCGCACCTTGTCGGTGACGCCGGCAGGGCTCTTGACGAACAGCACCGGATCCTTGCCGCTGCGGAACTGCACGCCTTGGTGTCGGCCTTTGAGGAAGCCGTTGTGCCACAGCCGTGGGTGCAGAGGCGTCGATGGGTTGGGGTTCGACAACAGCACGACGAACTCCGGCAGGTTGCCTCTGCCCGTACCGAGCGCATGCGAGACCCAAGAACCAAACGACGGTCGGCCAAGCAGCTGGGTGCCCGTGAAGAAGATCGTGTTGGCGGCTTCGTGCAGTACGTGGTCGCTTTGCAGTGAGCGGATCAGCGTCAGCTCGTCGGCAACCTCGCCGAGGTGCGGTACGAGTTCCGACATACGCATGCCGCACTTACCGTAGTTCTCAAACTCGAACTTGCTGCCGACGACTGGCATCTGGCCCTGCCGTTGGGTTAGTCCGGAAACGCGGCCACCTTGACGAATCGATGGCGGCAACTGTTCGCCGCGACGCTCGTTGAGGATCGGCTTCTCGTCGAACAAGTCGTGCTGCGACAAACCGCCCGAAAGGAAGATGACGACGACGCGCTTGGCCGGCGCCTTATCGAGTTGCCATGCGGGCTTTGGGTCTTGTGGGCCACGGCCTGGGCTCTTGTTGGGGTTCTGACCCATGGCCTGCTGCGACATCAGTGAGAATGCGAGCGAGCCGAGGCCGGCGGCGCTGCCGCCGATGAACGAACGACGGGAGAAGGGGTTGTAGATCGTCATCGGATTAGCCTCGCCGAATCGCAGCTTCGAGGTTCAAGAGGGTGCAGCCCATTTGAGCCCATGCCGCAGCTTCTGCGGGTTTGGGCTCATCCTTGCCCTTCTTGGTGGGCTTCTTCTCGGGTGCTTTGCTTTTTGTGCGAGAACGACCGCGCGAGCGACCACTCGAAGACTTCTTGGGCTCGGCGATGCCAAGTACTTCCTTGGCCGCCTTCTCGTCGGAGCTGTAGACCTTGCGCAATTCACCGAGCAACTTGTTGAGGATTTCGACCTCGCGCATGTCTGGGTCGCGTGACGCGACGAGCTTGAAGCCGTAGGCGATGCGCGACTTGTCATCCTTGCCGCCTTCTTTGAGCAGGCGTTTGCCGAGGTGGCGGCCGGCTTCTGCGTAGACGGGGTCGTTGAGCGTGACCAGTGCCTGCAGTGGCGTCGTTGTGTTGGTGCGCGTTACGGTGCAGGTCTCGCGCTTGGACGAATCAAACGCCATGAACGACGGGTAGGGCACGCCGCGCTTCCAATAGATGTAGAGGCCGCGGCGATACTTGTCATCGCCCTTGCTCTCGCTCCAGCGGCCCGATCCGAGCGTTGCCCGCCAGAGGCCAGACGGTTGGAACGGCTTGATGCTCTCGCCGCCGATCTTCTGCTTGAGAAGGCCTGACACTGCCATCGCCTGGTCGCGGACCATCTCGGCGCTGAGGCGTTGATGCGGGCCACGCGCCAGTAAAGTGTTGTTGGGATCCTTGCCGAGCGCTTCTTTGCTGGTGAACGCGTTTTGCCTGTAAGTCGCCGACAACGCAATGAGGCGGTGCAGCTTCTTCAGGTTCCACTTGTTCGTAACGAACTCGGTCGCGAGGAAGTCGAGCAGCTTGGGGTGCGTCGGTGGGGCGCCGCGAATGCCGAAGTCCTCGGCGGTGCTGACAATGCCGCGGCCAAAGAACTGTTGCCAGGCGCGGTTGACGGTCACGCGCGCCGTCAGCGGGTGCTTGCCGGAGACCAGCCACTTGGCGAGGCCGAGGCGGTTGACCGGCAGGCCTTTGGCCATCGGCGGCAGAATGGACGGCGTGCCGACCGCGACCTTGTCGCCGCGGTTGCGGTAGTCGCCGCGGATGAACACGTCGGTCACGCGCGGCGTGTCGAGTTCTTCCATGACCAGTGCTGACGGCAACTTCGATTCGAACGTCGCCTTGTCACGCTCGAGCTTGCGCAGTTCTCCTGCGAGCACACGCCCGGCGACGTCGATGTTGGCGCGGTACCACTTGCGGGTGACCTTGGCGCGGCGTTCGACCGGTGTCAGCTTCTTCTTCTTTTCGCTCTTCGGCTTGGTGGCAGTTGCCTTGGCCAGCGCCACAGCATCGACTGCGATAGCGGAAGGCTTGTCGCCCTTGCGGGCCCGCACGGCGAGCAGGGTTTCGTAGTCCAAGACGTCGTCGCCTTCCGGCGTGATGGTGAACGTAAACTGGGTGCCGCTGCTCCTGCGGCCACGCGACATCGACGAAGACGGTGGCGGCGACGAGTTGCTGCTACCGCCCCGGCGTGAGGATGATGGCTTGGCGCCTGCGCCGATCAGCTTGATCACGAGGTAGTTTTCGCCCTTGCTCAAGCCGATGTGCAGTTCGTGTTCCTTGGCCGTCGAACGTGATCGCCGTGATTGGCTGGACTGCTGCACCATCGCTGGATCGAAGTTGGCTGGATCGAAGTTGGCGGGATCGAATTCTTGCGGAGGTGACGGTGTCGCCGGCTTGGGCGCCGCTACTGGTTTGTCTTCGGGGGCGAAGTTGCCAACCTCGTTGCCGTTGACCCAGACCTTGGCGCCGACGCCACCGCGCAGCGTGATGCGTGCTGTGCGCGGCTTCGAGGTTACGACCTTGCGCGAAATGTAGGTCGCGGCGGCTGGTCCGGTGACGCTCACGCTCTGCGCGCGGCCGTCGCGCCACGTGCGTTGCTCGGTCCACGCGAGACGCTTGGGGCGCGGCTTTGGTTTCGGGGGGTCTTTCTTCGCGGCGTCAGGTTTCTTGGTGTCAGGTTTCGGGGGGTCTTTCTTCGCGGTGTCAGGCTTCCCAGTTTCAGGTTTCCCTGGGGCAGGCTTCTTGCTCGCTGGCTTGGCGGCGCCTTGGCCCGGCTTCTTGCCAGACTTCGAAGGTTTGCCGCTGGCTTGCTTGCTCGGCTTGCCTTCTGACTTGCTCTCGTCAGCTGGCTTTGCCGAGCTCTTGCCGTCCGGCTTACCCTTGCTGGGTTTGCCCGTCGACCCTGCCGGCTTCGAAGTCGGTTTTGCGCTTGGTTTCTCGACAACGACGATCGGCTGGTTGTGCTTCTTCTTCCATAGCGCCTTCTTGAGTTCCTTCTCCGGGCCGAACGCCGTTGCGAAAGCTTCCGCGGTCGTCTTTGCAGGGAACGGGCCGATGGTGCGCCAGTTCGACTTGGCTAGCGGCACGAGTTGCTGGCGAATGCGCGGGTCGTCGGTGATCGAAATGCGGAAGCGGCCGATGAGGCTCTTGAACTTGCTGCGCGAATTGTGCTCCAGCGTGATGCGCAGGATCGACATTGCGTTGGCCTTGAGCGGCTCCTGCGGCACAAGCACTGCTTCGCGCGGCTGCTTGCGTTCGTCGCCGGCGATGCTCCAGCCGCCGCGCCCTCTTCGACTGCTCGATCCAGTGCTGGACTCGAGTGCGATCGAAGCTTCGAACGAGCCAGGGTTGATGGCCGTCAGGTAGTGCTCGTCGGCATCGCGCTCTTGGTTGATGTCTGCTTGGGCCGCCGCGTAGGCGATCAGCGGCGGGTCGCTGCTATCGGACACGCTCGTCAGGTGCGACGTCAGCTTCGATAGAATGAAGCGGCCGTCGTCCGCGCGACCCGAAGCACCCTTCGGCAGCGACGGGTCGGGCAGCACTTCGATGCGCAGCGCTTCGATCTTGCACTTGCCGGGCGCGTAGACGAGGTCGTAGGTGTCGCGCGACGGCGTGGGGCCAGTCGCCAGCACCGAGCCATCTTCCTGCAGCTTCAGGCGCGAACCGTAGCGCGCCATGAACTCGGTCGGCTTGAGCGTCGTCCACTGGATCGGAGCACCGATGCGTTCGCGGGTCTTTTCCTCCCACTTGGTCTGGAAGATGTCGGTGATCGGATCGTCCTGCTCAAGGCGCTGCTTGAGCATTGCGATGCGATGCTCCATGTCGCGCAGCTTGGCCAGATCACCCGGTCCCGGGGCCGCAATGGCCGGCTTCGGATTGCGACCGCGCGCGCTATCCTTCTCCTTGATCGAGTTGAAGAAGCCATAGAACGAGTAGAACTCCTTTTGCGAGATTGGATCGTACTTGTGGTCGTGGCACTGCGCACACGCAACGGTCAGGCCAAGCCACGTCGTCGCGGTCGTGTGCACGCGGTCAATGACGTAGGCCGAGCGGTATTCATCGAGCTCTTCGCCAGCTTCGGTGTTGACCGGGTGGTTGCGATTGAAGCCGGTCGCGATCCTTTGTTTGAGTGTCGCGTTGTCTAGCAGGTCGCCGGCGAGCTGTTCGATCGTGAACTGATCGAACGGCATGTTCTTGTTGAATGCGTTGATGACCCAGTCACGCCACTTCCACGCTTGGCGCGATCTGTCGCGCTGGTAGCCGCTTGAGTCGGCGTAGCGGGCGACGTCGAGCCAGTCGCTGGCCATGCGCTCGCCGTAGCGTTCGTCCTCGAGCAAGCGATCGACGACCGTCTTGTAGGCATCGGCCGAGGTGTCGCGCACAAACGTGTCGATCTCCTTCGTCGTCGGCGGCAGGCCAATAAGGTCGAACGTGACGCGTCGCAGCCACGCTTCGCGGGTTGCTTCGGCGCTCGGACGAAGGCCCTTCTTTTCGAGTCGCGCCAGGATGAACGCATCGATTTCGTTCTTGCCCCAATCCCGGTCTTGCACCGGCGGGGGTGTCGGTCGCGTTGGCGCAACAAACGCCCAGTGCTGCTGCCAGTTCGCGCCTTCGTCGATCCACTGGCGCAGGGTTTCAACCTCGGCAGGTTTCAGTTTGTCGTCGGCCTTCGGCGGCGGCATGGCCTCGTCGGGGTCTTCGCTGAGGAGTCGACGCAGCAGTTCTGATTCCTTCGAGTTGCCCGGAACGATGATCGCGTAGTCCTCGTACTTGGCGAAGGCCTCGTGCTTGACGTCGAGTCGTAGATCGCCCTTGCGTTGGTCGCCGTCGGGGCCGTGGCACTCGTAGCAGTGCTGCGCCAGGATCGGCCGTACGTCGCGCAGGAACTGCACGGTCTGTGCCTTCGCTTCGGTCGTGACGACTCCCTCATGTTGGGCGGCAAGCGCGCTGCCAATGAGCAAGGGCAGGAGCCAGCGAAGCGACGGATTCAGGCGGGGCATGGGCCAAGTATTCTACTCGACCCGCTGAATGCGCCAGCACCGACGCGTCGTATCCACGTGACAGCGATGTCACGCGGTGTTGCGTTGTTCAGCGAGCGCTAGTTGGGTGTTGCCGAGTTGCCCTTTTGGGGCGCGGCGCACGACCTGCCAGGCACAAGGCGTGCCGAGAACAATCCGAGAAACAGGCCGACGAGCAACGCGTGTGGCACGCCACCAAACTGCTGAATGGCCCATCCGGTGGAAGTTACGAGGACGGCGACCGCGATCCTCTTGGGTGAGTTCAGGCTTCAGAGCACGCGATGATTGGTGGGGCTATTGGAATTGCTGGCTGGTGTTGATCGCGCCGTTCGAATTGGCGAACGCCGGTTGCCACACAAAGTCTCCGTAGGAACTCCCGGTGCCACTGAGTCGCAGCGAGAATCCTATCGGCGTCGACGACGATTCGCTGACCCCGATATCGATCGAGGTCTGCCCCTTGGCAGCGCCGTTGTTGGCCTGCAAGGTGCCCTCGTAGCTGAGGAACTGCATCACAACTCCCAGCGGCGTCACCAGGGCCACGCCGTCCGTACTGTTTTGTAGGTTGGGAAAGTCGAATGACAATACGCCGAAGTCGTTCTGCTGGTTCGCGAACGTGCCCCTCAGATTGACCCGGCTGTATGCGTTGCCAGAAGAGCCGTCGTAGGCGATCAGCATCCAGCTGTTGACGCTCTCGCCGGCGCGCCCTGCCAACTCGACGAACTCGCCGGTGTCGACGCCCGAGTTGTCGTAGTGCAGTTCGTTGATCCATACCTCAGGTGCACGAGTGTTGCTGGTCGTGCCGCACTGGTTGCTGTAGATGCAGTCGGCCCAGGTCGGGTTGTCGATGAACGGGTTGCGGTTGCCTTGGTAGCTGAACACCGCGTTGTTGCGCGCCATTTCTTTTGGGTCGACGGGGTCTTGCAGGTGCCATTGCATCAGCACACTGAGCTTGCCCATGTAGGCGGTGAGCAGGTTGTTGCCGGTTGCGCTTTGCGTGATCAGCGACAGGTTGTCGGTCAGTCGCAGGTCGGGTTCGGCGGCACCGCTGCTGCCGTTGTTGCCGCCTTCGTAGCGGATGTCCACGTAGAACAGCGCGCGCGCGATGTCGCCCTTGCGATCGCTCCAGACTTGCCAGCCGCCTGGTGAGTTGCTCGTGGTCCGCCAGTTGGAGTTGCCCGGATAGACGCCGCTACCACCACCAAGTCCACCGTTGCTGACGGTTGCGTATTCGTTCCAACCGCCGTTGCCGATGTCGAAGGGGCGTCGATCTCGTGCACCGTTGTAGCTGATGTCGCACAGGAACAGCTGGTGGCAGTCGGTGTAGGGGTAGTTGGTGCCGCTGTTGGTGGGGAAGCCGTAGCTGTTGGGCCAGACGTGTTCGCGGTTGTAGTTGGAGTTGCCGCCGTTGGCCTTGGCGTAGGACGCGTTGCGGTAAACATCGAGGATGCGTGAGTTGTTGCTCGGGTCCTCGTCCGCGTCTTTCAGGATGTCCCATGTGTCCGTGCCGCCTGACGTATACGGATAGCGGGTGTGATCGTCGATCACGGCGTGGAGCGTGCTGCGCAACGACGCGGCCGTCGAGGTGTCGACCGTGTTGTAGTAGTTGGCAGGAGCCTGCGCGGCTGCAGTTGCAGCCAGCGCGAGCAGGGCGAGGGCTGGGCGCATGTCGCAAGCAGCATAGCGGACTAGCGCCATGTGATCGCTGTTACTTGCTCGCGGTGACCTCGATCGTCAGCGGTGTGGCCCAGCGCTTCTGGTCCGGCGTGTAGTAGAGGTAGGTGCGCGAGGCCGGACCGGTGCTCGTACCGGGCACTCGTGCCGTCAGGTCGAACGTCAGTTCGTGCCGTGCACCGGCGTCCATCTTGCGCCAATAGAGGATCAGTTCGCGTCCCTTCAGTTCCCAGAATGAGAACTTCTCGGCCTTGTGCATGTCCTCGAGAACGCCCGTCGCCAGGTCGAGCCCCGCCGGCAAACCGATGATCGCCATGGGTGTCGGCAGTTCGTCATCGCTGACGTTTTCGACGACGACATCGAGTGCGATGGTGTCGCCCTCTTGCACCGTGTCCGCCCGCAAGGTCGTTGCGATCGACGTGGCGGTGTTGGGGTCGTTGGCCGGCTGCTCTGCGTGGTAGCGCACTTCACCAGCCCACGGCAGTGGCGCATTGCCCCCGCCCTCGATCTGCAGGCGCAGCGTGTGCTCACCCGGGGTCAGTTTTTGCCAGAAGTCGAACGTCATCGCGGCGACATCATCCGCCGAGAACTCGCGCTCCGCGAGTAGACGATCGCCTTCGTAGACTCGCACGATGCCGTCCTTGAGCATCGAACGATGCTCGATCGCGTAGGCCGTCATGGCCCGTAGTGCCACGATGGTCGCCTGGGTTGCGCCGAACGTGCCGCGCCCACTGCGCGCGCTCTGCAGGTATTCGACCGCGCGCCGCACGTTGCCGGCGTAGCTGCCTTCTGGCAACCACGCGAGCACTGCGAAGCCGGTTGCTTCAACCAACAGATCGCGGCCGCCGCTCATCGTGATCGAAGTCTTGGCGCCAGGCAGCGAGCCGTTGTCCGCCTGCAGCGTTGCCAGTCGTCGGCGAGCCATCTCCGCTTCGGGTCGTTCGGTCAAGTTGAGCGCGCAGGCGATCAAGGCCAGCTCGTACGGATCCTGGATCTTGATGCGCTTGACAAGCGCGTCGATCTCTACCTTCAGGTCAAACTCGGATGTGCCAGCTTGCAGTAACGCATAGGTGACGTAGGCGTTGGTGATCGAAGGCGAGCGACCACCGAAGCTGTGGTGGTCGACCTTCGAGTGCGGGTAGTTGCCCTTGCCGTCACGGCGGTCCAGCAACCAACGCTTGGTGCGTTCGACCATCTCCATGTCGACGTCATAGACGTTTGCCATGTCGTGGAACTGCATCAGGCCGTAGGCAGTGAGCGCTTCGTGACCGGGGTCGTGGCCGAACCACTCGTAGCCTTTCTCTTGGCACTCGTAGCCAGTGATCTTGGCGTAACCCTTTGGCAAGAGTTGGCGCGCCCGGAGAGAGACGGTTGGGATGTCGTCGCCGTTTGCTTCGATCAGGTTCAGCACGAGGGTGTTTGGGTAGTTGGACGAACTCGCTTGCTCGAAGCAGCCGCGCGGTTCGCGCAAGATGCCTTCCAGGCCTTCCGTCAGCGCCGCGATCGGCGATGGGTAGATCTTCAAGACGACCTCCCCGCTGCCGGCCACTGCATCCGCGGGAACGACGAGTTGCCATTCGGCGGCCTTGCCTTCGGTGATGCGGCCACCGGCGCTGCGGTGATGCGGGAAGCCCCGCGGCGCGACGTCCATGACATGCCGGATCCGGTCCACGAAGCGGCCGGCGCGCGCGGCGATCTCGATGGTCACCGGGCCAACCTTGTTGCCGACCTCGATGGGCAGCAGCGCGCGGCCGCGACCGGCGTCACTGTTCTGATTGTCGAGTTCGATCTTCGCCGGGGCATTGGCGCCGATGGCCAGACCTTCGCCAACCCGCGCACCGATTGTGATTTCGGGGATGCGGGCGTCCTTGAGGATGGCCGAGATCGGAATCAACAGGCGGTCGCCGGCAGATACTTGCGTCGGCAGCTTCGCTTCGATTTGTAGCGGTAGCTGGGTTGTGAAGGTGCGCGACCCGTAGCCGAGGCGGCCGGTTGCGCCGCTGGCGAGGTGAGCATCGGCTGCGATCTTCCAGGTGGTGACGGCGTCTGTGGTGTCGAACGATACGGTGCCGTTGCCTTGCTCATCGGTGATGAGCAGGGTGCTCCACAGGATCGTGGGGGTGAAGTCGTTGCGGTCTTCGCTCGGTTGGTGTTGGTGGGTGTACTTTTTTGCGAACCTCAACTGGAACGTGCGAGGTAACCGACGGCGACGTGCCGGCACGACGTCATTCGGACCACGTGGATCTCCTGTAACGAACGAGAAGTTCTCCGTGCGGGCCCGATCGCCGCCTCGCCCGCGGTTTCCGTAGATCCCGGCACCACCACCGAACCCGATCGCGCTGTTCCACCCATCCGAGTCGAAGGCCGACTCCAGTATTGCCTCCGGGGGGACTCGCGGCTGCATCAGTTGCTCGAACTCAGCTTCGCCTTCGAAGTCACCTGGCATCATGACGTCGCTGTCGACCGTGATCGTGGAGAACGCCGGCGCCGCGCCCAGATTCGGGATGGCAAACACGAATACACCCAGAAGGAGCAATAGGGATGCTGCTGCCAGGCTGGTGAAACCGCGCAGTGCCGGGTTGCCGTTTTGTGCGACGTGCTTGAGTAACTGTGCGATGCCTTCCGCCATCAGCACGAGGAGCAGCAGGCTGATCGCGATCCCGCCTACAATGCTCAGGCGTTCCTTCGCCCAGTAACGAGCGCTGGACAGACTGGCGACCGGTGCGTTCGCGGCCTTCAGGTTGCTGACGACCTGCGGGGTTTGCGAGAAGCCTTCACGCGTCAGGATGCCGACACCCGCATCGCCCGCATCGACAATGGCCTTTTGTGCCATTGCGTCATTGCGCCAGACAAAGCGGCGCCAGCCGCGTGTGCCGAGCAACAGGTCAACGTTGCGGCCACTGGCCGCATAGCCGAGGAAGAAGTCGCCGAGGTCTTCGAGTTTCTTGATGTCGCCAAACAGCATCGCGTGGTCGGCGAGGCTTACGCGTGGTTCACTTGCCTGCTGCGTGGCCGCGAGATCGATGCAACTGAGCCCGACAACGGCGGGCGTGTATTTGCCGTTCTCGTCCATTGTCTTGACCATGACGGTCTGGCGATCGCCGGGGCTTAGCACTGCGGACTTGGTGGTGATTTCGACCTCGAGCCGCTGCCTGGTGTGGCGACGGATCAGGCGTTCGGCAACCGGTTGCAGGTTGCGATCGAATACCGTTACGCGCAGCACACCGCTGGCCGTCGCTGGCAGGTCGAGTTCGCTGGTGGTCTGCAGGTCGCCGTCGTTGGCGCGTAGCGTGGTCTGGCCGACCATGACGCCGCGGCAAAACACGCCGAGTACCCATGGGCCATTGCCGCGACCGGCGATCGCCATGCGCATGGGGTCATCGGCGGCGATGTCGTCGCCGATCAGGCGTAGCGCGATGCCTTCGTGCTGCACGGCGGATAGCTCGAACGTCTCGCTCTTGCCTGCGAGCCGCACCGCATAGCTGGTGTTCTTCTCTGGCACGAACGTCAGCCGCACACGACCTTGATGTGCCGTGCGGAACGACACGACGCGTCGTCCGTCGGCGTCGAGGATCTCACCAGTCGTGTCGATCGGCCGGCCGAGCGCGTCGGTGCATTCGAGGTAGAGACCGTTCTCGACGCCGGCGATCAGATCGCCGCCTTCGGGAAAGGCCGTGACGTGCAACTTGCCGGTCGGCACGACGAACGGCTTGATCTCGGTTTCGACGACGCCACCATCCGTGATCTTCGCGACGAAGCGTGCGGCGCCCTTGTCGACATCTTTGGGAACGTTGAAGCGGAAAGTAGTGCTGCCGTTGGCGCCCAGGTGGCGTTCTTCGTGCCACACTTCTTCGCCATCGATCACGAGTGCGCCGCGAGCCGTTGCCCCGGACGCCTCAGAGTTGTCGCCGAGTCGGATCGCGGTGACCTGTGCCACCCCGCGGGCACCCGGCGCGTAGCTCTTGCGGTTGAGCACGATGACCTTCTGCAACTGCGGGTTGCGGAACGCGCGCACGACGATCTCGGTGGTCTCATCAGCGAACAGTCCGCCGGGCGACGACACCTTGATCTTGTGTGGGCCGCCGGCGCTGTGTTTTGGCACCGTCAACACGAATGAGCCGACGCCGGCTGGCACGATTACCGTGCTTCTGGCCATGACCTCTCCGTCCCTGGCGTCGAGCAGTTGCATATGCATGTTGGTGATGTGCTTCAGCGGCAGGCGCGCGACGCGATCGAGCACGACCGTGCGCACGTAGATGCGTTCGCCGGGTTGGTAGACGCGGCGGTCGGTGCTGACGTGCACCAGCGGCCCTGCTTCGGCGGTCGACAGTGGAAAGACCTGGCGAACTTCATCACTGCTGTTCGCGGCGACCACTTCGACGCGCATTGGCACGGCGAGGTTGGCGGCGAGCGAAACCGTCGCGTTGCCGTTGTGTGTCGCCGCTTCGCCGGCGGCGAGCACAACATTGTTCGCATCGAACGCTTGCCAGCGAACGCGGCAGTCGGCCTCGTTGCCCAGCAGGTCGTTGGCCTGCACCGTGAAGCTCCATGCCGCGCCGGCTGGCACCGCCTTTGGTGCGCTGACAGTCAGGTGCAGGTGTTCTTGGCGGTAGTTGTCGACCCGCGCATTGGCGATGCGTTCGAACGCGAGAAAACCGAGCACAGCGAACAAGCCCGCGGCGGCGATGGCCGTAATGCGTCCGAGTTGCAGGTGCCACCAGCGCGGCCGTCGACCGGCGACTGCCAGATGCGGAGTGGCGGCTGCGTGCAATTGCAGTCGGGGTTGTTCTGGGTGCACAGCTTCTTCGAGCACCTGCGCCTGTGACAGCACTTCGGCCTGCAGCTGACGCAGCGCCGGCTCGCTTTTCAGGCGCGCTTCAAGTGCCTCGGGATGCTCGTGGCAACCGAAGTGCAGCTCAAGCAGGTCCTGCGTCAGTTGTTCGCGTTCTTCGGGAGTCCAATCAGGTTGACGGTTCATCGCAGATTCTCCTTCGTTACGGGTACTCCCAAAGCCATGCGCAGTTGTTGCAGCGCGCGCCGCATGCGCGTCTTGGCGGTGCCGACCGGGATCGCGAGTGCCGAAGCGACCCCCTCGTAGCTGAGTTCGCCGGCGACTCGCAGCAAGAACACTTGCTGGTCGTCTTCGCGCAGTTTGGCCACGGCTGCTTGCGCCTCCGCCACGGCTTCGCGCTGCTCGAGCGCGTGTGACGGTGATATTTGGGTGGTAGCTGACACGGTTCGTTCCTCGTTCAGTAGTTCGTGGTTGGGACGTCGCTGTCGTGCCCGTCGGGCGTCGGTTGCGGCGTTCCACGCGATAACGAACATCCATGCCACCGGGTCGTTCGGTCGCGTGCCCTTCTGCCAGGCGCGCCAACACTTGAGGAAGGCATCCTGCAGAACCTCGGTCACGTCGGCCGTTGGGCCCAGCACACTGCGCACTGCTCCTGCCAGACCGCTGCGATGGGTCTGAAACAGCTCTGCCAGGAACGGATCCGCCGTGCTCATGAATCGATCGTGCCCATCAAGACGTTTGGCGGCGACGGAGGTTTTGGCGAGTTGAGTTTTTTTGGGCACCGTTCAGGAAATGGCACCTAGGCGCCACGCCCGGGTCCGGGGTGCGCTAGTCGGCCCCATGCCTCGGAAACGCCTTCTGATGGCCTCGGCCCTGATGGCCGCGGCGTTGTGCTCGACCTCCTGCACCCTGGCCAAGCCAATCGTTTGCGCGGTAACGATGCCGATCTACGTGCTCAGCCACAGCGACGTTTGCGGGTGCCGGCCGGAGGGTGCCGCCTGTGCCTTTCTGATCGTCTCGGCGGTCGGCGCGGCAGGTGGCCTTGTTACCGGCATCATCAGCGACATCAACCTGCTGACCGGCGACGTCGCGGATCCGATCCGCAATCTCCACGATCCGTTCGCGACCAACACCAGCGAGGGTTCGTTCCGCTAGCGAGTCTGCGCTAGTCGACCCACTGCATCTCAATCGAGGCATCAATATCGGGGTGCAGGCTCTTGTGAACCGGGCAGGTGTTGGCCGTGTTCTCCAGCAGTTTCTTCTGGTCGTCGGTGTAGCTGCCCGAAATCGTCAATCGAACCGGCAGACGACCGATGCGGCGTGGCGAGGCGTTCATGTGCTTCTCGACCGTCGCCTTGCAGCCCACGAGGTTGATGTCGTGACGGCGCGCAACGATGCCGAGCGTCGTCAGGATGCACGTCGCCAAGGCCGTGGCGACCAGGTCCGTCGGAGAGAAGAAACGGCCGAGCCCTTCGTTGTCCTTCGGGGCGTCGGTTTGCAGGGTGGCTTCTGACGGACCGTGCACGGCGGTGCAGCAGAGATCGCCTTCGTACGTGGCGGAGATCGTGACCATGCCGAGAGCGTAGCCCAGCTTTGGCGCGATCGGTCACCGGCTGCTCAAGAGTATGGTTCTGGTCCAGGCACCGTGCTGTGCTCTTGGTTAGGGAGTGTCGGTTAGGAGTTCGTAGGCGTGTTGGATGGCTCGGAAGCGGTCGGTGGCTTCCTCTTGTGCTACGGGGCCGAGGTTAGGTTGGGCGTCGGGGTGGAACTTGCGCACGAGCTCGCGGTGACGGCGGCGGATCTGGTCTTTGTTTGCGTTGATGGGTAGGCCCAAGACCGAGAGGGCGTCGCCGCGTGGGTGCGGGTTGTGGGGGCGCGGGCGTTGCTGGTTGTTGCCTTCACGATTGGAGCCAGCTAGGAACTGGGCGCGCGCGAGGTGGAACAACATGCGAGCGCGGCCACTCGGCAGGCTGAGGCCGCGGGCGACTTCTGCAAGTGCGTGGTGCTCGTCCGGCCGGAAGCGTCCGTCGGCAAACGCGACCAACGCACACCAGCAGAACAGCGTGTCCAGTTCGGAGTCGGAGAGGCTGGCCGCGACGCGTGCGGCCAGACCGATCAAGTCTTGGACTTCGAGCGGCTGGGTTTCCCAGGTGCGGATCTCATCGCTGCTGACGGGGTCGTCAAAGCGTTCGAGCAGGAACTGCCGCACGACCTCGCGTTCGGCCGCGCGAATCGGGCCGTCGGATTCGGCGACGGCAACCAGCAGGTAGAAGATACGGCGCGGCAGCGAGGCACGTTCAAATGCGTTGCGGGCGTCTTCGCCCCAAGCCTTGCGGGTGCGTGACCGGTAGGTGCTGAGGCGCGTCATCGGCTTGATGGCCGTCAGCGAGATGCTGAAGCCGAACACGCCCATTGCCAGACTGATCAATCCGACACTGTCCTTGATGGGGCTGAATCGCTGGATCACGCCCATGCCGACTGCGAGCAGCAATAGGAGCCCAAGCACGAAGCGGGCTACCCAGTATTGCAAGGTCGTGCGGTCGAACATGGCTCGCGCGGCAAAGTATCACCCGGCGCTGCCTAGAGCGAAGCCCCAGCTTGTGGCGGAAGTGCAGATTGGGCTACTTGCTCATCACGATGGTGATAGGCGAGCTGCCGCTGATCGAGCGTTGCATGGTGATCGTGCCCATGGACGGGTGCGTTGCCCGAAACTTCCAAGTGCCCGGACCCGGAAGTGACCCTGTTGGTCTGTTTCGGACCCTCTTCTTGCCATCTGACTCAGGTAGTCGGCACCGTTGCTGGGATTGAGGTTGCTGTTCACTAGCTGCGATCGTGGCGGCGCAGCGGGCGAGATGTTTGCGTTCAGCGGTTGCGTGCGGCGAACAGGCTGCCAACGATCAACGCCATGCCAAGCCAGCTCCAGATGCCAGGCACCTCCTGGAACAAGATTGCGCCGAACACGGTGGCGAACGCGACCTGCAGGTAGCCGACCGAGATTGCCCGGCCCGCGGCTTCTCGTGCCAGCCCTTTGGTCAAGGCGATTTGGGCGATTTGCGTCGATATGCCGACGCCGAGCAGCAAGAGCCAACCTTCAAGATCGGGCCAGACCCAGGCGTCGATCGCAAACGGCAAGCTGATCGGCACCGTGACGATCGGGAAGTAGAACACGACCAACAGTGGTGGCTCCGTGCGGCCGAGTCGTCGCACCGCGACATAGGCAAGCGAAGCAAAGACCGCGCCGGCGACGCCGATCAGAATGAACGGCCAGGCAAGATCGGGTTCGGCGCCGGCTTCTGCAAACAGCGACCCGGGTTGCGCGATCATGACGACGCCCGTGAACGCGAGCGCCATGCCGAGCATGACCCGCGTTTCGAGCTTCTCGCCAATCCAGATCGCAGCGACGACCGCGGTCAGCACGGGAGAGATCTGATGGATGACCGTCGCTTCGGCGAGCGGTAGATGGTTGATCGCAGCGTAGAAACACATCAACCCGCCCGAACCGAACAAACCGCGCAGCAACAACAGGCGGGTGTTGTTGCCAAACGGCGGGATGCGCGCGTGCCACAGCGTGAACGAGCTCAGTGTCAACGTCACGCAAGCACGCACCAGCACGATCTGCATCGTCGGCAAGCCGGTCTTGCCCGCCAGTTTCACAAGCAAAGCCATCACTGCGAACCAGAACGCGGCTTGGATCATGTAGCCCATGCCAGCACCCGTGGTGGGTGCGTCGTCGGGTTGGCCGTGCGAAGGGCTCAACGACCCAACAACCGGTCAGTCGCAAACCCCATCGCTTTGCAGAATCCCTGCACGCGGCCTTCGGAGTCCGTGCCGAAGCACACGATCATCGAGCCGCCTTCCGGCAGCAGCTGGTTGACGATTGCGGCAGCCGCCTCGCCCAACGTATTGGCCGAGCAGCCGATCACGCAGGTGCCATGTTCGCCCTGCACGGCGGGGTCGAGCACGATGATCGGAACAGCGCCATCAGGTCCGTTCTCCGCGATCTGTGCGATCGCCTTGGTCTGCGCGGAGTCACCAGTTGTCACGAGCAATACGCGGCAGCCCTGCGCGATCAGTCCAGTGGCTTGTTGTGCTGGCGTGGTGGCGTTGCCGCCGGATGCGGCGTTGATCAGTTGCACTTGCGGGTAGCGGTTGGCTGCGGCGTTGGCCGCGGCTGCCGCCGCTGTTTGCCAAGGCACGCCCGGGTCGCACGCAATGAGCCCAATCGAATACATGACATCGGTGTCTGGCGTCGTGGTCAGGATCTCTTGGTGTTGCCCGCGCAGAAACGCGAGCCACGCGTCGCCAGGCGCGACTCGCGACGAACCACCGGCTGCGCGGTTGGCGCTCGTAATCGTGCGCGTACCAATCTCGGTGCGCTTGGCTGGCAGCGCAATCCCGTTGCATGTGAGCAGCGCCAAGTCGATTGCAGCAGTTGCACCCGTGTCGACGACGATGACGGCATCGGCGATCTCAGTGCCTTCTTGTGGCGCGTACCCGACGGAGATGCCGAACGGTGGCGTTGCGCGCTTGGCGGCCTTGGTCGTCTCGGCGAGGTTCGGCGAGTTTGGGCCAAAGTCGACGATCAGCGTGGCGTCCTGGTGGTCTTCGATCGCCGCGGCGAGACGGTCCGGCGTGCACTTGCCGGTGATCACATACTTGCTGGCCTGATCCTTGGCGAGTGGCTCGTTGCTGCACGCAGTGAGTAGCCAGCAGGACAGCAGTGCCAAAGTTCGCATCGTCATCGCTATCGATGATGGCGCGATCCATGGTCCTACGCCACCTGTGCGTCACGCTCCCGCGGAGAAGAACTCGACAAATGCGCCTGTCACTTGTTCGACCGACAGCTTGCTCGGCCGCAGCTCTCGCGTGATCTCGCCATACTCCTGTTCGCACGGCACGCCAAAGTAGAGCTCGGGGATTGGCGTCATCGGTTCGTCTGCCTGCCACGAACCGCCGTCGTGCGCCGGTTCGAGGTCGCACAATTTGTCCGCGAGCGGGCGAAGGTCCCGGCGTGGCGGTGCCAGGACTGAGACCATGTCGAACCAACTTTCCGTTCGGTCGTGGTAGCGGAAGTAGCACTCGCCGTTGTCGTCGTTGGCATGCAGCACGCGGTACGCCGCCGCCAAGGTGTTGAGCGTCATGCGGTGCCGGGGACCGGAGCTCAAGATGGCGGAGAAGCCAAGTGAAGCGAAGCGCTTGAGATCGAGAGCGCCGCGTAGACCCTTGTCGATCTCGGCTTGCACCAACGCCATCTCCTCTTCGTAAATCGCACGGTAGCTACCAATGTGCTGCAGCATCGATTCGCCGCGTTCCATCAGCCACTGGTAGCGGCGCAGCGACAGATCGTCCGGGTCGCTGATGTCGCGGAACGCGCCGCCGACCGGCGAGTCGGGATCCGCCAGCCGTTTGACGATGCGGTCGATCGCGAACCCGCGCCAGGTGACCCAGCAACCGAAGTCGCCAACCGCGGCGGCGGCGAGCAGCAGTTCTTCGTGGCGGAATGCGAGTTCCGGCTCGAGCACAGTCAGTAGCGAGCCAAAGCCATCGGTGTCGTAGTGGTCGTTGACGACGTGGCGGGCCTCACCGAGGAACGCCTCCCGATCTGCTTCCGGCGCGCGGGCAAACCGCAACGCAATGCCCGTGCTCAGGTCGGCCCGCCATTGTGGCGGTGTACGGTTGCCGGGCCAGTGCGACAGATTCGGCCCGCGCGGCGTCATGCCGTCTACGGACAGGTGCGGTTCGGGGGCCTCGGTCGCGCCGGCATAGGCTAATTGCAGCCGGGGCAGTGGGCTGTCGTAAGCGTCGTCTGAGTCGTTGGGGGAGAACATCGCCTGAGTGCCTTGGGTCGCGGAACACCGGGCCCTTCTAACCGTAGAAGCGAGTCGGTTGCTGGTCCCCCGCATCGATTGATGCTACGGGGGCAGGCTGCCGCTTCGATTCGAAAGAGCGAAGAGTGGCTTCGGCTGGCGGGGTGTGAGCCCGCCGGCCGATTTTTCTATCAGGCCTGCTGGACCACCGCTACCCGCCTTCGTGATCTGGCCTTCGCGATCTGGCCTTCGTGTTCGGGCCTTCGTGATTCGGGCCGCCCGCCCCCGCTGTCGGGCTTTGGACCTGGCCCGACCGTCCGCAGAAGAAGCTTGCAAAGGCCCCCTCCAGGGCTAGATTCCTCGGCCCCTCACGGCGTGGGGACGTAGCTCAATTGGTTAGAGTACCAGACTGTCGATCTGGATGTTGCGGGTTCGATTCCCGTCGTCCTCGCCATAAAAGGCCTCGCGACTCTTCGGAGTGGCGAGGCTTTTCCATTGCCCCGCCGGCTTTGCATTTCCCGCCGGCTTGGTTCCTCGGCGGATCTGCCTCGCGATGCCACCGCAGTTTGCTGGAGGCGCCAGCCCCAGCCGCGCCCCCGCCCCGAGCCCCCGTACGGTGCCGGGACTAGAATGATCCTCTTCGCCCGGCGTCCCTGGACGCGCACGTCATGTGACGAGACTGAGGCGAAAAGCACTGCTGCGACGAACGGACATCGGCGTATGGTGCCCGCCCGATGTTCTTGCCAATGCTTCGCTTGCTGATGCTCGCCTGCGTTGTGAGCACCATCGTGGCGCAAGGGCGTGGAGTGCGCAGAACGTGCCGCATCGGCCGGATCTCCGTGGATGCCGCCCCGATCATCGACGGCATCCTGACCGACCCGTGCTGGCAGGGGGCCCCGGCGATCGGCCAACTGGTCATGGTTGAGCCTTGGCTTGGCCGCAAACCAAGCGATCGCACGATCGTCAAACTGCTGCACGATCGCCACAACCTCTACATCAGTGTTTGGTGTGAGCAGGACCCGGACTCGGTTCGCGGCAGCCAGCGGGTTCGCGATGCGCGCCTCGCCCCGGATGATCGCATCGAGTTGATGTTTGATCCGTTTGAGAACCGACGCACGGCCTACTTCTTCCAGGTCGGTGCCGGCGGTTCGCTCGGCGATGCCCTCGTATCGGCCAACGGCTCCGGGTTTAGCAAACCTTGGGATGCGATCTGGCGCGCCAAAGCTCGCAAGACCGATGACGGTTGGGTCAGCGAATGGGCGATCCCATTTCGCAGCATTCCGCGCAAGGACGGTGCAAAATCGTGGGGCTTCAACGTCAAGCGCTTCGTGCGCGACCGCAACGAAGAATACCAGTGGGCCAACCCCAGTCAGTCGGTGCCGTTCTTTCGTGTCAGTGAGTTTGGCACGATCGAAGGGCTCGGCGAAGTGGATGGTGGCATCGGCCTCGAAGTCGTGCCGTATGAAGTCGCTGGTCTAAACCGCGACCGCATGGCGACCGACGATAGTTGGTGGTCGGACCCGGCCGTGGGCGGCGAGATCTACTATCGCGTATCGCCGTCGATGACGTTGGCGACGACGGTGCTGACCGACTTTGCGCAGACCGAGAGCGACAGTCGCCAGATCAACCTCAGACGCTTCCCGCTGTTCTTCCCCGAGAAGCGCGACTTCTTTCTCGATGGCAGCAGCTACTACAGCTTTGGCTCGAGCTACGCGGGTGGAACGCGCTTCCTGCCGTACTTCACGCGCCGCATCGGCCTCAATAACGGCAATCCGGTGCCGATTCTATGGGGCATGAAGCTGCAGGGGGAAGCCGGGCCCTTTGAGATTGGCTTGCTCGATGTGCAAGTAGACGGCACGGCCAGCACCGACGAAGAGAACCTCTCCGTGGCGCGCATCAAGTATTCGCTCGGTGAGCAGACGACGGTGGGCCTGATCTCAACCAACGGCAACCCCGCTAGCACCGGTTCGAACAGCGTCGGGGGCGTTGATTTCTACCACCGCATTCCTGAGTTCCTCGGTGACATGGATCTACAGATCAAAATCGACGCCGTCGGTTCGACGGGTAGCGCCGTCAACGACGATGGCGAGAGCAACGATGATGGCGAGAGCTTTGGCATCGACTTGCAAGCGCGCGGCAAGGAGTGGGACGTGCAGACTGGCACGCGTTGGGTGTCGGACGACTTCTCTCCGTCGCTTGGCTTCGTGTCCCGCCGTGGCATCCGCCAGTCCGAGTTGGAAGTTGGCTATCGCCCGCGCGCGCCCGAAGGCAGCATGATTCGCCGCTATGTCATCGAGGCCAAACTCCGTCGCGCCGAAGAGTGGGATCACACCCCGCAGAGCATCAGCTACCAGATCGACGAACTCGGTTTGGAGTTTCAGAAAGGCGACGAAGTGTCCCTGTACTTCAGTCGTCGGTTCGAACGCGTTCTTAACGACTTCGAGCTGTTCAACGACTCGACGACGGTATTCGCAGGTGACTACTGGGCGACGCGAAGGGGCGTGCGCTTTGATTCCAGTAGCGGCCGCCCGATCAGCGTTGACGCGTTCTTCTTTCGCGGCGACTTCTTCGATGGCACCAGCACTACCTTCGGCGGCGACATCGATTGGCGTGCGTCGCAGTTGCTGCAGATGGGGACCGGCTACCGATCCACGATCGTCGACCTTGGACCCGGGCGCGAGTTCACCACGCACATTGCCTCGGCGACCCTCGACTTGTACTTCTCACCCGAGCTGAGCCTGGTCAACCTGGCGCAATACGACAACGAGACCGATTCGATCGGCTGGCAGAGCCGTCTGCGCTGGATCTACTCGCCGGGATGCGACTTCTTCGTCGTCGTTGGGTCAAACTGGATGAGAACGGACGACGGTTCGATCATCCCGACCGAGCAAGCCGTGAATCTCAAGATCGCACACACCGTGCGGTTCTGACAGGCAGCGCGAAGCCCCCCTGCGAACGGGTGTTGCCGGGGGCGAATGCCGGGCTAGGGACTACGGTGGCGCGGATCTCGCTTCGTTGAACTCCTGCGGGCTCACGGCCCGGCGCAATCCGCTACACTTCTCCCGCCGACCAACGCCCTCGGGCATCGATCCACTATGCGCGCATTCCTGCTGATCTGTCTCCTCACCGTTGCCGCCGGCGCCCAGGTCCAAGTCACCTCGCCGATCCTGCCGTCGCCGGTCAACGTCAACCGCCCATTCGCCGGTGGCGTGGGGCGGTACCAGCAGTGGTTCAACGTCAACCAGTTCAACGCGATCACCGAGCCGATGCGGTTCGAGCAGCTTGAGTTCTTCGCGGGCACGAGCAATAGCGTTTCGCCGCAGCCGCTGACGGTGAATTGCGAGGTCCTGATGGGCCACGGCAAGTTCTCTGCTGTCTTCGGCAACTTCGACAACAACTGGCATGAGCCGCCGGTCTTGGTTTCGCCGCTGGCAACGCTGAGCATCACCAACGTGCCCGCCGGCCAGGTGTGCATGACGGTGCCGTTCACCAACCTGTTCACGTGGGACAAGGTCCATCCAGTCCTGTTTGAGATCAGGATCTACGGCAACAACCAGGCCAGCCTCCCCTTCCTGTTCAACACCCAGGGCTCGACGTTCTCGATCGGCACCACGTCGCGCGTCTACGCCGCCGGCAACGCTCTGGCCACTTCGGGCACGGTGGCGCAGGGTGTAGGCATGGTTACTCGCATGCAGGCTCGGCCTGGCATGATGATGGAGTTCGGTGCCGGTTGCCCAGGTGAGGGCAACATCATCCCGCAGAACGAAGCGCTTCAGATCGCGTGGCCCGGCATCACGTGGACGCACAAACTGACGCAGGCAGCGTCGCAACGCACGGCATTCTGGGTCATCGGCGACACCAACACGTCGCCGTTCCCGGTCGACCTGACGACCCTGTTTGGCCTGCCACCTTCCGGCTGCATGCTGCTGACGAACCCCGTCAATGCCATCGCGGTGATGACGGTCGGTGGCGGCGCTGGCGGTGGACTGGCGCAGTTGCCGATCGCGCTACCAGCTACCGGCAACTACATCGGAATGTCGCTCTACACGCAGTGGGTCGTGTTTGACCCGCTGGCGCAGAACAGCGTGCTCGCGGTGACGCCGGGCCTCTGGACGATCGTCGCGCCAATCGGCGGCTAAGTCTGAGATGCGGGAGCTGCGCGAGATGATGCAGCAGATCCGCAAGAGCCTTGGCAACAGCAGGACCACGGCCCGCCGCGCCCGCATGTTGCCGACGCTGATCCGCGGAGAAACGGCTGAGCCAGTTCGTCGCGTCCGCCGTCGCGAGGCTCGCTGAGCAGATTGCCCGCCTCGCCGTGGCCTACTTGGTCGCGGCGACTTCCGCTTCGGTCACATCCCGACCGAACGGATTGTCCTCGCCGCGCCGCAGCCGCTTGAGGACGACCCGAGCAAACTTGTTCTCGGGGTTCTTCTTTACGGCGCGTTCCAGCCAGCTGATGGCCTGCTGACGCTTCTTCTGCAGGTAGCTGGCCATCGCTGCGAACACTGCCGGCCGCTCGTCATTGGCCGCTTTGAACGCGAACTCGAAGTGTTCGAGGGCTTTCTTGGGATCGTTGCCAAACCAGGTCGGCGCGAGCAGTTTGCGCAAGCCCAGAGCGACGTGCAGTTGCGGATCATCGGAGCGACGTTCACTGGCGGTCTTCAGAGCCTGGTTGATCTTGCCGTTCCACTGCAGGGCGGTGCCCAAGCCGGTGATGTGTTGGCCCATCAGGCCCGCTTCGATGCGGTAGAGTTCGCCGCTGTCATCGCCGAGTTCGCGCGCCTTCTTGACCGCGGCGAGACCAGCTTCCAGGTCGTCGGCGAAGGCGTCGGGTAGCTCCGAGAACGTTGGTTCGCCGGGAGCCATGCCCAGCAGATGGGTGCGTTGTTGGGCGCGCTCGAGGTAGGCCTCCGCGAGCAAGTGCCAGCACTTGGCGTCCTTGGACTCGCTGGCTTGCTCGACCAGTTTGGTGACGACCGAGTCGAGCGCCGGCAGCGAGCATTGCATGCGAGCTTTGTGGAGCAGATCGTTGGCTTTGGCGGTCGTGGGGTTCGCGTCAGTGGCGTTGATCTGGTTCTGGTCACCGGTCTGGTTGACGGTTGGAGCGACCTTGGGGATCTCGATCGTGGTGTCGCCGTCAGGCAGCTGAGACCAGGCGGTGAGGCCGATGCCTACGGCGCATGCAGCACAGAGGATCGGTATGAGCCTGGTCATTGAGGCGGTAGCAGGAGTTCGATCGGGTGGCGAACGGGCACAAGGTGGCCGCTACGTCGCATGTGGCTGTTGATTTGCATCATGCACCCGGGATTCCCAGTCACGATCATATCCGGTTCGCTCGCCGCCAGGTTGCTCGCCTTGCGTTGGCCAATCTCCTGGGCCAATGCGGGCTGCAGCAGGTTGTAAATGCCGGCTGAGCCGCAGCAGTCGTCGCTGCTGTTTGCCCCGATAAGGTCGATTCCGGGCACTTGTTGCAGTAATTCGCGCGGTTGGTTGACCACGCCCTGGCCGTGGCAGAGGTGGCACGGATCATCGTAAACGACCTTGAGCGGCTGCTCCGCCGGCGTCGCGGTCAGCCCCTCGGCCGCCAGAAACTCGCAGATATCGCGGCATTTCGCCGCAAACGCCGCACCGTCGTCGGTCGCGAGCAGGTGGTCGTATTCCTTCAGGGCACAACCACAACCGGCGGAGTTGTTGAGAACGAGGTCGTCTTCGGCGAACGCGGCGACGTTTTCGGCGGCCAGCAGGCGGGCGCGATCGGGGTGTCCGGCGTGCACGAGCAGCGCCCCGCAGCACCTTTGCTCGGCTGGCACGCGCACCTCGAACCCGTTCGCCAGCAGCACCTCCATCGTGGCGCGGTTGACGTGCCCGAACATCGGTTCCATGACGCAACCGGTAAACAGCGCGACGCGGACGTTGCGCAACTTGGTGCCGGCGGGGGGGGTGTGCAGGCCGGGCTTCAGCGGGGTTCGTTCGGCCGCGGGCGGCACCGGTGGCGTCAGCTCAGCCATCGACTTTGGCATCAGGCGCAGTTTGGTTGCGAGCCAGCGCAAGCCGAGCAGTTCTGCCAGGCGCAGCAGTGAGAACGCAAATCGCAGGCGCCGTTGGCGAGCGACGACGTGCCACAACAAGTTGCGCGTTAGCCACGCAGCGAGGCCTCCCTTTGGTTTGGCGCGTTCGAGTTCGGCGCGCGTGTGCTCAAGGATCTCGCCGTAGCGCACCCCAGACGGGCACGCCGTTTCGCATGCGCGGCAATCGAGGCAACGGTCGAGGAACGGGCGGATCGATTCGGGGTCCTCGACGCGCCCTTCGGCCAGGGCTCGCATCAAGTAGATGCGACCGCGCGGGGAATCTGCTTCGACGCCGAGTACCTGATGCGTGGGGCAGTTCGGCAGGCACAAGCCACAATGCACGCAGTCGAGGGTGCGTGTGTAGCTGTCGATGATGGATTCAGACGAGGATGCCATCTGGGTCGAGTGCGAGCTTCAGGCCTGCGGCGATGCGAAGCTCGCCAGGGTCGATGGGCGTTCCCCAGCGATTGTCGGTTGGTGCGCTGCGGCTTGCTGCTGCGATCAGGATCGCACCGGTCACCTTGGCGTCTGGCAGGCGTTGCATCACTGCATCACTTACCTGTTCGTCAGGCAATGCCGTTTCGAAACGGCCGCCTCCGAGCCAAGAGAACGGCGCCTGCTTTGGCAGCGTGGCGAGCACATCGCGCAGCGTGCTCGGCAATGCCCTGCCGCAGAGGACTTCTTCACCGTTCTCAAGTCTGGCATCGACGTGGAATGCCGTCAGCGGCTCGCATTCTTGCAGTGCGTGCTGTCGCAGCATTGCGTTCACGTGCCCGGATCTGCTGGTCAGGCGGCCACACACCGAGAAGCTGCCGTCACGTTCGCGGCGCAGTTGCAGCACGGTTGGCGGGAGTTGCTCGCTGCGCAGAGCGTGCAACAGCGTGAGTGCTTGTTCGAGGTCGTGGTCACGATTGGCGAACCACTGCTCGGCGCGCGGTCGAGGTTTTAGGCGCAGGTGCAAACGCGCGGCGACAAACAGGCGCCCAGAGCTACCAACCAGCAGCTTGTGCACGTCGAAGCCGGCGACGCTTTTGACGACGCGCGCGCCCGATCGGAATGCGGTGCCGTTGGCGAGTAGGGCGTCAACGCCCAGCAGAAGACTGCGCGGGTCCGGGCAGCCCGCCGCAGCAGGGCCAAAGGGGTCGCTGGCAAACAATCCACCGATCGTGCCGGCTGCGTTGTCGTAGAGGCACGGCAGTTCGAGGTTGTGCTCTGCGAGTGCTTCATTGAGTTCGCCGAGCTTGACGCCGCACTCGACGGTGCAGGTCTGATCGCCAGCATCGAGGCGAACAATCTTGTCGCAGGCACTGAGGTCGAGTTCGGTTGCCGTTGCGGGTGGCAACGGTTGCATGCGTGAACCGCTTCCCATCAGGCGCACACGACCAGGGCGTGCTTGCAGGAACTGCGCGATGTCGTCGATCGTGTTCACGAATTGCGTTGCCCCGGCGTTGCGTCGCCGCTCGTTTCGTCGGCACTCGGCCCATCGTCACCCGGTTCGTCGAGCACCTTGGCAACCATCTGCGGCCACTTCGCTACTTCCGCGCACGAGTTGCGTTGTGGCAACACCTTGCCCGGATTGCAGAGGTCGTCCGG
>JAPYTD010000137.1 GCA_029936315.1 Planctomycetota bacterium | reverse complement strand
AGTAGCGAAGGCCACCCCGACGCCGCTTGCCAGGCCGATGCGGCACACGCCGCCGTTGCCGAACGGTGACAGGGTGGTCGTTGATAAGCGACTTGGCGGGTTGCTACGCAGCTACCGTCGATCGGCCTGACGGCCTATCTCCTCGCGACAAGCTCCTTCATAGCTCGAACCGCGCCACCGGTCTGCGAACTCGGCGCAAACCAGCGATCACTCCTTGGTCATCGATGAACTCGAAGTGACCAATTCGGCGTCAAACAGGATCGGCTGACTATTCGGATACTGCGGCCTCGACGCGTTGGTTTGGCCGAACCGCGCAGTGTTCACACACTGGAACCGGCTGCCATTGGACACACGCATCGACCGAATGCGCCGCTCGAAAATCGCTGGACCAGTACAGGCCGAACTACGCTACAACTCGAGGGCACCATGAAAACAAGCCTGCTACTTCTGGCAGCTCTTCTTTTTTCTCTCGCTTGCAGCCCCGGAGGGTCAGGCGGGGGAGGTAACGGCACGCGGGCGGGTACCCCGAAGCTGACCATCGTGAGCCCCCAGCACGGCGCCACGGTCGACCCCGCCCTGATCGTGGATTTCGAGGTGGAGAACTGGGTCATCGGCGAGGAGGGCGAGCCCCATATGGCGTTCACTGTCAATGGTGGCCCCCCCACTTACCACTTCATCAACCGGCCCGACTGCGATGACGAGGGCAGCTGCGTGTACGTCACCCCTGGTGTGCACACCCATGACGTCCACTGGAACGGCACCGGTTCGATAAAGTTCGGCACCCTCGTCCCCGACACACCCCTGGAGCTCAGGCTGGTGCTTGTGGACGCGAACGACGTGGAGATCCCCGGCAGCGAGGACGTGATTACGATCACCATCTCCTCGCCGGCGGGTGCCCCGAAGCTGACCATCGTGAGCCCCGAGCACGGCGCCACGGTCGACCCCGCCCTGATCGTGGATTTCGAGGTGGAGAACTGGGTCATCGGCGAGGAGGGCGAGCCCCATATGGCGTTCACTGTCAATGGTGGCCCCCCCACTTACCACTTCATCAACCGGCCCGACTGCGATGACGAGGGCAGCTGCGTGTACGTCACCCCTGGTGTGCACACCCATGACGTCCACTGGAACGGCACCGGTTCGATAAAGTTCGGCACCCTCGTCCCCGACACACCCCTGGAGCTCAGGCTGGTGCTTGTGGACGCGAACGACGTGGAGATCCCCGGCAGCGAGGACGTGATTACGATCACCATCTCCTCGCCGCCCCCCGGCGAGCTCACCGCGGTCCAGATGATCAGTGGGCTCGATTTTCCCGTCGCGCTCGCGTTCACGGACGACAACCGGCTCTTCTACAACGAGCGCTGGACAGGCCGAATCATGGTGATGGATCCCCCGTTCTCGACGCCCCAGGTCTTCTATCAGTTCACCGATGTGGTGGCGAGCACGCCCGAGCGGGGCCTCTTCGGGTTGGCGCTTGATCCGGACTTTGCCACCAACGGACACCTCTACGTACACTACACCGCCATCAATGGGTTCAACACAGTCAAGCGGGTCACTGAGCAATCGCCCAACGTAGGCGGAAACCCCACGACCCTGCTCGACAACCTCCCGCAGCACCTGGCTCACAACGGCGGCATCCTTCGCTTTGGACCCGACGACAAGCTCTACGTGACTGTCGGGGACGCGGGTGATGCCGTGGGCTCCCTCGATCCCACGCTCATGGCGGGCAAGGTGCTGCGAATCAACACCGACGGCAGCGCGCCCTTGGACAACCCGTTCTACGATGGGCCCGGCGGCAACGAGGACACGGTATACGTGCTCGGCGTCAAGAACGCCTTCGGCATGGCGTTTCACCCGGAATCGGGGGACCTGTGGTTGACCGATAACGGGAGCGCCGCCCAGGATGAGGTCAACCTGGCGCCTGCCGGGGGCAATCTGGGCTGGCCCTATGTACAGGGGTATTGCGACGGCATCCGGGACAACTGGTACAGCGTGGGCGAGATGGAGTACTGCAACGCCAACGATGTGACCGAGCCGGTCCTCGAGATCTCTCCCAGCGTCGCGCCGACGGGTGTGGTCGCCGTCAGCGAGGACTCCGTATACTCGGAGGCCTACCACAATAACATCTGGTACGTGGAGTACGTCTCGGGCTCGCTCAAGCAGGTGCTGCTGGTCAATGAGCTGACCGAGAACGGGGGAGTGACCACCATCGCCTCCTTGCCGGGAGGCTTGGACATGGTCGAGGGACCCGATGGCTACATCTACGTCTCTGCGTGCGCTGGAGGGCAAACCAGCTGCAACGGCCGTATCTGGCGGATCGAGTGAGCGGCAGCGCGACGCGATTCCGACGCAGGAGACAGCTGTCCCTCCCGCGCTTGAGGTGTGTCCTCAGGCCCAGAACAACGCCATGATCCACCGCACTCCGACCTCGTTCGTTCTCGCCCTCGTCATGTTGCTCGCAGGATCACTTCCTGCGCCCGCCCAAGAGGCGGTGGTGCATTGGCAGTTCCGGTCAGAACGCGTGGCGGACGACAAGCTCGTAGCGGCGCGTGGAAAGGTGGCGTTGCCGTGGACTGCCGAACGTCAACTGGTGTCGGAACCATCGGCTTGGCTGGTGCAAGCGCCGCTGTTGTGGGGCGATGGCGCGGCCGTGTTGCCGAAGAAGAGGCTCAGCGTTGCTGCATGGGTGCGGGTCGATGCCTTCCCGACCTGGCAAGGGATCTTCAGCGCGCTCGAAGACAACGGCGGTTTCGAACAAGGGTTATTGCTGGGCCTGAGTGGTACGCGGTTCTGTCTGGCGGTGGCTGCTCGCGATAGCGGCGACGCTGATGGCGTGATGACCTACCTGTCGGCGCGCACGTTTGCGCAACCGGGGACATGGACGTTGGTGTGCGGCACCTACGACGGCACGCGCATGCAGCTCTATGTTGACGGCGAACTCGTCGGTGAGAGCACAGCCCAGCGCGGTGAGGTGTGGTACCCAGAGCAGCCCAAGGTGGCGCTGGGTGCCTACGTCGACCGCGACGAGACTTATCCGTTAGAGGGTGCTTTGGCCGAAGTGTGGCTTGCCGACAAGGCCTGGTCCGCGGCACAAGTGCGGCAGCTGTACACCAATGGGCGTGATCACTACCCTGAGGATGCGGTGGCGGTCGGGGTTGCACCGTGGAAGGGTGTGCGCGAATTGGGAGCGCAGCGGGTCGGTGATGCCAGCGCCGTGCGCGTGCCAACCGCGCAGTGGGTGCAACCCGCTGGCGTCTCGTTTGCCTATCCGGGGAGGCCGGTCGATCTTGCGGTGAGCCCCGACGGTCGGGTCGCTGCGATCAAGGACAACACTGGCGTTGGCCTGTTTGACATCGCACCGTGGCAGCCGCGCCAATTCTTGCGCTTCCCTGCCGGCGGGGGCTCGATGCATGGGCTGCTCTTCGCTGCCGACGGCTCGCGCTTGTGGGCAACAACGGCGCAGTCGGTAATGTACGAAGCGCGCCGCAGCGGTAACGCGTGGCACTGGCACCGCGAGATCCCGTTGCCGGGGCCCGGTGGCAGCGGCGCGTCCCACGCCACGGGGATCGCTCACGATGTCGCGGGCAACCGGCTGTTTGTGTGCCTGTCCCGCAACAACTCCTTGGCCGAAATCGACTTGGCGAACGGCAACGTAGTACGCGAGATTCCGGTCGGCGTCGCGCCGTTCGACGTCGTGCTGCTGCCCGGTGCACAACGGGCTGTGGTCAGCAACTGGGGTGGCCGTCATCCACGGGCGGGTGAACTCACGGCGCCATCGAGCGGCACGCCGGTGCTGGTCGATGAGCGTGGCATCGCCAAGAGTGGCACGGTCGGGTTGGTGGACCTGAAGCTTGGCCGCCAGATCCGGGAGACCGCGACCGGTTTGCATCCGGCGGACCTCGTGCTCGATGTGGCTTCTGACCGTGTCTATGTTGCCAACGCCAATTCAGACACGGTCACAGTGCTGCGCGCGTCGACGCTCGCCGAAGTCGTGACCGTACTCGTGCGACCGGATCCAGCGCTCCCCTTTGGCTCAGCCACCAACGCGTTGGCGCTGAGTCCGGACCGACTCACCCTCTATGCCGCCAATGGCGGCAACAACGCCGTCGCCGTTCTCCGCCGCACCGCGGTGGACAGCGATGCTTGGACCGTCGTCGGGTTCGTGCCAGCTGCCTGGTATCCGTCGGCGGTGCAGGTGCAGGGCGACGCGCTCCTGGTCGCCAACGTCAAAGGCATCGGTTCCCGCAGCGATACGAATACGAATTGGCGGCACGTCAAATCGTACACCGGCGTGGTCTCCAAGGTGCCGTTGCCCGACGCCGACCAGCTCGTCTTGTGGAGCGACCAAGTCAGAGTTGCGGCCCGCGTACCGATTGCACTGCGCCAATTCGAACGCCAACAAGACGCAGCGAACGTTTCGCCGGTGCCGGTGCCCGCGCGCCTCGGTCAGCCCAGTGTGTTCCGCCACGTGGTCTACGTCATCAAGGAGAACCGCACCTACGACCAGGTCTTCGGCGATCTACCGCAGGGCAACGGTGACCCCAAGCTGTGCATCTTCCCGCGGAAGGTGACTCCCAATCACCACAAGCTGGCCGAGACCTTCGTGCTGCTCGACAACTTCTACTGCAACGGTGTGCTCAGCGCCGACGGCCACTCCTGGGCTACCGAGGGCAACGTCACCGACCACCTGGAAAAGTCCTTTGGCGGCTTTACGCGCAGCTACACCTTTGGCGATGACCCGCTGACCTACAGCAGCAGCGGATTTCTGTGGGATCACGTGCTGCTCGCCGGCTTGTCGTTCCGCAACTACGGCGAGTTGGACTATGCCGCGCCGGTACCGGCAAACACCAGTTTCAAAGCGATCTACGACGACTTTGCCAGCGGCAAAAACGGCATCCAATTCAGCCAGAACATCGGCATCGAATCCTTGCGCCGATACAGCAGCCCCGACTTTCCGGGCTGGAACATGCGCATCCCCGATGTGCTGCGGGTCGATCGCTTCTTGCGCGAGATGCGCGCTGCCGAGCAAAAGGGCGATTGGTATGACTTCATGATCGTCTTCCTGCCGCAGGACCACACCTCAGGTTTGTCCAAGGGCATGCCGACTCCGGCAGCACACATGGCGGACAATGACCTGGCACTCGGTCGACTGGTCGAAGGCATCAGCAATAGCAAGTTCTGGCCGGAGACCTGCATCTTCGTCATCGAAGACGATCCGCAAAATGGCTTCGATCACGTCGACGGACACCGTTCGTTGGCGCTGGTGTGCAGCCCCTACACTCGTCGCGGCGCCGTGATCAGCGACTTCTTCAACCAGACCTCGGTGCTGCACACCATGGAGCGGATCCTGGGGCTTGCGCCAATGAATCAGATGGACGCTGCCAGCCCGTTGATGACGAAGTGCTTTCAGGCCGACGCGGTCTTGACACCCTACGAGGCGGAAGAGCCCGGGGTGCCGCTAGACCAACTCACCGCGGCTGTGACGCCGGCGATGCGGCCATGGTTCGTCGCTTCTTCGCAGCAGGATTTCGAAGGCTTCGATCGCGCCGATGAAGACACCATGAACCGGATTCTGTGGCACGCACTGCGCGGCGCGGATGCGGAGTACCCGGAACATCTGGCGGGGGCGCACGGCAAGGGGCTGGGTTCGCTGAAACTGAAGCTCGGCAAGTGAGCCGCTGTGCCAGAGTGTAGGCGATTCAAAGTGCGGCTCGGACCAGCCGAACCCAACCAACCCACGATCCCACCGCTGCGAGAGTCTGCTGTCCGCGCTGCTGACGGAGTTTCCTGAGGTCCGCGGCCGCACGCACGGCTTCAGCGCTCGCAGGTTCGTGGCTGACGACGGGGAGGGGCGACCGGTCCTTATCACGATGGAGCAGGTCGAGGACCGCGGCGGGGAGCGCTGGTTCTACGTCGACGCCGACGTCCGGGCGGGGCACACCCGCAAGCCGCGTCCGGCCGACCTGCTCGCTGAAGGCGTCGTCTCGTTCTCCTTTCCGAGCATGGGCGGCACGTTCCAGCTGCGTCGCGTCGACGGCCGCCACGCGGTCCGGTGGATCCCAGCGGAGTGAGGTCTACGGCGTCCACGGTCCGTCTGCTACCAT
>JAPYTD010000179.1 GCA_029936315.1 Planctomycetota bacterium | reverse complement strand
TCGCCGAACACATCACCCGCTTCCAAGTCGGCGAGGACGACTTGCTTTCCGTCGACGAGGCGCCGCACCTGACAACAGCCTTCGACGATGACATAGGCGTATTCACCGACGTCGCCCTCTCGTACGATGGCCGTGCCCGAGACGAAACAACGCGTGGCGAGCCAGCCGCCACCGCGCAAGAACTTCTCCAAGTCGTCGCGCAAGGCGATGACATCCTCGTAACGCGCATCCGGCTCGCGCTGCAGGCATCGCATCGTGATCCGGCATAGCTCGGGCGGCAACCGCACCTCCGCCATCGACTGCGGTGGCTCGACCTTGGCCTCGTAGGCAGCCATCATCGCATCGTAGTTGGTTTTCGGAGCCGGTCGCGGCGGGTGCAAGGTGAGCAGAAAATAGAGGATCCCCCCGAGACCAAACACGTCGGTGCGCACATCGAGTCGGCTATCGAAGGCGCCGACCTGCTCGGGGGCCATGTAGCTCGGGGTGCCGCTCGAGCGAGGAAGTGCATTCTCGTCTTCGCTCAACCGCTCCGAAGCAAGGAGCTTCGCATTGCCCCAATCGAGCAAGTAGACCTGCCCATACCGTCCGAGCATGATGTTGTCGGGTTTGAGATCGCAGTGCACGACCCCCTTGTTGTTGGCGAAGGCGATGGCGTTACACACTTGGATCAGCTGACGCACGAGTTGTTCGAGATTTTCGAGATGAAGTCTCTCAGCGCCGAGCAGGGTGACGACATCTTTCAGGGTCTTGCCCCGCACCAGCTTCATGACGATAACGGGCCGCTTCGTGTTCGTATCTTCGATGAGATCGTAGATGGGGACGATGGTGGGGTGGTCGAGCTGGCCCGTGACTTGCGCCTCTTCCAGGAAGCGCAACCCATCCACGCTCAGCGGTGCGATCTCTTGGTTCAACACTTTGAGGGCGACCTTGCGCTGAAGTTTACGGTCAAACGCGCCGATCACCTCGCCCGTACCACCACGCCCAATCGCCTCCTCACTCTTGAAGCGGGCCACGCCTTCTGTCAGCTCAGCCACCGCAACCACGTCCTCGCCCGACAGTTTCTTGGTTGCGACGTCGGGTCGTGGAGGACGCTGCGCGCTCGGGACCGGAGCGACCGCCAGACTAAACACGGTGGTTATCTCGGAATCAGCCGTCGGCGGCGCGACGGCCGCATCTCGTTGCACGCCGTCATTGAGGATGCTTGCGATCGTGTTGTCTGGGCTGCTGTCACTCATGGGGGTCTACGATGACACTGCGGGACTTAGCTGCGGTTTTGAGTATAGTCCCGATGAAGGCCCTTTATGGCTTTCATCGAGAGTTAACATCATGTCTCTTATGCGAGGTGGTTGGGGTGGGAGCAGGTAGA
>JAPYTD010000136.1 GCA_029936315.1 Planctomycetota bacterium | reverse complement strand
CCCGTGACGAGGACGGCCCACCAGTGGGGCAGGTGCGCTCCGATCTCGTCGATGGCCAGCCGCACGCCTTGACAGCGCAGCGAGCGGCTTACTACTTCTACCGCACGATCACAGCCGCGCGCGCGACCTCCGTCGAGCTCTCGCTGGGCAGTGACGATGCCATTCGAGTTTGGCACAACGGAACACTTGTCGTCGACCAGAACGTGCGCCGCGGCGTCGCTGCAGACCAAGAGAACGTCACGCTCAATCTGCGTCCGGGCGACAACGGACTCCTCGTCAAGATCATCAACGACGGTGGCCCCGGCGGCATGTACTTCAAGATGGCTCGCAGCGGCCTTCCCGACGACGTCGTCGCCGCACTCGCGCAACCCAAAGGCAAACGCAACGAGGCACAGCGCGACGTGATGCTTCGTTTTTTCCGAAGCACGGTTGCGTCCCTTGCACCGCAGCACAAGCAGCTCGCAGAACTGCGCGGCAAGGTCGCGGCCATCGAGGCCAAACCACGCACGACTTCGATGGTCATGCAAGAGCAGATGAAGCCGCGCGAGACCTACGTGCTGGTCCGCGGCCAGTATGACGTTCGCGGCGAACGCGTGACATCCGGCACACCGGCAAGCCTGCCGCCTATGCCACAAGACGCGGCAAAGAACCGTCTCGGCTTGGCGAAGTGGCTCGTCGATCGCAGCCATCCTCTGACCGCGCGCGTCGCTGTCAACGGACTGTGGCAGATGCTGTTTGGTGTCGGCCTGGTGAAGACCAGCGAGGACTTCGGCACGCAGGGGCAAGCTCCAAGCCATCCACAGTTGCTCGACTGGCTCGCCGTCGAGTTCGTCGACTCGGGGTGGGATCAAAAGGCGTTGCTAAAGCGCATCGTGATGTCTGACACCTATCGCCAGACATCGCATGCGTCGGCAAAGGCGATAGAACGGGACCCCGAGAACCGCCTGCTCGCACGCGGTCCCTCGTTTCGACTATCGGCCGAACTCATCCGCGATTCTGCGCTCGCAGTGAGTGGTCTTCTACATCGCGCAATCGGTGGCCCGAGCGTTCGCCCCTACCAACCGGATGGCCTCTGGCGCGAGATGAGTCACTTCGGCAGCACACCCGCCACCGAGCAGGTTTACGTGCAGGACCAAGGCGACAAACTCTACCGCCGCAGCCTCTACACGATCTGGAAGCGAACGGTACCGCCGCCAACCATGACCTTGTTTGACGCCCCCAGCCGCGAGCTGTGCACGCCGCGCCGCGGCCGCACCAACACGCCACTGCAAGCACTCGTGCTTCTCAACGAGACCGGTTTCGTCGAAGCCGCGCGGGCACTCGCGCAACGCATCCTTCGAGAAGGCGGCACCACCGCCGAGAGTCGCATCGCCTTCGGCTTTGCACTGGTGACCAGTCGACCACCGTCCCCCTCCGAACGCACCGTCTTGCTCGGCACCCTCGCGCGCGAATCCGAGCGCTACCGCAAGGATCTCAGATTGGCGCAAAGCCTGCTGCGCACGGGCGATTCCCCGCGCGATGCTGGCTTGCCGCCAATCGAACACGCGGCATGGATGATCGTCGCCAGCGTCTTGCTCAATCTCAGCGAAACGGTGACCAAGTCATGATGCGTCCCGAAGAAGTCGCGCGCACGATGGCGCGAAGGACGTTCCTTGGCAAGACGGCCGGCGGCTTGGGCGCACTGGCGCTGGCATCTCTCGGCCAGCACGGACTACCGCTTCGCGATCGCAAGGCCCCCCACTTCGCGCCGAGAGCGAAGCGTGTCATCTACCTGTTCCAGTCGGGCGGGCCGTCGCAGATCGATCTGTTCGACTTCAAGCCGGGCTACCGAACGCTGCATGGCTCAGAGTTGCCAAAGTCTGTTCGCGGCAATCAACGCGTCACGGGCATGACCGCCGGACAAGCGAGCTTCCCCGTCGTCGCCCCGCCGTTCCAGTTCGAACGCTACGGCAAACACGGCACGTGGGTAAGCGAGCTGTTGCCGCATACCGCGTCTGTGGTCGACGACCTTTGCATCCTCAAGGGCGTGCACACGGATGCCATCAACCACGACCCCGGCATCACGCTCATCAACACCGGCGACCAACAACCGGGCAAAGCGAGTCTCGGTTCTTGGTTGAGCTACGGCCTTGGCAGCGGCAACCGCGACCTGCCAAACTACGTCGTGATGCTGTCGCAAGGCACGGGCAAGAACCCCGGCCAACCGCTGTTCTCGCGGCTCTGGGGCAGCGGCTTCCTGCCGAGCAACCACCAAGGCGTGCAGCTGCGGCCAGGCCGTAACCCAGTTCTGTATCTGTCCAACCCCGACGGCATCCAGCACACGGGCCGACGCGACATGCTTGACGACCTCGCAAAGCTCAACGCGCTGCGCCAAGACGTCACGCACGATCCCGAGATTGAGACACGCATCGCGCAGTACGAAATGGCGTTCCGCATGCAGACGTCGGTGCCAGAGCTGACCGATCTATCCGACGAACCCGAGAGTACGTTCGAACTCTACGGCGAGGACGCGCGCATCCCGGGCACGTACGCCGCCAACTGCCTGCTCGCGCGCCGACTGGCCGAGCGCGGTGTACGTTTCGTGCAGTTGTTCCATCGCGGTTGGGACCAACACCTCAACCTCACAAAAGAGCTGCGCGCCCAAAGCCGCGACACCGACCAGGCATCCGCCGCACTGGTCACCGACCTCAAGCGCCGCGGGCTGCTCGACGACACGTTGGTCGTCTGGGGCGGCGAATTTGGCCGCACAATCTATAGCCAGGGCGCAATCGGCAACCCGAGGAGCGGCCGCGACCATCACGGCCGTTGCTTCACGATGTGGCTCGCCGGGGGCGGCGTGAAGCGTGGCTTCGAATACGGACGCACCGACGACTTCGGTTGGAACGTCGTCGAAGGCTCCGTGCACATCCGCAATCTCAACGCCACGATCCTGCACCTGCTAGGCCTCGACCACGACCGCCTCACATTCCCCTACCAGGGTCTCAACCAACGCCTGACCGGCGTCGAACAAGCCAAGGTCGTCGGCAAGATCCTCGCGTAAAAAGGTCAGTACCGTGACCTCTTCGGGCATGCTGGGAGCGCGTGGAACGGATCCTTGGTATTGAAACGTCTTGTGATGAAACGGCGGCTGCCGTGGTGCAGGACGGACATGTCGTGCTGTCGAATGTGGTGCACTCGCAGATCAGTTTGCACCAGCGATTTCGGGGGGTTGTGCCGGAGTTGGCCAGCCGCTCGCACACCGAGCGCATCCTGCCAATCGTCAGCCAGGCGCTGGCGGACGCGAAGCTGGCGCCTGCTGATCTGACGGCAATCGCGGTCACACACCGACCGGGAATGGTCGGCTGTTTGCTGGTCGGCCTCGCGGCGGCAAAGGCGCTTGCGTGGCGATTCAACCGGCCGCTGGTTGGCGTGGATCACGTCCAGGCACACGTGCACACGGGTCTGCTCGTGGATCCAGGGATGCCGTTGCCGGCCCTGTGCCTGGTCGCTTCGGGCGGCCATACCGCACTCTACAAGCTGATCGAGCCGGGCAAGAGCGAACGGCTGGGCACGACGCGCGATGACGCAGCGGGTGAAGCCTTCGACAAAGGCGCGGCGCTATTGGGACTCTCGTATCCCGGCGGTCCGTCCATTGAAAACGAGGGCAAGCTAGGCGATCGAACGGCATTCAAACTGCCGCGTACCATGCTCGACAAGGGCTCGCTCGACTTCTCGTTCTCCGGCATGAAGACAGCGCTGCTCTACACGGTGCAACCGCCCAGCAAGCAACCACCCGGCAAGCAACGGCAAGAAAAACCGAAGCCCGAAGAGTTGCCGAGTGGCCAAGAGCTCAAGAATCTCGCCGCCTCATACCAAGAAGCCATCGTCGACGTGCTCGTTGGCAAGCTGCGCCGCGCTGCCGAACAACACGACGTGCAGTCCCTTTGCATCGGTGGTGGCGTCGCCAAGAACATCCGCCTGCGCGAGCGCATCGCCAACGACTCCGTACTGCAAGATCTGCACCTTGTGCTCCCGCCTCTCGACCTGTGCGCCGACAACGGCGCCATGATCGCAGGCCTCGGCTCGATCCTGTTCGGCCAAGGCAAGACGTCACCGATTGACCTCGACGCGGTCGCCACCGCCCAGTCCGGCGGCAAGATCAAGATGCGCCCGCGCAAGCCGCGGCGAGTAAGCAAGTGACTCACGAAGAACAACTCCGCGAGCTGCTGGCTGCAGTGCAGCGTGGCGACCGTTCGGTCGACGATGCGTTGCAAGCCCTGCGCGTGGCGGGCAGCCAACAGGTCGCAGCAGCCAACCTCGGTTTTGCGACCGTCGACCACGACCGGGCAACGCGCTGCGGCTTCCCCGAGGTCGTTTTCTGCCAAGGCAAGACTCCGGCCGATGCCGCTGCCATCGCGACTGAAATCTTGACCCGCGCCGACCGCGTGCTGCTGACGCGCGCCGACGACAAGCACCACGCCGCGGTCCAGGCCGCGATTCCGCACGTCGAGTACCACAAACGGGCCCGCTGTCTGACAGTCACACCCGAAGGCACATCTCTCAGCGACCTGGCGCAGGCCGGCCACGTCGCCGTGGTTGCTGCCGGCACGTCGGACCTGCCAATCGCCAAAGAGGCCGCTACGACACTGAGGATCGCCGGCAATCGAGTTTCTGAGTTCTCAGACATCGGCGTCGCCGGCATCCACCGCCTGCTGGAGCGAATGCCCGAAATCCGGACCGCCAACGTCGTCGTAGCCGTTGCCGGCATGGAGGGCGCGCTGCCCTCGGTGGTCGCCGGACTGGTGGACAAACCAGTGATCGCAGTTCCGACCAGTGTCGGCTACGGTGCGTCGTTCGCAGGACTATCGGCCCTTCTGACCATGCTCAACAGTTGCGCTGCCGGCATCGGCGTCGTCAACATTGACAACGGATTCGGCGCAGGCTACCTAGCGTCCCAAATAAACCGCAACGCGACTCCCGAACGTTCCAAACCGCAACGTTCGACCCAGTAGCGCTCCAAGACCCAATAGCGCTCCCAACAGTAACGCCCCCCCACACACCTTGACGAACACGCCCCGAACTGCTCGCCCGCCCGCACGACTCGTTCTCGAGGATGGCGCGGAATTGGTCGGTCGTGGCTTTGGTTCGGCCAACGAGGGTTTTGGCGAACTCGTCTTCAACACGTCGATGACCGGCTACCAGGAGATCCTGACGGATCCTTCCTACCGCGGCCAGACAGTGTTGCTCACGCAACCGCACATCGGCAACTACGGCGTCAGCAGCGAGGACGAAGAATCGGGCAAGCTGTGGCTGTCGGGATTGGTCGTGCGCGAAGCGTGCCGCCGCGCCAGCAACTTCCGTTCTGGTAGCGAGTTGACCGATTACCTCGACCAACACGACGTGCCGGGCATCGAAGGCATTGACACCCGGATGTTGACGCGACGCATTCGCGATCACGGCGAACAGCGCACGCTGATCACGCGCGACATGACGAGCAGCGTGGCAGAACTGGTCGAACGCATCAAACAATCGCCACGCGTTGCCGACGTCGACCACGTGCTCAAGGTCACAACTGACAAGCAGCACGCCTGGGAGAAGGGCTACGAGTCAGAGTTCAGTGCGAAGCCACCGAGCCTCTTGAGCCCCGACAAGAAGCACCGCATCATCGCCTACGACTTCGGTGCAAAGCGCAACATCCTGCGGTCCCTCGTGACGTGCGGACTCGACGTCACGGTCGTGCCCGCCAACACGCCGCCAGAAGCGGTACTCGAGCAAAAGCCCGACGGAGTATTCTTGAGCAACGGCCCCGGTAACCCCGAAGTGTGCGCCTACGGCATCGCAGCGGCCACACGATTGGTGCAAGCCGTGCCGGTGTTTGGCATCTGCCTCGGCCACCAACTGCTCGCACACGTGTTTGGCGGCAAGACCTACAAGATGGGATTCGGCCACCACGGCGGCAACCAACCCGTGATTGACCTCACTACCGGCAAGGTCGAGATCACGTCGCAGAATCACAGCTACGCGGTCGACGCGGCATCGCTTCCCGATGGCGTCATCGTTACCCACAAGAACCTCAACGACGACACCGTCGAAGGCCTGCGCCACAAAGAACTGCCAGTGTTCTCGGTGCAGTACCACCCCGAAGCCGCACCCGGTCCGCATGACGCGCTCTACTTGTTCAAGCGCTTCGTCGACATGCTCGAAGGCACGGGCACACGCGTGTGATCCAGTTCGTCCTCACAGCAGAAC
>JAPYTD010000040.1 GCA_029936315.1 Planctomycetota bacterium | reverse complement strand
GAACTGTGCTTTGCCAAAGAACGCCGACGCGAACCGCATCACGACCGCCGCGCTACCCATGTGCAAGCTGAAGAAGCTGGCATTGTCCTCCAGGATGGTCGCGCTGATGTCACCACGGCGGATGCGAACGAGATTGGAATGGGTGAAGTGCTTCGCGAAGTCGCTCGGCAAGGCGCGAGATGCAGGCAATGGTCGAGCCAGTTCGGGCGACTCAAGGAAGTAGATCAGCTGGCCCGAGAGTCTGCCAAACTGTTGGGCTTCCAGTTGCCTTACGACCGAAGCAAAGCGCCCGTCGTTGTCATGCTGCGCCATGTACCGGTACGGGTAGTAGCAGCTCAGCATCGACCTCCGCCGGAACTGATCTTGACGGCGCGACCCTTCGGTTGCTACCTGACCATCGGCATGCATATAGAACAGTGACATCTCGAGATTGCGACGCACGGCATCGAGCAGTTCGGGCCGCTCGAGCAGACGAGCCACAGTGATCAGACAACGATTCGTCAATGGCGAGTAGATCGAGGTGCTCTGTTCGGTGAACTGGCCATCAGGATCAATGTCGATGTTCTCGGCCAACCAGGTGTTGACCCGCTCGACGTAGCGGGAATCAGGTATCAGACGATTGGCACGCGCAAGCGCCATACAGACAACCCAGCGATGGTTAGGCGTGTGGATACCGCCGACCGCGAGTGCGTCGGCACCTCGCTTGATGAAGGTGAGCAGACGGTCAAGCAGCGGGGCTACCGTAGGGTCGTCTGCGGCTCGCAATACACCGGCCGCCGAGCACATCCATTCGAGGATGAAACCCGTGTCGGGCGTCGAATGGAAGTTGGTCGTCAGTAGGTCGATGGTGCCATCTTTGTGCTGCACATCGAGCATGAACGTGGCCGCATCGTTCATTGCTTCGAGCAGCTTTGCACTGCCGGTGAATCGACTCTGTGGCGACACATAAGCGGCGGTCAGATTGCGGATGAATGCAGATGCGGCGCCTGGGTGATAGAGGCCGTTGGCCGCCCGAATCCCACCGTAGTTCGGCATGGATCGATCGAGCTGTTGCCGGGCCAATTGGCCGGCGATGGCATCATCGTTGCCCGCGTGCAGTCCCGCTACCAGATCGAGCGGGACCTCGGCAATGGCTTGGCTCGAGAGTTGGCAGCCCGAAGTGGTGATGCACAGCATGGCGCCGCACATGGAGAGAACGAGGCGTCGCACCATCGCCACACGATAGGTCGACCGACCGGTAACTCGCCGGCAATTCGCGCCAGGAACACGTGCGAACAAGGCGCCTGGCGGATAGGCCGAGACTATGATTCGCGCGCCATGCAACGACCCATCCTGACCGCCGGACTCCTTCTCGCGGCCGTCGTCGGGCAACACTCCACAGCGCAGGAGCGGCCCAACTTCCTCCTGATCCTCGCCGACGACTGCACCTGGTCGGACATGGAGATCCACGGCGGGCAGGCCAAGACGCCGAACCTTCGCAAGCTGGCGACCCAGGGCATGAGCTTCGACCGGTGCTTCCAAGCAGCGCCGATGTGTTCGCCAACTCGACACGCCCTTTACACAGGGTTGTATCCGGTGAAGTCGGGGGCCTATCCGAATCACACCTTCGCCCACGATTGGGTGAAGAGCATCGCCCACTACCTGCAGGCCGCCGGCTATCGAACGCACCTGTCGGGCAAGACGCACATCAATCCCAAGACGGTGTTCCCCTTTGAATACTCGAAGAAGAAGAACAACCCCGATCCCGACGTCGTCGACCGCTTCTTCGGCGAGTGCAAGGCCAAGGACACACCCTTCCTGATGATCGCCGCGTCGAACGAGCCACACTCGCCGTGGAACAAAGGCGACGCGAACGCCTATCCGCCAGCGAAGCTCGCCCTGCCTCCCGTGTTCGTCGATACGAAGCAGACGCGCGACCTATACTCGGCCTACCTCGCGGAGATCACCTACTTCGACTCCCAGGTCGGCGAGCTCCTCGGGATCCTCGACAAGCACGACTTGGCCGACAACACCCTCGTCGTGGTCCTCAGCGAGCAGGGCAACTCGTTCCCGTTCGCCAAGTGGACTTGCTACGAAGCCGGGCTTCGCTCGGCCATGCTCACGCGATGGCCGGGTCGGGTGAAGGCCGGGTCGCGCACGCAAGCCCTGGTCGAGTACACCGACGTCGTGCCGACCTTGCTCGCGGCGGCGGGTCTGGCGCAGCCAAAGATCCTCGACGGGCGTTCGTTCCTGCCGGTGCTGCGGGGTGAGTCGACGGCGCACAAGGAGCACGTCTTCGGCCTGCAGACGTCCAAGGGGATCATCGCCTGCGCGGAGCACTACGGGATTCGCACGGTGCGCGGTCGTCGGTACCGCTACGTCCGCAACCTCACTCCGGAGATCGCGTTCCGAAACGTGACGATCGCCAAGGGCGAGAAGTCTGGCTTCGCGAGCTGGGAAGCTGCCGCGGCCGCCGGCGACCCCCACGCCCAACGACTCGTGCACGACTACCAACACCGCCCGGCGGAGGAGTTGTTCGACTGCGAGGAGGACCCGTGGAACCGCCGCAATCTGATCGATCGACCGGGAATGGCCTCGGTCGCGGAGCGCCTGCGGCGCGAGCTAGATGCTTGGATGATGGCTCAGGGGGATGCAGGCCAGGCGACGGAGCTCGCCGCCAACTCACGGCAGGGGCGAGCCCGAAAGGCGAAGGCCCCGCAGCAGAAGAAGAGGAAGAGTAACAACAGATAGAAGAAGCCATCACAGTCGGCACACAACGGCCCCTTCACGAACGGTCACTTCTTTGACGCGCCGACAAAGCCCCAAACGAAGGTCTCGCCTGGTTGCGGGGCCCGCTGGACCGCCATGTGGATCCGGGAGCTGTCGCTATATGCAGCCGTGGAAGACGCCCACTCGTAGGTTCGATCACTCACGATGGTCGCATCGCTATTAGTAATCACGATCCGCAACATCATCTTCCCTACGTCGCCGGGAAGATGGTTGTGGAAGGTAAAGACGAACCCATTTCCAAGAGGCACCTTCTGAGCCCCTACGAAGCTCAACTGGCCGGATGCGCTGAACCGAGACAGGTCGTCAACAGAGATGTCGCCGATGGCTGTTTTTTGGGAGCTGGCCAGTTTGTTGAGCGACACAAACGAGCTGCCGACCGTGGGGGCGGTCGGACTGCCATCACAGGCAGGGACGAACATGGCGAGAGCAAATGCCATGGGGAGGGTGTGGTTCATGGTTTCCTTCATAGGGAGGTAGCCGCAGTGCCCCGCATATTGGCTAGGTGAGAGTTGGTTTGAACTGGGGGTTACTTGTCTGGGAGGTCAGCGTTGCCTTGACGCTGCCACGCCAATTGCTGCGCCGAACACGAGCCTCAAGGCGACACCCATGCCAGCGTCGTCCATAGCTGCGCCGATGGTAGTGCCGATTAGGAGCCCAAGACCGACAACTAAGCTCGAACCATCCGCGAGTTCAGTTCGCCATCACCATCCGGATGGCGTTGGAGGAGCTGATGAAAGGGAACAACGAACACGGCGGAGTAGCCGGAACAGGCGTGAACACCAACCACTGCACATCCATGGTGAACCCCAAGAAAATCACGTCGCACGGCAGGGGCAGCGGCGCATCGGCATCGCCATTGATGACGGGGAATAGCGGCGACACAACATGGGGGTTGATCAGGGTACAAGACCCGCACGTGATCACTGCACCCATCGTCGTATCGAACGCCAAGAACGCCACGGGAGCGGCCGGGTCGGCGGTTCGCAGGGTGAGCTGAAACTCCGAGTTGCCGACAGCGAACGGACCATTGACGTCGCCGACGCCACCCGTGCCGCAGCCGCCGACGCCCGGGACTTGTGTCACTGGCCCACCGGTGAAGGACTGGTAGCGCTCAGATTGGAGCGTTGAGTTGCCGGTGCTGTTCTCTTGCCGCTCAAAAGTGATCAACGCGTCGTCGCTGTCGGCCCCGCCGGAACGCTTGGCGCAGATCGCTGGGCGTTTGTTGTGGAACAAGGTGGTCGGGCCGGAGTAGTCGAGCGAGCCACAGAGCTGGCTGGTACCGGGCACCACGTTGGTGACCGCGATCTGGTAGTCGGTCAACGACCCGGTGTTGGCGTCCGACCAGGCGACCGCAAACATTGCTCCAAGGAAAGCTGTGGCCGGATCGGCTTCATCGTCGCCGGCCCCGTTTGCCAAGGCACTCGGCGCCGGTGCGCAAAGCGACGTCCCGGCAGTGCAGAACTCGAGGGCTTGGCCCCAAATATCACTCTTCGCGGGTGCGGGCCCCTCCAGTGCTTGGAACACCAACAGGAATTGCGTGCCGTCACCGTCGACGTCAGGATTGTCGGGCCCGACTCCACCAGCCGTGTAGGACGGCGCGGTCAACAGGTTGAGGTCCCGGTCTACACCAACGAATCCGATCAACGAGGTTCCGCCAAAATCCGCCTCCCATGCCACCACGTAGCGGCCGCCGTTGCTTGGGTCAACGCCGCCACTCTTGCTGATTGTGGGGTTGGTAGACCCCAGCATCGGATCGAGCATTACGACACTGCCCGTCACGACCGGATCTCCCATGGCAGCGACCGTCACTTGCACGCCACGAATGCCAACGCCAACCTCCTGCCAGACGACCAGGGCCTCGAGGTCCTGATTGGCGAACGCGTCGCCGCCTACGTCGGGAGCAAGTTCATCAAGCGCGGTTGCGGCGATCGTAACCGGCAACGACTGGACGCCGTCGATGGCCCGAATGGCGCGGCACTTGATGTCGGAGGTCCCCGAACCGGTGTCCTCCCAGACGACGAGGAAACGGTCGGATTGGTTGATGCTGGCGATCTGCGGGCGGCTCTGTGAGCCTGCGCCATTGGCGACGATACCGCCGCCCAGCCGGACGCCGGTGAAAGCGTCGTGGCGCTGAAAATGGACTGTGGGGCCCGGGAACTCGAAGACGACGCCATAGATGTTGGTGGTGGCGTCATAGGCGATGTCGGGGCGCGTGTCATCGAAGGACGAGCCAGTGTTGAGCTGTGCACCAAACAGCGGGTCCAGCTCGAGCGGGTAGGTCGCGGTCTCGACGAACGCGTGTGGTAGCACCAGCTCCAGTTGCTCGCCATCGAACGCCATGTGTCCCTGCACGCGGCGGCCGCGGGCGTCGATACCGATAACAGTCCCGATCACGATGCCGCCGAGGTCACCCGCACGGAAATGCAGCTCGTCTGCGTGCTCCGCCGACGCGCACTCCAGATCGGTCACGACCGAGTAGCGCACGACGAGATCACCAACCCCGGCCGGGCGTTCCGCGAACACCACACTCTGCTTGACGCCATCGGCGCGAACATCGTAGCGCTCGACAATGCCATCACCGTGGTGATACAGAACCGACTCGTCAACGAGTTGCGGAGCCGGCGCATTGCTCGACGCTGCCAACAACACCTCGTGTGGCCCGCGATGAATAGACCACAACGACACCCGCAGCGGATAGTCCTTCGGCGCGGTCTTGCCCAGCCGCGGCGTGACTTCGATCGAACCTGAGTCGAAACGTGCCCCGTAGCTGAGGCTGGCGGCACGGAGTTCACCGTCTACCAACCCCACGCCATAGGCGTCTTCTATGGCAAAGGCGAAACCTGGGTCGGGTCGCTGGGCGATCGCGAACGAGGGAATGCAACAGAGGAGAGCGATGGTGACGAGCTTCGGGTGCATGGTGGTTCTCGATTACGCTGCCGACAGAACCATCGGCTGGTTCCCAGTAGTATGCACGCCCAGTCCGTCAGGGTATCGGCACCCATACATGGGACATCCGGCAATCGCGAGGCTGTCTGCGCGGTTCTCCGTAACGCGAGAGAACGGCAAGCAGCCGGCGTAGTGTGGGCGAATAACCAGCCGTGCGGCAACGTGCCTGGTTCGCTTGCGGCCCTATTGGGGCGACGCTACGGAGCGATGATGACCGTCAATGCGTTGCTGAGATCGGTGTTCAGTGCCTGACACCACAGCTGAGCTCCAGCGGAACCCGGTGGCGCGAAAACACTGATCGACCCGCAGCCCAAGGCGTCGATCGGCACACCAAACGCCACCGAACCGAGTAGATCGATGCCGACGATGCCGAGCGGTCCGAGGTCAAACTGCGACGGACCGGGACCAAACCCGATCCAGGCGAACGTGCTAGGCAGCGCGCCATCAAGTTGGAACGTGATCGTTTGGCCAACTTGCGGTGTGCCCGTCAACGTCAAGTCGAAGTCGGCGGGACTCCCGGTGCGGCGCGCGTCGTAGCGTTGGCTCATGCCAGCTTGGACCGGCGGCGCTTCGGCGGTAGGCGTGTAGAGGTAGAACAGGTGCGAGCCATCTTGTGGCATGCGGCCAAAGGCGCGGTCTGACTTCTGCTGGTCGAAGCGGTAGCCGTCCATCAAGGTAGACGTAGCATCGGACAGCAGGACCCACTCGCCGCTCTTGCTGAGCTTGAAGTTTGCGTGCAGCGGACCGTCGAGCGCGTCTTCATCACACCAGACCCGGATGAAGCCCAGTGCAGGCACCATCGTGCCGTTCGGAAACTGCCACTTGTCGACGATCGCGGGATCGTCCGACAGGAAGTGGCCCGTCAAGTCGAACGGAACGGCCGTCGTGTTATAGATCTCGAGCCAGTCTTCGTATTCGCCAGCTTCGTCGACATCGACGGTGTCGTTGTCGGCGAGCAGTTCGCTGATTCGCAACGGTCCGACTGGGGCGCCAACTTCGCTGCGCACCGACAAGAACAGGTGCTCGGCTTCGAGCGGGAACACCTGCACGGTGCCGCTGGTGTTGGTTGCGTGCACGTAGTAACGCATCAACTGCAGCGCACCCGGTGCCGTGAACGAGGCGCCGTAGGTGCCGTCGCCGGCCGCACCATCCATGTGCTGGCCGTCGTCAAACATCTGCGTCTCGTCAAACACACCAGCGACCGACGAACGCAGTTCCACGGTCGCGATCGCCGGGCTACCAGCTACGTCTGCCGTGACCCAAACGAGTTGGCTCGGAATCGCAAGCGGCGTCAACTGCGTAACGTTCGTGATTTGCGGTTCGGCTTTGGTGAGATCGTTCTGCCCGAACAGGTAGTTGCGTCGTGCGATCGAGACCTCTTGCAGGCCGCGCACGGTGTGGAACGTCATGAAGACACCACCCGGGAACGACGGGTTGAAGTGGTTCGGGTAGGGCTTGTTCGGATCGGTTTGCCACGACGGCAGGATCAGGCTCTGGTACTGCGCGTTGAGCGGACCGAGCACGTTGGTCCAATCCATCCAGCGGTTCATGGCCGTGCGGTAGTGCGCGAAGTAAAGCTGGCGCCATTCGGGCACCGACAGCAGCTTCTGCACCAACGGATACGACGACGAGGTCGAGTGGTACAGGTACGAGTAGTTCCACGGGTTGCTCGACGGGCCGTGCACCCCGAACGATTCGTTCAGATCCCACGGCAGCAAGTTCATGCGGCCATCGGTTGGATCGAAGTACATGTAGTAGTTGTGACCCGCCCCCATGTAGTCATCGCTGTTGATCAGCATGTTCATGCAAGCGAAGTACCAAAGCGCACGATCAACGTTGATCACCTGCTCGACCTGTGCCTTCAACTGCGCCGACGGCGTGTTGTTGAGCTTGTCGATCATGTTGACCAGGTCGGCCCACACGTTCGGGTGGCTCGGGGTCTTGGCCTCGTAGCTATTGAAGTAGCTGCTTTGCGCCGAGCCCAACCAGTTGAGTCGCGACGTGCCAACGGCGGCGGCACCGGGGCGGTCGCCTTTGTAGCGCATGCCTTCTTTGCTGCTAAACCACTGCCCGATGAAATCCTTGTTGGGTTGCTCTACCAGGATGTAGATCCCCCAGTAGGTGCCATTCATGTGCAGCCGGAAGTACGCAGTGCGTGGCGCCGGGATGAAATCGCGCATCACCCGGTAGCTGATCGTTTCCCGTGTCAGGGTCGGGTCGACGGCTCCGTTGTTGAGGTTTACCGTCGACGAGCCATACAGATCCTGGCCCGGCACGAAGGAATCCATCGTGACGTTGAACGGCTTCTTGAGGCCGGGCACCAACGAACTGCTCGACGCGCGCATGCGGATGCCCACCTGCGGATAGGTAATGCCGTCGACGACGAGGTCCGCCGGGATATCGAGACCCGCCGATTGCGAGTTCTGTAGCAACGTCCACCAGTTAGGTTGGGTGAACGTGAAGTAGAAGTCGCGGACCTGGGTCATGTCCCAGAGGTCTTGGCCACTCGACGGGCGAGCGATGGCCAACAAGAGGATTAGGGTAAAGACCGACTTGAGCATGACTGCATTCGAGGGAGCGGGGGCAACCGCATCATAGCGTCTCGCCTGTCACCGAGGCGCCGGCCAAAGGTGGCTGCTGGCGGCGATCCACCGTGGTAGATGGTGCCGCCACGCCAATGGGCGCAAATCCTGCGTAATCGCATCGGAGATGGGCCTCGGAACTCGGAGGAGCGACACAGCGGAGCACACGAGCGAGAGTAGAATTCTACGCATCGTAAGATGGGCACCAATCGCGACGGCCGCCGGTAACGCCCGCTCGCACCGGCGATCTGCCTCAATGCCAGTGCCGCAACCGCCGCCGCCCTGCGCCCCAGAAGGACCTCACGCGAAACTCCGTGTGCAACTCGCGAGAACCCCGTATTCTGACATTCCCGCTGCTCCCCGTCACCTAGCGACGCCCCTCGCTACCCACTCTCCGCTATGCGCCGACTCCTTCCCACCTGCGCCGCACTGACGCTTGCGCATCTCCTCCCGGCCCAAGTCCCTGATTTCTACGACATGGACACCGTCCGTGACGTGTACCTGCAGTTCGCGCAGCCGAACTACTGGCAGCAACTGGAAGCGAACTACCAGCCGGAGATCAACATCGCCGCGACCATGACCGTTGACGGCGTCGTCTACCCCAGCGTCGGCGTGCGTTTCCGCGGCAACACGTCCTACAACTGGCTACCGAACGCACCGCAGCAGGGTTGGGAGAAGACCAGCTTCAACGTCTCCATGGATTGGTCGGTGGCCGGTCAGGACATCCAGGGCTACGACAACCTCAACTTCAACAACGGTTTCCACGACCCGTTGTTCTTGCGCGAAGCGATGACCTACTACGTCATGCGCCAACACGGCGTCGCACCGAAGTGCAACTGGGTGCGCTTGCATCTGAATGGCACGTACTGGGGCATCTACGTCAACGTGCAGCAGCCGAACAAAGACATGTTCAAGGAGTGGTTCCGCAGCAATGACGGCAACCGCTACCGCTGCTTCCCGACATCCGGCGGCTTCCAGCAAGGGCGCTGCTGCTACAAGTGGCTCGGCACCAATGTCACTTCTTACTTCTCGGCTTATCGGGTCAAGCAGGGCGACGCCCTCGACCTGATGAACATGTGCGACGTGCTCAACAACACGCCGAGCGGCACGCTGCAGTCGGTGCTACCCGATGTGTTCAACGTCGACTCCTTCCTGCGTTACGGCGCCGTCATGAATGTCGTGACGCAGATCGACAGCTACCTGGCGAGTGGCAAAGACCACTTCCTCTACATGGATGAAGTGCACGGCGATGGCACGACCTTGCCGTTCGATTGCAACGAAGGCATGCAAGAGTCGTCGTCGCTGTCTCCGACCGCCTACACGACCAGCAACAACCGCCCAGCATTCACGGAGACGCTGCAGTTTTCGGATTGGAACGAGCGCTACAAAGCCCACTACCTGGCGATCATTGAGCAGACGTTCAACACTTCGCACCTGACGCCATTGGCATTGCAGTGGCACGCGATGATCGCTGCCGACGTCGTTGCCGACACCAAGAAGATCTACTCGACGGCCGCGTTCCAGAACAACCTGCAGAACTCGGTGTCGGTCCCGAGCCCGAACCCCCAGCCGGGCAATACGACGGTGCCGGGTTTGGTCCCGTGGATTGCCGCACGCACAAACTACCTGACCGGCCACAGCTACCTGAGCGCGGCACGCGCCAGCCTCAGCAACCTCAGCCACACGCCGACGCAACCGACGTCGACCGACACGACCTACATCACAGTCGACTCCGACAGCCTGGCGACGTCGATCAACTTCTGGTCGCGCCCGCTCGGCAAGTTCCAGAGTCAGCCAATGTTTGATGATGGCTTGCACGGCGATGGCGCGGCCAACGATGACACGTGGGGCGTTGCGCTGCCGCCGCAAGCTCCGGGCACGTTGATCGACTACTACGTCGAAGCGTTGACCAGCACCGGCGCCGCCCGCTTCGAGCCTTACACTGCCGAACTCGAACGCGAGTGCCACCACATCCAAGTCAACTGGCCGATTGTGCCAAGCGACATCTCCATCAATGAGTTCGTTGCGCAGAACCAGACCGGCCCTGTCGATGAAAACGGTCAGCACGAAGACTGGCTCGAGCTCTACAACTCCGGCACGCAGACGATCGACGTCGGTGGCATGTGGCTCAGCGACACACTCACCGAACTCAAGTGGCAGATCCCAGTCAACAACCTGATCGCCCCGAACGGCGTGTTGCGCGTTTGGTGTGATGAGGACGGCACGCAAGGCCCCCTGCACGCCAACTTCAAGCTAGCGTCAGGTGGTGAGACCGTCGTGCTCTACGCGGCCAGCGGCGCAGCCATTCACGACGTATTCGAGTTCGGCCAGCAAGTGCCGGATGTCTCTACCGGCCGCCTGCTCGATGGTGGTCCGACGTGGGTTACGTTTACGACGCCTACCTACTTGTTGCGCAACGAGATCTCCGTCTGCGGCAGCCGCACCTACGGCGCACTTGAGCAAGGTGCGCACGGCTTCGACCTCAACTTGTCGGGCACCGGCCAGGTCAACACGACCGTTACCTACGTGGCCAGCAGTGGTCCGAGCAACGGCGTCGGAATCCCCGCCATGGCGTTGGGCGGCGGCTACTTTGACCTCGGCATCGTCGGTATTGACGAAGTGCTACTAGTGTCGTCGACGACCCTAGTGTTGCTGCCAACCGTGTTCTTCGACGGCGCTGGCTCCGCGAGTTGGAGCTTCGCCATTCCTGGAGGCGTCGCCGGCCAGCAAGTCAACGCGCAGTTGTTTAGCCTGTCGCTGGCCGGTTGGGACAGCAGCCGCGCCATCGAGGTCGTGATCTGCCCATAGAAAGGCGGCCGCACGTGATCTACCAGAACCGCCACGAATGCAAGTTCGTCGTGACCGAGACGGTCGCGGCAAAAGTGCTGCGCAGCGTGCGACCGCACGTCGAGCTGGATCCGTACGCAGCGTCCCAGCCGCACCACAGCTACGAGGTCGCCAGCCTCTACCTCGACGATCCCTTTGACTCGCTCTACCGTGAGACGATCGAAGGTAGTTCCGAGCGCTACAAATTGCGGGTGCGCAGCTACGGCAGCGACGCCATGCACGAGCGACGCACGGTCTTCTTGGAGGTCAAGCGACGCTACAATAGCATCGTGCGCAAGCTGCGCTGCCCCGTGCCGTATGAACTACTCGAAGGCCTGCTGAACGGTGCGAACATCACCCGCGACGAGGTCCTTTCGGCCTTACCGGACAGATATCGTCCCGGGCTGCACGAGTTCCTGCGACTGACCGCGATGCGCGCCGCCGGGCCACGATGCACGGTGCGCTACCGCCGTGAGGCGTACGTCGGCCGCGATGATCTCGACACCCGCGTCACGCTCGATCGCCAATTGAGCACGTTGCCAACCGAGTCCGCGCGGGTCCGACACCACGACCCGTGCTACATTGCCGTACCGACCGGTGGCGTCATTCTCGAACTGAAGTTCACCGACCGGACACCACCATGGATGGCGGCCACCATCCGCAAACTCGAGCTGCAACGTCGTTCGTTCTCAAAGTACTGCTCGTCGATTGATGCCCAACGCACTGCGGACAACGGCCAAGCTGGCGAAGCCAGCGCGTAGACTGTGCGGTTCTTACTCCTAGCGCATGAATGAGCTCCTCCAACAACTGACCAACTTTGACGCCGCGATGCCCTCGTTGCGCACGGCGTTGTTCTACATGTTGCTCGCATTCGTGCTCAGCAAGCCGCTCGCGTGGGTCTACATCTGGACCCACCACGGCGCCAGTTACTCGCGCTCGTTCGTGCATGCGTTGGTGTTGCTGGCGATGATCGTGACGCTGGTCATGCTCGCGATCGGCGATAGCATGGCGCGTGCGTTTGGGTTGTTTGGCGCGTTGGCCCTGATTCGTTTCCGCACGCCGATCAAAGACAGCCGCGACACGGTGTTCTTGTTCTTGTCGGTTGCCATCGGCATCACCACTGGAGTCCAAAACACGATGCTGGCCATCGTCGGAACCAGCGTTTCGCTGCTCGTGGCAACCTACATGTTCAGCGTGCGTTTTGGCGAACGCATCGACAGTGATGCCGTAGTGCGGTTCACCCAGGAAGGCGACAACACCGATGGCGAAGGCCGCCTGATCCAGGTGCTACGCCACTACTGCAAGGCGTTCACCCTCATCAGCATGCGCGACGGCCGCAAGCCAACGACACTCGACGTGTCCTACCAGGTGATGCTGCGTGAGCCAGAGAGCCATCGCGCGCTGATCACCGACCTCCACCAAGTCCCCGGAGTTGGCAACGTCAACTTGCTGATGACCAACGCCCACGAGGAAGTCTGAGTGACCGATTGGACCCCCAGCTACACCCAACCACTGCCGCGCCGCCTCGCCCGGAGTGCCCGCCATCTGCTGCCACTGACGGTATGGCTTCTATGCGCCTCACTGGTCGTATGGCTCGGTTTGCTTGACGACAACCGTGCCACTGTTATCGGCATCGTCAGCAGCCAACGCGCCTCGATCATCACGCCGCGTTCGGGACGCATCACCACAGTCACCACGGCCCTGCACGAAACCGTGCAGCAAGGCCAGGTGATCGCCCGCCTTGACGACACCGCGCTGCGTCTGCGGCTGACCAAGACCAACCAAGAACTAGCCATCCTGCGAGCTGAGATCCAAAAGGAACAAGCCGACATCGCGGCGCAAGCCGGGCGCCGCGAGAACGCACTGGAACTGGACGCAACGATCGAACGCCGCCGCCGCACCGCCACTGTCGAGTCGGCTCGCCTGACCGCGCTGGCAACGCGCGCCGAGATCGAAGAGGTCCGCATCCGTGCACAAGGCGCCAGCATCGAGGCGGATCGCGTCGCGTCGCTCGCGGTGCAGGGCTTGGCAGCGCCATCCGAGCTGGTGCGGCTGCGCACAGTGAAGGACGCGCTGAACAGACGACTGACCGAACTGCAAAACCTGCACACGCAGCAGAACGCGCGCACCACGATGTTCGAGAAGCAGTTGGCAGAGTTTCAACCAACTACGAGCACGCCGACTGGCGTCGAAACTTCGCTGACCCCGCTGCGATTGAAGCTGCAAAAGCAGGCGATAGAACTTGAGCAGATCGAATACCTGCGCAACCAACTGCTGTTGCGCGCGCCGATCCCTGGCCAGGTCACCGAGATTGCCGTCACCGAGGGCGAATGGACGTCGTCCGGCCAAGTGGTCGCGACCATCGTAGCAACCAAGGCCAACAGCATCTTCGCCTACGTCACAGCGCCGCAGTCGCAATGGTTGCAGGAAGCCGCGAGCCTCGAAGTGCAAACCGCCGCACGCGTACCGCTCGGCGAGACCATCATCCGCAGCATTTCGCCGACGACCGTGCGCACGCCGCGAAGGTTGTGGCGGGACCCGAAGACGCCCGAATGGGCGGTCGCGGTCGAACTCGCCCCGACGGGCCATGCGCGTCCAGGTGACCTCGTGCACATCGTGTGCTCGAGCAACCCATAGTGAGACCCCGTAGTATTCGGCGTGCACACGTGAGCACCTCGATCGAGTGCACGCGCCGTGCTTGTCGGGCTGCGATCGTGGCCAGAAGCGCAATCACCGTTGTATGCGAAAACTGGATCGCGCTCCGCCAGCACGAGTTACGCGGGCCGCCGCATGCACCCCTCGTTGGCACCGCCAGAGGCAGATTGCAACGGTTGTGCACCCGAGCGCCTACCGTACGCCAGTGGCGCTCGCGACCGCCTCCTCAACGTTCGACCTCCGCGAGATCGATTACTGTTGCCCCCGTCATGCCTCGTGATTTCGGCTTGCATCGCCTATCCGCAAGAGATCTCTTTTCACGAGAACGTGTGAATCCGGCCCTACTCAAGCGGGGAAACCAAGGCATGCAGACCCAACAAGATTCGCCCACCAGTTCGCCGGGGCCGTTTGTCTCCTTCCTCAGCGCGGCCGTGATCTTCCTATGCGTGGTCGGCGGAACTCTCTCCGCCGCCAACGCCCAAACCGAACCACCGGTGTTGGTCGAGGCCGAGGGGTTCGCCGACACTGGCGGCTGGGTCGTTGATCCTCAGTTCATGGATCTCATGGGCTCGCCCTATCTACTCGCCCACGGTCTTGGGGTCCCGGTGAACGATGCCAGGACGGAAGTGGCGATCCTGGAGCCAGGCGTGCACCGGGTTTGGGTGCGCACCAAAGACTGGGTCGCGCAATGGCAGGCGCCTGGCACACCGGGCCGGTTCCAAGTGATCCTCAACGGCAAGCCGCTCGCAACTACCTTCGGAACCATCGGAGCGCAGTGGCACTGGCAAGACGGTGGCGAGATCGATCTGCCAAAAGGACAACTCCGCCTCGCACTGCACGACCTCACCGGGTTTGAGGGACGTTGTGACGCCATCGTGTTCTCGCGCGACCGCTCGTTCGTCCCGCCCAACACAGACCCGGAGATGCTCTCTTTCCGCCGCCGCTGCCTTGGACTCTCTGAGAAGCCCGAACCGGCCGGTGAGTATGACTTCGTCATCACTGGCGGCGGGATCGCAGGTATCTGCGCCGCGGTAACCGCCGCGCGCCTCGGCTTGAAGGTTGCCCTCATCCAGGACCGGCCGGTCCTAGGCGGCAACAATAGTTCGGAAGTCCGCGTATGGCTGCAAGGCGCGCGCAGCAAGCAACCCTGGCCCCGCATCGGCGATGTAGTCGCCGAACTGGAAGCTGAGAAGCGGGCCCATTATGGACCGGAGAACAAAGCCGACCTCTACGAGGACGACAAGAAACTGGCGGTAGTGCGGGGCGAACCAAACATCGACCTCTTCCTCGAACACCGCGGCAACGGCGTGGAGATGGAGGGCAACCGAATCCGGGCCATCGTCGCCCAAGAAATCCGCACCGGAAGGCGCCTGCGCTTCGTGGCGCGCTGGTTCGCGGACTGCACGGGAGACGCCTGCATCGGCGCCCTCGCCGGAGCCGACTTCGACCTGCAGGAAAAGAACAAGATGGGCCCGTGCAACTTGTGGAACGTCTGCGAGTGCAAGGACACCAACGCCATCAACACCGGGACCAAAGAATCGGTTGAGGACGTGCCCTTTCCGCGCTGCCCGTGGGCGCTCGACCTCTCCGACAAACCCTTCCCCGGCAGGGACAAGGTCAAGCCCGACCCGAACAAACTCGGCGGTTGGTACTGGGAGAGCGGCTTTGACCGCGACCCGATCAACGAGATGGAATACGTGCGCGACTGGAACTTCCGCGCCATGTACGGCGCGTGGGACGCACTCAAGAACGTCGACAAGGTGCTGACCAAGCACAAACTCAACTGGTCGGCCTACATCCTCGGCAAACGCGAGTCTCGTCGCCTGCTCGGCGATGTGATCCTCGACGTGGTAGATCTCGAACAGGATCGGAAGTTCCCCGATGGCTACAGCCCCACCGGCTGGGACAACGACCTCCACCGCCCCAGCCCTCGCTACAACAAGGGCTTCGAGGGCGATGCCTTCATCGCAACAGCCGAACACGGGTACTTTCCGGCCTACAAGGACAACCGATCCTTCTGGATTCCCTACCGCTGCCTCTACTCCCGGAACATCGACAACCTCTTCATGGCCGGGCGATGCATCAGCGTTACGCACGCAGCCCTCGGGGCGGTGCGGGTGATGCGCACCTGTGGTACCCAGGGCGAAGTTGTTGGGATGGCAGCAAGCGTGTGCAAGGAGTTCGATACCAACCCGCGCGGCGTCTACGTAAAGCACCTCGCCGATCTCGAGAAGCGGATCCGCAAGGGAGTCGGCAAGGTTGACGGTTCCACCATTCCCTATTCGAACCAAGGCGAGCGGGGACACGGCCCACGCCAGGTTGCCCTCGCGCAGCCGGCGTGGCTCGGGCGGGTCGGGGAGAACCTCGCGCGCATGGCTGAGGTGAAGACCATGCCCGCCGCGAAGACCGACGGCGTCGACCGCACGGTGCTCCTCAACGATGGCTACGGCAAGATCGAGGACAACAGCGGCCGCTGGTTGGGGAAGGGCGCACTGCCCCACATCATCGAATACCGATGGCACAAGCCGGTTGAACTCGGAGCGGTGCGAATCATCTCGGGTTGGCACAACGGCGTACGGGTCCTCTTTCCCGTCAGCCATTTCCAGTTCCAGCATCACGACGGCAAGGCTTGGCAGGAGGTCCTCCCTGCGGTCGAGGGCAACGACAACCCGGTCTGGTCCGCCACCTTCGCGCCGGTGAACGCAACGCACCTCCGGCTCGTCATCACCCAGACCCCGCACAACATCTCCCGCGTGTGGGAAGTCGAGTTCTACGAGCCGCTGAAAGACGGCAAGCGATGATCCGTCAGCGCGCAATCGCAAACCGTGAACCGGACCATGAACCTCACTCGCACGCTTCAAGCCGCTGTTGCAGCGCTCGCCCTAACAGCGGCCGCCTGCAACGCACCTACCAAGAAGGGGGATGCGGCGCGCGTGGTCAATGTGCTCGACATTCATTCGGTCCCCGTCGACCTGCAAGTTCCGCCAATCAGCTCGGGCGCCCCCACCGCAGGACGGCGCGTCTGCGTTACAGCACCGGAGTACGCCGGCACCGAGGTGCATCACGTGCTCTACCTACCGAGCGATTGGGTCGCCGGCCAAACCTATCCGGTTCTCGTAGAGTACGCCGGCAACGGCCCCTATCGCAGTAAGCGCGGCGACGTGTCAAGCGGGCTCGTCGAGGGCTCGAGCCTCGGGTATGGGATCAGCGGCGGCGTGGGCTTCCTTTGGCTCTGCCTTCCGTTCGTCGACGAGACCGGCACCCACAACCAACGGCAATGGTGGGGCAGCGTGCAACGCACCGTGGATTACTGCAAGGCCGTCGTGCCCCGAGTGTGCGCGCAGTACGGCGGCGACCCACAGGCCATCGTGCTCGTCGGGTTCTCGCGCGGCGCGATTGCCTGCAACTACATCGGCCTGCGCGACGCCGAGATCGCCGCTTTGTGGCGCGGATTCGTCTGCCACAGCCACTACGACGGCGTGCGCGCATGGCCGTACGCGAACTCCAACCGAGAGGCCGCCGCCGAACGCCTGACGCGACTGGGCGATCGACCACAGTGGATAAGCCACGAACGATCCGTGGACACGACCCAACACTTCCTGGACACGGTCGGGGCCTCGGGACGCTTCACGTTCCGAGCGTTGCCGTACGACAATCACACCGATACGTGGGCCTTGCGCGACATCCCCCTGCGGCGCGAGTTGCGAACCTGGGTGGCCGATGTCACGAGCACGCCACGTTGACCCGTTGACACCGACGAAGTGCTGCAGCGAGTCTCACGACAATCACACATTGCGCGCCAGCAGTGGTGTGCTTGGCTAGACCTGTTGAGACGGGTGGGCGCCCGACTCCAGGTAGGCCCTCTACTTGCCCCTGGCTGCCCCCTTACTGCGTCAACATCACGCCCGAGTTGCTTAGTGAAAAGCCGAGCGGGGTTGTATCGAGCACGGCGGCTTGCACGTTGATCAAGAAGCCTGGGAAGCCAACCGGGACCGTGAAGTTCGTGCTACTGACACCGCCAACTACGACGAACGCATCGCCGGAGATGATCGTGCCGGCGAGCGGCAGGTACGCGGAGCAGTTCGCAAACAGCGGCGTGCCGATCGGATCGAGTGCCAGCGAGAAGAAGTTCGCGCCGATGCTCGATGACGGAGCGTTGCTATAGGTGATGGGCAACACGGCGCCGCCGGTTGCTGTGCCGGTCACGTCTAGTTGCAACGTGCCGCCCCCGACTGGGCAGCCGGTGCCGTAGACGCCCGTTTGGCCAGGAGTCAGGTACGTGATGTGCAGCTTAGGCCTCAGGCCGAGTGCTTCGCGCGTCAGCATTGCCCGTGCGGTGGTCGTCTGGACTTCGGGCGTCTTGAACAGCCAACCGTAGTTGCTGGCGGGGTTGTCCAACATGTCTTGCACGTCGGCAATGAGGCCTGCTAGTGGCTCCGTCAGGATCGCACCGGTGTTAGGCATGTCGAACGTGAAGCTCGGCGTCGCCGCGAAGTCACCGCCCGCGTTGTTCCAGAACTGAGAGGGATAGCTCGTATGCAGCCACGTGGCCGAGCCAGCAGTGGCTGGCGCGCCCATGCCGCCACCGCGAGGTGGTGCGACGGTGCCTTCACTCCAGTCTTGCAACACGCGGTGGGCAAGCGTGTTCTGCGGCAAGAAGGCCGACGATATGTCGACCCAAAGATACAGTTTCACCGCGAGAATGCGCGAGCCGGCGGGGATCGAGCCAGCGATATCCCACTTGATCAGGGCGCGTCGCCTCCCGTAGCTGCCGGTAGAGGCGACACGGCCCACGAACAAGCGCGTGCCGGCGCCGTTTGCAACGTTGCCGGAAGTGCTCTGGTTGAGAGTTGCGTCCTTGCTAGCGACCAGACTGAGTAGGGACTGAGCCGATGCGGACGAGAGGCACGTCGCGGCGACGACCGCGGCAAGCGAGAGGTTCACGAGTGAGAGATTCATTGCTGCGGTGTCGGAGCCGGACAGCGGCCCAATTGGCATGGAAGAATAGCGGATGATTCGCAGCGTGCTCAGCTTCCCACCCTTCATCCCATAGCCAGATTCGCGCCGCAGTTACTGACTACTCCTTCTGCGAATAGGAAGTGCAGCCCTACACGAGCGATCGAGCAGATCAAGTCGTCGACTTCAAGGATGGTGCCCCACAGCCCGGCGACCCGTGTGACGTCATCGCACGCTTCTTGAAGGCCAGCCAGGAGGAAGGACTCGAACGGCGGCGACCAGCCGCCGAGTCCAGTGACACCGCCTGCTACCGAAGCGACAACCGTCGACTACCCTGCTGGAAGGTCACGCCAAAGCCGCGGAACCGTGGCAGGGAGCCCGCCGCCGGCTCCTTGAGTTTGCGCGCCTTTTTGTCGAGGGGTTCAAGATGAACGCGACGGGATCCTGGCAGCACGGTGCAGGAGTAGAGACCGCCCTGGTAGCTCCAAACCCGCGGGAAGTCCTTGAGTAGTTGCTCGATCTCCCAACTCGGGATGCCGGTCTCGGTCTCGAGATTCGGGACCAGGTCGTCGCGCTCGATCAGCGAGAGGTCGGCACTGGTCTCGAGACCGAGGGTAGCGGTGCGCTGCGTCAACCAGTCGACATCGTTGGCGGGTTCCGGTGCGAGGATAGGCGGAGACTCGGGGAGCGGCTCTCCGCGCCATCCGGCGAGGATGCGCCAGCCGTGCATTGCATCGCGCAATGCGTCACCGGTGCCCTTGAAGAGACGGTTCTCCAACACCAGCTCGGCGACGGCGCGTTGCAGGTCCTGACCACGCAGTTCGACTTCGCCGGTGGCCAACGTGACCCCGGCGAGCTCCACGTTGCGCTCTGCCAAGATCTTGATCCGGCCGCCGGACTTCTTTTCCAGCTGGATACCGGCGAGCATGGCTTCGCCTAGACCGGCGGCCGCCAGGGTCGAGGTTCCCGTAGGCAAGATCATGCGGCCGATGCCGACGATGCCCTTGGTGGAGGCGACCCAGTCGGTCTCGAGGATCACGGCGGCGCTGTGCTTGGGCAACTCGGCGGCGCTGTCTACGGGCTGGAACGCATAGACCTGGACTTCGATCATGCCGTTCGCCCAAGGTCTGGAGCGACCGCGCTCGCGACTGGCACGCGGCCTGAGCACAAAGCCCGCGGCTGGCAAGCGGGTGACGATGTACTCGGCCAGGCCCTTCAGCGATTCGCCACGCGCTCCGGTGAGCTCTCGCAATTGGCGCGCGATCGTGCGGGCCTCGTCGAGGCGCCGTCGACTCAGGTAGTGCCGCTTGGCCGAACCCTCCCTAAGCAGCCGCAGGCCAGTGGTCACTTCGTCGGTGATGCCCTGCAGCAACTCGAGCCGCGCGTCAACCACTGCTTCGCGCGCCGGGCCGGGTAGTTCGGCGACATCCCTGAGGAGCGAGCCGCGGGCCTGCAGGATTGCCACCAGATCGCAGACAGTCGCGGCGAGGTCCTTTGGCGCGCCAACCAGCAACGCCGCCTCCTCGGCCGAAACCGGCAGCTTGGCCAAGGCTCGACCGCGCGAGGTTAGACCCTCGACATCGAGCGCATCCAGGGAGCGGAGGCGGTCCAGCGCGCGCTCGACGGCGAAAGTCGGCGGCTTCGTGATCCAGGTCGCGGCGTCGAAGGCGTCCCCCACCAGCCCAAGCTCAGCGGCCTGCAGGAGCAGGTCGTCCAACTCGACGCGCTCGATCTCGGGTCGCTGGTAGGCGTCGGGTCGAAAGCGTTCGGACCACAGACGGATGCACACTCCTTTGGCGATCCGACCCGCGCGTCCGGCGCGCTGTTGCATCGAGGCATCGGAGATCGGCACGGTGGCCAACACCGCTCGACCGGCCCGGTGTAGCTTGGTCTTCGCCAGACCACTGTCGATGACGATGCGGACACCGGGCAGCGTGATCGAAGTCTCCGCGACGTTCGTCGCCAGGTAGACGCGGCGGCGATCGGATCTCTGGAAGACCCGTCGCATCGCCTCGGGCGGCTCGGAGCCGTGCACAACAAGCACTTCCTCAGCTATGCGGCCCAGCGCCGCTTCAACTGCGCGGATCTCCTTCATCCCTGGCAGAAAAGCCAGCACGTCACCGTCGTGCTGAAGCAGCGCCTCGGTGACGACGCGGGCAACACGCTTGCCGATCGCGTCGGTGCTCGGCTCAATCGAGCCGGGCACATGGTGCACGTCGACCGGGAAGGTCCGTCCGGTGGCGTGCAGCGTGGTCGCGTCCAGAGTGGCCGCGGCGCTCTCCGCGTCGATCGTCGCCGAAGTGAGAATCAGCGGGACGTTGCGGAGCGTCTCTAGACTGGTGGCCGCCGCGACCACGAGATCGACCTGCCAGGAACGCTCGTGGAACTCGTCGACGACCAGCGCCCCCAGCTTCAATGGCCCCGCGAGCATGCGCAGTGCCACGCCGGGCGTGCAGAACAGCACGCGTGTGTCGGGCCCAGATCGGTCGGAGAACCGGACGCGGCTGCCGAAGTAGGCGCCGACCTGTTCGCCGCGCTGGGCGGCCAGGAACTCCGCCAGGGCGTGGCACGCGATCCGTCGAGGCTCGACGACGAGGATCAGCCCATCGAATCGGTCAGCGAGCCAGACGGGAATGCGCGTCGACTTTCCCGCCCCCGTTTCCGCCGTAACCACGAGCCGCCTGGACGCGTCCAAGCGGCGCTCGAAGTCGGATCGGATCTCGTCGATCGGAAGGCGCATCCGCCGACTCTACGGCTAGACCAACTGAGGTCGCCCCGAATGCACAAGTCTCGGTGCTGGCTTAGCGGGGTTTGACGCTACGGGCCCAGTCGTCGTGCAATACTTGTAGGCGTTTGACGATGTCCGGCCGTTCCTGGGCCAGGTCGACCTTCTCTGGATCATCACCAGTAAGTCGGTGCAGTGCCGCCTTCTTCTTGCCGTCCGTGCCGCGGAGTTTCCACTCGCCATCGCGCACGGCCCACTTGCCCCTCCAGGCAAAGTGAAGGACTCCGCCGTATCCCGACGTTGCGTCTTGGGACTGAATCACCGGCAGTAGATTGTGGCCATCGAGCTTCGGAGCGTTGACGTTCGGCGTCACGCCGCACAGCGCCAGGACGGTTGGGTACCAGTCCATGGCGGTGACGATCTGGTCGCGAACGACACCGCGTGGCAGGCGAGACGGGTAGCTGATGATCGCTGGCACGCGCACGCCCCCCTCAAGGAAGGTACCCTTGCACCCGATCCACTTGCCGGTGTTGCCGCCGCCGCTGGCGCCATAGAAGTGGCCCTTCGGGTGGCCACTGGTGTGCTGGTCTGCGCGGATGCGGTTGCTGGTCTCCTCCGAGTGGCCGTTGTCGCTCATGTAGATGACGATCGTGTCGTCGCGCAGGCCGAGCGCTTCGAGCTTGGCGACGATCTGGCCGATGTAGTGATCCGTCGTGCTAACGATGGCCGCGTACGAGCGACGTGCCGGATCAGGCACGTCCTTGTAGATGGCCTCGAATTGCGCCAGTGCCTGCTCGGGATAGTGCGGGATGTTGAACGGCACGTAGAGGAAGAACGCACGGTCCTTGTTCTGTTCGAGGAACGCGAGCGACCGCTTCACCATCAACTCCGGGAAGTATTCGCCGGGCGCATCGACGCGCTCGGTGCCTTCATACAGATCGTGGAAGCCCTTCCCGTGCAGGAAGAAGTGGTTGTAGTTGTCGATGAACCCGTCGCGGATGCCGAAGAACTCATCAAAGCCCTGCTTCTTCGGACCAAAGTCACGGTGCGCACCCAGATGCCACTTGCCGAACAGAGCCGTGCGATAGCCAGCGCTGCGCAGGGCTTCGGCTAGGGTGACTTCGTTCAGGGCCATGTTGATGCCCTGCTTGCCAAACATGTCCCCCTGGGTCCAGTTCGTCACGCCGCTGCGTTGCGGGTGGCGGCCGGTCAGCAGCGCCGCGCGCGCCGGGCAGCACACGGTATGGGAATAGGCTTGGGTGAAGCGTACGCCGGTTCTGGCGAGCGCGTCGATGTGCGGTGTGCGAAGGTCGGTGGAGCCGTAGCAGTTTGCATCGAGGGTGCCTTGGTCGTCCGTGAACAGCACCACGACGTTGGGGCGTTGCCGCCGCGGTCGGGCATCGGAGCGGTCGAGCGTTCGTATGCGGATGTTCTTCCATCGCACTTTCGTGCCCGGAAGCGCGCCTCGCTTGGTGACTGGCCAATGAAGTTGCAGGCCGATGAAGCCTCGGGCGGTCTTGGTGTCGCGAAGATCTGCCGCCGGGACTCCATTGATCCACGTGCGCATGCGGTCACCGTTGGCGACGATGCGGAAGTGATTCCAGGCATCGTGCACGAACGCGGCGCGGGCCTTGGGGTTGTCCTTCAGGTTGGCGATCCAACCGCGCCCGAGTTCCTCCTGGATGCCTCCGGTCCACGCTCGTGCCGACGGGTCGATCTCGACCTGATAGCCCCAGACCGTGTCCTTGCGCCGTTCGCGCTTCTTCACTTGCGATCGGATTTGGATACCGGAGTTGGTCTTGTCGGGGCAGAAGAAATCGAGTTCGAGTTCGAAGTCACCAAACTCCTCGACTGTGCACAGGAAGCCGTTGCCGGTCCCGACGCGATTGGTTCCGACGATGCAGCCATCGAGGACCACGAAATCATCTTGGCCGCCGCGCTGGACCCAGCCATCGAGGCTCTTGCCGTCGAATAGCGCCCGAAACTTGTCGTCACCGCGCTGGGCGCTGGCGCTTCCTGCCAGCATCGCCACGGTAGCGAGAAGGGCGAGAGTGATACTCATAGGGATCCTCATCGATGGCGCTCGTAGGCGGGGACCTGTGATTGTGTCGCATGCCGCCGTGTTCTTGTCGTGCAATTCACGCGGTCCGATTTGCGCATAAGACGCCGCCAACCACTCGATCGCGAGGGTCCCTTTTGTGTCCCTTGTCTGCCCGCAACTACATCCTGGAGAAAGTCACAAACGACGTTGGCACTTGCGAGCGTTGCTAGGCGATGGCGCTCAGCGATTCTGCCGAACCGCGATGTCCACCTCTTTGCGCTCCCCGGGTCGGATGCGGACCTCGCGCGGCGGAAACACGTACTTGGCATTGGCATTGCGACTACCGCTGCAATCCTCAGTGCGCCGAAGTTGAGCGTGCCGGCATCGCCAGACCGGGTAGTCACCGTGCCAGGTGCTTCGCCACGATCGCCGCCGCCGCTTCGCCCATCAGCCGGTAGCCACGGCCAGAACAGTGCCCATCGGGAATGAACAGATCTTCGCGAGACAGCGCGGTGATCTCAAACAGCCGCAGAACATCGACAACAGTGGCACCGGTCTTTTTGCCAAGAGCCCTCACGATGTCCACGATGAACGGCGTCGGCATCGGATAGGTCATCAACATGACCTCGGCCCCGGCCTGGTCACATCGCTCGATGATCTGCCGCAAATGAGAATCGAAGATGCGGCACATAGCCTCATCCTTCTGCGGCACATCGGTCATCGACAGCATGACCGTGACCAGCTGTTGCGCCGCGCCTTGTTGCGCCGGGGCGAGGCCGAGTTCGGCCATACACTGCTTCGCCAGATTCGCCGAGTATCGACTGCGCGCCGGCTTCATCGCAACGATGCACAAGCCGAGGTTGCCATCGAGCAACAGCGACCGGATCACGAGCTTCAGCGACTTGCCGGCGTCACGCTCGTAGCACGTCCGCGCGCAGGCACGCATGACACTGGCCCGCCAGACCGATTCGTGCGGCGGCGACAGCAACAGACAACGATCATAGGCCTGCTCAGCAGCATCGAGTTGCCAATGTCGATAGTGCCCCTCGCCAAGATTCCACCAGAGGCGATGACTGGCCCCATGGGCGCGGACTCCGGCGCTGACGACCTCGAACGCTCGCTCGTGCTCACCCACCGCCACCAGCGCGTCGACCAACGCCTCGGTTGTCTGCTGGGTCTCGGCACGAGCATGCTCACCTTCGATCCATTGCAACGAATGCCGCGCCTCGTCCGACTGGTTCAGCGACGAGTGAGTCTGCGCCAGCCCCTTGTGAATCGTCAACGCATCTTCGGGCTGCCGCTCAAGCGCCTCGTCGAAAGCCACAACGGCGGCGCGCAAATTGCCGGCGCCGACGTGCCCCCAGGCCCGCTGCAGCGGCGGCCCAGTACCGGCCTGCGGCGCCGATTCCGACGCGCTCTCCGCTGTCTCGGCATCCGCGACAGGCGGCGCCGATCCACCGAACGCCCACGCGAACAGACGGCCCGTTCGCCACCGCCAGGCCCAGTTGGACCCCGTAGCCGATCCCGTGCCCTCTCCGAGTTCGAGGTGCTCAGGCTTGCTCCAGGTGTCATTGATGCCGACCAGCACGAGGACCAGGTCCGGCGAATGTGCCGCGAGCTGCGCATCGAGCTGCTGCAACAGGTCGCGCGAGTTGTGGCCGGGCCAACCGGCGTTGATCACCGTCGGCTCGGCCAAGCGCTGCTTCTTCAGCTGCCGCTGCAACGTCGCCGGGTAGGTTTCCTCGGGCGAACTCGAACCGAGGCCGAAGGTGTAGGAATCGCCGATGCAGAGGATCGTCGCGCCGCCCTCCGCTCCGGTCGCGACCTGATCGCGCGAATAGGTCAGGTACGTGACGTACGACGCGATCTGGAGCACAACTTCGAGCAAGACGATGCTCAGGACAACGATCCCGAACCATCGCTTGCATCGACTGGAATTGAGCGCAAGTTTGGCGGACATGGCAAACAGCTCCGGAGTTTACCCTCGACCCTCGGCCCAGCCAGCTACTTTGACGTGGTTTCTACCGTGCGCCGCACTATCGCAAGTCGCTCGAACTCAACCCCGACAGTCCAACAGGCAAGAAGCACGTACGGCGACTTGAGCGCCTGCTGAAAAAGTCGCGGCGCTGCCCGTCGACGACGCCGGCCCGGCGATGATGAAAGCCGCGGAGGAGAACGGGCATGCCGATCTCGCGAAGACACGCGCTTGACACCACCCGCTCCGACAGCAATGCGCAACGGGTGTAGTGGTCGAGCGATTTTGCGGTAGCCCAACCCGTGGCGTCATGAGTCGCAGCCAGAACCATGACCGTCGATGGCCACCAACTTGCAGGATTCCTAATTCCTACAATCCATGCGCAGCGCCGGGCGCCGGAATCGCTAGCCTGACCCAATGATGCTCCCGCACCAAGGCCTCGCGGTTCTCGCCCTGGCGACACTGCTCGCGGCTCAGAACACCGCCACCGAAACGTTGCCACAGGCCACAGACGAGGTGGTCGCGGTCGTGCAACCGATCGGTTGGCGCACGGTCCGGTTTCCCCGCGGCGGCTCGAAGGGTGGCAGCTTGGCGGCGGTGGTGTGCTACCCGAGCAAGGTGGCCGCCGGGGACAAACGCAACGCCCAACTCGCGCCGCGCAAAGGTGGCTACCCGGTCATCGTGTTCATGCACGGTCTCGGCGGCAGCGGCTCTCAGATGTTGGCGGTCGGGCGCCACTTCGCCCGCAACGGCTACATCGCTGTGCTGACCGACACCACTCGCTTTAACCGCAGCCTGCAGGCACGTAACGGCGCCGCTTTCTTCTCCTGCCTCAAGCTGTGCAATGCGGACGAGAACTCCTTCCTGCACGGGCAACTCGACACCGAGCGGGTCGGGATCGGCGGCCACTCCATGGGCGGCGGCAACAGCATGCGGGTCTTGGGCGAGAACCCTGGCTACAAGGCGGGGTTTTGCTTCGCGCCGTGGACCACGGGTCAGGGGCTCAAGAAGAAGGGCTACGTCGACCTGTACGCCGGCACGATCAAGGTGCCGCTGGGGATTGTGCACGGAGTGAAGGATCGGGTCCTGCCCTGGAAGAAAAACGCCATGCGGCTGTTCGAGGCGACACAGAAAGACGCCACGATGAAGGTGCTGTGGGTCCTCGACGACACCGCGAGCCACATCAACATCGCGATCCAGCGCAAACGCAGGCCAGCGGGCGTCGCCGTGTTCGAACTGTGCCTGAAGACGGCGACGGCGTTCTTCGATCGCCACTTGAAAGGACAAGCGAATGCCCTCGACGGGATGCTCGATCCGAAATCGAAACCGGCCGGCGTGCTGCACCTGCACGTCAACAAGACAGCGCCCCCACCCACGCCCAAGCGCTCCGGCCTTCATCCATGCAAGCGCGCACTCGTTCCAGGCGATCGAGTGTTCGCCCACTTCGGGCTCGGGCAGGCGCTGACAATCGGCGAGTCTCGACCGGAGTAAACGCGCATCGGCGATCGCTTCCGCTACCGTGTCGAACGCCATGCATCATTATCCAACGCCACGACGGCGGCTGCTACCAACTGCGCTTGCAACCTTCCTGTTTGCAGCGTGCCAAGCCATCCCGACCACCATGCCAATCCACCACGCCCAACTCGCGCACGACGTGTACTTCGCCCTCGAGGACGCGTCGCCCGAAGCCAGCCAGAAGTTGGTCGCCGACTGCTATGCGAAACTTGCACGCATCGACGGTGTCGTGTTCCTCGCCGCTGGCACGCGCGACCCCGACCTGGTGCGCGACCTAAACGACCGCGACTACGACGTCTCCCTGCACGTCTTCTTCAGCGACCGCGCCGCGCACGATGCCTACGCGACGGCACCGACGCATCTCGAGTTCATTGCAGCGAACAAAGACAACTGGCGGGGCGTGCGCGTGTTCGACTCCAACTTACGCGCCCGCTAGCGGCCAACCGGGGCCGAACGTAGGGGGCACGGAGTTCACAGCTACCATACGAGCCATTGCTACCCTGCCGTGATGAGACAGCCCGTCCGCAACCACGAGTAGCTTCGGAATCCGAAACCAACCAGAGCGACCAGGCAGCCCCTGAGGCACCTCAATATTTGAGATCTTTGACGCCGTATTCGAGGTCCGCTGGAGCGACTTGGTGCCGGGATCCAGCCACGGGTGCGCAAGTGGAACTGGACCTGCGTCGGCATCTTGCGCACGATCTGGAACTCGCGGACGACGCGGTTTGTCGTCTACCTGGATTGACTCGGAGGACTGACGCTTGAAGTTTGGAATGAGCATGCTGCTGTGGACGCCGTTCGTGACGCACGAGCACGCGCCGCTGTTTCGTCGCCTGAAGGAACTGGGCTTCGACGGCGTCGAGGTGCCGGTGAATGAAGGCCCGGATTCGCACTACCAGGAACTCGGGCAGATGTTGGCTGACATCGGGCTCGAAGCGGTGGGCGTCGCCTTCGTGACCGAGGAAGAGAATCCAGCAAGTCCGGATGCTGCGATCCGGACGGCGGCGATCGAGCGCTTTCGTCTATTGACCAGCCGGGCCCGGGCACTGGGCGCGTCCCTGGTCTGTGGGCCCATTCACTCGGCCTACGCATCCTTCACCGGCAAGGGGCCGAGCGATGAGGAACTCGGCTGGAGCGCCGAGGTGCTGCACAAGGCGGCAACGCAAGGCGACGGCATGCGACTCGGCGTCGAGTACTTGAACCGCTTCGAATGCTACCTTGTGACCAGCGCCGCCGAGTGCGACGCGTTGGTGCGGCGAGCCGACCATCCGAGCATCTGCAGCGTCTACGACACCCACCACGCCCACTTCGAAGAACAAGACATCAAGAGCGCGATCGCCAGCTGCAAGGACACGATGGGCCACGTGCAGCTCAGCGAAAATGACCGCGGCGTGCCGGGACGAGGGCAGGTCGATTGGACGACAACCTTCGCCGAACTCCGGCGCATCAACTACGACGGCTGGGCCGTGATCGAGTCGTTCTCGCGAACGGACCTCGAGTTCGCATCGGCGTTGCACATCTGGCGTGACTTTTGCGCCGACCCGGACGAAGTCTGCGCCGAGGGCATCGCGTTCTTGCGGCAAGCCTGGGCTGAGGCCCAGACCTAGTCCCAGACCTGTCCGAATCGTCGCAGCCTACCAACTACCAATCCCCCACAGCTGATTCCCCCATGTGCATGCTGACCAAACTGACTCTGTCGTTACTGCTCGCCACGAATCTGAGCGCCGCGCCGCAGGAAGACCACCTCGTCTTCCCCGGAGGCAAGGGGCCGGGCGCCGGCCAACACATCGTGTTCCTGTCCGGTGACGAGGAGTATCGGTCCGAAGAAGCGTTGCCGATGATGGCACAAGTGATGGCGAGGCACGGGTTCAAGTGCACGGTGCTGTTCTCCGTCAACCCGGATGGCCGGGTCAACCCAGATCGTCAGGCAAGCCTCTCGCACTCGCAGGCATTGGATACGGCCTCGGTCATCGTCATGAGCTTGCGTTTTCGCAACTGGGATGACGTCTCGATGCAGCGCTTCGAGAAGGCCTTCCTGCGCGGCGTTCCGCTCGTCGCCTTGCGTACCAGCACCCATGCGTTCAACTTCCCCAAGGAAAGTCGGTGGCAGAAGTACTCGTTCCGAGCCGCGGCCAGTACCGGTTGGAAGAATGGCTTTGGCCGACAGGTCCTCGGTGAGACCTGGATCTCCCACCATGGTCGGCACAAGGTGCAGGGCACCCGCTCCCGCGTCGAAGCAGCCAACGCCAAGCACACGGTCCTGAATGGGGTCGGCACGATCTTCTGCACGACCGACGTGTACGGGGCCAATCCTCTCTCGGACTGCACGATTCTCCTTCGCGGCGAAGTCACCAAGACCCTCGACGCCGCGTCAAAAGCCGTTGCCAAGAAGAACCAGCCGATGCAGCCAATCGTCTGGGCTCGTCAACACCAGAACTCGGCAGGCAACACCAATCGAGTCCTGACCACCACCATGGGAGCCGCAACGGATCTGCTCGACGAGAACTTGCGTCGACTGGTGGCCAACGCCGTCTTCTGGGGCCTTGAGCTCGAGGTGCCTGCCAAGCTTGATGTCAGTCTCCCTGGCGACTACACGCCGACGGACTACGGTTTCAAGGGCTACCGCACGGGCTTGCGGCCGAAGGACTTCATCGTCACCAAGGCCGAGGTCTTCGAAGCCAAGTCAGCGCCCGACGTGATCGAGGCTGGCAAGGGCGATCACATCGTGCTGCTCGGCAGTGGGCTCGGTTCCCGCATGGATCACTTCGGTCACTTCGAGACCGAGCTGCAGATGCGATTCCCCGACCAAGAGCTGTTCATCCGCAACATGTGTGATGAAGGCAACACGCCGGGCTTTCGTCCACATCCGAGTCGCAAGTCGCCATGGGCGTTCGCTGGCGCGGAGCGCTTCCAAACGGAACTGGCAAAGGGCTCTGGTAGCCGGGGACACTACAAGACTCCCGACGAGTGGCTGACTCGGTTGCAGGCAGACACGATCATCGCCTTCTTTGGCTTTAACTCGTCGTTCGCTGGACCAAGCGGTCTCAAGAACTTCAAAGGCGAGCTGGAAGCGTTTGTGCAACACACGCTAACCCAACGCTACAACGGCGATGCACCACCCCAACTGGTCCTGGTCGCGCCGACCGCCTTTCAAGATCTGTCGGCGAAGTACCACACGCCGAACGGTGCGGTCGAGAACGCCAATCTCGCCATCTACACCGAGGCGATGCGCGAGGTCGCCGCGAAGAATGGCGCGCTGTTCGTCGATACCTTCACGGCGACCCTGGCATGGCACGAATCGAGTGACGAGTACACCACGGATGGCGCCCTGCTCAATGAGCTCGGCTACCGCAAGCTTGCGCCGCTGTTGGCCACAGCCATCTTCGGCCAGACCGCCATCGCCAAACCAGCCAGGCGATCGACCGTTCACGCCGCTGTGCGCGAGAAGACCTGGTGCTGGCTCAACGAGTACAAGATGCCCAACGGCGTGCACTCCAGTGGTCGCCGTTACAACCCGTACGGTCCGCAAAACTATCCGGACGAGTTCCAGAAGATCCGTGAGATGACCGCGATTCGGGACCTCGCGATCGCGCATGCACTGCACGGCACGGACTTCGATGTGGCCGCTGCCGATGCGAAGACACACGTGCTGAAGGCCGTTCCGAGCAATTACAAACCCAGCGCCAAGAACGGCAACCCCGACTACGTCTCGGGTGAGCAGTCCGCCAAGGAGCTGACCGTGCCCGAGGGCTACAAGATCGAGCTGTTCGCCTCGGAAGCCGAGTTCCCCGACCTCGCCAACCCGGTGCAGATCTCCTTCGACAACAAGGGCCGCCTGTGGGTTGCCACGATGCCGAGCTACCCGCACTACCGGATCGGGGATGCCCGCCCCAAGGACAAGCTGATCATCCTGGAAGACACCGATGGCGACGGCAAGGCCGACAAGCAGACCGTGTTCGCCGACAATCTGCACGTTCCGATCGGCTTCGAGATCGCGCCCGAAGGTGTCTACGTGTCGCAGAGCGGCAGCCTGGTGCTACTCGAGGATCACGATGGCGATGATCACGCCGATGGGGTCAAGGTGTTGCTCAGCGGGTTCGATGACCACGACACCCATCACGCAATCAGCGCGTTTTGCGCCGATCCATCGGGCGCCATCATGATGGCCGAGGGCGTCTTCCTGCACTCCAACGTCGAGACCGCCTACGGTCCGGTGCGCGGTACGAATGGCGGTTTCTTCCGCTACTCACCGCAGCGCAAGCAGCTGATCCGCTACGCGCAGTTCAACATCCCCAATCCGTGGGGCATCGCGTTCGATGACCATGGCCAGGATTTCTTCGTGCACACGTCTGGCCCCTCGGCCACGTGGATGATGCCCGGTTCGGTAAAGTCACGCTATGGCGTCGGCTTGGGGGCGCCGGACATCCTGACCAGCCACAAGGTGCGGCCCACCTCCGGGCTGGAGTTCCTCTCCAGTAGGCACTTCCCGGATGACGTGCAGGGTGACTTGTTGCTCTGCAACTCGATCGGGTATCTCGGGGTCAAGCAACACCAGATGATCGAGGATGGCACCGGATTCACGACCCGCTACCGCCAGGACCTGTTCTCATCGAAGGACCGAAACTTCCGACCCGTCGACCTCGAGTTCGCACCGGACGGATCCCTCTACATCGCCGACTGGCACAACGTGCTGATCGGGCACATGCAGCACAACGCTCGCGATCCGCATCGCGATCACGCCCACGGCCGCATCTATCGCGTGACCTATCCTTCACGGCCACTGGTGACGCCCGCCAAGATTCACGGCAGCAGCGTCACCGAACTGCTGAACAACTTGCGCTTGCACGAAGCCCGCAGCCGCTACCGCACCCGTCGCGAGCTCCGTGGTCGCAACCAGCCTGAGGTCTTGGCCGCTCTGAAAAAGTGGGTGGCGACTCTCGATGAGACCGAACCCAGGTATCAGCATCACCGGCTCGAGGCTCTCTGGGTGAGCTGGGGCGCCGACCAGGTCGACGCGACTCTGCTCGGCGAGCTCCTGCAATCAAGCGACCACCGAATCCGTTCTGCCGCGGTTCGGGTGCTGCGCTTTAGTGGCCATCGAATTGGCAACCAGGCCGAACTGCTGATGGCTGCCGCCAACGACGATCACGGCCGCGTTCGTCTCGAGGCCATCACCGCTGCTTCGTGGATCGGCAAAGAACAGGGCATGCCGATCGTGACGGCCGCCGGCCAAAAGACGATCGACAAGTACAGCAAACAAGCACACCGGGTAGCGAAGGCTCATCTCAATCAGCAGGCCGCCAAGATCGTGGCCCGGCCGCCCGCTGTGACCACCCTGACCGGCGACGCCAAGAAGCTCTTTGTCATGGGTGAGCAGATCTATCACCAGCCGGGCTACTGCGTCACTTGCCACCAGCCTGATGGCAAGGGTCTACCCGCCGGCGGCTTTCCGCCGCTCGATCGCACCAGGTGGGTTCTCCAAGACGAAGAGCGGCTGATCCGGCTGACCCTCAATGGCTTGATGGGCCCGATCTCGGTCAAGGGCAAGGAGTACCCGGGCTACGTGCCGATGACGGCGTTCCGAAGCTTGCTCAACGATCAGGAGCTCGCTGCCGTGCTCACCTTCGTCAGGAACACCTTTGGCAACGAGGCGCCCTTCATTAGCCCCGAGCAGGTCAAGGCTGTGCGCGCGAAGACGAGGCGCATCCGCAGCTTCTACAATCCCGCCCAACTTCTGCAGCAACACCCCCACAAGTAGCTACGCAAGCGGCGGAGCTACTCGGCGGCGACCGACGATTCAGGAACCGCGGCTTGCCAGTGACGTTGGGCAACCAACACGGCGAGCATTCTCATGGCTGTAAACCTCGATTGTTTGGGAGTCAGTTCGCTTTGGCGAGCTTGAGGATGCGCTTCCAAAGGGCGTAGCGCGCCGGGGACTTACGTTTCAGCTTGGTGAGTTCGCCGTTACCAGAGTCGAGACAGAAGGCATACAGCGCGGCAAACTCCGCTAGATCCTCATGCGAAACGCGATCGCCGTAGCGCGAAATGGACACGTCGTCCTTGGCGATGGCACGCTCCCATCGCGTCAGGATGTCCTTTTCGTTGTCGCGGGCGCGCTGCTCCATGATGTGCCCAGCCTCGTGCACCATCACCTTCGCGTCGGCACGGTCGATGATGTTCAAGTACTGCTGGCCACCGTGGGCAGCCGCGCCGCCGAGCGACTTGTAGAAGGCGATGCCGTCCTTGCCTTGCTCTGAAACGATTTCAAAGCATCGTCGATAGAGCGGCGGCACCCGTTCAATCTTCTTCAGGGCTGCTTGGATGCCAAGCTTGGTGACGTTCTCGATGCTGACCCGAAAGCGGTGCTTGCCCAATGCGACCTGCCAGGTTTTCCCAGGCGCCTTGCCGCGCATCAATGCCACTGCCTTGGGGCCGGATACGATCCTGGCCCTGCCTTTGTTGGATTTGCCCAGGAGTAGGCCGTTCTTGCGGAACACCTTCATCAGGTAGACCTTGTCGCCGTTGGCTTTGCCCTTTGGCTTGGCCGCCTTCTTCGGGTCGGTCTGCTCCACCTTCTTCACAGCCTGCTCCACAACGGCACCCAGCATCCTGTCGAGTTCCGGCTTGATCGCTGCGGCCCAGATGCGGTGGCCCTCGGCACTCGGATGCGTCGTGTCGGGCATCATCTCCTTCGACAAGAAGCCTCTCTCGTCGAGGAACTCCTTGCCGATGTCCAAGAACTTCGCGTTCGGGATCTCGCCGACCAACCCGGGAAGGTAGGAGTTGAGCTCGACGATCTGCTTGCGATGCGCATGGCTCGCTTCTCTTCTGCGCGGAAAGACCCCCAGGACCAGAATCTTCATCTCCGGGTAGAGACTGTTGAGCTTCCTCGCGATCGCCTGCACACCATGCGCCGCTTGCTGAGGCTTGTCACTGCCCCAACAGATGTTGTTGGTGCCGATCATGACCACAGCACCCTTTGGCGACACCTTGAGCTTCGGTAGATGGTCGAGACGCCACAGCACGTGGTTGGTACGGTCGCCACCGAACCCGAGGTTGATGGCCTTGCGCGGTACAAAGTGCTCCTGCCACACCTTCAATCCAACGGTATCGAAGTTGTTGGTGATCGAATCGCCGACCATGAGCAAGTCGATGTCGCCCTTGCTCATCAAACCGATCTTCTCAGCATGTCGGGCGAACCACCACTCGGCGATTCTGGGTTGCGCCGTGACGGCTGGACTCTTGGTAGCCGAATGGGCCTGGTCTTTCTGGGCCGGCATCGTCGAAGCCAGCACGCCGCACACGATCAGACATGCGAAGGCCGACGTCATGGCCTGCGCAGCACGGAGCAAGAGAGAGGTAGCGACACCAAAGAGCGGAGGGGCTGAGATGGTCATGAACAGAAACCGAGATACAGACTGCTAAGTAGTCGATGACTAGACTGCGTAGGCGGTCGGGGTAGTTCTAGCTGAAGGTCCAGTCGGGCAAGTCGAGACGCTTGCCACCTGCCATCGCAGACTCGTGGGCAAGGATGCCGACGCAGGTCCAATTGGCGCTCTGCTTCGCGTTCGGCCACGGCTCGCGATCTTCTAGCAAGGCACTCAAGAACTCGTGCACAAGATGCGGGTGGCTGCCGCCGTGCCCACCGCCTTGCGTGAACGACAGGTGTTCGTTGGCATCCATGTCGTAGACGCCTTGGGTCGTGAACCTGCGGACTTGCTCGGGAAGCAGGTGCGCATAGTCAGGCACCTCAACTCGCTGCGGAATCTCCCCCTCGGGCTTCTTCGCAGTGTGAACGACCGCCTGCTCGCCTTCGATCAGCGGCCATTCGAACGTCTTCTTCGAGCCGTAGACATCGATGCTCTCGCGGTATTGCCGGGCCGTGTCGAACAGCGAGCGAATGATGCGTGCTGACAAGTCGCTGTCACGCAGCTTTACATGCGCCGTCTGCACCGCGAACGGCGAGTTGTAGATGGCAATCATCTCCTCGCGGATCGTTCCCGAGCCAAAGCACGAGACATACTCCGCATCCTTGTTCGGCAAGCCGAGCATCGGGCCAACGCAGTGGGTTGCGTAGTGCATCGGCGGCAAGCCCGGCCAGTAGCCCGGCCAACCGTCCATGTCCTGCTGGTGGCTTGCCTGCAAGAACTGCAGCTTGCCGAGCTCGCCCTTCGCGAGCAGTTCCTTGACGAACAAGAACTCGCGGCTGAACACGACGGTCTCCATCATCATGTACTTGAGCCCCGTTCGGGCGCACAAGTCGACGATGCGCTTGCAGTCCGCAACGCTGGTCGCCATCGGCACCGTGCAGGCGACATGCTTGCCAGCCTCAAGTGCCGCGATCGTCATCTTGGCGTGGTCGGGAATCGGCGTATTGATGTGCACGAAGTCCACGTCCGGATCACGCAGGAGCTCCTCGTAATCGGTGTAGCGGCGCGCAATGCCCAACGCATCGCCGATCTTGTTCAGCTGATCCTGATTGCGCTGGCAGATGGCGAACATCTCCGCGTTCGGATGAGCTTGATAGATGGGGATGAACTCAGCGCCAAAGCCGAGGCCAACAATTGCGGCGCGTAACTTGGTCATATCGAAAGATGATTGGCGTCAAGGCGACGGATGGTGAGCAGAGTCGATTAGCGGCCGAGTTCGGGCGCAGTCCATAGCTGGCTGCGTTTTGCGTTCGCCGCTCGCAACCTGGTAACGGCGGCGGCATCCACGGCGGCCGCGTCATTGCGCCAACTCTGCCTGACGAAGGTGAGTACGGCAGCGATCTCATCGTCGCTGAGTGTGGTGCCCAACGGCGTCATGGCATTGCGATACTGCAACCCGTTGACGGTGACGGGACCCGTCAAGCCGTGCAGGACAATCTTGATGGGCAAGTCCACGTCGCCGGTCAGCCAATCCGAGCGGTCGAGCGGCGGGAACGAGCCCGGCACGCCCTTGCCGTCGAAACCGTGGCAGGCAATGCACGTCTGACGGAACACGGCTGCCCCCACCTCATGCACCGATGGGTCCGGTTGGAACTTGCGAACCATCGGCTCTGACGCCTCGACAGAGGCCTTCTTTGCTGCCGTCGCCAGCGTTACCAAAGCACCGGATAGCGAATGCTCCCCGCCAATCTTCACCAAGGACAGGTCATCGAAGAACGCTGTGCCCTTGGCCCCGCCATAGCCACCAAAGAGGCAGTGCACAACCGCACTGCCACCGCTTGCTGCGAACTCCAATGACAACTCGGTCCAATCCGTAGTTCCGAGTAGCCCTCGAGTACGCGGACCGCCATGAACGTTGAGCATCATGCCTGGAGCGTTTCCGTTGGCGACTGCGTCTTCGGTTCGCACCCAACCGCTCAGTCGGTAGCGCGCCCCTGATTCGAGCGGAACGGTCAGCGCAAGACCCGAGTCCGTCATGCTATCGCAGCGCAGTTCGAGGCAGCGAGTGCCATTGCGGCCAAGGTCGGACGAACGCACGGTTACGGCATCCGGGCGCGCGCCGCTGTAGTGGCGGAGGTCGGTCCACCCGGCTGGCCCACCATCAACCACTTGTTCGAAGTCGGCGTTGGCGAGCAGATTCTGCCCCGCCTCGGGCGCGTCGATCTTGAAGCCGGCACTCCTTGCGGCAACCAACACCGATACCGACTGGCTACGTGCCGCCATCGTCCAGGCATCCCGCATGGCTGGCTCCGCGAACAGCTTGTCACCAAGTTGCTCGGCTACCGCATAGACGGCTGCCCCAATCTCTGGGTCCGACGCCGCCGTCGCAAGCCCGACCAAGACTTCCGCAAGCTCGCGACCCTTCGCCGCAACAACACCGTCTCGAATGTAGCAGCGCTTTAGATCGTCGGGGGTCGCCGCCATGATCGCTGCGCGACGAGTCGGCAAGTGGTTCGAGCGCAACGCCGCAGTCAACACGTCCCTAGAGATCAGGCTCAGCTGCGACAACACCTGGAGGGCGTGCGGAGCAGCGACCCCGGCTTGTGACACTTGTTGCTCAAGGGCATCCGCGACCAAATCGTCACCGAGCTCCACCAGCATGCGTTGCGCGTGCGTACGCCAAAGCAAGTTGCTGTGATGCAATCCCTGCACCAGACTCTTCCCATCCTCTGGCGACAGCACAGGAACCGGATCGTTGTCGCTGCCGGTCGGATACACGCGATAGATGCGACCGTGTTGCTTGTCGCGCAGCGGCGTTTCGTAGGCGTTGCCGCGACCACGCTTGGCGGCGATGCCAGCTGAGGCAAGACTCGGCGTCGGATTGTGCTGGATGATCAGGTTGTACCAATCACAGATCCAGACCGCACCGTCAGGGCCAACCTCACAGCACACCGGACTCGACCATGCGTCCGCCGATGCATAGAGGTTGTTCGGCGATTGCTCAGCGCGGAAGCCGCCACCTTCACGATGCATGATGAAGTTGCCAACCAACTTGCCGGTCGGCCCACACACGAACGCGATGTTGTTGTGGTATTCGCTTGGCAACCGCCGCGCGGTATAGAGCGCGTGACCGGCACCTGCCGTGAAGCGATCAAACTGGTCGACCTGGCGAACGTCCTGCGACATGGGGAAGAAGAGCGGATTGCGATCTGCTCTGGGCGTGCGGCCCTGCTGCATGCCCGCGCGCGCATAGGCCGCTGCCGGGAAGCTCAGGTAGAAGCTCGGGTTGCCGTTCGCCGTCGAGCCAACCACGTCGAACTCTTCGGTGAAGCCAAGCCCCCACGTGTTGTTGGTGGTGTGCTGCAAGAACTCGAGTTCGGAACCATCCGCCAGGAAACGAAACACACCCTGGGAGAAGTTGTGGCTCTGTCCACCAACAACGCCACTGAAGCCAGAGTAGCCAACCGTCGCATAGACCCAGCCATCGAGCCCATAGCGCAAGTTGGAGACGCCAGCATGGGTATCCCCCATGCGGAATCCGTCAAACAAGACAGTGCGTTCCTCGGCATGGTCGTCGCCATCACGATCGGCCAAGAACAGCATCTCGGACCCGTTCGTGCAGATCACGCCGCCATTCGCAAACGTCAACGAGGTTGGGATCGACAGGTTCTCCGCGAACCGCACAAACCGGTCGGCGCGCCCGTCACCATCCGTGTCCTCACAGATCGTGATGCGATCGTGACCGAGATTCTTGGCTGCCAGGTTGTTGGGGTAGTCAATCGTCTCGATGACGTAGGCCCGGCCGCGATGATCCCAGTCGACGTGAATCGGATTGACGATGTCCGGCTCGCTCGCGAACAACGATAGCGACATGCCCATCGGCACCTGCGCCAACTTCATCGACTGCTCGGGCGACAAGGGCTTTTGCGCGAGCGTGATCTCCTTGTGCTTCCGATAGCCCGGCAACGACACAGCTTCCGTCTCTAGCGTCGGCAATTGCAACGAAGCAAGTAGTTGGGCCTTGTCGTCTCCGACCGCCCAAATGATGGCACGTTGCAGTAGCTGCTGAAACTCACTGCGATCCCAGACACGATGATCGTGGCCACTGGCGGTGTAGAATACGCGCCCCTTGCCATGACGACGCGTCCAAGTCCATGGCTCGCCTTCGCGGGTTTGCAGGATCTCGCGACCCTCGCCATGCTGATCGTGCACGTAGGTTTCATCCCACGCCGAGAACCCCGGCAGTGCGTTCAAGATCGCATGGTCCGGCTGAACATTGGTCACCTGGAATTCGCCGCCTGCATGGCGCGCAAAGCGGGCCCCCACGAGCTTCACGAACAGCGGCGACCCACCAAAGCACGCGGATGCGCAGTGAATGGGCAGGAAGCCACCGCCGGCATCGACGTAGCCCAGCAATGCAGACAGCTGGGCACGCGGCATGGGGCTACGCTGGGCCCAGTTGCCATACATCATCACGGCATCGAATTGACCAAGCATCGCGCCGGTGAAGGCGATGGCCGGGTCCTCGACATACGTAAGATCCACTCCGGCCGTACCGAGGGCCTTCTTCAGGACTCGGTAGCGCGTGATCGGATCGTGGTGCTGACCGTTCGCCGTTGGCGCTCCGAAGAACATCACGGACAGGCGGCGCGCCAGCTGCGGCTGCACGCCAACGGTCTCGCTGCCAGTTGTCTTGGTGCCACTGGTTTCCGTGCCACTGGTTTCGGTGCCGCTGGCTTCCGTGCCACTGGTGTCGGTGCCACTGGCTTCCGTGCCGCTGGCTTCCGTGCCGCTGGTTTCCGTGCCGCTGGCTTCCGTGCCGCTGGTTTCCGTGCCGCTGGTTTCCGTGCCGCTGGTTTCGATACCGCTGGCTTCGATACCACTGAGTGGCTCTTCATCACGACAGCCGCCAAGGCATAGGCAGACC
>JAPYTD010000039.1 GCA_029936315.1 Planctomycetota bacterium | reverse complement strand
CACCGGGACCTTCACCGCCTTCTGAGAGACGTTGCAGCGCGCCGTCTTCGCGCATGCGGTCCAAAGACGCTAGCAAGCCAGCGCCCTGTTCTGCTGGGATGCCCTTGTCGACGAGTTCTTTCTGCACGCCCACGGCTCCAACCTTGTCGAGCTTGTCGAGCGCGATCAACGCCAACGACTCACCCTCGGCAGGAATGCCAGCATCGGCAACCAACGCGCGCAGCAGCTCGCGGTGGTTCGTCAGGATCTTGAAGTCCCGGAAACCGAGATCGATCAGCACCTGCGCAATCGCGCCACAGACTTCGGCATCGGCGACCAGGCTGGTCGTGCCAGTGATGTCGACATCGCACTGGTAGAACTCGCGGAAGCGACCGCGCGCCGGCCGATCCGCGCGCCAGACCGGCTGGATCTGGTAGCGCTTGTAGAACGCCGGGAGGTCCTTGTAGTTGGCGACGACGCGGGCCAGCGGCACCGTCAGGTCATAGCGCAGGCCCTCGGCGGCTAAATCGAGTTCGCTCTGCACCCCGGCATCGATGGCTCGGGTCAGCTTGTCGCGGCGATGCAGCAGGCGATACAGCAGCTGATCGCCCTCGGCACCGTACTTGCCGAGCAATGTCGACAAGTTCTCGATAGTCGGCGTTTCGAGCGGCACGAAGCCAAAGGACTCATAGACGCGCTGCACGGTTGCCAGCACGTAGCGTCTTTGCACCACATCCTCGGCCAGGAAGTCGCGCATGCCGCCGCATGGTTTGGTCGAGATCGCCTTACTCATCTGACAATGGTGTAGCCGCGACGACGCGCGAATCCAAACGACGCCTGCGCTACCTTGTGCTCATGCCAAAGATCGTGACCCGGCTCGCCCTCGTCCTGCTGGCCTCGGCGCTGCTACTCGCCAACCCGGTCCACGCACAAGGGCCTACTCCCCCGGGGCAGAATGCAGAGGGGCAGGCACCGAGCAGCGAACCAAGCCAGGCACTGCCAGAGAGCACCACAAACGCGCTGCGTACCTTGGCCGCCCAGCTCAAGGCCAAACGAGCCGATCGCAAGAAGGCCAACGACGCGAACGATCAGGCGAGTGTCACCCGACTCGACGAGGAGATCCAGCAGCTCCGCTGGCAGTTCGCAGGGGTGATGACCCAGATCGACGTTCAGAAGTTCGAGGTTCCAGAAGACACCAAGCTCGACTTGCTGGCCGACGCACTCGAAGCGCTGCGACCCGTTGTAGACCTGCTCAACGGACTGACCGAAGATGTCCGCCGCAGGCTCGCGGTTGACAAGGAGATCGAGACGGTGGAACGGCGCATTGCGGTCACGAAAGCCGCGCGTGTGAAGATCCAGAACACCCTACAGGCGCTACGTCAACTCCCGATCACGCCCCGCAACACGGACGCAATTCAGCAAGTGAACATCGAATTGCGCGACCAGTGGATCCCCCGGGAGGCGAGGTTCAACAACGAACTTCTTGTGTTGGCAGAGAACAGGGATCAGTTGAAGGCTGCCCAGAAGGACTGGTTCGACACGTTGCAGGAAAATGCGAACGAACTCCTCGGCAGCGGACTCAGCATCCTGATGTGTGTCGCGGTCTTCCTGATCGTGTTCTTCGTACTGCGACTCGTCAGCACCCTGATCATCGGCAAGAAGCGCAAGGCCGAGTTCCGGGGTCGACTCGCCGATGTCATCCTTCGGATCATTACGCTAGTGCTGGCGGTTGCAGCGACCCTGATCGTGCCGTACGCCCGCGGCGAGCATGTGATGCTAGTGATCGGCGTGCTCGTCGTGATTGGGGTCGGCTGGGTGATCGTCAAGTCAGCACCAGCGTACGCCGAACAGATCCGCCTGATGCTGAACATCGGCTCCGTGCGCGAAGGAGAACGCATCCTGATCGACGGCCTGCCGTTCCGGATCGATGCGCTGCGCTTCTATTCGCGACTCAGCAACCCGGCACTGACCGGTGGCCAACTGCGCGTCCCCATCGGCCAACTCATCGGCAACCGCTCCCGCGCGGCCGGGCCCGACGAACCGTGGTTCCCATGCAAACAAGGCGACGTCGTCGCAATCGGCGACGACCTCGTCGGCCGGGTCCGTCTGCAAACACCAGAAGTGGTCGTGCTAGTCGAACGCCACGATGCTCCACGCAGCTACCCGACCGCTGCCTTCCTCGAACTCAACCCGCGCAACCTGTCACAGGGCTTTGAGATCACCGTCACGTTCGCCATCGACTACTGCCACCAAAAGGACGCGGCCGACAAGGTCCCTGCCATGCTGCAAGCCGACCTCGAAGCAGGCCTCGCCCAGAGCGCAGACGCCGAGTCAGTGCACAAGGCCCGCGTCGAACTGGCTGCGGCGGGATCCAGCTCGCTCGACTTCCAAGTGGAAGTGCAGTTCGCCGGCAAAGCGGCGATCCACTACCACATCCTCGACCGGCTCGTGAACCGCCTGCTGGTGCAGTCCTGCAGCAAGCACGGCTTCGGCATCCCATTCCCGCAACTGCAGGTGCACGGGGTCGGCCCTCGCTAGCTCGACTACGGAAACAAGAACGCAAGCAGCATTGGCATCAGCAGATCTTCGTCCGGACGCATGCTGAGCAATGCCGCCTCGGCCGTTGTATTGGCCAACTCGATTGGGTGGGCTGGTCGCCGAACAAGCTCAATACTGGATGTCGTCATGAACGGTTATCGGCGTCTGCTGGGCCCATGCGCACACGGACATCAGGGCAGTTGCGACGACTCGGAGCATCGCGCAAATGCTAGCCCGAGTAACGCGGAAGAGCTTATGCATTGAACGGCTGCAACGGCCCATGGGTCACGCCCAAACCCGCGACCCACCCGACCACCCTCACTTGCTCTCGCCGAGCAAGAACGCGATCAGGTCGCGGATCTCGTCCTTGGACATGCGATCCAACGACCCGGCTGGCATCGGCGATTGCGGCGACGGTTCGACCTTCCGGACCTGATCGATCGGGATGCGAACCGGTTTGGCGTCGGCAACCGCCGGGATCACTTCGTAGACCTCCATGTCGCCGTCGTAGGTCTTGTGAACAACTCCAAACAATGCGCTGCCATCCTTCTTGGTCAGCACTTGGCCGGAGTATTGATCACTGATCACCTTGCTGGGATCGATCACCGCCTCGAGCACGTCGCTGGCGCGGAACTTGTTCTTCAAGCTGGTCAGGTCCGGTCCACCAAACCCACCTTCGCCTTGGAAGTAGTGGCACGACGCGCAGCCGACCGCGTGGAACAGGTTGCGGCCCGCCTTCTTCTTGCGGCCCTTGAAGCCACCTTGGACCAGCTCCGGGATGTCGGAGACCTGCCAGTTTTTGCCCGGGCCCTTGGGCGGCTTCGAGCGGAACTTGTTCTTCGGGGCGCGCACGCGGCCGACCAGAAACTCCAGTTCACGCTTCTCATCGTCCGAGCACGTCGCCCACGCGAGGTCGACCATCTTGAGCACGTAGCCGTCGTAGCTCGCGCCACCGGATCGGCCGCGAGCCTCGCCCAAGAACGTGAACAGAGTGCGGCGCTGATCGATGGTCCAACCGCTCTTCACCGTGCGCAAGGCGTTGGCGATCGCAAGCTGCCCCATCGGCGTCATGTTGGCCATCATCTTGTCGATGACGTCGCCGTAGACCGCATTGCGCGTCGCCAATTCGGCCCACGCCGGCGGCTCGGATGGGCGCAGCGGCGTCAACAGCGGCACGGCCTTGTCGAGCACGCCGGTGGCTTCGACGTAGGTGAGCAGCTCGCACAAGTCCTGATTCTGCCGTTCGTTGCCGGCGGGCAACAACGGCAACAGGCGTGCCGCAATCGCGTCGCGTTGTTCGTCGCTTGCCGGGCCTTGGCGCATCAAGGCGAGCGAGTGCACGCGCAACCACGCGATGCGCTGGTCGTGCGACAGCTTGGCAAACGAAAACTTGCCGAGTGCGTCGAGCATCGGTTGCAGGTCCGACTTGGTGCCTTGTCGGGCGAGTGCGAGTAGACCAGCGAAGGAACGATCGGGCCGCGCGGTGTCGACGGCGAGCACCGTGCTGCGGAACTTGTCGGCAGGAAGGCGCTCCAGTGCGATGCGGGCCGTAACCCAGTCCGGCGTTCGCAATAGCGGCACGCCAGCAAACGGCAACGCATCGCCACCGACCTGACCGGCATCGAGGATCTGCTGTGCGGTGCGCGTTTCCGTCTCAGGCCACGAAGTTGCCGGGCCCCACCGAGCCATGCGTAGCGCTTCTTCGTCGGTCCACGCGTAATCACCCGACGCCCGACCAGCGACGAGTCGAATCAATCGTGATGGCAAGCCGCGCCCACCGGTCACCACGTAGACGCCACCATCGGCTCGCTGCGACAACGTCACATCGGCGACCGGGAACGGCGCACCAACCTGCCACGGGCTGCCTTCGAAGTAGGCGGTGCCGAACGTCCAATCGAGGCCAATGATGCCGCCCGCGGTTCCCGGCACGTAGGCCATTCCCGTTGGCGAGCCCGGCCCGATGTCCTGCAACGCCTTCTGCGCATCCGGGTAGTCGAGCGGCCACTTGGCACTGCCCTTGCGCCAACCATAGTCCACGCCGCTTTGGCCGGCGAGGTAACGCGTCGGGCGATACCACGGCAAGCCCATGTCCCACTCCATGTCGGCGTCGTAGACGACTACTTGGCCGGTCGGCAACACGACGAGATCGAACGGGTTGCGGAAGCCGCAACAAATCAGCTCCCAACGCTTGCCGTCAGGGTCGACCTGGTAGAGGCAACCACCCGGCGGCGAGTAGCCACCCCAAAAGCCGCGCGCGTCGTTGAGGCGCGGTAGCAGCCTGTCCTCGGCCCAGTTCTGCGGCACGCGACTCGAGACGATCTCGGTCAGCTTGGTCATGTTGCCGCACAGCACGAGCAGGTTTTCCCCATCGGGTGCGACGACCACGGAGTGCGGCCCGTGTTCCCCGCTGCCATCCAGCGCGCGCAACAACTCGACGTGGTCCAGCATGTCATCCGAGTCGGTATCGGTCAGCCGGTAGAATCCATCATGCTTGCCGTTGACGACCGCGTAGAGGCAGTTGCGCCACCACAAAAGGCCATGCGCACCGCCAAGTTCGACCGGCACCGCTTCGATCGTCGTCGTGCCGCCGAAGTCCAGCGCCGGGGTGATGCGGTAGAGCCCGCCGCCTTGCGAACTCGAATAGAGGCGCCCCTGCGGATCCGCCGCCAACGACACCCACGAACCGAGCTCGCGCGGGATGTCGAGCAAACGCATCGCCAACGGCTGACCGACGGGCACATCAATCTCCCAATCGACCATCGCGATTTGCGGTGCATACGCATCGACTTGGGTGCCAAGGGCCTGGCGGCCGTACCGTCCCGACCAGGGCAATCCTGCGCCGCCGAGCGGCCCCAAGTCACGCACCAGCGGCCAACTCGAATCGTCGAAACCGACCCGGTCCCAGCCATCGGGATCATCCGAATGGCAATGCCACGTCTTGTCTGAGATGACTGCGTTTTCGTTCTCGCCATCTTGCCATGAGAGGCGCAAGGCCATGGCAGCGGGACCGCCATCGTTCCAGGCGTGCACCGCGACGACGTTGTCGCCGGCCTTGAGGTGCTTGGCAACGTCCACGACCTTCGCGGATTCCCATGAGTCATCGCTCGCGACCCTGATGCCGTTGACGTAGACGCGACAGTTGTTGTCGCAGACGATCGCGAGGCGCGCCTTCTTCGGCACTGCCGAGACTGCGAACTCGCGCCGCAAGAACAGCTCTTCGTCCCCTTGCGCGTCCGCGTCCCACAGCCAGTGAGGCGTCGGCCCAGTCTGCGGGGCAGCGGAGTTCGCCGCCCTCAGCAACAACGCACGCACCGCCCCCGGAACGGCCACGTCCTCAGGCTTCGAAAACGCACGCACGGAAACGTCCCGGAAGTACGCTCGCATCGCGGGGCCGCGGTGCACCTGGAACGCGATCACGCCCCCTTTTGGCGCCGACGCTCGCTGGTCCTGCACAGCAGTCACCACCCGGCCATCGAGTTCGTGCCAGACGAGATCACCGCGCGCCACGATGCGCAGGTCCTGCCACTCGCCGACGTCGATCTTGCCGGCCTTGGCGATTCGCCCAAGTTCGCGACGCTGCCGGTCGTCCCACCGCACGAACTGCCCGCGCTGAGCGATGATGCCGCCACCGCCCTCGTCGTAGAGCATCGCCGCGTACGGCGGGTTGGGATGCATGTCGCACTGGTAGCCAACGACGCGGTAGTTCTCGCGGTCGCTGACGCGGCTGCGGTATTGGATGCCCGAATTGTTGTTGCCTTCGAGCCGAATCTTGCAGCGCAGTTCGAAATCAGCGAACTCCGTCTCATAGATCAAGAACGAGTTCGCCTTCAACTTTACGCCGTGCGTCGAGCCAACGATCGCACCGTTCTCGACGCGCCACAACGCCTTATCTCCGCGCCAGCCCTTGAGGCTCACACCGTCAAAGATCGGCACCGAGTCAGCGGGGTCCTGGGTTGAAGCGATCTGGGTTGTAGCGATCTGGGCTGAGGCCTGCGCCGCAATCACCACTACCAGCAAGACACATGAGAGAATCGCGCGCATGAGACCGGCCAGTCTCACCGAGAGTTGCGCTCCAGTCCATGGTGCAAAGGCTGTGCCGGGAATCCAGTTGGCCGCCCACGTGCTAGTCTTCGGGTATGCGCTACCTCCCCCTGATCGCAGGCGTACTGCTGATTTGTGCCCCCGCCAAGGCTGATAAGTTTTGGTTGTCGGATCCGGCCAAGCAGAACGCAGCCGCAGGCTCCTCCCCCGACCTGATCGAAGGTGTGCTGGTCACCGAAGACGACGAGTCCTACCACGTGCGCATCGAAGGCGGCGAGATCGTGTTGTCGAAGAAGAGTGTCTTCAAGGTCGAGAAGGACGACCTGACACTGGACGCCATCGTCAAGGCAGAAGGCGACAAGAAGCAGGCACTCGAGCAAGCCAACAAAGATCGCGCAGTCGCCCAAGCCGAAGCGAAGCGGCAGCACCGGGTGCGGGTCGTTGAGGCATCCGCTCGCCGCTCGGCACGCGCCGTCGACGCAGGCACCAACCGCAGCCAGGTGTCCCCCGCACCTGGGCCGCGGTTTGATCCGGTTGTTGGCGTTGTCTCCGGCGGTGCCAGCGACGCGACTTTGATGCGTGACGCAAAGGCGATGTGGGACCTGACCAGGAACCGCAGCTACCTGCGCCAGCTCCGCCAGCTGCGTCGCATGCACTAAGAAACGTGCATGGGTTCCGCAGGTCGCCACCGAGGGGGCGATCCATACGCAGTTGCGACCAGATTGGCGAGAGCTAGCGCCGGCGTAGCGCTAGGATGTCGACGCTTGGCAATCCCGCCCGGCACGCCCCCTCCCGCCTCGAACTGATGCGCAGCGCGAACCTCACCATCCTTCTCCTCCTTCCGTTCTTCAGCGCCTGCGGCAACGACAGCCAGGCCCAAGTCGACCCGCTCGCGCCGCCACTCGGCCTCGAAACTGCGCAGCTCGATATCAGCGACGCCAATGAGCTGACGGTAGCGAAGGCCGAGCTCGGCAAGAAGCTGTTCTTCGACACGCGCCTCAGCAAGAGCGGCAAGATGGGCTGCGTCAGCTGCCACCACGTTGACAAGGCGTTCACGGATGGCATTCCGCACTCGACCAAGGACAGCGGCGGCAAGAACAGCCGCAACTCGCCGACGATGTACAACGTCGGCTACTACCCCGAACTCTACTGGGATGGCCGCAAGGTTGGCCTTGAGTCCAACGTCGATGCGGCGTGGACTGGTCAACTCGGTGGTGTGCCCGACGAGGTTGCGGCCGCGCTGAACGGCATCGACGCCTACAAGGCGGAGTTCCAAGCCGCGTTCAAGCAGGACGCAAGCCGGGAGACGATCGTCAATTCGCTGGCGTCGTTCTTGCGCACACTGCGCAGTGGCAACTCGGACTTCGACAAGAAGACCCTGTCGGCCGACGCCGAAGCCGGCCAGACGCTGTTCTCCGGCAAGGCCGGCTGCGCTGCCTGCCACACGCCGGGACTGTTCACCGACAAGGCCTACCACAACGTTGGCATCGGCATGGCTGCGGAGACCCCCGACGTCGGCCGCGCCAAGCCCAGCAAGGACAAGACCAAGACCGGCGCGTTCAAGACACCATCGCTGCGTGATGTCGCGAAGACCGCCCCCTACTTCCACGACGGCAGCGTCGCGACCTTGAAGGAAGCCGTCAAGCTGATGACGTCGGGCGGCCACGCCAACGAGTTCAAGGACGGTCTGATGATCGATCGCAGCCTGACCGACAAGGAAGTCGATCAACTGGTCGCGTTCCTCGAAGCGCTGACCGGCGACGTGCCGTTCACCGAACCGACGCTGCCGAAGTAGGTGTGCACCCGGCCGGCAGTGACTAACCGGCCTGTTCCTGGACCGCCTCGAGTTCTTCCCACCGCGCATACAGCACAGCCAACTCGTCGGGCAGTTGCTGGCGCCGCTTCGTCAACTCGTCGAAGCGCTGCGCGTTCTCGGCCTCGTAGAGCGCCGGGTCGCCGAGCCCCTCATCGACCGTGGCCAGTTCTGCCTCGGCCACTTCGATCTTTGCCGGCAACGCGGCGAGTTCCTTCTGCTCGCGCGTACTGAGCTTCTTCGCCTTGTCGCCGGATGGCGACGGCACACCCGTAGCCTTCGCTCCGGCAGCCTTGGCCTTCTCCTTTGCCTTTTGATTGGCCGCGGCACGATCTGAGGCCTCAAGCTTGAGACGCTCGAGCAGCAGCGACAGATCGCCTTCGTGCACACGCGCATGACCAGAGCCGTCCATGTGCACAACCCGTGTCGCAATGCGATCGAGGAACCAACGGTCGTGGCTGACGATGATCGCCGCGCCGGGGAACGCCAACAATGCATCCTCCAACGCCCGCAGCGACACCAGATCCAGGTCATTGGTAGGTTCGTCGAGCACCAGCACATTGCCGCCGGCACACAGTAGCTTCGCGATCAAGACGCGATTGCGTTCTCCCCCGCTCAGCGTGCTGACGCGTGCGTTTTTCCTCTCGCCCGGGAACAAAAACTGCTCGAGGAAGGTTTCGATGCGCTGCGAACGACCACCAACGAACACGTAGTCGTTGCCGTTGGCGACCTCCTCGATCACGGTCTTCGACTCGTCGAGATCCGAACGCTTCTGGTCGATGTCGGCGAACACCACGGTCGGGCCAATGCCAACCGTGCCAGTGTCCGTGTCAAGCTGCCCCATGATCATGCGCAGCAACGTCGTCTTGCCAGCGCCATTCTTGCCGACGATGCCGAGACGCTGCCCCGGACCGAGCTCAAACGAGAACGGCTCAATCACGGTGTGGTCGCCAAACGACTTGCTGACGCCTTGTATGCGCAGCACGTAGTCGCCGAGACGCGGACCTTCGGGGATCATGAACTCCAGATCCGCCAACGCCGGCGGCGGCGCCGCATCGACCAGCGCCTGGTGGCGACCGATGCGCGCCTTCGACTTGGTCGTGCGCGCCGGCGGGCCGCGCTTGATCCACTCCGTCTCGCGGCGCAGCGTGTTCATGCGCGCGCTCTCGGACTTTGCCTCGGCCTGCAAGCGCTCCACGCGCTTGACCAGATAGGTCGAATAGCCGCCGTCGTATTCGTGCAGCTTGCCCTTGTCGAACTCGACGATGCGCGTGCACAGACGATCAAGGAAGTAGCGATCGTGCGTTACCAGAATGAGCGGCATGCCGGCGGCGAGCAAGTAGCCCTCGAGCCACTCCGTCACCTCAGCATCGAGGTGGTTCGTCGGCTCATCGAGTAGCAACACCTCGGGTTCCGCCAACAACAACCGCGCCATCGCAACGCGACGTCGCTCACCACCCGATAGGTCGCCGCAGATCGCGTCATGGTCCGGCACGCCAAGCGAATGCAACAGCGCTGAAGCACGGTGATCGATATCGTGGCCACCGAGGTGTTCGAGCTGTTCATCGAGCCGCTGCTGCTGCTTCAGCAGACGCTCGAGCTGCTCTTCATCCGAATCATCTGCCATCTGCGCGTGCACCTTCTCAAGTGCCTGCAACACCTCGGCACGTCCCTCGACGCCGGCCAGAACCGCCGCGTGCACTCGGGCTTCCGCCGGCAGCTCTGGTTCTTGGGATAGGTATCCGAGACGCAGATCGCGCCGCTCGGTGCGTTTGCCACTATCCGGTTCGAGATCGTTGGCGAGGATGCGCAGCAAGGTCGACTTGCCACAACCATTGGCGCCGAGCAGACCAATGCGATCTCCCTCGTCGACGACGAGGGAGATCGAGTCGAGCAACTGCCGGTCGCCGAGTTTGAGGTTGATGTCTTTGAGCGTTAGCAACGCCATCCACGGATGCTGGCCGAAACGCTGCCGCCAAACAAGCAAGCTGACACCACAACTGGGCGGGCGCGCCGCTAGGTCGCGATCCGCGACGACGACGGTCCGGCCGGGCGCACATTGACCTTCGGCGAGTCTTCGCCACTGCGCAACATATCGAACAGGACCAGACCACGACCACTGCGCTTGACCTGATACATCAACTCATCGGCGCGAGCGACCAACTGCTCGACGCTCTCCGGGGACTCGAGCACCGTCTGCACGCCGATGCTGAAGTCGATATCGAACGACTGCCGCCACGCCGCCTTGGCGAGCGTCTTCTGCAACCGCTGGATCACCTTGCCAGCAGCGGCCTCATTGGCCCCAGGCAACAACAGTACAAACTCATCGCCGCCGAGACGCGCGACCATATCGAGTTCGCGCAGATCCTCCTGCAGCGCCAACGCAATGCGGCGCAGCAGTTCGTCGCCGGCGTGGTGTCCGAACGAATCGTTAACGCCCTTGAAACCGTCGACATCGATGTAGGCCAGCGAAAACGGCGTGCCCTGGCGGCGACCGCGCGCCATCTCACGGGCCGCAGCGCTCCAGAACGCACGCCGGTTGTGCACCGACGTCAGCGGGTCGGTTCGCGCCAACTTGCGTTCGTGTTCGAGCAGATCCTTGAGCGTCGCGAGCAATTGTCCGAACAACTGGAACGCGACCGTCAGCACGATCATGTTGACAATCTCAAGGCCGGGCGTGATCACACCGGCGTTGGTGGCGAGATCGATGGCAAGCCACATGCCGGCGCTGAGGCAACCGGCAACCGCTGCTCCGATGCGCCCGTAACCCCAAGCCGCCACGGAGATTGGCAGCAGGTAGACCAGACTCGAGGCAATTTCGGCCTGGCTGAACCAGTCGAGTAGCCCAGCCGTGCCCAGTAGCACCGCCGTGCACCCAGTCACCCACGCGCCACCCATGGACGCGAGACGGTTCAAGGTTCGTTCCCGCCAACCATTACGCATCTAGGGCTCTAGGCCGTAAGTGCCGGTAGCACGAGGGCGATTTTTTCAGTGTCACGCCTTTATCGCGCGCGTCCTTTGCACAAAAACTCCGTGAGTGGCCCCAACGTGCCGGTGACCCGAGCCGCCGACGCAGATTGGCTTGTTTGCAGTGCTCGAACAGATCGGTACCGGCGGCATGGGCATCGTCTATCGCGCCCAACAAGAGAATCTCGGTCGAGTCGTTGCGATCAAACTGCTCCGGCCCGAGTTCGCATGGCTGGCACCCAACCGCCAACGCTTCCTGCGCGAAGGCCGCGTCGTCGCGCGCCTCTTGCTGCCAATCGCCGAAGGACTCGGTCATGCGCACAAGCACGGCGTCGTGCATCGCGACGTCAGACCATCCAACATTCTGATCAGTAGCGGAGAACCGGCAACGAACGATCAGCTCTCGCTGGTCGCCGCCCCACCGCGAACCGGCGATGAATGTTCGCCGAGTTCTTGCAGCAGCTCACGCTGCTTGTCCGACAACGATTCGGGCAAGCCCAACCGCACAACCAGATACAGGTCGCCGCGGTTGCCGTCTGGCTTGTGCAGGCCTTGGCCGCGCAGACGGAGCTTCTGCCCCGGCTTGGTGCCCTCGGGAATGCGCGCGGTCGCAGTGCCACCGCGGACCGCAACATTGACCTTCGTTTCGTGCAACAAGTCCCACGGCGCGATGATCACTTCGGCTTCGACGTCGCGACCGCGCAAGCGATAGACATCGTCGGGCATCAACGTCAGCATCAACAACAAGTCGCCGGGACCAGCCGCGCCCGGTTGCCCCAAGCCGCGTAGCCGCAACACCTGACCATCCCGAACGTCGTCCGGGATCTTCAGATCGATATTCTTCTGCTGGTTGCTTGCGCCGAGCCCACCACAGGCCGGACACGCGCCCGTTGCCAACCGCCCCTGACCGCCACACACCTCGCACGGAATGCGCATGCGGAACGTGAACGCGCGCTTGCCACCAAGCAATGCCTCCCCAACCGAGAGTTCAATCGACGCCTCGGTATCGGCCCCACGCGGCGCTTGCCGCTGCGCCCGACCCCGCCCCGAGAACATGTCGCCGAACATCTGCCCAAAGAAGTCCGAGAAGCCACCGCCTCCCATGCCACCCGCGCCTCGCTGGCCAAACATCTCCGCGAACTGCTCGGGGTCGATGCCGCCACCACCCTGAAAGGACTGCCCCTGCTGCCAGTTCTCACCCAGCGAGTCGTAGCGCTTGCGCTTTTCGGGATCGCTCAGAACTTCATTGGCCTCTGAGATCGCCTTGAACTTCTTCTCGACGTCGTCACGTTCGTTCTCAGGGTGGCGATCGGGATGCCACTCCTTGGCCAACTTGCGATAGGCGCGCTTGATCTCGTCGTCACTGGCGCCGCGCGAGACGCCGAGGGTGGTGTAGTAGTCTTGGAAGGTGCTCAATGTTCGTAACCGTCTATAATTATGCCGCTTACGCCCCTAAAAATCAGGCAACACCAGAGCAAACTCCGGATCGACGCAGCCAATAGGGCGCAAACCTGCGGTAGCAGCCGCAGGCTCAGCACTTGTCCAACACCTGAAAGCCCAGGTGCTAGACCGGTGACGATCATCGCAACGGCAACCGTCGCACGCCACCAATCCCCGATCCGCCTTCTCGAGAACTTCGCGCGGCGGACAACCAAGTCCCCGGCAGTGCTTTCCGCCGCGGGTGCCCTACCGAGATATCGCACGAGGTCCAGGTGACGTTAGCCGGCGGCCACGTCGACGAATTGGCACCGAGCACCGTGAAGTGCAGACTGATGCCGGTAATCACCGACCCCCACGGGCACGCCCGCCAACTAACCGGCATTGACGCCGTACTGGTAGGTGCGCGGATTGCCAGCGTTGCGGCTGATGGAATTGAGTTGGGTCGTGCCGGCTCCGCAAGCCCTCGCACACTCTAGCCAGTTCGATACCACCGCGTACATGCAGCCGGGCCGACCGAAAGGCGACCCGGCTACTCGCGACCCGAAGACCGCGCAACGTCAGTCAGACTTAGTTACCGACGACCGCCGCCTGGGCGTTCGAGACCACGAAGCCGATCGCGCCCTTTGCCAGACGGGGGCGCGCGGTCCTCTTGTTCGTCTTAGCCCTCGATTTGCCAATAGAGATTGTGGCTACGGGCCGGTGATCCGTCAAAGCTACTCACCCCACGTCATGCACGGCCGTGCCCATCAACTTGACCTTGCCGCCAAACGGCAAAGCAGCGACTTGGGCAACCGTACGCGCTGGTCGCTTGCCCGCCGCGAAGTGCTGCTCGTACAGTTCGTTCACCGCATGCATTTGCGACATATCGAGGACCGCGACATCAACAAACGCTAGTTCGTGCTTCGAGAATCCAGCCTCCGCCAGCACGGCAAACAGGTTATCGAACGCTCGCCCTGCCTCTTCGCGAAACGAGCCTTCGACATACTGGCCGTCGAGTCCAACCGACAACTGGCCGCTGACGAAGCACATGCCGTTGACAACGACCGCGTGACTGATGGGATTGGACCACTGGGGCAAATGCTTGCCGGTGACGATGTGTTCGCGTTGTGACATGTTGCCGGTCCGGATTGTAGGCAGCGTCGCCAAACAAACACTGCGTCCCACCAATTGGAACTTCGTCGATTTCGAGATCCCGTAGGCGCGCGCCAACGCCGAGCGCAGCCGCCAATGTGCTGGTCCTTGGCCTGCAGGCGCAGGGCGGCACGATCGCGGGCCAGCCCCACACACCGAGTCCGCCAACGGGGTGTGCCCTTCTTTGGGCAGCCAGGTGCACGTGGGAAGTATCGAGGCCACCGCGCCTTGCTTGGACTCGAACTTGCAAGCCAGCAGGTGATGTCTACAACCCTTTCGGCGCAAACCAAGCCTGTGCCCCAACTACGGCGCATGTTCGGGCTGACGATCGCCACGCTGTGTCTCCTGACGGCTACACTTCCGGCCCACGGCGGCCAATACCGCGGACCGACCAACGGCAGCGGTGCACCCGGCAATTTGCGCGGAGGCAACCCAAGCTTGCCCAGCGGTGGCCCGCTGACGGGCGGCACCGCCACCCTCGATGTGCAGAGCTGGCGCGTCTGGTGGGGACTCAACAGCGAGCCCTACGTGCGCGGCCTTCGCCCAAGCCTGGTCACCGATGAGCAACGCCGCAAGGTGGTCTTGCCAAGCCTGAAAGCAGCGCTCGACGCCACTAACAATCCCGATGTCAACTCAGCTTGCCTGATCGCGATGGGCAAGTCGGCAATCAACCACCCCGACTTTGATGTGCTCGATGTCATTCGCGAACGAATGAAGCGATCCAACCTCGAAGTCCGGGAAGCCGCGGTGTTGGCCATGGGCCTTACTGGCCGCTCGGATGCCTTCGAGGAACTCGACGCCGTGCTTCGCAACACGACCGCCGGCCGCAAGTTGGTTGGCCGCGCCAAAGTTGGTAACCGCGCCCGAACCTTCGCGGCGTATGCGCTGGGGATGCTCGCAAATCGCTCCGACTCGACCGTTCTCAAGACGCAGGTTCTCGGCAGCTTCGTCGCGATGCTCGAAGACAAATCACTCAAGGATCGTGATGTGTTGACCGGCGTGCTCAACGGCATGCGGCTGCTCGGCGGCAGCACCAAGGGCGGCGCAATCGACAGGCGCCTGCTGTGGCGTGCGACCGGCGCGATCGAGCAACACCAGAAACGGCGCATGCGTGACCAGGACGGAGCCGTGCAATCACACGGCTTGACGGCGCTGGCGGCGCTGCTTGGCCACGGCGACAGCAGTAGCCACCAACGAGCCAAGGAACTCATCGTCTCCGTACTGAAGCGTCGCAACCAAGAGGCCACGACCTATGTCTCGGCGACGATCGCACTCGGCAACCTGACGAGCCCCGGCGACAAACCGCAGATCGATGCGCTGGTTCGAGCAGTCTCACGACCAGCCGATTCGCTGGTACCAAAGTTCGGCATGATTGCGTTCGGCAAGATTGGCGGCAAAACGTGCCTCGACCACCTCAAACGCGCCTTCAAGAGGGGCAAGCGCGACGTTCGTCCGTGGGCCGCAATCGGCCTGGGCCTGCTCGCCCATCACGAACCGGTACAGCAACCGACGAGCCCCCCAACGGGCACGGCGTCGCGCGGCGTCAAGAGCAAGTTGGCGCCAACGATTGGCGCCCTGCTGCATAAGGCCTTCAAGAAAGAGAAGAAGGAGATGCAGGCTGCGATTGGTATCGCCCTGGGCCTCGCGGGCTACACAGCCGCAGCCGAAGACATGCGCAAGCTCGCAACCAAATACATGAGTAACGAAGACCTCGCCGGCCCGCTTTGCCTTGGCCTGGCGATGATGGAAGACAAAGCTTCGATTCCACTCGCATTGGATGCCATGCGCCGCGTCGATCGACCGGTGTTGTTTGGCCAGGCCAGTTTGGCACTCGCTCGGTTCGATCGTCGCGACGCCTCGGCAACCGCCGTTGGCGCACTGCAATCGATGACTAACATCCACCCGATGTTCTTGCGGCAACTCGCAGGTGCCGCGCAAGCCATCAGTCACCTGCGCAACCCCAACGACGTCACCGTCCTCAGCACCATCGTGGCCGACACCAAACGTGCCAAGCGTGACGCGTACTCGGTTGCGTTCGCCGCGGCAGCCCTTGGCGCCGTCGCCGACCGTGACCCAATGGGCTTCGGCGCTCGCATTGCACAGGGCATGAACTACGCGGCACGCGTGCAGACGATCAGCAACGGTCACAACGGAATCCTCGACATCTTCTGATCGCCGCTGCGCCCTACAGTGGCTAGCGGTAGTCCCCGACACGGGCGAACGACTCGAGTGGCCCGATCGAAGCCAGCACGGCGATCGCGTTTGTTGACGTGAATAATCTCAAGGAACTCGATCTCACCGGCCCGTTAGCGGAAATAATGATCGGATAACACCTCCCGCTACACCAATGCGCAGCAAGCTCCTCACCGTCTCGTTCCTACTCACCGCTGCGCTTCTCGCGGGTCGCGTCACTGGCCAGACGGGCGCACCCGATGCAACTCTCTATCCAGACTGGGTGCATTCCGGAACGGTCTACATCCTCACGACTCCAGAAGGCGCGAATCTACCGGCCGCCAGTTCCGTCGAGAGCTTCCCGCTGCTGCTCCGCTTGACCGCCGCCACCTTCGACTTCGGTCAGGCCAAGGCCAACGGCGAAGACCTGCGTTTCTCCGAGAATGGCACGCCGCTGGCGTATCAGATCGAAGACTGGGACGCGCAGAATGGCGAGGCCAGCATCTGGGTGCGCATCCCGCGGATCACCGGCAATGCCCAGCAAGCGATCCAGCTGCACTGGGGCAAGCCAAACGCCACGAGTGAATCGAACGGCGCGGCCGTATTCAACGCCACCAACGGCTACCTGTCCGTGTGGCACATGGACACCACGAACTCAGATACCGTCGGCACGCTGACGGCAAAGGACACCGGCACCACACCATCGACGGGCATGATCGGCAGCAGCCGCCACTTTCCTGGTGGCAAGGGCATGAACTGTGGTGAGGCACTCACGGTTCTCCCCCAAGGCTCCAGCCCCCACTCGACCGCGGTCTGGTTCCGGTCCCAGAAAACCGGAGTGAACGTCGTCGCCTGGGGAAATGAGAAACGCAGCGGCAAAGTACAGATGCGCTTCGAGAGTCCACCGCACATGCGCATGGACTGCTACTTCTCCAGCGGCAACGTCAAGAGCGAGGGCAAGCTCGCCATGGGCGAATGGACGCACGTTGTGCACACGTTCGAGAAGGGCGAGTCCAGACTCTACGTAAACGGAGTGCTCGATGGTGTGAACCGTGCGGCGAGAGGTCTGCTCGACGTGCAATCGCCGGCCCGGCTGTACATCGGCGGTTGGTACAACCAGTATCGATTCATTGGTGACATCGACGAGGTGCGCGTCTCGACGGTGACACGTTCGGCCGACTGGGTGAAGCTGCAATACGAGAATCAGCAACCTCTGCAAACCGTCGTCGGCCACCTCGTGCAGGCGGGCACGCAATTCTCAACCTCGCACAAGAGCGTGCGAATCGCCGAGGGCTCGAGCGCGACGCTGACGAGTAAGGCCGGTGGTGCCCGCAAAGTGTATTGGACGCTCACGTCGCACGGCGTCGAGAACGTCATCGCCGTCGACACGTTCTCGGTGACGCTGGAGTCCGGCAGGGTCACCACCAACAAGCCTCGCGTCCTGCAGTTCAAGGCCATCTACCAAGACGAGATCAAAGCCGAGATCATCGCTATCACGATCGAGGGGGCCATCCCCGAGCCGGCTTTCACCTTGTCAGCAGCCGCTACATGGAACGGCCGTGACCGCATCGAAGTCGTGCCGCAGATCAGCAACATGGCCGCGATGCGAGCAGCGGGAGCCGGCAAACTCACCTACGACTGGGAGGTGTCCGGCCTCGCTACGATCAAAGAAGTCCAGGCGGACCGACTCATCCTGACCCGCGCGCAGAACAGTGGCGAGCTCAAGGTGTCGTTGGCGTTGCGTAACGGTGGCGCGCCGACCTGGTCCACGGTAACGATCGCCACTACCGAGCCGGCTACGGACGCATGGGTGCAGCGTGTGGCCGATGCGACCGAGATGCCGGTGGACAACCAGTTCTACGCGCGTGACGAACGGGACAGGGGCACGCTGCACTGCAAAGGCATACTTGCGCAAGCGGCCGACGAGTTGTTCTTCAAACTCTACGCCGATGGGCAGTTGATCGAGACCCTGGACCAGCAACCGAAGGCGGATGGTGCGTATGCCTTCACCGTCGAACTCTCTCCGGGCCTGATCAAGTACCGGACCGAACTCATCGCCAAGACAGGCGACACCAGGACCGTCCTGCACCGCGCCGGCAACCTGGTCTGCGGCGACGCCTACATCATCGAAGGCCAGTCCAACGCCTTGGCTACGGACACCCGCACCGATTCACCACGCGACACGAACGAGTGGATTCGCAGCTACGGCAGGCCCCGGCACCGCAAGGAGCAAGGCCCAAGCAACCTCTGGTGCCTGCCCGTCTGGAAGGCGCAGAAACAACACCACGCCGAACTGGGTTGGTGGGGCATGGAGCTCGCAAAGAACCTGCTCAAGAGCCAGGGCGTGCCGATCTGCATCATCAACGGCGCCAAAGGCGGAACCCGCATCGATCAACACCAACGCAATCCCGACAACCACGAGGACCTAGAGACCATCTATGGGCGGTTGCTGTGGCGGGTCCGTCAGGCCCGACTCACCCACGGCATTCGCGCAGTTCTTTGGCATCAAGGCGAGAACGACCAGGGCGCGGCCGGCCCCACGGGACGCTACGGCTGGGAAACCTACCAACAGTACTTCATCGAGATGTCGGCTTGCTGGAAGCAGGACTTCCCCAATCTCCAGCACTACTACGTCTACCAGATCTGGCCCAACTCGTGCAGCATGGGCCAAGGCAACGGCGACATGTTGCGGGAAGTGCAGCGCGCCTTGCCGCAGCAGTATTCCAACATGGACGTGCTCTCGACCCTGGGCGTGCAGCCGCCAGGAACCTGCCACTTCCCGCTACCGGGCTGGGCCCAATTTGCGCACATGGTCCAGCCGCTGATCGAACGCGACTTCTACAAGCAAGCCAGCAAGCGCCCGCTGACGCCGCCTGACATCGTGCGCGCCTACTTCACGGACGGGACCCACCAGGCCATCGCGCTCGAGTTTGACCAACCGGTGGCCTTCGACGATTCGTTGCTCACCGAGTTCTACCTCGACGGCAAGAAGGGCATGGTTGCTTCCGGCAGCGTGTCGGGCAACACCGTGAGGCTACAGCTAAAGCTTGCCTCCACTGCCAAGAGCATCACCTACCTGTTGGAGATGTCGTGGAGCCAGAAACGACTGCTCATTGGCAAGAACGGGCTCGCCGCGCTGACCTTCTGCAACCTGCCGATCCACGCAACGAAGTAGCGACCCATGCTGGCGGACGACCTCGGCTGCGGGGACATGAGCCTCTAACGTACCAGCGAAATAGAAGCCGCGATCGAGAGGTGGAAATCGGCTGTGGCCCCCAGGTAGCGCGTCGACGCAGCCGGCTGGAATGCTGTTCGCATCGCGGTTACGCCCACTCCGATCGCCCTGAGGCATCCGCACCCTTATCTAGACAAGCCATGGGCATCGACAAACGACACACGGTTTGGGAAACTGGCCCTGTCAACGCTCCCTCTGCCGCGACTCCCCATGCCCCCCCTTAGAAGCGTTTACCCATGAAGCTACCCATTGCCTCTCTTGTGTTCGTGATTGCTGTGCCCGCCGCGATCGCCCAATGCAACATCGCCGCCCCTGGTCAGGTTAACAATCCGCCAGGATGTAATTGGACCGCTGCAACCAGCCCAATCGGGTTTCCATTCGTGTTGAACGGCACGAGCTACACCGAGTTCGCGATCACGGATCACGGTTGCCTCTCGCTGCACAACCCTGGTCCTACTGGTCCAGTCCCACCCATTCCGCCAGGCGGTGGGCAGGTCTACACGCCGGGGTCCGGCGGCCTTGCCGGCTTTGCTGCAGACGTGATTTGCTGCTACTGGAGCGACCACACGATCGGCTCGGCTGGCGCCATCTCGGTCGACAACACCAGCGGCACGCACTTGACGATCACGTGGAAGGACTGTGAGCCCTACCAGGCCTTTACGGCTGGTGCCTTCACCGCGCAGCTGACGCTGTTGCCCAGCGGCGTGATCACAATCTGCCTCGACTCCCGCTGCAATAACACGAGTTCGACCTTCGGTCCGGTCGAGACGGTCATCGGCATATCCTCGGCCACCGCCGCGCTCCCGGTATCATCCGACTTCAGCACGGGTGCCGTCGTGACGATGGACGATACTGTTTACGAAGAGTTCATCGGCCCCGGACCGGTCGCCACCAACACACCCGATCCGAACTTCGACCTTGCCAACTCTACGCTGTCGTTCATCCCGACGAGCCCCGGCTGGTTGGTGCTCCACAGCCCACTGGCGTGCGCTGGCACGACGTCCACCGGCACCGGCTGTAGCGGCCTGGCACTTGCGAGCCTGAGCTCCCCGGTGATCGGTGGTAGCTGGGACCTCGAACTGTCCGGCATTCTGGCCCCGGCCCCGCTGCCAGGCTTCCTGGCGTTCGGCAACGCAACCGTGCCGACTCCGATTGGCGCACTGTTCCCCGCTCTGTTTGGCCCCTCGTGCACTGCCTACATGGACGCAGCGTTTGGCCTCTTCGACATTGGCCCGCCCAACGCCGCTGGCGTAGCGGTCCTGAACGTTGCCGTTCCGCTCAACGCAGCGCTGAAGGGCACTGAGTTGACCTGCCAGGGGTTGGCGTTCGACATCGGCCCTTCGTTGTTCGCCCTGTCGGAGGAAGAGACGGGCACGCTCGGCTTCTGATCGACCCAAGCCAAAAGCACGCATCCCAGTGCGTCAGCGGTTCACCTTTGCCCAAGCCGGCCTGTCTTGGGCAAAGGCATTGTGAGCTGACGCCGCTCGCCAGTCTCGGAGTGCACGATGGTCTCGTCGCCTTGCGTCAGCATGTAGGCGATCCACATGAGTCTCCTGCCCTTCGAGGATGCAGGTGGGCAGTGCGCCGGCAGCGGCGTGCACTGCTAGTCGCGGACCATCTGGTACAGGTTGTTGTGACCATCGGAGTTGGCAGTCGCAATGTCTGGGCTGCCATCGCCATTCCAGTCCGCCACGACGAGCCCATAGGTCACGCCACTGGCTGCCCCGAACGGGATCTTCCGGAAGGTGCGGTCGGCGCGTTGCAGGTAGATGGCGTTGGTTTCGCGTGCGTTGGCCACCACAACATCGATGCGTCCATCCCCATTCAGGTCGGCCGCAGCCAGCGCATAGCTCCGGCTGTCGCCACCTAGCTGCACCGAACGCTCGAAGACGCCAGAGCCGTTGCCGAAGTAGACCGCATTGGGTTGTTGGATGTTGGCATTGAGGATGTCAAGGTTGCCGTCGCCATCGATGTCGGCCACGGCGATGCCGCGGGTCGCGTCCGATCCCGTTCCGTAGGGAAGCTGCTTGGCGAAGCCGCCGCTACCGTCATTGAGGTAGACGTAGTTTTGCTGGCCGTTGCGGTTCGCGGCCGCGATATCGAGATCGCCATCCCCATCGAAGTCTGCGATCGCGACGTTGATCGTCGCGTCGGCCTCGCCACCAAAGGTGCGTTGCCGCGCAAACCCACCCATGCCGTCGTTGAAGCAAATCAGGTTCGCCTGCCGTCGGTTTACCAGGATCACATCTGGGCCATGCTGGCCATCGAGATCCGCCAACGTGACGCTGCGAGTGTTCGAGATCTTGCCAACCTGTGGTCCCCTGACGAACTGTCCCGCGCCGTCGTTCCACAAGACGTAGCTCGGAGCGCGGTCGTTGCCGACAACGGTGTCAAGATCACCATCCCCGTCAAGGTCTGCCAGTGCCGCGGAGTAAGTCGTCGATTGTGCGGGACTGAGTTTGCTCGGTTCGCGAAACGAGCCCTTGCCGTCGTTCCAGAAGACCCTGTTCTGCCCAGGCCAGTGCCGGCCGTTGGCAACCACGAGGTCCAGGGCACCATCACGGTTGAGGTCGCCGGTCGAAATCGATGCCGTGCGATCTTTGGCGGTGCCAAGCGTGCCGGTGAGGCGGTAGGAAAACGGCTCGCGATCGCGTCGACTCGCGGCCACCGCAGGTTTGACGGACGCGCCCTCGTTGTCAGCAGCCTGCTCCGGTGACGGCTCGCGGGGCGCTTGTGGGCGCTCTGCCAGGCAATACATGTATTGCCGTCCGCGCATGTAGATCTCGTTGCCAATGATGGCTGGGGAGGCGTCGATCGAATCATCCAACCAGTTGCTAGCCACTTGTTCGAACGTCGAACCATGACGGATGACGCTCGTGACTCCCTCTCGCGACGTGATGTAGATGTTGCCATCGGCACAGACCGGTGAGGAATAGACGTGGCGAAGGCCTGGCAAGCGCTGCCCATCGTAATGCACGGCTCCAGTCTTTGCGTCGAGACAAGACAGCACTGCGGTGTTACCCCGGAGGAAGTAGAAGCGACCGTCGTAGAGGGTCGCCGAGGGCACATAGGACGTGCTGCGCCGGTGCCTCCACAGCACGTTACCGCTGTCCTCAAGATTGCCTTTCGCCCCCTCAAGTCGCACTGCCTGCAGCATCTGACCGCGGTAGCCACTCATCAGGTAGACGACACCGTCCACGTAAATCGGGATCGGGATGCAGTTGACGGTCATGCCGGAGAGAGACCAGATCACCTTGCCGCTCTTCAGTTCGTAACCGCGCGACGCGGTCGTGGCGTTCACGACGACTTGTGGGAGGCCGCCAACCTCAACGACGATCGGCGTGGACCAACTGGTGACTTCACTGCGAGGCTGGCGCCACACTTCCTTGCCGGTGTTCTTGTCGAGCACGAGCAAGAATGAGTCGCCTTCGTGATCCCAGTTGACGATCAGACGATCACCGTAAAGGGCTGGGGAACTGCCTTCGCCGTATTGCCTGCGCGTTTGCATGACACCCAAATCCTTGGACCACACGATCTCTCCCGCGAGGTTGAGGCAGTAGACCCCCCGAGAACCGAAGCTGGCGTAGATGTGCTCACCATCGGTTACGGGAGACCCGGATGCGTGGCTGTTGGTGTGGTGACCACCTTCATGGGGAACGGCTTCGGTGAGCTTTCGCTGCCAGAGCAAACGGCCATTGCGGCGATCCACGGCGAGCACCGCAAACTCGAAGGCAACCGTCGGTCGCGGCTGTGAGAGGCGGTTCTGTGGCTCAAGATTGTCGCCGGCTTTGCCTTCTCGCTTCGTCTCGATCGCCGTCGTCAAGTAGATGCGATCCTGCCACACAATCGGGGACGAGATACCAAGGCCTGGAAGCTCAACCTTCCAGGCGATGTTCTTGGCAGGAGCCCCTTCGGTCTTCTCAGCCCACTCGGTCGGTGGCTTCCCCCGCATCGCGACGCCCGTACCGAGTGGACCCCGCCAAGACGCCCAGTGTTCGTTGGCCGGGGTGGTTGTCGTTGCGTTGCTCGGGCGCTCCCCCTGTGGCAAGGCGACGACGGCGAAGAGGAGGGAAGCGAAACACCCGAATGCGAAGCTCTGCACGGTAGCTACGTTACTCGGACCGTGGCTTGGGCGATTGCTGAGGCTGTAGTCGCGACACAAAGAAGACGATGCGCCCCATTCCACTTGGGCTTGGCAAACGAGCGAACTCTGTTCGAGGCTGCACGGCAGTTCGTAGAGTAGCGATGGCTAGGTTTTGCTGCGCCGAAGTCTCTGCCAGGCAAGCAACGCAACTGCCAGGAAAACGAGCACTGCCGAAGCGATGTAGATGGCGCCATAGACGTCTGCGACATCGCCCGCGATCCTGTGTTCCTCTGCCTGCTGCAAGGCCGTGTTGTCGATCGAACTCTGGGGCGCCACCCAACTCTCGGCGATCCATCTCTTGGCGGCGAGCAGCACAACGGCCAAGGCGGCGAGCCCCCCTGGCAGGACCCGACTCATCATCGCGCCACCAGCTCGGAGCATTCCGACACCACTGATCAGTGCAACCGCGATCACGAACCAGCGAACCACGGTCAGCGGCAAGGACACAATCAGGAAGGCCGCCAAGAACACCGCAGGTAAACCACCGAGGGTCAGTCCGAGTGACGGACGAACGCCGTGCTTGTCGCTCCTGATGAACCTGGCACTCGCCACCGGCATCAAGAACGCACACGCGCCCATCATGATCGGGAACGCGGCCAACGGATTCATGCCGAGCAATGCGACCAGAATCATGCACGGCGCATACAAGCCGACACCGATCGTCATCAACGCACCGAAGACGAAGATCCCAACCGCGGCGAACACAAGTTCGCCAGTGCCGAGGCCGAGTGCCTTACCACCGACCGGGAAGGCTTCGAATTGCGCCATCGTGAACAACCCAGCGGCGGCGATCAGTGCGATGCCCATGCCAACTTGGATCGCGCGGCGTGGCATGGTCGTGACCACGCCTGCGCCGAGCCACGACCCCAAGACAGCCGCACCAATCATGGTCAGCAACGTGACGGTTTCGACTTCGACGACACCAATGAAGATGAACGCCATCGCGATCACCGGCAGCGTGTGGCCCACGTTCATGGTGCCTGGGATCAGCTCATCGGGCACGATCCGAAGCCACCGGTAGGCCACCGTGGTTGGCGCAAAGTTGCCGATGCCGAGCGTGTCAAAGAAGTTGGTGACGAAACCAATCAGCACCTGCATGCCGGTCGGTCGCACGACCGATGCGCTGCGGCTAGCGCAACGGATCAGATTGGCGATGTGGAAGAGCGCGAACGCACCGAGCAACACAAACAGCGCAGTCTTCACGATGAGCCAGTGGGGAGGGTCAGGCGTTCGGGGTAGGGCACCAGCACGCGAGTCATGCCACCATCGCGCAAGAGGCAACACGGGTGCCAGCTCACCATACTCGCTGGCACATTTCCCCTGTCCTAGCAAGCTCGGGATCTCGCGGCGGCGTAGCAAGTAGCGCCTCCGCTGCCCGGGCGGTCGCGTGCTCGGAATGACGGTTCACTTCTAACGAGCACGGCGTGGCACAATCCGTGCTCCGCGTTTCTACTTGAGCAACCATGGATTCCACAGTCCGAACAGCCCTTCTCGGGCTCTGCTCGATCGTTGGCACGGCTTGCGGATCCGGCTACCTGGCTGGCCCGCCCCAGCACTACAAGATCAAGGACGACGGCATCGTGATGCCGACGGTTCGAGCCGACTACACCTTCTCACGGAATCGCTCGGAAGACGGCACCAAGACGGGACGTGGCGGATTGTCCTTCGAGGCGACTCGCGCGGAAGGCGACACGGGGCCCGCCTCAAACTACTCCGTACGGTCGATGCAGCTGCAAGGTCGCTACCGATTCGCCGATACGCCTCGGGTGCGTGGCAAGCTGCTCTTTGGCTTGGAATACGCCGACCTCGATGCGCAGGTTGGATCCTTCCACCGATCGAATGCAGTGCTTGGCCCTGCAATCGGTCTCGACCTCGAGGTCCCCATCGCCGGTCCACTTGCTGGTTATGCGCATGGGAGCTTCTCAGCAATGCTGAGAGCAACGACGTCCGTTCGTGGCGAACTCGGAATGCGAGCGACGCTCGGGCGCTACACCAACGTCTTTGTGGGATACCGAGTGTGGAACTTTGAGCAGGATGACATCAACCAGGCTTTCGCGCCGGATAGTGATCTAGAGATTCGCACCGAGGGTCTCGTCATCGGTATGGGATTCCAGTTCTAGCGCCTCATTGTCGCCAGGTAGTTTCGTACACAAGTATGCGCCTCACTCAACACGCAGCGATCCACCTGGTCACCTTCCTGGTTCTTTCGGCCACCATGGTCGTCGCCCAGAACGTCGACCGCGAACTGAGCGGCAAAGTCATGACAGGCTACCAAGGCTGGTTCCGCGCCGAGGGCGACGGCTCCGACAGACGGTGGCGCCACTACTCGCGAAACGGCAAGTTCGAACCCGGACAGTGTTCGATCGATCTATGGCCGGACATGCGAGAGGCCGACGAAGACGAGCAGTACCCGACGGCGTTCCGGCATCGCGACGGGCGCGTTGCGAAGGTGTTCTCCTCCTATCACCCAAAGACCGTCAATCGCCACTTCCAATGGATGAAGGAATACGGGATCGACGGCGCGTTCGTGCAGCGCTTCGCGACCGGACTGCGACGCAAGAACCGCGACGACCGCGTGCTGGCAAACTGTCGTTCGGCGGCGAAGCAGCACGGACGACTCTGGTCGGTGATGTATGACCTCTCCGGTCTGCGCGCGGGCGAGGTGCAGACTGTCAAAGCCGATTGGCGACGTTTGTTGAAGGCCGGCGTGCTCGCAGATGAAACCTATCTGCAGCACGATGGTCGACCACTGGTAGCAGTCTGGGGCGTCGGCTTCCGTGACGGCCGCAAGTACACGCTGCCAGAATGCCTGGACCTGATCCGCTTCTTGAAGAGTGAGGCCGGTGGGCGATGCGCTGTCATGCTCGGAGTGCCGTTCTATTGGCGGGAGCAGCAGAGGGATTGCCTCGACGACGAAGAGTTGCCCGCGATTCTCGCTGAGGCCGACGTGCTTTCACCTTGGAGCGTCGGCCGCTTCCGCAATCCGAACGAAGTCGCAACTCGGGTCCAACTTCACTGGCGCGCAGACCAGGCCAAGTGCCGTGCTAGATCGCAGGCCTACCTGCCCGTCGTCTTCCCGGGATTCAGCTGGCGCAACCTCAAGTTGGGCGAAACCAAGTCGAACCAAATCCCCCGCCTCGGGGGCCAGTTCTTGTGGCAGCAGTTCGTCAGCGCCAAGAAGGCCGGGGCCGAGATGCTCTACATCGCCATGTTCGACGAGGTCGACGAAGGCACGGCGATCTTCAAATGCACCAACGACCCGCCCATTGGCGCGAGCCCCTTCATCGACTACGAGAACTTACCGACCGATCACTACCTGTGGCTTGCTGGCGAAGGTGCACGCTTGCTGCGCGGTGAGCGGAAACCATCAATCGATGTCCCCGTGCGAACTGCCCAAGCCAAAAAGCAGCGACGTTAAACCTCGCGGCCGTCCCTACCGATCCCCCGCTCTCGTGAACAAGAATCTCATCCCGTGGCTCTGGGCAACCGCCCTCTGCCTGGTCGCATCCTCAACCCCGGCGCAACAACCAAACATCGTCGTCATCTTGACCGACGACCAGGGCTACGCCGACATAGGCCTGAATCCTCATCACCGAGATGAAGTGGCGACGCCGCACATGGATGCGCTGGCATCCGACGGCGTGCAGTTTTCACAGGGCTACATCAGCGGCCAGGTCTGCTCACCGACGCGAGCCGGCTTGATGCTGGGGAAGTACCAACAGCGCGTTGGCGTCTATACGGCTGGTGATGGCGGGCGTGGGTTCGACCCAACGTTGACGATCTTCCCGGGATTCCTACCGACGCAGTATCGGTCCACGGCGATCGGCAAGTGGCACCTCGGTCTCGATGCCGACTATCCCAAACTGAAGTGGCACGCGATGAGTCGCGGCTTCGACGAGTGCTACAAGTTCATGGGTCGTGGCGGCCACAGCTACTTCGACCTGAGGAGCGACAGCACAGACAAGTTCGCGCACCCGATCTATCGCAACCGGGAGCGCATCAACGACGAGGGCTACCTGACCAACCGCTTGACCGAGGAGGCTGTCGGGTTCATCGAGCGCAACAAGGCCAAGCCGTTTTTCCTCTACCTTGCCTACAACGCGGTGCATGCTCCGCCAGAAGCGCCGAAGGCAGACATCGACGACGTGCGCCGACGATTCCCAGGCATCAGCGAGAAGCGCGCCATCCTGATGGCCATGCTTGGGCACCTCGATGACGGGGTCGGCGAAGTCGTCGGGAAGTTGAAGAGTGAAGGGCTGTTCGACAACACGCTGCTGTTCTTCTTGACCGACAACGGGGGCGCCAAGAACATGATGGCGGACAACACGCCGCTCCGTGGATTCAAGGGGAGTCTGTACGAAGGAGGCATCCGGACACCCTTCATCGTCAGCTGGCCAAAGAAGTTCGCTGGCAATCGCACCGTCGACACGCCGGTCATCTCGTTGGACATCCTCCCGACCGTTCTTGCCGCGATCGGTGTGCAGGAGCCCGAAGGGAGTCGGTTTGACGGCAAGAGCCTGCTACCTCTGCTTACCGGTGACTCGAAGACTCACCATGACACGCTTTACTGGAGCGAAGGCGGCAAGAGTGGCGAGTGGGCCGTACGTCGCGGCGACTGGAAACTGCATGCGAACAAGCAGGCTCTGAGTTTGTTCCATCTCGGCGATGACCCAGCCGAGAAGACGAACGTCGCCAAAGAAAACCCCGACCAGGTAAGGGAGCTCAGGGGTGCCTTCGACACGTGGATCGAACAGATGGTCGATCCAATCACCGGCAGCGACAAGCGATGGACCGCCCGAGTTCCCGACGAGACGTCGGGTCGTGAGACGATGCGGCAGAAGAAGCGCGCCGAACGACGCCTGCAGCGCAAGCAGAACAAGAAGAAGCAGGGCAGCGCGCCGGCTCCCGTGACGCCGAAGAACGTGCTATTCATCGTTTGTGACGATCTCAACGCACACGTTTCGACATCGGGCTACCGGCACATCCAAACCCCGGCTTTCGAACAGCTCGCCGCCGCCGGCATGACGTTCACGCGCGCCTACTGCCAGTACCCCGTCTGTGGCCCTTCGCGAGCATCATTCCTGCACGGCCTCTACCCGCAATCGACCGGAGTACTGAACAACAAGGTCGACATCCGCCAAACCAGACCCGGCACCATCTCCCTGCCACAGAACTTCAAGCGGGCTGGGTATTGGACCGGCGCTGTCGGCAAGGTCTTCCACAATGCGAAGATCGACCCAGGAGAGCTGGCGTGGCACGAGGCGCACCGATTCGCGAACGACGAATTACCCATCGTAGCCAAGGTGCGAGAGGCCTTCGAAGCCGAACACGGATCCATCACCAAGGGCGCTACGCGCCGCCTGTGGAAACAGAGGTTCCATGCTATCGGCACCCAAACGCGCGGTCAGAAGCAACCAGGCTACGGTCCCTCGGGATTGCGTGACGAGCAGCACAAGGATGGCAAGAACGCCAGGCAGGTCGTTTCGTGGTTGGAGGACAGGCCCAACGGTGACAAGCCCTTCTTCATGGCATGTGGCATCCAAAAGCCCCACGTGCCCTTCCTGGCGCCGGACGCATACTTCGCGATGTATCCAAGAGAGGCACTCAAGTTCTCGCCAGCACCGGCAGACTTCTGGCAACAGGCCCCGCACTCCGCAATGGTCAAGCGCTTCGAGGGTTTTGGATTCGAACTTGGCGTCGAAAACGACTCACTACGTCGCGAGTATGTGCAGTCCTATCACGCCTGCATCTCCTTCCTCGACGCCCAGATCGGCCTGATCCTCGATGCCTTGCAGCGCACGGGACATTGGCACGACACGATCGTCGTGCTCACCTCGGATCACGGCTACCAACTCGGCGAGCATTCCATGTGGGGCAAGGTAACGCTGTTCGAGGTTTGCGCCCGCGTGCCGCTGATCATCCGCGTGCCCGGTCGAACGAAGGATCGATCGTCAAGTGCAGGCCTTGTCGAGTTGCTAGACCTCTACCCAACGCTCGCCGAACTGGCCGGCGTGACAGCCCCTGACGACCTGCAAGGACGCAGCCTTGTTGCGATGCTCGACGAGCCGACGACCGCCGGTAAAGAGGCCGTATTCACCGTTGTCACGCGCCGCAAGAACCTCGGCAAGTCCATCCGCACCGCCCGCTGGCGCTACGCGGCCTGGCCCGATGGCGAGGAGTTGTATGATCTGACCAACGACCCGGCCGAGCACCGCAATCTCGCAGGCTCTGAGCCGCACGCCAAAACAATCGAGGTCATGCGCGCGCATTTGCAGCGTGTCGAGTCCAAGGCGACCGCAGCGAAGCGGTAGACGTTATTGCCCCCACGGTCTATGCGGACGGGTCATGCCGAGCACTCGCACGAAGCCACCCATCGCAGGGGTTGCTGTGCATCTCAGGCGGCGAAAATGCCCGGGAACAAGGAGCGTTGTATCAGCGCCGGGCAGCGTCAGGGTGCGCATCGATCGACTTGAGGTCCAATACGAACACGCCCCGGCCATGGGTGCCGATCACCAGGTCGTTGGCTCTTGTTTGCACCGCAAGATCATGGACCGGAGTCGTCGGCAGGTTGCCACGCAACGATTGCCAGTGCGCCCCACCACGGAAGGATGCGTAAACGCCTCGGTCGGTGCCGAGGTAGAGCACGTCGCCGTTGGCTGGATCCTCGCGCAGCACGTTGACGGACTCCGCAGGCAAGCCGCCTACAATGGTCGCCCAGCTAGTGCCGTAGTCGTCAGAACGGAACACGTAGGCGCGGAAGTCGTCCTCCCGGTAGCCCGTCATCGTCACGTAGACGCGCGCAGCGTCGTGCTGCGACGCGACGACACGGCTGACCCACTTACCCGGGAGTGCATCAGAGATCCCACGCCAGGTGTTGCCACCGTCTTGCGTGAGCTGCACGACACCGTCATCGGTGCCGACATAGACACAGTCGGCAGCGAACTTCGATTCGCTAATGCACGTGATCGTGCCGAACGGGACGTTGCCTTGCTGTCCCGCCAGAGGATTCGTCGTCAGGTCCGGGCTGATGGGTGCCCAGGAATCCCCGCGATCCAGCGAGCGATACAACCGCTGGGTGCCATAGAGCAGCGTCTTGGAGTCGTAATGCGAGATGACGAACGGTGTCATCCAGTTGCGTCGCAGCCGTGGCTCGCCATCGCTGGCCCGCGGTGTAATGCCGACGGTCTTGCCCGAACGCATGTTCTTGCGCCGCAGGTCTCCGAACTGGTGTTCGTAGTAGATGGTGTTCGCATCGCTCGGGTCCGGGTAGGTGAAGTAGCTGTCACCACCGCCCCATCGATCCTGATAGACATAGCGCCAGGTGTCGGCCGAACCCGCGGCGACGCCGCCAGTCGCCGGCCCGAACAGTGCCGCGTTGTCCTGCGTACCGATGTAGATGTTGTACGGTTCGGCATCATCAAGCGTCAGCGCATAGACCTCAGCAATCGGCATGTCGTTGAGGCGCAGCCAGCGCTTGCCGCGGTCCGTAGTGCGATACGCCCCACCATCGGTGCCGAGAATCATGTGGTCGCCGTGCTCAGGGTCAATCCACAGTTCATGGCAGTCGAGATGCAGGATGTCCGCCGGGTTCGGCAGCACATTGTCGATCTCGCCTGCGACGCGCTCGAAGGTCTTGCCGCCATCGAGCGAGTGCAGCAGGTAGTGGCCAGTGACCCACACCTCTTCTGCGTTGTCAGGGGCGACGACAACTTCGCACAGGTCGTAGCCGATGCGGGTCGGCAAACGCTGGCTGGTTGTCTGAGACCACGTGGTGCCGCCATCGTCAGAACGGAACAGCACCCCACCGATGCGTCGGTTCTTGGCATCGCGTTCATGGCTGTCGACAATTGCATACATCGTCTGCGGCTTGGAGCGGGCGATGCCCAGACCGATACGACCGAGCAACTCGCCGCTGGGCAAGCCACCGGCAAGCACTCGCCAGGTCCGGCCACCGTCGGTCGACGCGTGCACCCCGCTACCAGTGCCATGGTCGACGTTGTTCCATGCCTGCCGCTCCCGCTCCCAAGTAACCGCGAACAACTTGTCCGGGTTCGTCGGGTGCATCACGACCTCGATGGCACCAACCCGTGGGGAGACGTAGAGCACCTGCTGCCAGTTTTCACCTCCGTCTCGCGTGCAGAACAAGCCACGTTGTTCGTTCTGCGTGTAGTTGTGGCCGATGGCCGCGACCCATGCCGTCATGGGATCGTCCGGGTGCACAACGATACGGCCGATGTGGTAGCTGTCAGCCAGGCCGACGTTGCGCCAGGTCTGGCCGCGGTCCGTCGAGCGGAACACGCCCGTGCCGGCATACGAACTGCGCGCCATCAACACTTCTCCCGTACCGACCCACAGCACTTGCGGATCCGATGGCGCAACCGCGACAGCGCCGACGGCAAACGTCGACTCGCAATCAAAGATCGGCAGCCAGGTCCTCCCCTGGTCCTCGCTGCGCCAGAGGTTGCCGGAGCCCGCCCCGACATAGAAGGTCCGGTCGTGTACTGCGATCGCTTCGATCCGGCCACCGCACATGCGCGGCCCAATCGCGCGCCATTCGAGCCCGGTCAACGGCCCTGCTCCGCCGAGCGTGCAAGCCGCCAAGGAAGCGAGGGCTACCACTGCAACCGAAGTTCTCATCCACAAAGCATAGACGCTCGGTTCTCGCAGCCCCACGTGTCGGTCGACGCTTGGGCTAGCAGCGTTGCTGTACGGGTAGATACCGTCATGCTGTTGTCGTCCTGCACAACTACCCGACGAGCACCTTCATGCCGCGCCCCATTGCCAGTTACCTCCTGTCGTTGTCGTGCATCTCGGTTGGCGTCTGCCAGTCGCCCGAGAGCCCGCTGATCGCATCGTTCGAGCAATACGTGCAGGCCAAGGAGACTTCCGAATATGGCCTGCAATGGGTGTCGCTCGGACCGGTGATGAACTCCGCGCGGGTCGAGGCAGTACAAGGCGACCCGACATCGCCCGGCACCATGTATGCGGCCTTCGGCTCCGGCAACCTGTGGAAGACGGTCAATGGCGGGCTTTCCTGGCGGCCGATCTTCGAAGATCAGTCGGCACTCGGGATCGGTGACATTGCGCTCGCACCATCGGATCCGCAAGTGCTGTGGCTTGGCTCGGGCGAGAGCCTGAAGAAGCCCCGCAACTTCACCATGCCAGGCACCGGCGTGTTCCTGTCACGCGACGGTGGCGAAAGCTGGCGCAACGTCGGCTTGCGGGATTCCTGGCACATTGGCGAGATCAGTGTGCATCCGAGCAAGCCCGACACGGCACTGGTAGCTGTGCTCGGCCACTTCTGGTCGAGCAACAAGAACCGCGGCATGTACCGAACCGAGGACGGCGGCGACACATGGGAGCATGTGTTGTTCGTCGACGAGCACACCGGCGCCAACGATGTCGTCTTCGCGCCGTCGCACCCGGAGATCGCCTACGCGTCGATGTGGCAGAACCATCCCGGCACGAGCGGCATGACTAGCGGTGTTCACCGCAGTGCCGATGGCGGACGAACGTGGACGCGGCTTCGTGGCGGCTTGCCCGAAGGTCCGAAGACTGGGCGCATCGGCCTCGCGGTGTCGTGGACCAACCCTGATAAAGTGTACGCCTTCATCGACAACCTCAACCGCGACAAGAACCCGGGCGAAGTCTACCGCAGTGAGGATGGCGGTCAGAGTTGGCAGCGCACGCACGCACAGGATCTCGAGATCAACTCACGCATTGGCTGGTACTTCTCGGACTGCTACATCAACCCGTTGGATGATGACGAGATCTACGCGCTAGGCGTGCGCATGGCGCACAGTACAGACGGCGGAGCAACCTTCGAGTTGGTCGGCGGTGATGTCACCCATCTCGTACCAAGCCCGGCGCAAGCCCTGCACCTCGATCAGTGCGAGATGTGGATCGATCCGCTGCATCCCGAACACCTGATCCTCGGTAACGACGGCGGCCTCTTCGTTAGTCACGACCGCGGCGCGTCGTGGCTGCACCACAACAATCTTGCGGTCGGTGAGTTCTACGACATCGCGGTCGACCAAGGCGATCCCTACCTGATCTACGGCGGCACCCAAGATGACTCCGCGGTCCGCGGACCCGCCCACGAGCGCCATTGGGGCCAACCCGACCACTGGGAGTATGTCTGGCTCGATTCGTGGTGCGGTGGCGATGGCTGCTACACCGTTCCGGATATCGAGGATCCTGACACCGTCTACTTCTCAAGCCAGCACGGCGGCCTGCATCGCCAACATGTGCCAACGCACCGCTCGAAGTCGATTGCGCCACGATTACCGAAAGGTCACGAGGGCAAGTTGCGACACAACTTCATCGCGCCGTACCTGGTCTCAGCACACGACCACCGTGTGCTCTACCACGGTGGCAACTACCTGCTACGCAGCCCCGATCGCGGCGATTCTTGGCAGGTGATCAGCCCGGACTTCTCACAGTCTGGCCTAGTTTCCCATCGTGGCATCGCGGCAGGTGCCGTCGCCGAGTCCACGCTGCAAAAAGGACTGCTCTACTGTGGCACGGACCGAGGTGCCTTGTGGGTAACGAAGGACGAAGGCAAGCAGTGGTCGGAGCATTCGGCCGGGCTACCGCCCCACTACATCCGCAGCATCTGTGCATCGCGGTTCACGAAGTCCCGCGTCTACGTCACGGTTACCGGTATCAACCACGATGACCTGCACGCCTACCTCTACGCATCTGAGGACTACGGCGCGACATGGCGTTCGATCGTCTCAAACCTGCCGGACGAAGTCGCCTACACGATCGTCGAGGATCCGCGCCATGAGGATGTCCTGTATGCCGCGATGTATCGCGGCGTCTACGTGTCCATCGATCGCGGCCTGCATTGGTCCTTGCTCGGCAAGGGCATGCCGGCCGTGGCCGTCGCCGACCTGGTGATCCAGGAGCGTGAACTGGACCTGATCGCAGCGACCCACGGCCGTGGCATCTATCGGCTCAATCTCGCGCCGCTGCACTGGTTGTTGGGTGAAGGCCAACTGCAAGCGCCGGCACTCGCCAAGACCCCAATTGCCTACAGGCCCAAGAAAGACGACACCGTACCGGTAGCACGCCGGTCGTTCGAAGAGCGCGTGCCCATCACGTTCTATCTAACGCAGGCTGCAGCAATGACGCTGGCGGTGCGCGACCAGAAGGGCGCAGTAGTGTTCGAACAGGAGTTGCGCGGCCGCAAGGGGCTAAACCAATTCCGCTGGGACCTGGTCACCAAGCGCGGGTCGAGCATGAGCCCTTACTTCGTCTCGCAGGTACGCTTCCTGTCGAAGGGGGTGTACGAGTTGCGGCTTACAGGGAGCGGAATCGAGCTTGTTGGATCGTTGACGGTCGCGACCCGCAACTGATCGCGGCTGGCAGTGCATGCTTGATGGCACGTGGAACACCGTCGGGGTAACGCCTCCGGAATTGGTTGGGCGGGTGCAAGGTCTCTGGCCACGCATCCGGTCCCACCTGTTGGAACGGGGCGTGACGTACACGCATTGCAGCGAGTAGCCGAGCAAGCACAACGATCCGCGCGGAAAGCGCGAACTCCTTCCCACCGGGCCCGCCCAGACACTACCGTGCCAGCAATGGAATCGACCGCGCCGCAACGCCGCTTTGCCGTTCTGATTGATGCTGACAACGTTTCGGCTCGAGCTCTCGAAGGCCTGCTGGCCGAGGTCGCCAACTATGGCACCGCAATGGTCAAGCGCATCTACGGCGACTGGACCCTGCCCAACCTCAAGTCGTGGAAGGCGATGCTGCTCGAGCACGCGATCCAGCCCATCCAACAGTTCCGCTACACGGTCGGCAAGAACGCGACCGACAGCGCCTTGATCATCGATGCCATGGACCTGCTGTACCACGCCAAGCTCGATGGCTTCTGCCTGGTCAGTAGCGACAGTGACTTCACCCGCCTGGCATCTCGCATCCGTGAGGAGGGCCTGATGGTGATCGGCTTCGGCGAACGCAAGACCCCGCGCGCCTTCGTGACCGCGTGCGATCGCTTCGTGCACACCGACATCTTGCGCGGCGCCGGCCCGGAGACCGAAACCACGAAGAAGCGCGCTCCCAGCAAGCTCAAAGTCGACACGAAACTGGTCAACCTGCTGCGGTGGGCCGTCGAAGCCAGCGAGGACGAAGAGGGCTGGGCCAACCTTGGTACCGTCGGTGCCAAGGTCATGGCACAGCAACCGGACTTTGACGCGCGCAGTTACGGCTACGGCAAGCTGTCGAGTCTCGTCGAAGCGATCGACGCGTTTGAAATCGAACGCGTAACGGCCAGGAGCGGCCGGGTCGACATCCTGATCCGCGAATTGCCAAAGCCGGTCAAGCGGCGGGCACCGCGTCGCAATTGATCGTCGACTCGCCTGCACAGGCACCTCCTGCGTAGTTCTCTCACTTCCCGAGTAGTTCACAGACCCGACTCTCACCACCCAAGGAAGCGACATGGCCCGCCGGATGAGCAACAGAGATCGGATGGAGCACATGCGCGCCGAAGCCGACGCGGCGCACAAGGAGAAGGAGGAGGAGCGCAACCGGCGGGCGGCCAACCCAACTCCAAGGGCGAAGCGCGCCGCGGCGACGAGCAAAGCGGCCGGCAAGGTGCGGTTGGTCTGGAGCGTTCGCAACCAGCGCGGCGATGAGGTGTCGTTCTATCCGTATCCGCAAGAGGCAGAAGCACGCGCTGAGGCCGAACGCCTGGCCGACGAGAGCGAACGTGCACACTTCGTCACCAAGGCAGAGAAGCCGGCGGAGTAGCGGGCCAGTTAGTGCTCACGGCCAGGTTCGTGGCATGTCGGCACCGCTCGACCTGCGCTGGCGTCTCACTTCTTCGCAGTCGCCTTCGCCACAGCCTTCGCTTTCGCTGCCTCACGCATCGCTGGGTCCGTGACGACATGAGGCACGATGCCAGTGCGCTGGGCTAGCGCCATGCCTTGCGCCACCGCTTGCGCAAGCAAGTCGCGCACTTCGCGCTGCTTGAGCACTGCGATGCTGTCAATGCGAATGTGGCGGATCAACTTGCCGGTGCCCTGCAACAGACCGTTCGGATCGTGCAACTCAGCGCCGCGGTTGAACCCCAGATTGACGTGATTGGCGTAGGCGACCGGGTGGCAGAAGGCGCCGCCCCACTTGCCCGTAAAGGTGAACACCGAGCCCACGACGTAGGTCTCGAAGACGTGCTCACACGCCTCCGGCGCTGACTTGCGAACGGCCCTGCATACCGCCTGCAGCGTCTCCGCGACTTGGTCGGAGCGGCTGCTCAACAACTTCTCGAGCACGGCAACCGGATTGAGCATGGCTTGCTTCTATACTCCGCGCACCGCCCGGGCAATGCAGCGAACACGAGCACTTGTTCAACGGGCTGTTAACGGTCGAAGCGCACGCCTTCGTCACCTAGCGTCAACGCCATCCCGGCAACCGCTTGGAAGATCGCGGTGACCGGAGCGAAACCGACCGGGCGACCATCGTCGACGACCGCGACGAAGTCCAAGCGCGTTGTGATGCCGCGACGAATCATCGTCAACAAGCGGTCGTCCGGAGCCACGACGGGAATGCCCTCGATCAGAGCATCGCCGACACATTGCTTGAGTCGTTCGCTGGCAACTTGCAGCAGCCTGGCATCATCCGTTTCGCCTTCCCCTACGAGGATGCGAATCAGCAATCGCGCCGTCAGCATGCCGCAAAAGGTGTCGTGCTCATCCACCACCATCAACGCGCTCGGAATGCCATGCTCCCGCTGCGTCTCGCGCAGGGCGGCCATTGCCTCGCCGAGAGTCTGGTCGGTTTGGATGCGCTGAAAGTCTGTGCGCATCAAATCGCGGGCAACAATCCTGTCAGCCATCGGTGCGCTCCTCGGGTTCGGCGGCTTCATCGGCCTCGGCGGATTCGTCGGCCTTGGCGGCCATAGCCGTCAACGACTGGTCCAAGCCAGCGAGTAGCGCATTCGAAATGCAGTATCCCTTCAACCGCCCAGCGTCATCACAGATCGGAACCACAGCCTGATCGTTCTGTGCCGACGATCGCAACAGAGTGGTGATCTCGGTGTCCGGCAAGTGGTGCACTACGTCGGTGCGAGAGATGTGGTTGATGCGACGCGCAAAGTTACGCCGCAGCATCTCGGCGACCTGTTCGTCGCTCATCGCATCGTCATCGTCTGGGTTCGACCCTTCGATCAGAGCCTGCAACACGTGCCACCGCGACAGCTCGCCGAACAACGCGCCATTGCGATCCTGCAGAAACAGTGGCTCTGGATTGATCGTGCCTTTGAACTTCTGCGTTTCCGACAGCAACCACACGGCTTCTCGGGTCTGGTGCTCGCTGCCAAACAACGGGAAGCGAGTGGTCATCAGGGCCTTGCCGACCACCGCCTTGCCCGCAGCATCGGCCTCGTCGGCAGAAGGATCTTGTGGTCGCCGCCCGTGAACCTGCTGGTAGCGCTGGTGCACTGACTGGGCTCGCGCCATCGCCAGCCGCGTCGACTGGAACAGTTTGTTGTCGGCGTAGAAGATGTTCTCTTCGCCAATCTTGCGCAGCAAACCAGTCGAGCCCATCAGCGTCTCGAGGTCACGCCCGATGCCACAGACCACCAGGTAGATCCGGCGCTCGCGCAGCAGTTGCCAGAAGTGCTCAAGCATCGACATGGCCGTGCTACCCGCGGCGCGCAACCGCTTCATGCGCAACACCACTACGCGCGTTTGCGGCGTCAATGAGCGGATCAACTTCGAATCGAGATCCTCGGCCGCCGCAAAGTAGATGTCGCCAGACATGTTGACGGTCAGAACCGGCGACGGCGCGGCGCGGTTGAATGGCACTTCATCGAAGTCGCCATCGGGGCGCGGCACCAACTGGGTCAGGTCGGTGCGACCCGTCGCACGCAGGATCACGACCAAGGACAGCATCACGCCGATGAAGATCGCCCACTCGAGCGGCAGAATCAGCGTCGCCCCCATCGTGCCCACCAGCACGATTTGCGAGTTGCGGCCGGACTGCCAGCTCAACTTGATGCGCTGCTTGTCGACCATCGAGTAAGCGATCACGATGATCATGCCGGCGAGCGCTGGCTGCGGGATGAACTCGGCGACCGGCGCCAACAGCAGCAAGGCCAGTGCCGTCCACATCGCCGAGAACACCGCCGCCATCCGGGTCTTGCCACCGGACTGGTGATTCACAGCGGTGCGCGTAAACGAACCCGAACCGGCAAAGCACATGAAGAACGAGCCGACGATCTTCGAGATGCCCTGACCGATGAACTCGCGGTTGAAGTCGAGCTTCTGCCGCGACGAGCGCGCGACGATACGCGAGATCGACGTCGCTTCGATCAGACTCAGAATCGACACCGCGAACGCGCCGGCAAACAAGTCCTGCGTCAGGCCGAAGTCAGGGTTCTTGACGTGCTCCGGAACCCGGAAGATATCGAGGCTGCCGATGATCCCGGGTTCGATGTCCTTGACGATGGCGACCTTGGCCCCCGGTTCGAGCAGGTGCCAGCCGAGCCAGTACGACACAGCTCCCGCAACGACAACGCCGATCAGTGCTCCGGGCACCCGCGCCAGCCGCTGGTGCATCTTGGGCACAAGCACCAAGACAGCCGTCAATAACCCAATGGTCAGCGCATACGGATTGGTCTCGCCAAGGCGTTCGAAGGTCGCGATCAAGACCTCGTAGGTTCGTTTCGCCTCGCCGCCAATATCGATGCCGAGCACTCCCTTCAGTTGCTTGGCCGCGATCAGGATGCCGGCTCCCGCGGTAAAGCCAATCACCACGGAGTTGGAGACGTAACGCACGATGCCGCCGAGCCGTAGCAAGCCAAAGCCGAGCTGGATGCACCCCGACATCAGCGACAACATCAGGATGACCTCGAACGCAGCATCGCCCGTGATTCCCATGTTCATCGTCAGGCTGGACAGCACGATGCACAGACCTTTGGTC